>JAEYSM010000081.1 GCA_023434665.1 Bacteroidota bacterium | reverse complement strand
AACATCTGAAGTGAGGAAATCTTGTTCGAGGGCAGAATAATCTTCAAGTGTCATGGCTATTTTTCTTTCAGCCAAAAGTAATTAGCCCTTATAGTATCTACAATATGGGTTTTATCGGATGCTTACTCTGTTTTTCCTTTCTACTATTGAATTTTCCGAACCTACACCTGCTATTTTCCAACTTGTTACTGTATTTGTAAAAATAAATGTTAAATATAACGAAAATACTTTTCGTCAGAACAGTGTTAACACTTCAATTTTGTTAAAAAATTAGCAGCAACTTTCATTCTTTTGAATTGAAGGGCATTTAAACGAACCATAAGAGCAATACACACAACAATCACCTTTCTTAGGTTTTAATACAGTTTTACACTTCTCACATTCATAAAAGAATTGGCAAGAATTTTCGGGCATGGTTTCCTCTTTTTGAAAACCACATTCAGGACAGGTTATTTTCGATTTTAGCAAAATAGGCTTCATTATTTTCCAAGCCTTAATATTCTAAATGCTCCTCGTACAACAATCAAGAAAACGATAGAACCAACTATCAAATCAGGATACTTTGATTCGGTAAGTAAAACCAAAACCCCTGCAAGAATAACACCTCCATTTATTATTACATCATTGGAAGTGAAAATCATGCTTGCCTTCATGTGAGCTTCTTTGCTTTTTGATTTCTGTAGAATATATAAACAGGCTGCATTTGCTATTAATGCAAGGATTGAAACGCCAATCATTATTCGGTAATCAGGCATGGCTTCTGAGCCAATAAATCGTCTGGTTACTTCTATAATCCCTAAAAGGGCTAATGATAGTTGAAAATACCCACTCAAACGAGCTACTTTCTTTTTTCGTAAAACTGTTGAACCTACTGCCCAAAGACTTAATCCATACACAAAAGAATCAGCTAACATATCAAGTGAATCAGCAACTAACCCCATTGATTTTGAGATAAGACCTGTTGTCATCTCAATAATGAAAAAGGTAAAGTTTATTATCAATACCGACCAAAGGAGTTTTGACTGAACTTCTGAACTTTCTAGTATAACCTCACTTTCATCAATATTTTCGGTGCCAGATAACTTTGCTCCAAAATTTAATGCTTCCAACCGTTTTAGAATTTCTTCATCAGCTTCGGAATGAAAGACTGTAAGGTTCCGTTTTTCAATATCGAATTCGAGTTTTTTAATAACATTTAAACCATCCAATTTCATCCGAATCATATTTTCTTCGGACGGACAGTCCATTTTTGATATGTGATATTCTGATTTTAACATTTCGTACAATTTAAGCTTTCTTTTTCGAGCTGAATAGTTATATGTTTTATGCTGAACTGCTTTGCTAATTTTTCTTTCAATTCGTTCAAAAGGCTGTCGGTATTTTGTGTTGATGTTAACACATGAACAGACAAAGCATTCTCATTTGTACTCATTGCCCAAATGTGTAAATCATGCAAGTCTATTACTTCACTTGTTTCAAGAATTGCAGCTTTTACATTCTCAAATTTGATAGTATCCGGAACAGCATCCAATGCAAGCCTGATTGATTCGGTAAAAAGTTTCCATGTTCCCCATAATATTACAAGTATGATTATAAAACTCATTACAGGGTCAATCCATTGTAATCCAGTTTTTACAATCAACAAACCAGATACCACAACGCCTAACGACACACCAGCATCGGCTGCCATGTGTAAGAATGCCCCTTTAATGTTCAAGTCATCTTTCTGCCCTTTTAAAAACATAAGAGCGGTAATGGTATTTATAAAAACACCTATTCCGGCAACTATCATAACTTGTGTTCCTGCAACAGGTTCAGGATTTTTGAATTTTCCAATTGCATCCCAACCAATCGCAATCACTGCTCCAAATAAAAGAAAGGCATTTAATACAGAAATTAAAATAGTTGTTTTCTTAAAACCATAGGTAAAGCGTTTTGTTGGCTTTTTGGTTGACATCCATACGGCAAACCAGGCAAACACCAAACCAAGTACATCACTTGCATTGTGTCCGGCATCAGCCAGCAGTGCCGAAGAGTTTGCTATTAAGCCATAAAATACTTCAACTGCAACGAAAACTATATTTAACCCTATACCTATCGCAAACGCTTTGTTATAGCTGTTTGTATCTGAATGCGAATGTCCATGACTGTGATTGTGTGCCATAACTTAATTGATTAAAATATCCATCTTTTAACTTTAGACATATATTCCTTGTATTCATTACCAAGTTGATTCAAAAGAAACTCTTCTTCCAACCTAACCTGTACCTGAATTACAATTACTCCTGAAACTAAAATAACAACTGTGACAGCGTTTGGGATTATCAGAAATAATCCGATGAATACAATGATTACTCCAAGAAAAATAGGGTTTCGAGAAATGCCAAACATGCCTTTTGTGATAAGGTTTACCTTATTTTCATTATCAATTCCTATACGCCATTCGTTTGCCATATTACGCTGTGCAATAAATATTATTAGGAAAGCGAGATGAATCAAACCAAGCCCTACCCAAACTAAAATGTCACTTTGTAAATATTCAATTGGAACTAAATATTGCATGGTTGAAGTCAAAAAAGCATTTAACAGAATGGTTGCAAATGCAAAAGCTGAAATGATTTTGTAGGCTTTCCCAACATAGTTTATTGCTGTTTCTTCCTTGCTAAACTTGAAGGGATTTATCCCTGTTCGTTTGTAAGTTACATAGCTTGGCGCAATGAAAAGTGCTATTAAAAAGATGCAGTAGTATAAAAATAGATATGTGCTCATACGTTAAAGTTTTATGATATACAGGCTGTCGAAATTCGACAACCTGTATAAAATACAACTAATTATTATTCTCTAAACTTGTTTTACACGGTATGTTTTTTCAACATCAGATATGTAAATTAGACCGTCTCCGGGATTTCCTGTGCGTCCTTGTTCCGATATTATGGAAATTATTTTTTCCACATCTTCTTTATTACTTACAATTTCGAGTTTAGCCACAGGACTATCCGATATTGAAAAGTGCGTTGAAATGGAAGGGTCGTCGTTTTGAAAATTGCCAGTACCTTCTGCCATCGAAATGGTAATGTTTGGATATCCGGCATCCATTAGCTGATGAACAATGTCGTTAACCTTAAATGGTTTTACAAATGCTTTTATTTCTTTCATGATTTTAGTTTTTAATGTTCATGTGAAGTTTCTCCTTTTCCTATCTCAGAAAGTAAATAGTAGGCTGAATTCAAAACAACTTGTGTGTTTTCAGGTAAGCTGTCAACAAGGGTTATTTGAGTGTAACCATCATCTTTAAGCCCTGTAATAACTTCGACCATACGAAAAGCCATTTCTCCGCTGTTGTTATGCCCTGAGTCATTGTCTGCATGAGTATCAGCTTTTTCTTCTGTATCATGGTCGTGTCCTTCGTGTTCGTCATTATCTGCGTGAGCATCTGCTTTTTCTTCCACACCAAGGTCGTGGTCATCATGTTCGGCATTTTCTTTTGACTCCAACGCTTCGTTATCAACAATAAAAATGTACGATTTAGTTCCCTCAGTAACTATGGCATCGTTGGGTACTGTTTGGGTAAATTGTTTGTCGGTGTGCAAATGCCCTGAAATATACATCCCCGAAATAAGGCCGGAAACCTTTTCATTTAATTTGGCATGAATATGTACAGCTCTCGAATTGGCTTCAAATTCTTTTCCGATGGCAAAGACGGTTGCTGTTAACTCTTCACTTGGGCGGTTTGAAACCGTAAAATGAACCGTTTGACCTTCTTTTACAAGATGAACATCTTTCTCATAAATCATAAAGTCGGCATGTATTTCACTGTTATCGGTAATTGCAAAAAGTTTGTCTTTGGCATCAACATAAGTCCCAACTTTAATATTCACTTCATTCACAAAGCCATTTATTGGTGCTATGATATTTACAGTATTTGAAATATTCCCTTCTTCAATTTTATCAGGAGAAAGGTTCAGCAATTGCAAACGTGATTTTAATCCTTCGTACTTTGCTTTTGCTGTATTGTATTCTGATTTTGCCTGCTGATAATCTTTACCTGCTCCAACATTGTTTTCAAATAGTTCTTTCTGACGTTCGTATTCTTTTTCCAGGAATTCCAGTTTATTTGCTACTTCCGAAAACTGTTCCTGAAGAACAATATAATCGGGATGTTCAAGAACGGCGAGAAGCTGCCCTTTAGCTACTTTGTCACCATGAAACACTTTGATACTTTTCACATTTCCACCAACAATTGCAGTTACATCGGCACTGCTTGAAGGAGCTACTTCGAGCTGCCCGTTAGTTTTTACCACGGTGGTTAAATTCCGCATTTGAATAGTTCCTAATTTAATTTTTAGGGCTTCCTGCTGATTTTTATTAAGTATAACTACTCCCTCTGCACCACTCTCTTCATGTTCTTCACCTTCATGACCTTCATGACCTTTATTATTTGCAGAGTTACAGGACATCAATGTTGCAATGGCTATAATTGCTATAAATATTTTATTTTTCATTTTTTTCATTTTTAAAAATTATTTACCTGTTATATATTTTAATTGAGCAGACAATTCAAAGTATTCTGCCTGTTGATTTAGAAACTCCTGTTTTGTATTAATTGCCGATTCCATATTTTGAATAAACTGAACATAGTCAATGCTCCCCAATTTATATCCTAAATTAGATGCCTGAATTTGTTCGTCTGCCAATGGCAAGGCTTCATTTTTGTAATAATTAATAACTTCAAGCAATGCAAGGTATCTGCTAATCTGTTGATTATACCCTGCTTTTATTTCCAATTCTTTTTGTTGATATTGCTGACTTGCAATTTGTGCGTTTAAATTTGCAGCTTTCGTTTTTCCCGATTGAGAGAAAAACAGCAATGGTACAGTAACTCCTGCTTCCCATCCGTAGAACCCCGAATTGCCATCAACCGATTGCATTTTATAGCCAAGGTTTAATTTCGGCAAGAAATTGGCTTTTTCCGTTTTCCATTCCGATTCGGCAACATTAATGGCAGTAGAATAGTAATTCAATAAGGGACTTTCTATTAATGAATCGCTCTTAGAAACTACATCAAAAACGTTTTGCTCAAGATTTTGAATGTCAACATCAAACTCCGATGGATACAACAAGTATTGATTTAGAAGTTGCAAACTTGCCAAATAATTGCTTTCAGCTTTCTTTAAATTTACCTGCAATTCTTTATACTTTGCCGAAGCGGAAAGAAACTCAATTTTTGAGCTTGCCTGTGTTTTATACCTCAATTCAGCAGCTTTCTGAAAGTTGGCGTATAAGGTGTCAAGTTCCTTAAAAAGCAGCCATTGTTGTTTAAAATAAGCAGCATTATACCAAGCGATACTCACATCTCGCAAAAGCGTTTTTTCAGTTAAATTCAATCCCATTTCAGCCTGTTGCGTTCGTGCATCGGCTAATTTGCTTTTTGCAGGAATACTAAAAATATCAATGTCTGATTGCCCAATTCCTAGTCGGTTTTGAACTCCCGGCAACCCATTTCCAACTTCTTCTTTTCCGGTATAAATTGATGTGCTTCCAAAATCATAAGCTGTTGCTTTCAAAGCTTTTTGCTTGTCAATCTCCATTTGAGCAGCCTTAATTGAAGGATAGTTCTCATTAGCCCTTTCAATAACCTGTTGAAGTGTTAAACTTGTACTTTGAGCCTTTAGATTACCTGACAAACCTACACCTCCAATGATTAAAACCATTGCTATCACAGCCGTACTGGGTACAGGAATTTTAACTTTAAATTTACCTGTTTCAACAAAACGATACAGGATAGGTAAAACTATTAAGGTTAGTAAAGATGAAGTAAGCATACCTCCAATTACTACTGTTGCTAAAGGTTGCTGTACTTCTGCACCTGCCGAAGTTGAAACAGCCATTGGGATAAATCCTAATATATCGGTAGAAGCTGTTAGGAAAATTGGACGAATACGTCTTAATGAACCTTTTTTAATAATGTCGTTAATATTAAGGTTGCCTTCGGCTTTAAGTTCATTAAAACCAGAAATAAGCACCAATCCATTTAACACTGCAACACCAAACAAAACGATAAAACCTACTCCTGCAGAGATACTAAAAGGCATATCACGTAGATATAACGATAAAATTCCACCCACAGCTGCAAAGGGAACAGCAACGTATATCATAAGAGTTTGCTTGAACGATTTAACTGCAAAAAATACCAGCATAAAAATTAACGCCAAAGCAAGCGGAACCACAAAGGATAAACGTTGAGATGCCCTTTCGAGATTTTCAAATGCACCACCGTATCGAATATAATAACCGGAAGGCAATTCCAGTTTTTCATCTAATGTAGTTTGAATTTCTTCAACCAGTGATTTTATATCCCTGCCTTCAACATTAATTCCCACATAAGTTCTTCTGTTGGTATTGTCACGGCTTATTTGCATTGGACCGGGCTGATAATTTATTTCAGCCACTTCCTTAATAGGCACTTGGTTGCCATCGGGTAAACTCACAAATAAATTTCGTATATCGTCAATATTTGTGCGATGTTCTTCATCTAAACGCACCACTAAATCGTACATTTTTTCACCTTCGTAAATTGTGCCTGCAACACCTCCGCTAAAAGCAGTTTCGATAAGCGTATTCAATTCTTTAATTTTCAGACCATATCGCCCCATTTTATTGCGGTTATAACGCACGGTTATTTGCGGTAAACCACGGGTTGCCTCGGCTTTTATTCCTGCAATTCCGTCTATACCGGCAATAAGTTTGGATATTTCTTCCGCTTTATTTGCCAATATATCCAAATCATCGCCATATAGTTTTACCGCAACATCTTCTCGAATTCCTGTTAGAAGTTCGTTAAAGCGCATTTCTATTGGTTGGGTAAACTCAAAATTGATACCGGGCAACACACTTACCTTTTCCCGCACTTTATCAATTAATTCCTCTTTTGTTTCCGCTTTTGTCCATTGGTCTTGTGGATTTAGAATTACAAAAATATCGGCTATGTCAATAGGCATTGGGTCGGTAGGTAAATCGGCAACACCAATACGGCTTTGGATACTTTCAATTTCGTCAGGAAAGTTTTCCAATACGATTTGTTCTAACCGTGTAGATGCTTTTTCTACTTCAGTCAAAGAAGTTCCCGGTTTAAGAAATGCCTGAAAAGCAAAATCGCCTTCATCGAGTTGCGGAATAAATTCAGCTCCCATACGAGAGAATAAAAATCCGCCAAAAATCAATAATATAACAGCTCCACTAATAACCCAACGGCTACGTTTAAGTGCCCAGGTTATGATTGGTTCATAAACACGCTCCATTTTACCAATAGCTCTATCTCCCCAACTTTGTTTTTCGTTTTTTGGTGGTTGTAGAAATGAAGCAGCCATCATTGGGATATAGGTTAAACACAGCACTAACACACCTAAAACTGCAAAACCAAATGTCATAGCCATAGGTATAAACATTTTGCCTTCGACACCTTGAAGAGCCAGAACAGGAATAAAAACAATCAGAATGATTAGCTGCCCGAAAAAAGCAGAGTTCATCATCTTGCTTGCCGATTTATTGGCTAACTCGTCTCGTTTCGTTTTATCCAATTTTGTACCAATATAGTTTTTACTGTGCAGATAAAAAATCATAGCTTCCACAATAATTACTGCACCATCGACCAGTATTCCAAAATCAATAGCTCCCAAACTCATTAAGTTTGCCCATACACCAAAAATATTCATCATAATAAATGCAAAAAGTAGAGCTAAAGGGATGGTAGAAGCAACAATTAAACCGCCTCTTAAATTGCCCAAGAATATTACAAGCACAAAAATTACAATGAGCGCACCTAGCGATAGATTTTCAGCAACCGTGGATGTTGTACTCTTGATAAGTTTACTACGGTCGAGAAACGGCTTTATGGTTACTCCTTCGGGTAATGACTTTTGAATTAATTCTATGCGTTCTTTAACATCTTTAATAACATCATTGGAGTTTTCCCCTTTTAACATCATCACAATACCACCAACGGCTTCTCCTTTTCCGTTTTTGGTAAATGCACCATAACGTACAAAACTGCCATATTTCACTTCGGCAACATCACGAACAAATACAGGTTGACCATCGATATTGGTAACCAAAGTATTTTTAATGTCATCCAGCGAACGCATTAATCCTTCGCCTCGAATAAAGTTAGCTTGAAAGTTTTTTTCGATGTAAGCTCCACCTGTATTTTGGTTATTAGCTTCTAATGCATCAAAAATGTCAGAAATAGTTATGTTCATACTTCGCAGCTTATCTGGATTCACAGCTACTTCATATTGTTTTCCTCTACCTCCAAAAGAATTCACCTCAACAACTCCCGGTAACATTGCCATTTGTCGCTTTACAATCCACTCTTGCATAGTACGCAATTCCATATCGTCATAAATGGTGTCGTAACCCGGTTCTACTTCAAGGGTATATTGGTAGATTTCGCCCAAACCTGTACTGATAGGTGACATAAATGGTTCTCCAAAGCCTTGGGGAATTTTTTCCTTTAGCTCGGCTAAGGCTTCACTTACCAATTGCCTAGGCAAATATGTTCCTGCACTCTCTTTAAATACAATGGTCACAACCGACAGTCCGAACCTTGATACACTTCGTATCTCCGTAACATCAGGTAAGTTCGCTACTGCCAATTCTACCTGATAGGTAACAAACTGCTCAATGTCTTCAGTTCCTAAGTTCGGAGCTAAAGTAATTACCAACACCTGATTGTTTGTGATGTCAGGTAAGGCATCGAGTGGCACTTTATTTATAGAATATATTCCTCCTAAAATCAGACCGATTGTCATCAGCCAGATAAGAGCTTTATTCTTTATCGAAAAAGATATAATACTGTTTATCATTTCATCTTTATTTTATTTGTTAGAGACTTTAAATTATTTACTTGATTTTGTTTCATAATATTTTTTAAAATTTTGTTCGTTTTTAAAATACACCAGTTCCGGCTTTCCTCGTTCCTTAAGTCCAATAAGTGCAGCCGATTTATTAATTGAATCGCCTGAAAATGCATCAGGCGCTATTGCAACTTTACTGGAATGCTTTACGAGATGATTGAAACATGCCTGACTACAGAAATAATACGTTTTGCCCTCATAAACTGCGCTAATACTTTCATGAATTTGAAGGTTATCTGCATTCATGCAAATCCAATTCTTAGGTACTACTTCGCCATACCATACTATTTTACGCCAGGCAAACCTTGTGTCACACCGATAGGTATAAAAAACAAGAATTGAAGTTAAGCTTAGAAAAAGGATACTGAAACTTATCAGCATTGTTCTGTTAAATTTTTTTTCGTCAAGCTTTTGCTTTTCAAGTAGCTGCTGCTTGCTTAATCTCTTTTTCTTCATTTTAGAAAGATTAAGTGATTACTACTACCGATAAAATACTCTATCGGATTTATAAGAAAATCAAAAAGAAATTAAACAGTTACCGGAGGTGCTCTCAGCGAATGGTTGGTAAGGAATATTTGTTTATGTGGAAAGAATAAGAAACAATGGGCATAGTCTGCCACATTGTGTTTTGAAACTAATTCAATATTTGTGTTAATACCAAAAAGGTCGAGATTGAATTTAGATATTGGGGAGGAATGAATAGTTAAATCGCTTCCGCTATCCGAAACAATAAGGTTAAATGCATGACAATGTGTATCCGGGTTTTCATTGTGTTTGTCCGAATTGGTAGTTTCGCATTCTAAATTTTCGGGGTGGGCTTCGACGGAGTCGAAGTGGTGGTGGTGAGGGATTGTAGCATGAAGTAATATTATCAGCCCTGCCAACAACATTAAAACTATTCTACTATTTTTCCCTTCAAACATCTTTTAACTTTATATTACAACGACAAATATACGATAAAGTTTGTGCAACCCAGTTGCAAAGTTAAGATTTACAGTTTGAGCATACTCCTTTTACTACCATATTAACACTTTCAAGAGAGAAACTATTCGGAAGATTAATTGAAGGAACTGGGAAATCATTTAAACAAAACGTTTGATTGCATTTCGTGCAAAGAAAATGAACATGCAGGTCTTCGGGCAGACATTCGCAAGTGTCCTGACAAAGTGCATATTTTACCGTTCCACTCCCGTCGTCAATACTATGAATTAGTTTGTTTTTTTCAAAAGTTTTTAGGGTTCTATATAATGTTACTTTGTCAACTTTATTAAATTTCTTTTCAAGCTCAGGTAAACTTATAGCTGAATTTTGTTCATTTAATACTTGTAAAACCAACTCACGCATGGCAGTTGGTTTAATGTTTTTATCTGTAAGTTTTTTATCTATTTCGTTTTTCATTACACTAATTTCATTAATCTCGGTTAGTTCAAAGCTCAAATGTAACAATTAAGCACCGGTGCGCAGGCAAAATTGCAGCTCTTTTACAAGCCTTTGGTTTGGGCGTTGGCTTGTGGGGGCTTGGAAATGTGCTGCAATGTGGGTTGGGGTTTCCTTTTTTCTTTTTGTGGGGGGAGAAAAAAACAAAATAAATTCCTCCAAGTTTGCACTGTCTGTCATAATTGTGCGTCTCTTTTTTCGCCTTGTTGCTAACGTTGGCGGTATGAAACGTTGGGGAGTTCGGAGCTGCGAACCTATCAACCGATAAGAATCTTGCCAGCGAGCGATATGCTTGGCATACCACTAAAACCCCAATGTTTTATGACCGCGTGTTAGGCAACGTTAATTTTTTCTTTTTTCTTGTCTAAAACTGTAAATATTATCATTAGTATAGTAGCAATTAATGCCATTATAGAACCAAAATAAAATGGCGCATTTGAATTAACCTTATCATACAATAATCCTGCAATTAAACTCGCAGGTAATAAAGTAATTCCAAGTACAGCATGATAAATTCCAAATCCCGTCCCTTTTAAGTCTTTACTAACAATATCAGAAATCATTGCTTTCTGGCTACCATCAGTCAATGCACTGTAAAATCCATACAGCATAAACAAGAAAATAAAAACATTTATACTATTAAACCTACCGAAAAAATAATAAACAATTGCATATACTATAAAACCCAGAATAATCAATTTTTCACGACCAATTCTATCCGATAATTTTCCAATCGGTATGGCCAGCAAAACAGATACTGTATTAAATATCATATATACAAAAGGAATGTATGATTTATCTATACCTGTTTCGCTTGTTTTTACAAGCAATAATGCATCTGCTGAATTACCAAGAGTAAACACGAAAATTATAATAAGAAAGAAATAAAATTTTTTGGGTAAAAGTTTTAATGAAATCTTATTGGTGGTTTCTTTTTTTTCTGCCTTTGCTTCTTTTATGAAAATAATAATCGTTAATACACCAAGAATTGCTGGAATGGTTGCTAATAAAAATATGTAAGAATAATTTAATGGAAAAATAGATAACAATAAGAAAGCAATCAAAGGACCAACAATAGCCCCACTATTATCCATTGCTTTCTGAAACCCAAAAGTTTTACCAGCTTCATTTTTTTTAATAGAGCCACTTATAAGGCTATCTCGTGGTGCCGCTCTTAAACCTTTTCCTATGCGTTCAAAAAACCGAAAAAATAAAATCTGAATTGGTATTCTTGCTAATGCATATAAAGGTGTTATAATGGCTGTAATACCATATCCGATAATCATGAATGGCTTGTTTTTACCAATCTTATCACTCCAGTACCCCGAAATTGCTTTTAATAATGATGCCGTACTTTCTGCAATCCCTTCAATTAAGGAGATAGTTGTTTTTGATGCTCCTATCGACAATAGGAATAGTGGCATCACACTATATACCATTTTGGTAGATGTGTCTGTGAAAAAACTTGTTAATCCGGTGAAAAAAGCATTTTTCTCTAATCCAAATATTTTTTTCTTTTCATCCATTTTATTAGTCATTCCGCAGTGTCTTTTTTAATGTTGCCTAACATTCGGCTGGTAACTGCCGTGCCGCAGGATGTATTGGCTTTGAAGTTCTTTTTAGGCATGGCATTTACCAGCCAGTTATATGCAGTTAAATTTCTTCATTCTTTTCATTTAACGTAGTTCAA
>JAEYSM010000071.1 GCA_023434665.1 Bacteroidota bacterium | reverse complement strand
ATAACGGGTGCCCACTGCCTCCCGCTCCTTGTCGCTGAAAATAGGCAAATTAACGGCTCCCGGAATATGACCAATCGCATACTCTGCCGGCGTCCTGACGTCAATAACCGGCAAAGAGGGAAAGTCAATTATTTCAGCAGCCTTTATATATTTAATCATTTGTAAATCTTCAAGAATTTCTCTAACATTTAAAACACACTGATAACCTTAGCACTTATTACACAATCAATCAATCCCCTCTACTCCAATTATTTCCGCTTTGCGGCTTATCCCAAACCAACCCACCGTCATTACCATCAGTGCGATTGCGAAAACGCCTCAAATCAAAAGCAACTCCGGGTGGGCAAAATCCACTTTCACCACTTCGAACGACTCGCCGATATAAAACAGATAGCCCTTCAAATTCTTGTAGCCCATTTCACTCAGCAACTGCATATAAGTCAGCAACTGTGCCTGATGTGCATTCTTTGGCACACCGGTCTTATAATCAATCACACAAGTCTCATCGTCAAACACCACCACACGGTCGGGTCTGTAACTCCTGCCTTCGGGCGTCAGAATCTCCGCCTCCTTTATGATGTTGCCGCCCTTGAAGAACTTAGCAACTTCTTTCTTTGACAGAAGCGCCTGAACGTCCCCGTGAACCCTCTCACGCAATCCGGTCAACTGCTGCTGAAACATGTCATTCCCATCCACCGGTGATTTAAAATCGAGTGTCGCGATTGCCTTACCGATCGCTTTCGCCAGATCAGCTGCCGTGTCAATACCGGATAAAACCTGATGAATCAGAATCCCATACTCCGTCTTATCAAGCATGGCTGCATCCGGACCTATCATAGTGGTAGCAGCCACCCAGTCAGCCGGCGATTGACCCGACAGCACAAGATGATCGCTCCAGTCACCCGGAGTAAAAGTTATATCGATTTTCAACTCCTCTCCCCTCAATGTTCCGCCATCTGCACTACCAACCCCCAACCTTTCATCACCCATTCCATCCCTGCCATCTGCACCATCCTCTCCCATCCTTAAATCACCTGAAACACCCCTCTCAACCGCACCCACCACGCTCTGCCTTTCCAAACCCATTTCACCCTCACCATCAACGGTCTTTTCACCACTCTCACCTGCATACTTCCCCTTCACCTTATCCCCTACGCCAAATACATATTCCTGCCCATTAACCTCTCCACCATTAGCCACTACAGCAACCTCATCTCCCCTGTTGAGGGTCATATCAGGGCGGTGCTGATCCATGTACGATCTAACCAGTCCTGCCAGTTTAATCTCCGTGTCCTTTTTGCCGCCGCCCTTTTTATCCTCTGCTTCTTCCATCACCACGTATAACCGCTCCGATGCCCTCGTAAAGGCCACGTAATAAAGGTTGAATCTGTCGAGACAGTTCAGTGCCATCTCCGTCCGGTAATCCTCCTGCATTGGTGTATCTTCCAGTTTTGAACCATAACTATACACCAATGGAAACTCCAGCGTTTTCTCATCCGAAACCGCCACGCTCACCTCCTGCCACGACAAATCGTCCTTTCGCGTCCTGGGATCGGGAAAAGCATAAATCACCACCGGGAAATCGAGTCCCTTTGATTTATGTACCGTTAGTATCCTCACCGATTCCATCTGGTCGCTCATGCTAACCGATAGTTTATGGCAATTCTGCTGCCAGTACTCTATGAATCCCTCAGATCCCGTACTTTCCCGCAGTGTGAACTTCAGCACTTCATCAAGGAAGAAACGCATATAGACGGGACTCACTTTCGACAGCTCAAATTTCCGCACCAGCAATTCGACCGTATCATAAAACGACATCCCTGCCAGACTCCTGAAATTAAGGTCAATTCCTGCCTTAACCAGTATCTCTGTTAGTGCCTTTCGGCCGGTCCTGTTCGTCAGCACCTCTTCTTCAGCCAGAAATCTTGTCCGTAAATACTCAATCACCCCCTGCAACGAGATCTTGTCCTCCGGGAAGGCCAGCCAATATATCCAGTTGACAAGGAAACTCACCTCGGGCGAAACCGACAACAGAAGCGATTCCGAAGAAACCACCCCAATGCCCTGCGACTGTAAGGCTTCGGCAATCCTCACGGCGTCCTTGTTCACGCGGCACAAAACCGCTATATCGCCATACTGATACCCATCCTGTCGTGCCTGAGCCACCACATCCAGCACTTTCTCAATCGTCAGCCCCGGTTCCACGAAGTTCATGCTCACCAATCCACCCGTGTTATCAGGCTTAAACTGCTGCCGTACCTCCCTGTAAAAGTGGGCATGCTCAGGAATAAACACCGGTGCAGCATAAGCGAAAAAGTCGTTGTTAAACTCCACTATCTCCTGCCGCGACCGGTAATTGGTATCCAGAACCGCCTCAAGGTACTGATGTTCAAGCACCCGCTCGCGCGTTCTAACCAGGCTGCTGGTATCAGAACCTTTAAGTTTTGGCAGATCGACAAACTGACCGGCATTCCCGTTCTTAAAACGGTAGATCGCCTGTTTGCCATCGCCCACGATCATATTCATATTCGAATCCGACAATGCGTTTTCAATCAAAGGCAACAGATTCTGCCATTGCATTTCGGAGGTATCCTGAAACTCATCGATCATAAAATGCCTGAACTTCTCACCCACCCGCAGGAAAATGAAAGGCACAGGCTGATCCTTCACCACGTCGGCGATCAATGTGTTGAAATCACTTATCGACACAATGTTACGCTGTTCCTTAATGAACGACAGCTCATCATTTATCTTCTTCAGAAGCAAGGTGGAATGAAAATTATCCCTCACGATCTCCACGAACTTCAAATCGTGCTGAGTTTCGATAATGGTATTGGCCTTTGCCACCAATTCCGGCTCGATCACAGCAAACCTATCGTCCAGTCCCGACCCTTTCTTCAACCACTGACCGTCGTCCAAAGCCTTCCGTACATTGGCACCGGCATCCGCCTTCTCACCCGCGGCACACTTGCAGAAAAAACCATAAATACCCCTCATGCCCTGCACAAGATCATCCTTGCCAAAGCCATGACGCTCAAGAAT
Source organism: Bacteroidota bacterium (assembly GCA_023434665.1). Lineage (GTDB taxonomy): Bacteria > Bacteroidota > Bacteroidia > Bacteroidales > Lentimicrobiaceae > Lentimicrobium. The sequence continues at coordinate 4,340 of JAEYSM010000071.1, read as the reverse complement.
TTCCAATGCCTCATTACCCGCCACTTTAATCACACCCTTCAGGTGCGAACTCCTTTTGCACAACTCCACGAAATCGGAATTACTCAGCGATTTATTCTGCAACAACGGGATCAGGCCCGTCATTTTCTCCTTAAACAGTGCCCCTGCCTTTGTCTGCAGATCATTCGAAATATCCCAGTTCTCTTCCTCCTCTGCTCTCCTTACCACGTAATTCTCAAGAATTTCAGTCAGTACCTCATCTTTACCAACCTTTGCTATCAGTTCATCCACAGCCGCATTGATCAGAAGACCGGTATCAAGCTCCACCTCAAAATTCACCGACAACTTCAAATCAAAAGCAAACGAGCGAATCACCTTATGCATAAAACTATCTATCGTCGAAACGGCAAAATCACTATAGTGATGCAACACCGACCGCAGCACCAAATCGGCATTAGCCACAAGCTGATCGCCTGTCAGGCCTGTCCGCTTCAATAATTGCTCATAGATCACCCGGTCGCGCGCCGGCAGATTTTCTATGTCAAGTGCCCTGGAGCCATGCCCGTCAGGTGCCTCACCCTCTTTTTGCGCATCCACTCCACTCCTGTTGAGCGCCGCCAGCATCTTCAGATTCTTCAGGATCCTGTCCTTAATCTCATTGGCTGCCTTGTTGGTAAAAGTGATGGCAAGAATGCGCGAATACGCCGTAGGGTACCTTAAAGCCAGACTCAGGTATTCAATCATCAGTGTGAACGTCTTTCCGCTGCCGGCAGATGATTTATATACGAGAAACTTCTTCATAAAACTGTTCTTTCTTTATAGCAGTCAGCACTCAGCATTCAGCATTCAGTGGGATATTGGATGTTGAAAGCTTAAAGCTGATTCCTGATGGCTCACTGCTGATTGCTGATTGCCGACTGCTGACTGCTGATACAAGAAGCAAATATAAATGATTTTGCCCCCCGATTATGGTTATCTTTGCAGGCAAATCATAAAAAACTGAATGAAAGACAGCAATTTAATTTATGGCATCAGGCCGGTGATCGAAGCCATAAAAGCAGGCAAGGAAATCGACAAGCTGTTCCTGCAGAATGGCCTTAAAGGCGAACTGATACCCGAGCTCCGTAAGCTCATCAACGAAAACCAGATACCTTTCCAGTACGTGCCGGCCGAAAAAATGAACCGGCTCATCAGGGCCAACCACCAGGGTGTTGCCTGTTACATCTCGCAGATCGCCTACCAGCCCATTGAAACACTCCTCATGTCGGTCTTTGAAAGTGGCGAAACCCCGCTATTCGTCATCCTCGACAGGATCACCGACGTGCGCAATATGGGGGCTATAGCCCGAAGTGCTGCCTGTGCAGGAGCTCACGGACTCATCATCCCCGATCGTGGCGGAGCACCGGTAAATGCCGATGCCGTAAAAACATCGGCAGGAGCCTTAAACATACTGCCCGTACATAAGAGTCACAACCTCAAAAAGACCATCGAATACCTAAAAGAGAGCGGATTACGCATCATTGCTGTCTCCGAAAAGGGGAACAAGACCTATTACGAAACCAACCTCACCGGCCCCGTAGCACTTATCATGGGATCGGAAGAAGACGGTGTTTCGGGCGAATACATCAGCCGCAGCGACGAAATAGTACGCATCCCCATGAAGGGCGACATCGCATCACTCAACGTATCGGTGGCCACAGGGATAGTGCTGTTTGAAATAGTTAAACAAAATAGCCTTTAGCTGACTGCTGAATGCTGACTGCTGAATGCTGACGACTGACTGCTTATCAACCCAAAACCCAAAACAGTGAAAAAAACTATATACTTGTTAATCCTGTCCATGATTGCGTTCTCCTGCGTCAGAGAGAAGAAGACCCATTACCCCGATGGGACTATCAAATCCATCCAGAAATATAAGGGCAAAAAACTCAACGGCACCAGCGTCTGGTTTTACAACAACGGAAGCAAAGAGTTAGAGATCCCCTATCTGAATGATCAGCCGCACGGCACCCTTATAAGATGGTATCACAGCGGCTCCAAGGAACTTCAGGAAAACTGGAAAGAAGGTAAGAAACACGGCCTGACCAGCAGATGGGACCTGCAGGGAAAGCTCACCGAACAGGTCAATTTCTATGAAGATTCGCTGCATGGCGAATACCTGGTGTATTATGATAACGGGCTGGTTAAAATTGAAGGCCGCTATAACATGGGATTTTACGACAGCACATGGACCTACTATGATCTCAACGGCATGAAAGTAGGCGAAGGCAGATACGAAATGGGCACCGGCATCCAGAGAGCCTTCTACCCCGACGGCAAAGTCAGGCTTCAGGTTCCCTACGTAAACAACAAACGCAACGGCTACGAAATCGCCTACAACAGGAAAGGCGAAGAAGTAGGCCGCACCCTGTATAAAGACGACGTTCCGGTTTGGGAGTAATTAAAACGTGGTCCATTTTGTCCCATATTCTTGTAATATGTCCCAAAAATCCAAATTATGGTACATAATATGGTACGAACTGTCATTTCGAGCTATCAATAAAGAACCAAGAACAAAGAACAAAAACCAAAGAACATCAAAATAGTTTCATGTATTTATGATTTTAATACCTTTGGTTGAATTCTGAATAAATTCAACCTAACCGATGAAACTTAAAACCTACCTACTAGTCCTTGCAATAATAGCGTCATACTTCACAAAATGCTATGGTGACACGATAAACCAACTACCGGTAAATATCAGAGGACAGGTTAGTGAAATATCGCCAATGCCCAAGTCAGGTAAACTGACTTATTTCGATTTTACCCGTATCATTCATGATGAAGTCTTTGCCATTGACTCATCAGGCAGCTTCAACCTCACTATTTACCTCACCCATCCGTTGTTGAATGTGGCCCATCTTGAAATTGGTGAAAATTACTATAGCATCCATTTACTGGAGCCAGGTGCACAATATGAGCTTTCCTTTGTCAGTGAAAATCTGAAGATTAAGAGTGAAACCGGCCGCAACAGCCTTGTTAGGGAGTTTTACGACGCTTTATATAAAAAACACGGAAAACTTCTGGATGAATCCGATATGTACTACGCCACGCCCCACACCACTGAAGAGTTGCTCAATTATACTGCCGAAGTAGAACGTATAAAGCTTGTTTTCCTCGATGAATATTGTCTGTACAAACCATTGCCCCACGACCTCAATTCAGCCATTCGCATTGAATTCAGGTTTAAAACCGCGCACCAAAGGATCATGGAAAGATTCGATTATAGTGAAAGACCTTCCAAACTCAGAACAATGCCCACCGGATACTTTACCGGATTATACACTGAATATGCAATAAACGACTGGTGTGATATTCAATCACTTTCTGCCATAAATTACATTTCAAATGGGGTTACACAGATTATTGGCGACACCGCAACAAGGGATGAATACAATCTGCAGTCCTTGCTTAGGAACATTAGCAATATCAGTAGAGGATTCATGCGCGACATGATTATATCACAGGGTGTTGCCAGATTCTACCTATCCGAAGGCATATCGCCTACCCCGCAGGAATGGGAACAAATATCAGGCATGATAGATAAAAAACCGGTACTTGAATATCTGAAAGAATACAATGATGATAATAAACAGAGCACTCCTCAACAACAGTCAGTCAGTGCCTCCAACGACATTGAATTGCAGAGTGTGCTGGAAAAATACATACAAAAACATCTTGGCAAAGTCATATACATCGACTTTTACGCCACATGGTGCAGTCCGTGCAGATACGAGATTCCCTATGCAAAGCAACTATCAATTGAAATGGCTGGCAAAGATGTTGTCTTTCTGAACCTCTGTGCCCAGTCACCGGTCGAAAACTGGGAAAAGCTTATAAAAACGAAGGATATAGATGGTGAAAACCATCTGCTCACCAACGAAGAATTTAAGGTACTGTCAAGTGTTTTCAGGGTCAATGCATTTCCAACTTATATCCTGATTGACAAAGAAGGTAATGTCATTGATTACAATGCGCCACGCCCCAGCAGCAAAAAAACCATAATTGAAAAAATAGAAAGCCTGTTGTAACACACCCTACTTTTTGCGATTCAACAATACCAATTTCTTCAAACTCTTTTAAGTATCTTGATGCAGCTTTTCGTGGAGTTGTATATACAGTCAACAAAGAACCAAGAAAAGTTTTCATTGAATATTGACCGCTGACTGCTGACTGCTGACTGCTGACTGCTGATTGCTGACTGCGAAATCAGGCTCAAATAAAATATTCGGACAAACTTGTCCTTTATTCATTTTATGTATTATCTTTGCAGTGTTTAATCAGAAAAGATGTTTACAAAAGCTTGCGAATATGCCATAAAG
>JAEYSM010000065.1 GCA_023434665.1 Bacteroidota bacterium | reverse complement strand
GGATGTGTCACCTGATGCAGGCTTGCCCCAATTGGCAAATACAAGGATCAAAACGAGTGTAAAGAAATGCAGGGATGTCTGCCAGATGGGCCGGCTCTCTGGAATGTCAGGGAAATTCATCTGTTCCTCAGACTTTGCTTTTTCTTCCTTCCGGTAAATCAAAGCCATGATCAATCCAATTATTACACTAAAGGATACGGCACCTATGATTCGTGCAACGCCCATTTCAAAACCAAGTATGCGGGCGGTAAGTATAATAGCAAGGATGTTGATGGCCGGACCAGAATAAAGAAATGCAATGGCCGGGCCTAAACCTGCACCACGTTTATGAATACTTGAAAACAAAGGTAAAATGGTACATGAGCATACAGCAAGTATGGTACCTGAGACAGCAGCCACACTATAAGCCACCCATTTTCTGGCTTTAGCGCCGAAATACTTAATTACAGATCCCTGACTCACAAAGACTGATATAACTCCTGCAATAAGAAATGCAGGTAACAGACACAGGATTACATGTTCTTGTGCATACCACTTGCTCAGATCGAGTGAGGCATCGATAGCTGTTCTGAATACTTGATTATGAACCGGTAAGAAGTAAACTCCCAGAAAAATCAATATAAACCAGATCAGGATTTTAAATTCTCTTTTTAATTCCATTCTATTTATTCATTGGTTTCAGGTTCATACTATTTTTTTTATTTGTACTCATGAAATGTACCATCTGAAAGGCTGAGGGCATGGTAAATTCAGCTGAAATATACTCTGATGATGTAATATATGCCGGCCAGAATAAATACCAAGGCAATTATCTTCCGGAACCATTTCTCGAAAATCATCACTTTATTATACACATTCCCAATGCCCGATACTGCATAAGCCAGAAACCAGGCAAGAATGATTACAGGAATACCTGTGGCAATAGCGAAGATAATTGGCAAATAGAGTCCAGAAGCACTACTAACTGTCATCGGAACAAGCATTCCAAAATAAAGAACTCCGCTATAAGGACAAAATGCCAGTGCGAACAGAATCCCCAGCAAAATAGTATCCAGATAGTTGAAAGATTTTTTATTCTCCATTCCGGAAGATAGTTTATCCATTCCACTAAAATTTATCCTGATAAAACCAAGCATGAAAGTTCCGATAATAATAAGCAGTGGACCCAGGACTTTTTCACCATAACGTTGAAGAAAACCTGCGAATCTGAACTGATCAGCACCAAAATATATGATCAGTGCGATGGCTGTATAGGTAATGGCTCTGCCCAACGTGTATAATATTCCATTGATAAACACCCGGTTGCGGTTTTCTATGTCCTTACTTATGTATCCGATAGCTGTTACATTGGTAGCAAGGGGACAAGGGCTGATGGCAGTCATAAATCCGAGCACTAGGGCTGACACCCATGGCATGGTGCTGTTGTCTAGCAGATTAGTCAGGAAATCCATAGGGCCCTAGTTTAGAAGTGGATCAACCTTCTCCTTGATGATTGTCCTGAACTTTTCAGGATCATTGAGGGCATAAAGAAACCCTTCGTTGGTGATGTCGATTTTAGTGCTCCCTTTGACAATTACCAGTGCCTGACTGCCAATCTGAAACTTATCACCAATTGCTTTACCTGATTCTTCATCCAGGTTTACTGACTGAAAAGGAACTTTATCGCCGTAAAGGGCGGCAAGGTTAGCTCTGGTTTCAGCTTCTACACCTTTGCAGGTGGCACAACGTGCGGTGAAATGAAAGTAATAGGCCTCTACCTGGTCGGAAGTATTTGCTATTTCTTCCTTATTGGTTGTTGAATTGCAGGACCAGGTTCCTATAATAAGAAGGAAAACCAGGCCAGAAAATGATAGGTTTTTCATACGGTTGTTATTTATCACTGAGTCTGGTACTTTAATAAAACCTGAAGGATTTCTTCATCAGAAGGAACCCTTCCCTTTATTTCAACTTTCTCGTTTACCACTATGGCCGGAGTTCTCATAACGTTGTAGTTCATGATCTCCATAATATCATCTACTTTGGTTACAGTAGCGTTAAGATGGTTTGTTTCAACAATTTCGCGGGTGGCTTTTTCAAGTGCATGGCACTTAGGGCAGTTGGTTCCTAAAATTTTAATTTCCATATCTTGTCAGTTTGTAAGGTTTATTCAATATTCTATCTTTTAAAGAAGCCAGAGAGTAAGGTTTTGGCTTCATCCCATTTTTGGCTGTTTATGCAGTATTTAATGTAGGGTGGATTGATCTCGCCCTGAATAAGGCCGGCTTTCTTGAGTTCCTTCAGGTGTTCGGAAAGGGTTGAGCGGGCAATGGGTAATTCTTCGGCCATGTCGCCACTGTAACAGCATTTTTCCAGGTTATTGGCCAGATAATCGAGAATAAAAACCCTTGCAGGATGGGAGAGTGCTTTTGCATATCGGGCAACTTTTTCCTGATTTTCAGTGTAGTACTTTACTTTTTCTTTTACCATTTAGTATTTCGTCTAATTACGAAACAAAAGTAGAAGAAAAATTAAAAATACGATCACCTTTTTTAAAAAAACAGAAATTATTTTCCGATACAGAAAGTGTAATAATGATATTTGACTTAGTGCAATTTAATTATTTTCTTTTGATGGATATTACCATCTTTATTAAGCCTCACATAGTAAATACCGACAGGTAAATTATTTAAAATGATTCTATGCTTGGTATTTGTAGTTCTTTCTGAGTAGACTATATTGCCTTGAGTATTATAAATGTCAATAGTTGTAATTTCAGCATTCTGATTGTCATGTTCAATAATAATATAGTCTTTGAAAGGATTTGGATAAATTTTATAAGGGGAAGCTGACTGCTCTTGTGTACCAAGGATGATGTTAATATAGCAACCGTTATATGATGGATTATCCCAGTATTGAATCTCTTCAGTGAAGGAACAGGTCAAATCAAGTTTATCTGGCCATTCAGTTGCAAATTTTCTGGGTGCACGAGGGAACAATAGTCCATGATGACTGCCGATTCCTTCAATCCAGACTTCATTCAAAACATCAAAAAAGTTTATTCCAGTTGGTTCATCAAATTTAAATCTCTTAAAATATAATCCATTTAATTGGACGCTATCAATATTATAAATGGCAATATTTTGAGGCATCATAGGCAAATTAAAAAAAACACTATCACCAACACTAAGATTAAAATTATATAGTGTACTAAGGTGGTTATTAACATCCCGGAATGAAACTATCCCGTCTGATGAGTGTATTAATCCATGGTAGTGAAGGTTTAGAAGGAACAATGTATCCCATGAAGAGTACAATTTTAGCCAAGTTTTATCACCTATTACCGTATCCCCAAGGAAACTGTAATAAGTAGTTCTTTTTTCAACAAAACCAGGAATTTCAGGATTATAGACCGGATAGACACTTGCAAGATTCCACTTTGAATCTTCATTGATGAAATGGTCTACTGACTGGCCAATCAGATAGGTTGGCAATAAAGCCATAATGATGAATAATAAGTTTTTCATAAAAGATAGATTTAGGCGTTGATACTGCCATTTTCACCTTGCTGTTGTCTCAGTTACAAATATTTTCAAATAAAGGAAAATATTCTACCTTACTCAACAACAATTTGATTTTCCAGATATGCAGAAGTAGCTCTTCAAGATTACGGCTGTTCCTGGTATATGAATATATTTTTAAGAGAACGTCCTGCAACCATTACGCCGCCCGTAAGTCAAGTAACGAGGCCTTTCTTTTTCTAAAGAACAGGCTGAAAATTACCCATCAACCGGGAGATAAGCGGCATACACTGTCACCTTGCACTAATAATATTGTCCGAATATTCATCTCCTTATCCTCACTTATCTTCAAAGCTATCTGACAATTATCATCTTGTTCAGAGGTGATTTTGATGATCGATTTATCAAACCACAAAAATAGACCCCAGAAGTGAAGTTTTCTGCATTTAATGTGAAGTTGTCAGTGTGTACCGGAAGTGTGTATTCTTTAACAATAGTACCCTGATTATTGTAAATAACTACCTTCTCCCATTGGTCTTTTTTATCAAATGAAATCTGAACAAGATCAGTTGCAGGATTAGGATAAATCATCCAATTATATTGATAATTTTTTTTCGCAATTCCTAAAGTAATAATATTACCAACACTATCAGTTTTTAGAAGGTAAGGTAACGAGGAACCATTATTAGTTAAAACGCCAACAATGATGTAACCACCATCTGATGTTTTCTTGATTTCTGATGGATAGTACTTATCTGTATTAGAATTAGCATCTCCGTGATTTTTCGTCCAGACATTTTCATCATTTACAAAAGAAGCTATAGCAGTATGAAAGAAGTTGTTTCCAGGTTCAAATAACATTCCAGCCATTACTTTCTTATTTCCGTCTTCTATGAATTGTGTATAGCTTGTTTGTTGAACTGTTATACCGGTTGAATCCAGGATTGTGCCATCTGTCTGATAAGTGATTATCGCATTATAACCAGTTGTGTTTTGATCCTTGTATGCAAGAGATAAAAGATTCCCGTCTTCAAATTTAGTTGTGCCTAAAACGAATTGGTTAAAAGTATAATTAGAAATGATCTGACCCGCCGAATTTAAGCCATAAATAGTCGATCCGATATAAGTTGGCTCAAAACCCCGGTTTTTTGTGGTGATTATAAAACCCCCTGTTTCATTTTCTAATATATTGCCAATACTATAATTGTATTCGCTTATTAATGTATCTCCCGACCATATTTTTTCCTGCGTTTGACTATTAATCTTATGTGCCCTGTAAAAGTCCTGACTTTTTGATAAAATGAGATAATTGTCGTCGTTTAATATTTTTATATTATATGGGAATTCCAGACCAAGACTTCCGTTGTATACTAAATTCCAGTCATTATCAAACTTAAAAACATTTTCTGTTCCACCAAATTGAGGAACAATTAGAATTTTATTCCTTGCATCGTCAACAGCATAGTCGTTTATATAAGCTGATTGCCTGTTAAGCAAAAATTTCTTTGTCCATACTGAATCCCCATCAAAGTTGGTCTTTAAAAGAATGAGATATCCACTTTCACCTATATCTGCACACAGTCCAACAACATAACCGTCACTTTCCTCAAATACGGCATTGGCTTCAGCTCTATCCCAGTAGGAGTATTGTTTTAAGAATGTACTTTGAGCCATTATGGATAATGACATGATTGAAATTAAGAATGTAAATAGAGTCTTCATATAGATTTATTTAACATGATTAATAATAAACTTCTTTGAAACAGTTTGACCAGCATTATCAGTGTATTTGACCAGGTAAATGCCGCTTGGGTAAGAATTAGTATTGATGAAATATTTGTTCTCAAAAACAGTCTTAACTAATCGTATCTTTCCCTGAATATCAAAGATAGTAAGTACACCTTTGGAATTTACAGTATGTTCAACTACCACAATATCATTAGCAGGATTAGGATACAACTGGAAGTCTGCCTTATAATTTCTTTCTTCAACTGATAATGTACTATCAGCTAATTCAAATAACCAGATTCCCTGATCATACAAGTGGTTATATTCACAATCAATATTACCGCTATTTAATCCGAATACATCAGAAGCTATAAGATGAACATATTCATTTTTTTGATAAACTGCCATTTCTCTTCCTTCCATCCCTATCCCACCTAAACATTTTTGCCATAGTAAATTTCCAACACTGTCAATCTCAAATATCCAAATATCATCACTATATATGTCCATAGAATGGTTTCCGACAACATCACCATCAAATGAACATGTACTGCCAAAAATTAAGTAGTTACCGTTTTCTTTAAGGTAAATTTCATGTATATCCTCCCATTGAGATCCACCATAACACTTGTGCCATATTATATTTCCACCTTTATCGATCTTAACCAGCCAAATATCATTGGTCTTATCGTAATTAGGTGGAAGGTATCCTTCGTGATATCCACTACCTATTAAGTCACCGTCACTGCTTGACGTACTACAACCAAGTAAGTATCCATCTGGCAAATTAATAATTGTATTTATATTATCAATTTCACTTCCCCCATAACATCTTTGCCACTCATAATTTCCTAATGAATCTAATTTAAAAAGTACTCCTTCTGGTTTCCAACCGTGGCTTTGGCATTCTATATTTCCACCTGTTTCTTCATCCACCAAAGAACTTCCCCCTAAAATAATTCCCTTATCCGAGGTTTCACTGATGCAAAATCCAAAATCTAACGAGGATTTTCCAATAGTATAATCCCATAGTTTGTTTCCTTCCAGATCAGTTTTAATTACCCAGGCATCATATCCTCCATAATAATTTGTAACATCACCACCACCACCTGCAACCCATCCATATAAGATTATTCCATTATCTGTAAGAATTCCGTCTTCCATCTTATTTTTTGAGGTGTTACCTAAAACTTTATCCCAAATTTTATTTCCACTACTATCTATTTTTATTAGCCAGTGACTATAACTACCGGGATAAGGATTATATGTAACATCCTCATCTGTTGAAGCTGTTGCTCCCATAATAATGAAGTTATTATCATTTGTTTTGGAAATTTTTGCAGCACCTTCTCCTAACGAACCCCCATATTGTTTTTCCCAAATCAGTTCTCCACTTTCGGTAATTCTTCTTAATAAGATTTGACCATCTTCATATTCACCCACATACATCTGAAGAACAAAATAACCATCACTTACCGGTTCAATATCAGCAATTATCTCTCTTCCGGATAAATCAAAACATGTTTGCCAATTGATCTTAAATGATTGAGCGATACTTTCATTACCAAATAATAAAAGTAACACGGATAGCATTTTAATTAACAGTAGCTTTCTCATCGTTTATGAATTAAAAATAGATAAGGGAGAGAAAATTTCTCTCCCTTAATTGATTAACTTATTTAACTATTATGATCTTACCAGAAGTGATAAAACCACCTGAGGTTGAATAATAAATCAATTGACAAGATGGGAGATCTGAAACATCCCAAATAGCTTGCCCTTTATTCCCATTTAAGGAAATGGTTTTTAATGATTTACCATTTAAATCTTTTATTTCAATTACACCCGATGTTTCATTCAAAGGCAAAGTGTAATTAAAAGTTATCCATTTACTGGCTGGATTGGGATTAACAGAGACACTAAAACCATAATCAGATGCAAGTTTATTAGTATTTATTATTCCACTTTTTTGGTTACTTTCTTCTATAATTGGACAATCACAATTTGAAATTGAGTTATACCTGGTTTTAATTGACTTAGCCATGTCACTTGCATAACCTAGGTTACCTGCAATAGTTTCTTCTAAGAAACTAATTTCTTCAAAAGTTAATTCTGAATAGTCTCTGCCAGTAGATTCTAAAGAAATAACTAAATTCAAGCAAGCAAGATATGCATTATTAACTTCTAAATCAATCCCACTTAAGTTATACTTAGCGGCTAATGTACCAGCCAGGTTCAAGGCAGCAGTATAATTGTCTTCAGCTAAATAGCTATTGATAATTTGCCTATCAGCTTCAAGACTACCTAAGTTATCTAACCAATTTCTTAGATCTTCATAATTAACAAATTCAGAATTGAGGATAGATCGTATGATCGAATTTGCAGCTCTAACTTTCAGATGACTGTGTTTATTCATTTCTTCTTGGAGTACCGTCTTATAGCTTGTACCTGTTGCAACCTGCCTTAGTATTTCAATCATATAATCAGGCAATGGATTTTCTTTTTCTTCAAGATATATCAAAAGTTCTTCCTTTTTCAATTCATCTGGATTAGCAGCTAAAATATCAAATATTGCAATATCCGGGAATACTTCTGTTCTTTGGGATACAAGCATTAACACGTCTTCAGATAAATGAGGGGATGATAATAAAAGATCATTCTTAACAGATAACATACTTTCAGGAGTGGCTTGATTGACTTCAGACATTGTCATTTCAGTGCTACCTCCATCAATTAAATTATTGTAAAGGCTTTCAACTCCATTATAATCAAGAGAAGCTGTAGCAAAGTTATATTCTTCTTGCAGCCTCTCTTCATCATTTAATAGAATCTTTTCTTTAGGATCTCCTGTACCGTAATGAGATACACAAAAATCTGCCGATTGCACAGTAGCTAATTCACGTGTCACTCCGTAAATCTTATTGATATCGGGAATTTCATTCGAAACATTTCTATAATAATATCCAACTAGATAATCACCCCCATTATAAAAATGCCATGTTGCATTAGGTGAAAAAGTGTTACCAGCAGCTGAGTAGCGTGTTCCTTGCTGAGCCTGAATAGCATCGCCATCAACTAGAGGCATGTATTCAACATAAAAATCAGAAACGTTACCTGTATTTTCATTGCATAAGAATTCTAAACCTGTCCAGTAGTTTGTCATATAATTGTATTCTTTAGCATAATTTCCAGAAGTAAGGCCATTAAAGTCATTTTTATATATATCATCAATACCTCTGGTTGATCTAGTAAATATCCCTACAGTATTATTACACAATGCGCCAGTCTTTTTATTAAACGTGTTCTCTTCAATACTAAAACCAGTTGAACCTTCCATGTAAATGCCGTATGAGCAGTCAGGACGAGTAGTGCTTCCTATGCCAAATAAGCTATTTACGACAATAAAGTTCTTAACTAAATTAGTTTGGATACCAATTACGTTATTGTCAAAAACAGCTCTATTCACATAGAAAGTATTGCTAGTACTAATGTTATTGGCACTTATTGCATGATGAAAACCGCTAAAAGTACATTTATCATAGTCAGCCTCCGGACATGGGATTTGAGTGCTCCTGCAAACAGCATTTGCTGAAAAGCCGGCATCATAAGCTGCAATACCATGATTGTAATTATCGACATTTGGAGCAGTAGGAGAAAGGCTGAAATCAGATCCTTTAAAACGAACACCTCTAACTCTAGCAAGATCCACGTGTTTATAAAAGCGGTAGTCACCATTATAATCAGATTTAATTTCAAATTTACAATCATCTATTATTGCCTGGTAATCCATTTCTGCTAATGTCACAGGATGGAAATTTTTATAATTTAAAGCCCGAATTGATTGAGTATTGTTTGTAAAGTAAGAAGCATCTGCAATTAAGATACCTCCTGTTTTAGTATAATCACCTGGTTTCCATAAGTTAAATGCACAAATTGCATTACTAATTGTTGAATGATCAATCTTAACATATCCTTGATAATAGGATGTACCATTGTATGGCCATTGATGTTGTAAATGATTTCCCCAAACTTCAATACCCTGCCACTGATGATCACATAAGCTTGTAATGGTTGAATTATCGATAATTAGTTTTCCACCAGGTTTGACAATTATTTTAACAAGCTGACTTGCTAAAACAGTACAGTTCTGAATTGTTAAAGTTGCACCGCTTTCAATTTCAACATTATAATATAAGGTTCTATTTGTATTCCAAGTTGTATTTGAAGTGATTGATGTTAAGGAACCTGAAAGTGATGCTTCTAAAGCTGCTCTGGCATTTATTCTTCCATAGCCCATATAATCTGAATGACCATTTGGATCATAAGGTCCACCAATTTTATCATTGGAATTCATAAGAATATCCCTTACATCATCGTTTGTTAGACAAGGATTAGCAGATACCATTAGTGCTATGACTCCAGTTACAAATGCAGATGCTTTAGATGTACCAACAACTGGATTTGAACCGATACATGTTGTACCAGAAAAGTCATACTCTGAGTGATAAACATTGTAAGGATTTTCCGAATAATCTGTGGTGAAAGCTACACCTGGTGCCATAATTTCCAGTTCAGGACCCTTTGCGGACTCGAATTCCCCAACTGGATTCCATCTTGCTTCTGTTGCACCAAGTGTGTAAAAATTTGCGGTAGTTGCTCCAACTGCAATAACTTCATCATATTTAGCTGGGTACATAATACATCCATTCTGGCTGTCACATTGATAATTACCCGCTGAGGCGACTAAAATTACATTTTCTGAATAAGCATATTCTATGGAACTTTCTCAGCTAGGGTAATTCGTATTACCTCCAAAAGACATATTTATAATCCTCGCTCCATTTTCTACAGCATAATCAATGGCTTGAGAAACGGCAGCACTTTGAATATATCCGCTGCCAGATACTTTTAACCCCATTAATTTAATCCCTTCATTTCCTGATCCACCAGCTATACCGTAAACCCCAATTTCATTGTTGGTTTTTGCTCCTATAATACCAGCAATTCTGGTTCCATGCCCATCTACGAAATGATCATGCATGACTGAATTATCATCGTCGATGAAATCCCATCCAAAAAAATCATCGATTTTCCCATTACCATCATCATCTGTTCCTGTTACACCATTTTTTTCAATAAGATTAACCCAAATATTTGAGTAATTATCAGGTCCCTGAGTAAGATCTTCATGATCTACGTATAAGCCATTATCAATAATTGCAACAGTAATGGAAGGATTTCCTGTAGATAATTCCCAAGCATCAAAAAGTTCGGTATAATTATATGGCCATAGGAGGTTTGGAAATCCACAATAGTTTACAAGCTCATAAATCAAGTCATAACTATCATTTGGAGGTGTCATTAGTTGTATCTTATGATTCAACTCTACCGATACAACAGAGTGATCAGCAAAAAGACTTGTTAATAGAGATACATAGTTACTGCCAGATACATCAAAAGTATAAAACCCTCTTGCATTAGAGTATATTTGTCTGATATCATAAGTTTTTGCCAAAAGATCAATATCTCGTTGGGCAAGTGACTGATCGAATTTAAGAATTACAAGATTTGTTAGCAAATTGATTTCATCACCATCAATAATTTCTGTCCAGCCACCATTATAGTACTTTAAAGTATGTCCTCCTACCTGATAAATTGTCTGACAGAAGACGTTTAACGAAAAAGCTGTAAAGAACAGCAGTAGAATTAGTTTTTTCATGATTTGAATTTTAGGTTAAAACTATATTAATTTACCAAAAATGGTCACCTTAATTAAAATAGAATCAAATCAAGTATCAATTTAGAACTAATAGCAATGCTAGAACAGAAAAGTTGGGAAAAAGTACAAAATATTTTTTATCTGCAACATACTTAGCAAAAAAAAATATTATTTTTAACATAGATATATCGTAATATGTTATATTGCAGCGAGTGTTAACAATCATGGAAGAATACAACCTGCTTGAACAGAATTTTCAAGCTTAACATTGACGTCAAGGCCTATATTTGCAAAGGTCAGTTGTATCATTTAACTATAAAAGAAACTATTATCCAGCTAAACCAATCAAGAGGATTATGCTTGTTTCTATTCCATTAACGACAACATTCCATTATGGTCTTATTATTCTGACAATAATAAGGGGATCTGCTTAAATTCGATGTACTTGCTGACCCGTAATCATTCGGCAAACTGCATATAGCTTACTAAGGTAAGAAATTTAAGAAGACAGTTTCACAGTTCTATAGGAATTAGTTTTTTAACCTGGTTTCCTCTTTAATGGGAAAATGTTTCAGGATGAGTTTTGGTTGAACTGGTATGACTTCGGGGCGAGATTTTTTGACCCTATCATTGCAAGATGGTCGATTTTGGATCCAATGGCCGAACAATATAGGAGGTGGACACCATACAATTTCAGTGTAAATAATCCATTGAGATTTATTGATCCAGATGGCAATAAACCATGGGATATTGTAAAAGGTGTTGCCTTAATGACTGGAGGCGCTGTACAATGGGCAGGTGGAGTGGCTGCAATTTCAACAGTTCTTGGTGCACCTTTGGGTGTAGGTTTAATAATGTCTGTGCTGATTCATGAGGGCAGACAAAGAGATAGTTTTTTCTGCCAAGTGCAATAGGTCTGATGCTGTTTTCTATCAGGTTGTTATCAATTTTTAGTCGCCCATCTTCTGTGTAACGGATTAATCGCGTCCAGAGCTTAAGAGTATATGCAAAGGCAAGTCCAATGGCGCTCTTTGGCTTTACTTGCATAATCTTTTTGTCCATCCAGATCTTCATTTCATCCAGTATGGGTATGGCCCTTGCAAGTCTGAGTTCTTTTATCTGATCAAAGTCAAGTTCTGCATCTGCCGCATGACGCTCAATATCGTATAGTCTGCCAATCATTTTTAGTGCCTGATCAGCAAGAGCTCTATCATTTTCCAATGCATGCCCGAACTTTCGCCTTGCATGTGCCATGCAGGCAAGTTGAATGATATTGTACTTGTTTTTTAAATCATTATAGGCTGTGTATCCATCTGTTTGCAAGTATCCCTCGTAATTACTTAGCACTTTATTCGGCCCGGCTCTCTCTAGTGATTTGCGGTAATCAAAGAATACCAGTTTTTGAACGGATCAAAACATGACCAACCCTGGCCAGGCAGGAAATTCTTTAACTTACTTCTGATTATTTATAGGGGCCTTCAAAGGTTTATGAATTTTAGTCTTTTGGGGATAAGGTTACCTGATTATTTTATTAGTTAATATCCTGACAATGTGTTATATAGCACAATATACATGTTAAACATAAAAAATAATTTTAATAGGTTAACTGTATATAAAAAACTATATTAATTTTGGACTTGTAAACCAAAAAAAAGTAAATGAAAAAGTACACTACTCTCTTTTTGATGATGGTTGCTGCAGTGGTATCCCAGGCACAGACCAAACATGTTTTAGTTGAAGAATTCACCGGCACCTGGTGCCAGTGATGTCCCAGGGGAACATATTTTATGGATTCTCTGATAACCACTCATCCCAATATTATTGGTGTTGCCATTCATGCATATGATCCGATGGAAAACACCGAATATGTTACGGAATGTGGACTCTCTGGTGCTCCCTCAGCAAATATTGACAGGGGCGAACAGGGAGCCCTTCCTGAGGACTGGTTTGGCCATGTTGCCAATGCATTTTCCAATACACCCAAGGCCGACGTGGAAGTTTCTACAAGTTTCAATTCCGTATCGCGCGAATTAACAGCCAGGGTGAAAGCCACATTTTTCAGCGCTGCAACCGGAGATTACAGGTTGGCTGCCATCGTTACCGAAGATGGAGTAACCGGGCCGGCACCACAGTACAATCAAAACAATATTTATAGCGGTGGAGGTCACGGCTCAATGGGTGGATTTGAACTTTTACCCGGAGAGATACCAGCCAATATGATTGCATACAACCATGTTGGAAGGACATTGCTGGGAGGATATAACGGAATGGTCGGCAGTGTCCCTTCAAATGTCGCTGCCGGAGATACAGTAGGTTATAGTATACGAGCTGACCGGATTGGAAAGCTTAATGGAGTTGCACCGGATAAGTTACCATTATCATCAGCTGCAAAGGATGCAACTTCACTATCATTTGTAAATAATTCCACTACATCATTTTCTACATCGTAACGGAAAGGACAGAAATATTCGTTAACCCATTCTTCTGCAACATAGTAAATATCACCGGTTATCCATTTACCATTAGGACTAAGTGAAAGTACATCATAAAAATTGTATTCATTACCGCCCTGTTCCGGATCATAAACCCAGTCGCCAAATTCACGATATTCGCCATCTTTTATAATAAAGGCAGTTCGATTAGGTAAAACGGCATAATTCAAGCATCCCAGTATAGTGCTGCCATCAGCGGAAATTTCGTTTATCTCATTAAAAGTGGCATTTTCGCCCAAGCGGTCAACTTCTGCATGATTCACATCAATGAGTTCACCATTTTCCCAGACACAGGCATAGCAGTTAGTCCAATTTTCTGAAAACACACGTCCTGTCATTAAGGAACCATCAGGTGTAACCGAATAAACTTCGCCTTCATTTCCTCCATTGGGTACAGGAAGCTTACCGGAATTGTTTCTGATGTAATTGTATGTGACCTTCAGGGCAAAGTTGTGCTTGAAAAACAAATTGCCGGCAGTGCTGCCATATTTGATGTTTCAAATTGGCCAGCAGGTGTTTACATTGTCAGGATGACCGATAAGAACAATAATACTGTAAGTAACAAAGTGTTTAGGTTCGAATTAACAGCTTCTCTGTATTAACACTGTACTGGCTGAAACATATCTATTTCCCGATACAGAACTTACTGAAGATGTTGCCCAGAATCTCTTCATTGGTCACTTCTCCTGTAATGGTACCCAGGTGATGGAGTGCCTGTTTGATGTCGATGGCGACCAGGTCCGAAGGGACGTTATTGATGAATCCTTCGGTGATGGCAATTATCGACTTCCCTGCTTTTTCGAGAGCCTCGAAATGCCTCAGATTATAAACGATGGTCTGATCGTCAATCTCGTTCACCTGTACTGTTTCGAGGAGTCGCTCGGTTATAAGGTTAATATTCTCATTTCTTTTAGCTGAAATAAAGAGGGTGTCGAGCTCGACGAGATGCTGAAAGCTATGGGGAGCTTCGAGTAGCATGTCGGTTTTATTGGCTATTGGGATAATGGTTTTCTTTGGATCATCGAGTTGCTGCCTGATTTCGGCAATGGCTTCGTCTATCTCTTCTTCAGTAGTTTCGTTAATGTCGAAAACATAGAGTACGATCCATGCCTGGTTCATTTTCTCGTAAGTTCTTCCGATGCCCATGGTTTCCACGGTATCTTCGGTATTCCTCAGCCCCGCTGTATCAATGAACCTGAAATTCACACCATTCATATTAATGGTATCTTCAATGGCATCGCGGGTGGTACCGGGGATTTCAGATACGAGTGCTTTTTCCTCATTCAGAAGGGCATTGAGCAGTGTTGATTTACCTACATTGGGTTTGCCGGCTATTGCCACAGGAATGCCATGTTTCATCACGTTACCCAGGGCAAATGATGATTTAAGGAGATCAATTTCGGTCTGGATGTTTTTTAACAGCTGCAGTAATTCATCGCGATTGGCGAATTCAACATCTTCTTCACTGAAATCGAGCTCAAGTTCTATGAGTGAAGCAAAGTGCACCAGTCGTGCCCTGAGTTCTCCGATTCGTGAAGAGAAACCGCCTCTCATTTGCTGGAGTGCCATTTTATGAGAGGTTTCGGAAGTGGAGGCTACAAGGTCGGCGACAGCTTCAGCCTGTGAAAGGTCCATTTTTTCATTCATGAATGCCCTGAACGTGAATTCACCAGGTTGTGCAAGCCGGGCTCCTTTACTGATAAGCAATTCAAGTATTTTTTGCTGGATGAAGACAGACCCATGACATGATATTTCGACCACATCCTGACCGGTGTAACTGTGCGGCTGGCGAAAGGTGGTCACTACTACTTCGTCGATCAGTTCATCGCTTTCATATATCCGTCCGAACTGTGCCATTTGGACTGTAGGTTCCGAGGCGTTTTCCTTTACGGTGACCGGTCTGAAGATACCTGAAGTAATTCGGATAGCATCCTGCCCCGATAGCCTGATGACTGCAATGGCGCCCATGCCTTTTGCCGTGGATATGGCGCAGATTGTTTCATTTGAAGATAAGTAGCTCAGGTTCATGGTGTAAGGGTGTTTAAAAGATTTGGTTCTTAATAAAAATGACCGAAATCTCATCATTCAATGAACAAATTTAACGATTTTTGATTGTTAGGGTTTGAAAATATTTCTAAAGTAAACATTCTATGAGTATTCTGGTCAACAAAGATTCAAAAGTTCTTGTTCAGGGCTTCACGGGTAATGAAGGCACCTTTCATGCACAGCAAATGATTGAGTATGGTACTAATGTTGTGGGCGGCACTACACCAGGCAAAGGAGGCACAGTTCATCTGGACAAACCGGTGTTTAATATGGTGTCGGAAGCTGTAAAAGAGACAGGAGCCAATGTTTCAATAATTTTTGTTCCTCCCGCATTTGCGGCTGATGCCATTATGGAAGCGGCCGATGCAGGAATTAAAGTTATTGTCTGTATCACCGAAGGTATTCCTGTAAGGGATATGATGAGGGCAAAGGACTATCTTAAGGATAAAAGCTGCAGGCTGATAGGCCCGAATTGTCCGGGTATTATCACTCCAGGCGAGGCTAAAGTGGGTATTATGCCCGGTTTTATTCATCAGAAGGGAGTCATTGGAATTGTGAGTCGCTCAGGAACGTTGACCTATGAAGCCGTTGACCAGCTGACAAAAGCAGGGTTGGGACAATCTACTGCCATTGGAATTGGTGGCGATCCTGTGATTGGCACCACCACACGCGATGCAGTTGAATTGCTGATGGCGGATGACGAAACCAAAGGTATAGTAATGATTGGCGAAATCGGTGGTTCAATGGAAGCCGATGCTGCATACTGGATTAAGGAACACGGGACTAAACCTGTGGTTAGTTTTATTGCAGGAGCTACCGCACCAAAAGGACGTACCATGGGACATGCCGGTGCCATTGTTGGTGGTAAGGCCGATACTGCTGAAGCAAAAAAGGTAATTCTCAGGGAATGCGGTGTGCATGTGGTCGACTCTCCTGCAGAGATAGGCTCAGCAATGCTTTCGTTGGTAAATGTAAAAGTCACAGGCTAAACTCCGTAATACTTCGGGAAGAAAGTGTATTCCGGGATTTTTATTAAGGAACGGGATTTTTATTAAGGAATAAACCTGAAACTTTTTTTTCGGCCTGGTTCAGGCAGTATGAATTCATAAGCTCCTACATCTGGTGCTTCATCAGATATGCGACTGTTCTGGTCAATATCCTTTGTAATGTCAAAAAGAGCATGGGTTACCACATCAGGGGATCCTTTATTTATAACCGATGATAAGGTGCTATCAGGTTGAAATTCCGCTTTGTATGGATCTCTGAACCAGGGCTCGACATTTCGGGTTGTGTTGATGAAGTTGGCCGAATTGCTCACATTGAGTTCGGTCTTTATGATGCAGTGATCAAATGTGTAATTGAATGCTGCACTTCCGGCCGCTTTATCCAGTGTCAGTTCATCCCTTGTTTCCCCATAGATAAGACAGTTTCCGAAATAGGCATTTTCGAGAGGACGAAGTTGTTCATTGTCGTTCACATCGATGTAGTAATTGTTGAGTGCCAGTCCTGATAAGCGCTGAAAGTTTCGCCAATAGTTACCAATAGTGCAATGCCTGAAATCATAATTACCACCGAGTGTCAGGGCAACGGCGTAAGATCCGCAATTAGCAATCACACAATTGGCCGCTTCTATACTGGTTCCCTGTGCCAGCAATCCAATGCCTGTCATATTATAAATCATCGAGTTCTTTATACGGAGGGTTGGATTCACGGAGTTGCCAAGGGTATCAACCTGAATACCTGTTTCGCCATTACGGATTATTGCATAATCAATCTCATTGTCAACACTTCCAGGATAAAGCCAGATGCGGTCCCATTGCCCCGGGATGTCCTTATAGTAATCTTCAAGCCGATCGCCTTCAATAATCACCGGTTGTTCGGCAGTTCCCGTGATCTTGAGTGATGCGCTGGTATAGACTATCAGCATTGCTCCTGCATGCATATGAACACGTGCACCTGCCTGTATCTCAAGGGTCATCAGGGAGTCAACGATCAGGTAATTGTAAATTACATGGGGCTTGTCGTTTTCGAACACATAGTCGGACGCAATTAATGCCCTGTTATAGAAGTAAGCATCCTGTCCCCAAGCTATCAGCTTAACATCCTGACGGTTATTGTTGGTATAAAACACCAGGCTGTCCTGATGAATGAGCGGTGCATTTTCATTGTTTGGGTCTATAGTGACTTTCACAAATACAAAGGCACTGTCCTTTCCCATCAGTTCCAGGTCGCGGATTTCAGACGACACTATCCCGTCCACATTAAAAGTGTAGGGTGAATTACTTCCTTTTCCAAGACTGATTGAACTGATTACGACTTTCTTATTCGAAGGATTATATATTTTGAATACCTGTGTAGCCGACCCTACCGTAGTGAAAACAGTATCAAAGAGAATAGTATCTGACGAAAATGTCAGCCTTGTGTCAGGGCTCTGATCTATATCGTCCTCTTTCACGCATGAGAAGAATGCAGCCGAAAGCAATAGGGTGCATAGTATATAAAAGTTTATCTTCCTCATTGTTGACTTGTAAATAATCACAGATACTAAGCGTTGAACTTCCTGAAATATTGCGTGTAAGTTGCAATGCTTTCTTATAAAGGTCGCAAATATACAAATGTTACCTGAGTATTGGCCCGGAAACAGACTTATTACTAATCTCCTCTGGCTATTTCTCAGCTTTTAAGGAACCTCCTTAGCACATAGTGCAGTATGCCTCCGTTCTGATAATATGCAATTTCAGTAGGAGAATCCAGCCGGGCTATCACTTTGAACATGGTTAAGTTCCCATCTTTATCTACTGCATTAACTGTCAGAGTTTTGGTTGGTTCTATTTCAGTAAGTCCTGTTATTTCATATATCTCATTCCCTTTCAGACCGAGGCTGCTGGTGTTTTCTCCGGGGAGGAACTGCAATGGCAGCACACCCATACCCACGAGGTTACTCCTGTGGATTCTTTCGTAACTCTCAGCAATTACTGCTTTTATACCCAGAAGGATAGTGCCTTTGGCTGCCCAGTCGCGCGAAGATCCGCTGCCATATTCTTTACCTGCGAGGACGATAAGTGGTGTTTTCTCTGCCTGATATCGCATACCTGCATCGTAAATGCTCATAAGGTCACCTGATTCATGGTGAACAGTCCAGCCGCCTTCGTAAGGCACCAGTTGATTTTTGATTCTCACGTTGGCAAAGGTTCCCCTGATCATTACTTCGTGATTTCCCCTGCGTGCGCCATAAGAGTTGAAATCCTTTCTTGAAAATCCAAGCGCTTTAAGGTATTTGCCTGCAGGCGAATCTTCCTGGATGTTTCCAGCCGGGGATATGTGGTCGGTGGTTACTGAATCACCCAGATGGAGGAGTACCCGGGCACCTTTAATATCCTGAATAGGTTTGGGCTCAGAAGGAAAGTTTTTAAAGAACGGTGCTTCTTTCACATACGTGGATTCTTTATCCCATACGTATACATTGCTCTTTGTGGTTTCTAACAGGTTCCATTGCTCATCACCATCGAAAACATTGTTATAACTCGAGTTGTAATCTTCTGATGTTAGTACTTTGCTCATTACATCCCTTATTTCTTCGGTTGTTGGCCAGATATCTTTAAGGTACACAGGTTCAAGGTTAGGGTCATATCCCAGGGGTTCTTCATACAGATCGATGTCAATCCGTCCTGCTATGGCATAAGCAACAACCAGAAGGGGAGAAGTAAGAAAGTTCATTTTGACCAGCGGATGGATACGGGCTTCGAAGTTCCGGTTTCCTGAAAGAATAGACGAAACCACCAGTTCATTATCGGTAATTGCCTTTGTAATGTGTGCCGGCAACGGACCACTGTTACCTATACAGGTTGTACAACCATATCCCACCACATGAAATCCGAGACCTTCGAGATAAGGAATCAGATTGGCTTTTTCGAGATAATCGGTAACGACCCGTGAACCTGGAGCAAGACTGGTCTTGACCCATGGTTTGGAATCAAGGCCGCGCTCAATGGCTTTCTTGGCAACCAATCCGGCCCCGATCATTACGTCGGGATTAGATGTATTGGTGCAACTGGTAATGGCAGCTATTACAAGATGTCCGTCACTAAGGAGATATCTGGTATTGCCGACTTTGATTTTTACGCTTTTAAGCCCTTCGTAATCACGTTGATCACCTATTTCAATGCCCGCCTGTTCTACTTTTTGTTTTTTAATTTCTTCTTCTTCACTGTGTTCTTCGGTTACCTTATCTTCAACACTTCCTCCTTCACTGAGCCATCTTCCTTCATCTCTCTCGTCCACATTAATGTATTTCCTTGCATAGCCAAGGCGCAGCAGATCGATAAAACTATCTTTCATAGAGGTAAGTGATATTTTATCCTGAGGACGCTTGGGACCTGCCAGTGAGGGTACAACCTCATCCATATTAAGTTCAACAACATCCGTGAACTTGATTCTGTCCTCATTGGTTCTCCACAGGAGGTTTGTTTTCAAATACTTTTCAACTGTGGCTATATGGTCCTTGCTCCGCCCTGTATTCTCAAGATAATCAAGTGTTTTCTCATCAGGAGGGAAATAGGTGATGGTACAGCCAAACTCAGGCGACATATTGGCAATGGTTGCACGATCGGGAACTGAGAGTTTGTTAAGACCTTCGCCAAATACTTCTACAAATTTTCCGACCACTCCCTTCTTGCGCAGTAAATGCGCCACTGACAGCACAAGGTCGGTTGCTGTTGTCCCTTCGCGCATGCGGCCCGTCAGCTTCAGTCCGATTACTTCGGGCAGCATGAAATAAACGGGTTGCCCGAGCATGACAGCCTCAGCCTCAATACCTCCAACACCCCAGCCGACAACACCGATGCCATTAACCATCGGCGTATGTGAGTCGGTTCCTACCAGGGTATCGGGAAAAATAACTCCGTCACGATAAGTGGCTACCTTTGCCAGGTATTCAAGATTGACCTGGTGACAGATGCCCATTCCCGGAGGTAGTACATTAAAATTGTCAAGTGACATATTCGCCCATTTCAGCAGGGAATATCTCTCATGGTTCCTTTCATATTCAAGTCCAACGTTCCTGTTATGGGCGTATTTTGATCCGTAGTAATCCACCTGCACCGAGTGGTCGATTACAAGGTCAACAGGTACCTGGGGATTTATGAGTGCCGCATTCTTGTTTTTACGGTCAACTTCCGACCTGATAGAGGCAATATCCACTACTGCCGGAACACCTGTAAAGTCCTGCATAAGGACCCTTGCAGGCAAAAAGGGAATGTCGAGACTTGAAGGTTTGGGGCTCCATTTTAGGATGGTTTCGAGATGTGCCTCTGTAAAGGTTGTTCCGTTTTGATTCCTTATAACATTTTCAATTAGTACCCTAATGGAAAAAGGTAAAGTTTCTACATCGATTCCTGAATTAATTAGTTCATTTAAATCATAGTATGCGAACTTACCCATAGGGGTAGAAATTTGATTTTTTATAAATTTTAAATCTTTCATTATATTTTTATTCGTGGTTTTCTTGATTTTCTCAAACAATAATTGAAGAAAAAAGGTTAATTTTCCTTAATAGGAAAGTAGTGGTCGTAGAGTGGCAGGTAACTAAACATTTCATTCAGTTCATTGTTCTACAGCGGCCATTAAACTAAGGGGATAATTATTGGGTTTTCTCGCATAAATATTATATATCTTTGCATAAGTAATTTTGTCTTATGTCATTGCCAAAGTAGCCATTATGGATTACATCACTTTCGAAAAGAACCAGTTAGTAAATCTGGAATATAGTCTGACCAAAGAACTTTTAAGAACAAGCCGGGAGGGCGCTTATTGCAGCAGTACCATAATAAATTGCAATACCCGGAAATATCATGGGTTACTGGTTATGCCCCAGCCTGCCATTGACGAGGGTAACCATGTTCTTTTGTCTTCATTTGATGAGACCATTATTCAGCACAATGCCGAATTCAACCTTGCAATACATAAATACCAGGGAGAAGTTTTTTCACCGAAAGGGCATAAGTATCTAAAGGATTTTACATCCGATCCTATCCCAAAACTTACGTACCATGTGGGGGGTGTGGAGCTTACCAAAGAAATTATTTTTTCGCACAAGGATGGCCGGGTAATTATCAAATATACGCTGGTAGATGCCACATCACCCACCAGATTAAGATTCAAGCCCTTTCTGGCATTCAGGAATATTCACTCACTCACCCGCTCGAATTATGATGCCGACACAAGCTATGAACCCATTGAAAATGGTATAAAACTGAGAATGTACAGAGGCTATTCGTACCTACACATGCAGTTTTCGAAGATGGTTGATTATGTACATGTGCCTGACTGGTACTATAACATTGAATACATTAAAGAGAAAATGAGGGGTTACGATTGTCTGGAGGACCTTTATGTCCCAGGATACTTTGAACTCCCGATAAAAAAGGGGGAAAGTATTTATTTTGCTGTAGGGGTTGAATCAGTAAATCCTGCCTCTTTAAGCCGTGCATTTGCCTCCGAACAGAAAAATAGAATTCCACGTGACAGTTTTGAAAACTGTCTCTTGAATGCGGCGCAACAGTTTATCGTAAAAAAAGGTAAGAAAACACAGGTTATTGCCGGGTACCCATGGTTCGGAAGGTGGGGACGTGACACCTTTGTTGCTTTGCCGGGTCTCACGCTTGTCACCGGAGAATTTAAAACTGCCAAAGCAATTATCGATTCGATGCTGCAGGATCTGAAAGGTCCGTTGTTTCCCAACATGGGATTAGGTGACCGGGCAATTTATAACTCAGCCGATACACCTTTGTGGTTTTTCTGGGCTTTGCAGCAGTATGGAATGTACACAAATACCACCGGCAAGTTGTGGAAAGAATATGGCAGGTATATGAAGCAGATTCTTTACGGATACAGGGAAGGAACTTCATATAATATCAAATTACATGATAATCATCTGATCTACAGCGGAGAACCCGGATTTGCCGTAACATGGATGGATGCTGTAGTTGACGGTAAACCTGTAACTCCTCGTACCGGATATTGTGTGGAGATTAATAGTCTGTGGTATAATGCCCTGCTGTTTGCCATGCAGCTGGCTTCTGAAGCCGGTGACCATGATTTTGTTCGCGACTGGCAGCAAACGGCTGAAGCATTCCCACAGTCATTCATTAACCATTTCTGGGATGAAAAGAGGGGATACCTTGCGGATTACGTGAACGGCGATTATAAGGACTTTTCGGTAAGACCCAATCAGATATTTGCCACATCACTTCCTTATACGCCTTTGCCTGAAGAAATGCGCAACAGCGTGCTCGAAAGAGTCAGGTCGGAGCTGCTCACATCACGTGGCATCAGGTCTCTTGCACCCAAGAATGTGCTTTATAAAGGAAGATATCATGGCAATCAGTCTGCAAGAGACCATGCCTACCATCAGGGGACTGTGCATCCCTGGCTGCTCGGGCATTTTATTGAAGGATATCTTGCCATTCACCAGCAGGCTGCCATTAAGATGGCTAAAGAATTGTATTATGGTTTTGAAAAGGAAATGACAGAGCATGGGATAGGTACAATTTCGGAAGTTTACGATGGCGATCCGCCACATGAAGGAGCAGGCGCTTTCTCGCAGGCATGGAGTGTGGCTGAATTGCTCCGGATAAACAGGATGATTAAAGATTATTCAGTCAGAGATTCGTCAAAATAGTACTTGTTATAAATACTGATAGAGGATGCGAGTTTTAATGTTTGGATGGGAGTTTCCTCCGCATATAACAGGAGGCCTGGGAACAGCCTGTTATGGGATGACCAAAGGCCTTATGAAGAATAATGTGGAAGTGATATTCGTTGTGCCCAAAGCTTACGGTGATGAAAGTCAGGAAGCCGTGAGACTGGTCAATGCAAGTGATGTGAGTGTTGACATCAAATTGAGGAAAAACCAGGAATTCTGGAAGAAAATCACATATCTTGAAGTTAATTCACTGCTGGTTCCTTATGTCGACCCACTGGCCTTTGAATATGTAGTTGAAAAGATGCAGGCACAGGAAGCACTGAGTGAAAATTCGATATTCAATGCCCGTTACAGCTTTTCGGGTAAATATGGTGCTAACCTTCTGGAAGAAGTTTCAAGGTATGCCCTTGTTGGTGCTCAGATTGCCACTCAATCGCAGTTCGACCTTATACATGCTCACGATTGGCTAACCTATGCCGCTGGTGTTGCTGCAAAAAAGGCAAGCGGAAAACCACTTGTTGTGCATATGCATGCTACTGAGTTTGACCGTTCGGGCGAGAATATAAATACCCAGGTTTATGAGATAGAACGTAGTGGAATGGAGGCAGCTGACCGTGTGATAGCGGTGAGCAATCTTACCCGTAACATTGTCATTGAACGCTATGGAATCGATCCTGCAAAAGTATATACCGTTCATAATGCAGTGGAACCTACTGACAGGGAAGAGTTTCAGGCTTACCAGCGAAATGTTCAGGAAAAGATAGTTACTTTTCTGGGAAGGGTAACTTTCCAGAAAGGTCCTGAATATTTTATTGAAGCGGCATACAAAGTGTATCAGCGCGATAAAAATGTAAGGTTCGTCATGGCAGGCACAGGTGACTTGCTGGAGAAGATGATAAGACATGTGGCCAGGCTAAGGATGTCATCGAGATTTCATTTTACAGGTTTCCTGAAAGGTGAGAATGTCGACAGGATGTTTGCATTAAGTGATGTATATGTAATGCCTTCGGTTTCAGAACCTTTTGGTATATCGCCTCTCGAAGCCATGCGTTCGAATGTGCCGGTAGTTATTTCAAAACAATCGGGTGTTGCTGAAGTCCTTAAACATGCCCTGAAGGTCGATTTTTGGGATGTTGACGCTATGGCAGATGCCATTTACGCATTGCTACATTATAAGAGTTTATCGAAAGCATTTTCAACACATGGTGCAACTGAGGTTGATAATCTGAAGTGGGAAAATGCAGCACGTCATATCAAAACAATTTATCAACAGATATATCAAGCCTGATATTCCGAAAATATTAAACAAAGACATTATGAGATCCATTTGCCTTTATTTTCAAATTCATCAGCCATACAGACTCAGGACGTACAGGTTTTTTGACATTGGAAGCAACCATGACTATTACGATGAGTACACAAACCGGAAGATTATAAAGAGGGTAGCCGAACGGTCGTATCTTCCCATGAACCGGCTTTTGCTGGAACTTATTAAAGAGTACGGGGCAGCTTTTAAAGTTAGTTTCTCCATTTCGGGTATTGCCATTGAGCAATTTAAACAGTACACTCCTGAAGTCATTACCAGCTTTCAGGAACTGGCAAAAACCGGTAATGTTGAATTTATCGCCGAAACCTACGCCCATTCACTGGTCTCTCTTAAAGACCCTGAGGAATTTATATGGCAGGTCCAGAAACACGCCGATACAATGGAAGAGCTTTTCGGCAAACGCCCGACTTCCTTCAGAAATACAGAGCTGATTTATTCAGATTCTATTGGCGAAATGGTAAACAATCTGGGGTTCAATATTATGCTTACCGAAGGAGCCAAACATATTCTCGGATGGAAGAGCCCTAACTTTATGTACTGCAATTCTATTGTTCCTAAACTGAAATTGCTGCTAAGAAATTTTCAACTAAGCGATGATATTGCATTCAGATTCTCAAACCAGTCATGGATTGAATGGCCTCTGACAGCAGAAAAGTTTACCAAATGGATTAATACATACCAAAATCAGCATGTGGTGAATCTTTTCATTGATTATGAAACTTTTGGTGAACATCAATGGGCAGAGACAGGTATTTTTGATTTTATGAAAGCACTTCCTAAACAAGTGTTTTCGAAAACAAACTTTAACTTTAAGACACCTGCTGAGCTTGCCGAAGAACTTCAACCCATTGCTGCAGTATCTGTTCCAACGCCGATTTCCTGGGCTGATGAGGAAAGAGACCTGACTGCCTGGCTGGGCAATGAAATGCAGGATGAGGCTTTTGATCTGTTGTATGACATGCGCGAAAGGGTGAGAAATTGCAACGATCAGGATATAAAGCGTGATTATCTGTACCTGCAGACATCCGACCACTTCTATTATATGTGCACTAAGTGGTTTTCGGACGGAACTGTGCATAAATACTTCAATCCTTACACTACTCCTTACGAGGCATTTATAAATTATATGAATATCCTGAGTGATTTCATGACAAGACTGGAGGAAATTTGTCCTGCTGCTGAAATGATCCATGGATATGCACATGAAGAAGAATATGCGACTACAGAGCCGGTGAATAATGTGACAGGTAAGGCTTTGATTTCCGAAGCAACTGTCGGCAAATCAGAACAAGAGGAAATTGAAGTACTATTCTCTCTTTCAAAAAAGGACCTGAAGAAGGCACTTGAGAAAATAGATATTAAAGAACTTGCTTATTCTATTTATGATAAAGCGGAGGAGAAAATAAGTGATCTCAAGAAAAAATTGCCCGAAGCATCTAAGGATCAGTTAGAAAGATTCCTCAAAGAGATTAAACGTCCCCGAAAATCTACTGTGGACAATTACAGAAGGAAATTAGCATCCAAGCTCCAATCGTATTTTAATTTATTTTAGCCGGCTGAAAAGAAGTTAATTGGATAATCTGTTTATAAGGATATTATTTCAGTTGATACCTTCTGCATGTGGTTGTAAACCAACCCCATGATACAACATTGTTAAAAATAAACTATGAATGAAAATATAAAAAGGCCTGACTACTTATTCGAAGTAAGCTGGGAAATCTGCAATAAAGTTGGTGGAATTTATACCGTTATTTCAACAAAAGCCCCGGGCATTCAAAGTGAATTTGAAGATAATTACCTCCTCATCGGACCTGATGTATGGAAAGAAACAAACAGCAATCCTGATTTTCTTGAAGATAAATATATTTACAGGTCATGGCGTGAACATGCTGAAGCATCTGGCATCAGATTAAGAATTGGAAGATGGAATATTAAGAGTAAGCCCATTGTTATCCTGGTTGAGTTTACTCAGTACTTTCAGATAAAAGATAAAATCTTTGCCAATTTCTGGGAAAAGTATCAACTGGATTCAATTTCCGGACAATGGGATTATATCGAGCCTGCTTTATTCGGTTATGCTGCAGGTAAGGTTATTGAAAATTTTTACGAGTTCAACCTGACTTCCAAAGAACGGATTATTGCCAATTTCCATGAATGGATGTCGGGAACGGGAGTCCTTTATCTGCGTGATAATGTGCCCCAGATCGGTTGTGTTTTTACTACTCATGCCACTGCACTGGGAAGGTCTATTGCAGGCAACCACCTCCCGTTGTATGGCGAAATGGAGTCATATAATCCTGAGTCAACTGCACGCAGATTTGATATTGTTTCAAAGTTTTCGCTCGAAAAAGCAGCCGCACAGCAGAGTGATGCCTTTACCACAGTGAGTGAAATCACTGCAAGAGAATGCAATCACTTTCTGGGAAGAGAAACAGATGTAATTACACCCAACGGGTTTGATGACAGCTTTGTCCCGATAGATGGGGAGTTCAATATCCGCCGCGACATGGCCCGTGCAAAACTGATGCAGGTGGCCAGTGCAATGTTTAATGCCGAACTTCCCGATGATTCATTGCTGGTAATTAACAGCGGCAGGTATGAGTTCAGGAATAAAGGAATAGATGTCTTTATTGATTCGCTTGCCGAATTGAACAGAGATCCGGGGCTTAAAAGAACAATAATTGCTTTCATCACTGTCCCCGCAAACCAGTCAGGAGTCAGCAAAAAACTGGTGGAAAGACTTAATAACTCCGATTACAGCAGTCCTGTGGAAGGAAGATACCTAACCCACGGACTTTACGATGCTGACCATGACAGTATCCTTAACAGGGCTGTGATGGCAGGGCTGGGCAACAAAGTGGATGATAAGGTAAAACTTATTTTTGTGCCTTCTTACCTGAATGGGCGAGATGGAATTTTCAACTTTTCCTATTATGAATTGCTGATAGGATTTGATTTATCAGTGTTCCCGTCTTACTATGAACCATGGGGATATACACCACTTGAAAGTATTGCTTTCAGAATTCCGACCATCACAACAACACTGGCTGGATTTGGTGCATGGATCAAAGAAAGGAATGAAAATCCTGAACCTGGCACATGGGTTATATCAAGGGCCGAAAACAATACTTCAGAAGTTATTGGCGACATTAAAAAAATTCTACTTGAATTCAGTAAATATGATTCAATGCAGGTTGAAAATGCACGTCGTAAAGCTTTTGAACTGTCGAGAACTGCATTGTGGCATGAGTTAATAAAGAACTACAGGAAAGCGTATAGCATCGCACTGGAAAAAGCCGATTCGCGCGAGGAATTATACCGTGACAAACGGACTCCTGATATGCTTATGTCGTTCCCTGTTAAACGTTTCCAGGCTCCGGTCTGGAATAAAGTCCTTATCAAACCTGGTATTCCTGAAAGTTTCAACGGACTAAAACGATTATCCAGGAACCTCTGGTGGACATGGCAACCTGATGCCTGGGAATTATTTTCCATGATCGATCCAAAAAGGTGGGAGTCTATGAATCACAACCCGATGTCATTGCTTGAATCCTTGTCGATAAACCAGATGCAGGAACTCGAAAAAAATGCTGAGTTCAATACAAAGCTAGATGCTGTTTACGGAAGGTTTGAAAAGTATATGAAACAGGCGACCGGTAAACCCAAGAAGCAGGTTGCTTATTTCAGTATGGAGTATGGTCTTCATGATACTGTTCAGATATTCTCGGGTGGACTTGGTATTCTGGCAGGTGATTACCTGAAAGAAGCCAGTGACTCAAATGTAAATATGATTGGAGTGGGTTTGTTATACAGGTATGGATATTTCAAACAAACGCTCTCAGCTCATGGTGAGCAGGTAAATACATATTCACCACAGAAATTTACACATATGCCATTAAAACCCGTCAGGGTGGCTAATGGTGAATGGCTAAAAGTGACAGTGGCACTTCCTGGACGTAATCTATATGCCAAAGTCTGGAAGATTGACGTAGGAAGAATTCCGCTTTATCTGCTGGATTGTGATATAGAAGATAATAATGAAGCCGACCGTTTTGTCACTCACCAGCTTTATGGAGGTGACTGGGATACACGCTTCAAGCAGGAACTGTTGCTTGGCGTGGGAGGAATAAGGATGATCAAGGCATTAGGCATAACACCCGATATATATCATTGTAATGAAGGCCATGCAGCATTTATCGGTATTGAAAGATTGCGCCTGCTGGTTGCCGAGAAGAGATTCTCATTCGACCAGGCACTTGAAATTGTAAGGGCAACTCAGTTGTTTACCACCCATACTCCCGTGCCCGCGGGTCATGATGCATTCAGTGAGGATGTGCTGAGAACTTATATTCCTCATTACGCCGAGCGACTGAATATCTCGTGGAATACCTTTATGAACCTGGGACGATTCATTGAAAATAAAGGAGATGAAAAGTTCTCGATGAGTGTACTGGCAGCCAAGTTATCGCAGGAAATGAATGGTGTGAGCCTGATACATGGCCGCGTGAGCAGGGAAATGTTCACCGGAATGTATGAAGGATTTTATCCAGATGAATTACACATAGGCCATGTGACAAATGGCGTTCATTTGCCAACCTGGGCATCACCTGAATGGCAGAATCTGTATAAACAGGTATTTGGAGATGACTTCCTCGAAAAACAACATGAAAAGGACCGCTGGAACAAGATATATGATGTCCCTGACGAAATAATATGGGGACTAAGACAGAGTCACAGGAAGAAACTTATCAATTATGTGAGAGGAAGGTTAAGTGTTGACCTGAAGATGAGACAGGAGAATCCCAAGAATATCATCAGAACGCTCGAAAAGATAAATGATAAGGCACTGACCATAGGATTTGCAAGGCGTTTTGCCACTTATAAGAGAGCTCACCTGTTATTCACAAATATAGAACGACTGGAACGGCTGGTAAACAATCCTCAAAGGCCTGTACAGTTCCTCTTTGCAGGTAAAGCACATCCTGCTGACAAAGCAGGCCAGGATCTGATCAAAAGGATAGTGGAAGTTTCTCAGATGCCTCAGTTTTTTGGGAAAATCATCTTTGTTGAGAATTATGACATGATGTTGGCTTCACGATTGGTTCAGGGTGTGGATGTATGGCTCAATACACCGACGCGCCCGCTGGAAGCTTCAGGCACATCTGGTGAAAAGGCTGTTATGAACGGCGTGGTCAACTTCAGCGTACTCGACGGATGGTGGGCCGAAGGTTATATCCCCGGTGCAGGCTGGGCACTTTCTGAAGAAAGATCTTACGATAATCAGCAGTTCCAGGATGAACTGGATGCCGAGAATATTTATAATACCTTTGAAAACGAAATCGTTCCGGCTTTCTATGAGAGGAACGAAAAAGGTGTACCTGAGAAATGGGTTCAGTATGTAAAAAACACTATTGCAAAGATTGCACCTGAGTTCACTATGAGGCGAATGATTGATGATTATTATAACAAGTACTATAATGTGCTGTTTGAAAGATCGTCAATGATGCTGGCTAATGATTATGAGAAAGCCAGGCAGCTGGCTGCATGGAAACGCAGGATACTTAGAGGATGGGATAGTGTGGAAGTGGTTTCAGTAAGTATGCCGGATTCAACCAAACGCCCTCTGAGACTTGGTGAAAATTTCGTAGCAGAGATCGTTCTGAATGTAAATGAACTTTCACCTAATGACCTGGGACTAGAAGTATTGTTCGGTCAGAAGGTCAACGATGAAGTTAAAACCATCATCGACCTCGAAGAGATGACATTGGCCGGAGTTGACGGAAACATAGTAACGTATTTCATCGAAATAAGGACAGAACAGGCCGGGGTGTATGATTTTGCATTCAGGTTGTTCCCAAAACACCCGTTATTGCCCCATCGTCAAGATTTTAATCTTGTAAGATGGATATCAAATGAAGATTGAAATATTTAATTATCTAATGCACAAATAACAAATCATGAAATTACTTGAAGGAAAGACCGCTTTGGTAACAGGAGGAGCCAGGGGAATTGGAAAGGCTATTGCAGTTACTTTTGCACAACATGGTGCTGATGTAGCCATCTCAGATCTCAGACTCGATGAACAGACTACATTGCTTGAAGAAGAATTGCGCTCGTATGGAGTAAAGGCTAAGGCTTATGCGTCGGATGCCAGTTCATTTGAGAGTAGTGAAGAACTTATCAATCACGTGGTAGGTGAGTTTGGAAAAATTGATATTCTGGTAAACAATGCAGGTATAACAAGAGACAACCTGTTGATGAGAATGACAGAAAGCGATTGGGATCTGGTAATTAAAGTGAACCTTAAGTCGATATTCAACATGACAAAGGCTGTGCAGAAACCTATGCTTAAGCAACGGTTTGGTACAATCATTAATATGAGCTCAGTTGTAGGTTTGTCAGGTAATGCAGGACAGTCGAACTACAGTGCTTCAAAAGCCGGACTGATAGGATTTACAAAATCAATTGCTCAGGAACTGGGTTCGAGAAATATAAGGTGCAATGCTATTGCTCCGGGATACATTGAGACTGAGATGACTGCCAAGCTTTCGGATGAAGTAAGAAAGTCATGGGCTGAGAAAATTCCTTTAAGAAGAGGCGGAAAGCCGCAGGATGTAGCCGATACAGCTCTGTTCCTTGCCTCCGACCTGTCATCATATGTTACAGGTCAGGTAATTAGCGTCTGCGGCGGTATG
The DNA here is from genome assembly GCA_023434665.1 of Bacteroidota bacterium. Lineage (GTDB taxonomy): Bacteria > Bacteroidota > Bacteroidia > Bacteroidales > Lentimicrobiaceae > Lentimicrobium. The sequence continues at coordinate 42,572 of JAEYSM010000065.1, read as the reverse complement.
AATACTTAAAAATGTAAATTTTAATATCACTAAAAGGGCAGTAATTACTGCCCTTTTTTACTAACTTTGTTTTATTGGTGAGGTTGAACTTTCCGATTATCAACATCATTCAAAGAATACCGTAAAATATTGCCATTTAATGCATTATTAAGTTATCTGTTCAATAAATTGTTAAACATTTTAAATTTTCACTTATGAAGAGAATACTTACATTGATTGTCATTATGCTTTTTGCCTATGCATCAGGAATTGCACAGGACTGTTCAGGATTTGATATGATGAAAGAGAACACATTCATCGAAATGAAGAACTATGATGGCAAACAGAAATTGACGGGCACCATCCGCCAGACCGTGAAGGAAGTGCGTGAAACCAATGAAGGAACAGTGATAAAAATTGAAAGTGAACAACTGGATAAAAAAAACAAGTCCGAAGGTGTTATGAATCTTGAGATGCGCTGTAAGGATGGTGTATTCTACATGGATATGCAGAGTTTTTTCAATTCGGCATCTATGGGCAATACAGAGGATATGGAGATTTCAGTTGATGCAACCGATCTGGTTTATCCTGGGAAAATGCAGGTAGGGCAGGAGTTGCCTGATGGTAATCTCGTGATGTCGATAGTCAGCGGTTCTATTCCTATGAATATGAGTGTAAAGATCTTTAACCGTAAAGTTGAAGGAATTGAAACCATTACGACTCCTGCAGGCTCTTATGAGTGTTATAAGATAACCTATGATATTGAAACCAAGTCAATCATAAAAATGACCAATTCTGCAGCACAATGGTTCTCAGAAAAAGTAGGCGCAGTGAGAAGCGAGACTTACAGTAAGGGTAAGCTGGTGGGTTATTCTGAACTTACTGTTTTCCGTAACTAGGCAATTTGGTTGATTATTGAATAAACACTGAGAAATTGGACTTTAATCTGATAACTGAATATCCTTGGTGGTTCATGGTAATTTGTGTTGCCTTTGGACTACTGGTTACATATATTTTGTACTTTCTGAAAGACAGAAATGACTTTTCACGGCCAGTTACATGGTTGCTGGCGATACTTCGTTTCATTTCAGTGACATTGCTTGCTTTTTTATTGATATCACCGATGGTACGGACAACCAGCAGGACAACAGTAAAGCCGGCTGTAATTATTGGTATCGATAATTCATCTTCCATTGTAATGAATGCTGATTCATCTTTTTACAGGAATGAATTTATTAACAGCATGCAGTCGTTGGCTGAGGATCTGAAGGATGATTATGAAGTACATACATACACTTTCGGGGATTATGTTGAAATAGATTCGCCACCCCTGTTTGATGCCGAAGTCACCGAAATATCCGCTTTGTTTGATGAAGTAAATACGCGGTATTATAACCGGAATATTGGAGCGGTTATTCTTGCCAGTGATGGCATTTATAATAGTGGGGCAGATCCATTGCATCAGGTAAGGAATAGTTCTTATCCTGTTTTTACTGTAAAAATGGGAGATACCACCTCCCGGAAGGATCTGAAAATACAGAAAGTCAGTCACAATAAAACAGCTTTTAAAGGAAATCGTTTCCCGGTAGATATTACCATACAGGCAATAGGATTACCTGGTAAGCGTTCAGTCGTGCGCGTTTTCGATAAGGATAATCAGATTTTCAGTCAGGACATCAGTGTCACTTCGCATAACCAGGTGATGTCAGTTCCGGTTTATCCTGAAGCTGATGTTATCGGTTTAAAGAGACTGCGTATCGTTGTGGATAAAGTAGAAGATGAAGCCAACACAGGAAATAATGAACGGGAGATATTTGTTGAAATCAGAGAAAGTAAGCTCAAAGTAGCTATAATTGCCAATGCGCCTCATCCTGATGTCGCTGCTTTACAGCGGGTTATTGAAAACAGCAACAATTTTGAATCTAAGCAGTTTTTTGGTACCGAATTTAACAATCAATCACCCGAAGAATATAATCTGATAGTGCTTTCGCAGATACCTTCAATGGTAAATCAGGGATTTTCAAAACTTGATGCGATACTTTCATCAAAAGTGCCTTTGATGTTTCTTATCGGGCAGCAAAGTAATCTCCAGTTGCTGAATTCGATGGAGACCGGAATTAACATCGATGGTTTCAAGGGTTCGTATAATGAGGCTCTCCCTGCCATCAATCCGTCATTCTCCCTTTTTCTCTTCTCTGAACAGCAGAAAAGATTGTTGGAGAATGTACCCCCGTTGGTTACTCCTTTTGCCACCTTTAATATTGCAAATTCGGCCAGGGTATTTTCAACTCAGAAGATTGGGCCCACGCAAACTGACATGCCTTTGATTTTATTTAATGAAAGTCCTGACCGCAGAACCGGAATCATTGCAGGAGAGGGCATATGGAAGTGGCGTATGCTTGACTATATTCAGAATAGTACCCATGCTAATTTTGATGATCTTATCGGCAAAATGTTTCAGTATCTGACGGCAAGAACCGATAGAAGCAGATTCAGGATCGAATGGAATAACTTTTATGCTGAAAATGAGAATATCCAGTTTGCTGCATCTCTTTATAATGAAAGTTATGAATTGATAACTGAACCGGATGTTACCATGGAAATCACTGATGAGAGCAATAAAAAGTTTGAATATGGTTTTTCACGAGGCGACAGGAACTACACACTTAAGATCGGTAATTTTCCACCCGGTATTTATACCTTTGAGGCAACTGCTGATTTACAGGGAGAAAAACTAAGCAGAACCGGTAGTTTTGTGGTGACAGAGATCAAAATGGAGGATATTAATCTGGTGGCTGATCATAAGCTGTTAAACATTATTGCTTATGAATCAGGTGCGAAAGCATATAACCTGAATGAAACGGACAGAATTGCACAGGATATCAGAGATAGGGAGGATGTGAAGTCTGTAACTTATTCGAGGCGTCATTACACAGATCTTATAGATTTCTATCCACTTATGCTATTGATTTTCGTTCTTCTTGGTGCTGAGTGGTTTGTCCGTAAATACATGGGAAGTTATTAAAGTGGATATGTTTTACTTTTTCTCAAAAATTCTGGGCTATTTCCTTAATCCACTAGGGTGGGTTCTGGTACTTCTGTTTCTTTCACTGGTCGTTAAAAAAGCGACCACTAAAAGAAGACTAGCTATTACAGGATTCGGACTGTTGCTGTTCTTTACCAATCCTTTCATAGGAGATGAAGTTATCAGGAGTTGGGAGAGACCGGATGTAAGACTGCAGGATTCTGCTGTTTATGAAGCCGGTGTGCTGCTGGCCGGCGATATTGCCACAATGGACAACAGGACAGGACGTCTGATATTCAGGTCGGGTGCTGACAGATTTATGCAAACGCTACATCTTTACCAGAATGGGAAAATCGAAAATATTATCATTAGTGGAGGACCCGGTCATCTGATTTATAAAGACAGGGTAGAGTCGTTATATCTGAGTTATTTTTTAAGAGGAACGGGTATATCTGCCCAGAATGTTCTGTTCGAGGGTCTTTCACGGAATACTTACGAGAATGCCATTTACTCGGAAAAAATACTTAGCGAAAACTCAATAAACGATACCGTTGTCCTGATAACTTCTGCACTCCATATGAAACGTGCCGCCGCCTGTTTCGAAAAGCAAGGAATAAAGATTGTTGAATATCCAACTTCCCGGTTAGTCGGAGACAGACTTTATAATTTGGATCACCTGTTAGTGCCATCAATAATGACCTTAAAGAACTGGGACCTGTTAATTCATGAAATAATTGGGTATGTGGTATACAGGACAGCAGGTTATTGCTGAGACCTCAGGCTTTTTAACTAATTGTTACGGAGGCCGAACCGGAACAGATTTCCCGTCACAAATGAAAGTGTTTCCACTGCGTTGAGTTGTCGCGCATGATTATAATCACGTGTTGCAGCCAAATTGTTGCCTTCACGCTGATTACATAAACCACGATAAAGGTAGGCTTCCAAATAATCACTGTTAAGGTCAATGCAGACTGAGAAATCAACGATGGCCCCTTTGTAATCTTTCATGAGGAATTTGTTGTATCCCCTGTGAAAATATGCAGCATTATAGGTTGAATTCACTGATAATGCAAGGTCACAATAAGCAATGGCCTGTTTATAGTTCTTTTGCTCAGTTGAAAGCAGTGCTGCTTTTAAATAATCTGATGCTTTTTGACCCACCGCATACCCTGAAATGTGAAAGCATAGCAATGCAAAAAGCAGAAACTTTTTCATAAGGTTCGTCAATAGTAGTTTTTACTATCTTTATTTCCACTCCATCAAACAACAAACAATTGATTAAGGGGTTTAATCATTAATCTTGTATTCTTGGACGAATTTGAGTCTATAAAGTTACAAATTTCATCTAAGTTTAATGAAATCAGCGTAACTTGCCGGACTAAATTCAAATTACCAGTTTTATTGTATATACCTGGGAACCAGCTATCAAGTGAAAATTCCATTATTCAAAATTATTATACAGGCATTAAGATTATCATTGAAAAAGCTTGGTTTCTTTCTGAAAAGACTATTCTCCATACCAGAATTTGCACAAAAGTGGTGGCAAAAATTGCTTGTACGCCTTGGACAGGTATTTTTAATTCTTTTGCTTCTTTTTATCGCAATTGATCTCAACTTTCTCTGGTTATTTGGACAATCGCCTGATATAAGTGAACTTAAGGAACCCGAAATGAATGTGGCTTCTGAATTATTTGCTTCTGACAGTTCACTCATGGGGACTTATTATATTGAAAACCGCGAACCTATTGAATTCGGTGAATTGTCACCGGTTATCATCAATACATTGCTTGCTGCCGAAGATATCAGATTCTATAACCACAATGGAATTGACCTTAAAGCTACTGTCGCAGCCATCTGGAGCACTGCAAAAGGAGATAAAAGGGGAGGAAGTACCATTACTCAGCAATTGGTTAAGAACTTATATAAAACACGACACAAGAATAAAAAGGGACTGCTTGGCCGGATAAAAGGAGTCAGTATTATCGTTGATAAATCAAAGGAATGGATTAATGCCCTCAAATTGGAATTCTACTATTCGAAAGACGAAATCCTGACCATGTACCTAAATACGGTTGACTTCGGCAGTAATTCATTCGGAATAAAAGCAGCATCCAGGACTTTTTTCAATAAACTACCCGGCGAACTCAATTATGAGGAAGCTGCATTGCTTATCGGTCTCCTAAAAGCACCAACTTATTACAGTCCTGTCCTGAATAAAGACAATGCTTTGAGAAGGAGAAACAGCATCCTGGCACAGATGGCCAAGTATAATTACATCAATGCGGATTATGCCGACTCAGTTCAGAATATTCCGGTAAGACTCCGTTATCGCCAGCCTGTTCCTGATGCTTCAGATGCTACCTATTTCAAGGATGCTGTTGCCCGTTCATTACAATCCTGGAGTAAAGAAACAGGATATAATATTTATACTGACGGACTGAAAATATACACTACTATAGACCCGGAATTGCAGATTTACGCCGAACAGGCTGTAGAAAAGCATATGAAGAGACTTCAGCAAAAGTTCTTCGAGCACTGGAAAGGACAGAATCCCTGGGTTGACAGTAAAGGAAAGGAAATGCCTGGATTTATTGAAGAGCTGGTGCAACAGACATCCACTTATAAGTCCTTAAAGGCAAAATTTGATACACAGAATGACTCAGTGGAGTATTATCTGAATCAACCTCATAATATGACTGTATTCTCCTGGAATGGTGACAAAGACACTTTATTGAGCACAATCGATTCTATAAAGTACTACCGGCATCTCCTCAATACAGGATTTGTGAGCATTGACCCTTCTAATGGATATATAAAAGCATGGGTAGGAGGCATAAATTACAGGTTTTTCAAGTATGATCACATAAGCCAGGCAAAACGTCAGCCGGGTTCTCTTTTTAAGGCGTTTGTATATGCAGCAGCTTTTGAGAATGGATTAGGGCCTTGCGACAGGCGGCCTGACCAGCCTGTTACCATCAATTACGTGGAGAAGGGTGAAAAGAAATCATGGTCGCCCCAGAATGCCAACTGGGTGTTTTCATACAGTAATATCAGCCTTAAGAGTGCCTTTGCGCGGTCAGTTAATTCCGTGGCTGTGCAACTGACAAAGGAGATGGGATGGGCAAAGGTCATTGAGATGGCTCACAGAATGGGTATTAATTCCGATTTGATGAATGTACCATCAGTATGTCTTGGCTCAAGTGATGTTTCCTTACTCGAAATTGTAAATGCATATACCGCTTTGCTGAATGAAGGCAGGTTAAACGAGCCTGTTCTTGTGACGAAAATAGTGAATCAGGATGGGGAAGTCGTGTATGAAAACAAACTAAAGCCAAAAAAGGTGCTGGATGAAGAAACAGCATTTTTAATGACAGTCATGTTGCGTTCAGGATTATCAGAAGCCGGAGGTACAACCCAAGGCTTGTGGGAGTATGACCTGTTTAAATATGATACCGACTTCGGTGGTAAAACAGGAACATCCTCTAATTTCTCTGATGGCTGGTTTATTGGGGTAACACCAAAGCTGGTGTCGGGAGTCTGGGTAGGAGGAGAGCATAGAAATATCCGCTTCAGGACTTCCCAGCTCGGCGAAGGATTAAGGACTGCATTGCCTGTTTATGGCTTTTTCATGGAAAAGGTGCTGAAGGATGAAAATCTCAAACATTATCGGGGCAGATTCCCTAAACCTGAGATAAAAATTTCAAAAAATTATAACTGTGTATCACCTCAATATAATAATGAAAAACCGGAGGAAGACGATATTATAGTTGAAGATAGCCTGGTAATTGAACCATTGCCATTGTAATTAATTTGCTTCAGGTTCAACAAAGATAAATGTAACCTGTTGTTATAATAATCATTTTAAACTGAAATCAATGAACATTTCACAAAACAAGGTAGTGTCGCTGACCTACGAACTCAAACTGGATAATAATGCAGGAGAAACGGTAGATATGGCTGATGCTTCATCACCACTTGTATTTATTTATGGTACAGGAAGTATGCTTCCGAAATTTGAATCAAATCTGGAAAACCTTAAAGTAAATGATACTTTTGAATTTACATTGGATCCGGCAGATGCATATGGCGAAATGATTAGCGAAGCAATCGTTGATCTTCCTATGGATATTTTTAAAATTGATGGAAAAGTCGACCATGAAATGCTTACAGTTGGTAATTTTATTCCAATGCAGGACAATGAAGGCCATCCACTGGAAGGAAAAATCATGGAGGTGAACAGTGATAATGTTAAAATGGATTTCAATCATCCATTGGCCGGAAAAACTCTTCACTTCACCGGTAAAATAATTGATCTGAGAGATGCAACCAAGGAAGAGCTAGATCATGGTCATGTTCATGGCCCTCACGGTCATCATCACTAAGATCTGATTAAAGAGCTACATTAAACTAAACAATCACCGAATCCCTGTCTTTTTTAATGGATGGGGATTCTTTTTTTAGATGGAATTCCTTTTTTAAGATGGGGATTCCTTTTTCGGGGATTTCTTTTCAGGATACCAGAAAAACCGCTGGCACTTTTCCGGGATCTGGTTTTCTTTTTCTCCATTCTCCAACCCGCATTGTTTTAATGCTTTCATCAGGCATGCTGATGTTGGCCGCGACACATAGCCTAGTGTCTTCACTAAGGTGTTGAAGCAGAGCTTCTAATAATTGGCGGTTACGATATGGAGCTTCTATAAAAATATGAGTATGATTGTGCCCTCTCGAAATTAAACGATCTATTTCTTTTATTTTCTGACTCCTCTCATGAGGTTTGACAGGCAGGTAGCCATGAAAGGTAAACTGCTGGCCTGTCAATCCGGATGCCATCAGCGACATTATGATAGAAGAAGGTCCGGTAAGAGGCACCACTTTAGCACCTATAACATGAGATTGATATATTAACTGTGCTCCCGGATCAGCAATATTGGGACAGCCTGCCTCAGACAACAGACCTATAGATTTGCCTTCTTTCAACGGCTGAGCGAAACTCAGCATTTCTTCATAAGAGGTATGCTCGTTAAGCAGGAAAAATGTAACGGAATCAAAATCATTCGTATAGCCGAATTTTCGCAGAAAACGTCGTGCTGTACGCAGCTCTTCCACTATAAATATATCCAGACCCATGATAATCTCAAGATTGTATTCAGGAATTGAAACATTACGGTCCTGATCTCCAAGAGGGGTGGGAATCAGATATAGAATTCCACGATTTGCATTTTGAGCTTCCATGAGTATGATAACTACTTTACTGCTTTAAAGGGTAAATTATTCAAATCGACGTTTCCACCTGAAAGGATTATTCCTACTCTCTGATCTTTAAAAACGCGGGGATTTTTAAGCACTACCGCAAGGGGTACGGCAGAAGACGGTTCTGCAATTATCTTCATCCTTTCCCAGATAAGTCGCATGGCATTTACAATTTCAGTATCGCTAACCGTCAGGATATCAGTCACATGCTTAAGAATGATTTCGAATGTAACAGAACCCAATGAAGTCAGCAGACCATCAGCAATAGTGTTAGGTGAAACAGAGGGGATAAAGGTTCCACTATGGAATGATCTTGAAGCATCATCAGCTCCGGATGGTTCTCCTGCAATAACTTTGGTTTGGGGACTATAGAAATGCGTGGACAAGGCAGTGCCACTCAGTAAGCCACCACCACCAACAGGTGTCAGGATAAAATCGAGGTTCTCTGCCTGCTGGAAAAGTTCTCTTGCGCATGTGGCCTGTCCTGCAATTACTCTTACATCATTATATGGATGAACTTCATTAGCCCCTGTTTCATCGATTACTTTCTTGAGTGTATCCTCCCTTGATTGTAGGGTAGGTTCGCAAAAAGTAATCTTACCTCCATATTCCTCCACAGCCTTTACTTTGATCATGTTGGCGTTTGAAGGCATTACTATATAAGCATCCGCATTTCTTAATGAGGCCGCAAGTGATAATGCAGCAGCGTGATTTCCCGAAGAATGGGTAGCCACCCCCTTTCTCAATTCCTGATCAGAAAGACTAAAAACTGCATTAGTGGCTCCTCTGGATTTAAAGACACCAGCCTTCTGGAGATTTTCACATTTAAAGAAGATGGAGCATCCGCTGAGACGATTTATGGCGCTGCTTGTTAATACAGGTGTCCTGTGAAGCCACGGCTCAATCCGGTGAGAGGCAAGCTCAATATCTTCAATTCCGGGAATGTGGCTCTGATTCATTGATTGTTCTTTATTGAATCAATAATCTTATCAGTAGCTTTGTCGAGCATGTTCCATGTATGCTGGAAGTTCTCTCTTCTTCCAAAGTATGGGTCAGGCACCGGCATATTGCTACCCGGTTCAACCATATTCATTATAAAATCAACTTTATCCAGATCCGCTTTCGTTCTGGCTTTAGAAGCCACCATCTGGTAATTATTCTTGTCCATTACAAAAATTCTGTCGTATTTATCGAAGTTGGCGCTTGTGAATAATCGGGCCTTCTGGTCTGTAATATCAATATTATGTTTGGCGGCTATTTCAATTGCCCTGTAATCGGGTTGAGAACCAAGATGATCAAATTCAAATCCGCAGGATTCAACTTCAACATTCAGGTTGTTCGCTTTAACTTTTTCTTTAAGGAGCCCTTCGGCTAATGGGGAACGGCAGATATTGCCAAGACAAACCATTAGGATTTTCATGTTCAAATGTACTTTTTGATAAGCTGCATACAAAAATCAGCACTTGTTTTGCATCAAAACGTCATCTTAAGCTGACAATTGTGTTGTAAGCCTTTCAATGTGTTACAATTAATTTCGTTTAATATAGCAAATTAAGTCAAAATAAGTAACTTTCAAAAAGAAAATCAGGGATTATACCCTGATTTTCTTCTCTATCTCTTCAGCACAGTTTCTGAAATCTTTATCAGTTTCAATCAGATTTGACACTGTCCGGCAAGCATGCAGAACTGTGGCATGGTCTTTATTTCCACACTGCATCCCAATTGTCGCCAATGACGACTTAGTATGTTTCTTCGAAAAGAACATTGCCAGTTGTCTTGCCTGTACGATTTCCCTTTTCCTGGTTTTAGAATTTAAGCTTTCCACCTGAATTTCAAAGAAGTCGCAAACTACCTTCTGGATGTAATCAATCGATACTTCCCTTGTTGAATTCTTGACATACTTGTCAATCATCTGACGGGCAAGTTCAATAGTTATTGATTTCTTATTAAGTGAGGATTGTGCCATCAGTGAAGTAAGTGCGCCTTCAAGTTCCCGGACATTTGTTGTGATATTGTAGGCCACATATTCAATAACTTCCTTTGGCATTTCAATTCCATCCTTGTACAGTCGTTTATTAAGGATCGCAATACGAGTCTGCAGGTCAGGCAACTGAAGGTCAGCAGCCAATCCCCATTTGAACCTGGACAGTAACCTGGGTTCCATTCCTTTCAATTCTACCGGTGGCTTATCGCAGGTAATTACCAATTGGTTTCCGTTCTGATGGAGGTGGTTGAAGATGTGGAAGAAAACATCCTGTGTCTTTTCTTTGGTTGAAAGGAACTGAATGTCGTCAATTAAAAGCACATCTATCATCTGGTAAAAATGGACGAAGTCGTTCTGATTTTTATTGATGTTAGCCTGGACAAATTGCTGTATAAACTGCTCAGCAGTGACGTAAAGGACCGTTTTATCAGGAAAATTATTTTTAACCTGAATACCAATTGCATGAGCAAGGTGTGTTTTACCCAAACCACTGGCACTATATAAAAATAACGGATTGAATGCAGTTTTTCCTGGATTGGTAGCAACGGCATAACCTGCTGAACGAGCCAGCCTATTGCAATCGCCTTCAATAAAATTATCGAATGAATAAGATTCGTTCAATTGTGAATGCACCTGAATCTTTCTTAACCCCGGAATAACAAATGGATTTGGAATTTCCTTTGCAGCCCCCTGGTTAATATCAATGGGCATTTGAACTGATGGATTTGATAAAGAATTACGGTTACTTGTGGGCACCTTTATTGTGAAAGGTCCTTTGGAATCAACAGCGTTTTCCATTATAATGCTGTATTCCAGACGCCCTGCAGGACCCAATTCGTGTTTTATGGTTTTCTTTAGTAGTGCGATGTAGTGCTCTTCAAGCCATTCGTAAAAGAAATGACTTGGAACCTGAATAGTAAGTACATTATCCTGAAGTTTGACGGGTATTATAGGCGAAAACCATGTCTTGTAACTTTGGTGATTGATATTGTCCCTGATAATTTTCAGACAATTCTCCCAAACTTCTTGATGAACTTCTTTCATTATAATAATCCGAATAATAAGGTAATAGAAATAAAAAAACTACAGATCTCTAAATTCTTTCAACATTTTATTGTCAATAAAAATTTATTTTTTCTCCCCCTTGATCTTTTCAACAAAATTCATCTAATAAAAGTGAAAAAAAAAGTTTATTATCTATTGCTTTTTCAAAAATAATTCAGTAATGCCTTAATGGATGAAAACCGCATAATAGTTGATAATCAGAAATTATTCAATTCCTAAATATATCACTTCAAATCGATACATCGACCGGCATTTGTTAATCACTTTTTCTGCGTCATTTCTTCTGATTTTATAAACAATATTTGAGTGAGTATCGAAAACAGTTTCCACTATCTGTAGATTAAAATCCCTGACAATTTTCATAGCATCATTTATCCTCTCATAAGGGAATTCCATTTTATAAATCTCATTAATGGTCCTTTCACTTATTTTTGCGTTTTCAAGTGAATCCTTTGCTGCTGATTTATAGGCGTTTATCAGGCCACTTACACCTAGTTTAACCCCACCAAAGTATCTGACAACCACTAAAAGTACATTCGTAAGATCGAACGATTGCAGCTGGCCATATATAGGTTTACCTGCAGTTCCGGAAGGCTCTCCATCATCATTTACTCTCCATGCCGATTTATCGTAACCTAATATATAGGCGTAACAATGGTGCCTGGCATCAAAGTACTTTTTCTTAAGCTCTTCAATTACTGGCTTTATTTCAGAATCGGATTTAACCGGATAAGCAAAAGCAAGAAATTTGCTGCCCTTTTCTTTATAGATTCCTGTAGAAGGTTCATCAATAGTCTTATAGGTGTCTTCGAACAGCATAAATGAAATAATTTTAACCCCTCATTAATAAACTTTCAAACTTAAGATAAAAAAACTAATTCCTCTAGCAGCTTTGCAAAAAAGAGACGTAAATATTTTGATACATTTGCACCCTAAACTGCCTATATGAACCAATATTATGGTGAACTGGCTGCTCTTGTAACAGCTGTTTTCTGGACTATAACTGCTTTGGCTTTCGAATCTGCCGGCAAAAAGGTAGGATCCCTTTCAGTCAATATTATAAGGTTATCGCTTGCATTCATCTATCTGGGTTTACTGAGCCTGATACTGAATGGACATATACTTCCGACGGGTGCAACTACCCATAACTGGGTATGGCTTTCAGTTTCAGGTTTGGTCGGTTTTGTGCTTGGTGATTTATTTCTGTTTCAGGCTTATGTAGTGGTAGGCGCAAGAATTTCCATGCTTATTATGTCGCTCGCACCACCTATTGCTGCTGTTACAGGATGGCTGATGATGGGAGAAACGATGAATCTGAAAGGTATTGCTGGAATGATTATTACCTTTTTTGGTATCAGTATCACTATTCTTGCCAAGAAAACGGGTGAACCGGTGAATGGCCTGTTTTCATCACTTCACTTCAGATATCCGGTCAAAGGAATCCTTCTCGCCCTTGGCGGTGCTGCGGGACAAGGTATAGGTCTTGTTCTGAGTAAATATGGAATCGGTGATTACAATCCTTTCGCGGCTACTCAGATCAGGGTGATAACAGGAATTATTGGATTCATAATTGTAATAACTTATATGGGCTTCTGGCCAAGGGTAAGGAGTGCAGTCTCAAATTTGAGTGCCATGAAACGTATGAGTGTAGGCGCATTTTTCGGACCGTTCCTTGGTGTTTCTTTCTCTCTTCTGGCCGTAAAATTCACCTCTTCGGGAGTGGCTTCTACCATTATTTCAATAGTCCCGGTCCTCATTATCGTGCCTTCAGTCTTTATAATGAAAGAAAAAATAACATGGATTGAAGTTGTTGGAGCGATAATAGCTGTATTTGGTGTCTCTCTGTTCTTTATTGGTTGATACACTCAACTAAAGTAAAATCCATGAATCCCAGGCTTTTTTAAGATCTGCGGCAGTTTTCTTTAATACTTGAGGTGGCAGTTTGCGATCAGAATCGAGTCCTTTACTTCCTGACTCAATATGCGATGGTTCAATATCGGCCTCACGGCGAATACCTTCTATTGCTCTCATTTTATCGTACCATTCAACACCCTGGGGCAGGTCATTGTATCTACGCGGAATAATATGAAGGTGCAAGTGCTCGATACTTTGTCCTGCATTTTGTCCCTGCTGAATGGTAAGGTCAAATTCAGGCGTGTTGTAATGGTCTGTCAGAAATGCGGTAACCTTTCTCGTAAAGTGGAAGATGTTGCTGTATTCTTCATCTGACATTGATAAAAGGTTGGTAATGTGCTTTTTGGGAATTACAAGACTATGACCTTCAACAATTGGAGCATGATTGTATATAGCTATGCAATCATTTCCTTCTGCGAAAGCTTCATTTGTTACCTCTTCATTACAAAACGGACATTCCTGGTTCATTATATAAGTATTTTTTGCTCAGCGGAATTTTAGCTCAGATTCATCGGAGTAAACACCTAAAAAAACGCATTGTCGCCTTATTTAACAAGCTTCATAAATAACGGGATGACAGACTGCCCGTTCACATGATCTTCTTTTTCTAATTTATTATACCACAATCCACTTCCACAATTATCCCGGTTTACTGTATCCCAGACTACAAGTTGGCCTGAATCATTAAACCCACAAAACTCAATCCTTTTAAAATATTTGCTAAGATAATGAAGAAACAAAGGATTTGATAAAAGTAGATTACCGACTGTTGTCATATCTCTATCAGAAACCCTGATCAGTGAGCAGAAAGAAGCAATTGTCGCAGGAAAACTATGCATTATGACCTCAACGAACGAAGTAAACGAACTTGAAAGCCCGATTACGATGCAATGATGATCCTCGATCATAAAAGAAGATTCTTTTAGTTGGGTCATATTGATTTCTACCTTTTCAGGACTCGTAAGGATATTGATTTCTACCTTTTGAGAACTCCTAAGGTCATTCTTCACCAAACCATTAGATCCTGAGTAAGTGTACAACCACGTAATTTCTTTTTTCTCTCTGAGTAGTTGTATCAGTTCAGCAATGCTGATAGAAGGGGAGTCAACCGACATTTCAGCATAATCTGATATTTCATCAAAATTCTCCTGATTCAGGCTTTCGATTTTGGCCTCATAAAGGAAGTCAGCCAGTTCTTCACTCAATGAATCAGTCAGTTCAAGATCAAGAAACCACTGTTTCATCAGCATGACTGAAGTCACCGATTCTCTGATAAAGAAATATACTGATGCGATTAACTGATCTTCAGTCAACTTGTCCAGCAATTTCTTCTCATCAAACCTCTTAAGATTTTTGAACCATTGATTTTCAGACAAATAAGAAGAGTTATTGATTAAGCGGATTCCCTGTATATCATTGTTTGAATCATTCAGGATTACCTGAGATAATTCATTTACTTTCAATAAATCAATCGTCAGGGACATAGGAATGGGATAGTGGAGTATTTTTGTTGCAAAATTATGCATTAAGATGAATTATGGTCAACTTGCCCGGTTAGTAATTGACAAACTAAGACCAATATACGGTGATAGGGAAGCGAAAGCTATACAGACGTACTTTTTTAAAGCAATAAGTCCAATTGAAAGTCACAAGTGGCTATTAATAAAGGATGAGGAGGCTGAAAGCGAGTTTATTGACAAAGTAAATGAAGCGATTCCGGAACTTATGAAGGAAAAGCCGGTACAGTATGTTGTTGGAAAAGCATGGTTCAATGGCCTTGAATTTAAGGTTACTCCGGATGTTTTAATACCTCGTGGGGAGACTGAAGAACTTATAAAACTCATTTTAAAAAGTCTTGATGAATCTAAAGCATACAACATTCTCGATATTGGGACAGGGAGTGGGGCAATTGCTGTTTCTATTGCATTGCATTTAAAGAATGCCGATGTGTCTGCTATGGACATTTCAACAGAAGCACTTGAAGTTGCAAAGGCCAATGCTCTGAAACATGACGTCAGAATAAAATTTTTACGGCAGGACATTCTTGAGTATGATAGAAATTTCCTGCTGATACATAATATTGATTCAGGAGGGCAAAACATCCCCAAGCATGAAAGAGGCCAATCAGCTCCAACCCACAGTTTGCCACACAATAAAGAAGATCATGGTTTTATCTACGACATTATAATAAGTAATCCCCCATATGTGAAGGAATCTGAAAAGGCATTGATGTCAACCAATGTGCTTCAGTATGAGCCTGATCTTGCCTTATTTGTGAAAGATAACGACCCACTGTTGTTTTATCGTGCGATTTTAAATTATTCGCTGCATCATCTCAAAAAATCAGGCCGGCTCTGGTTTGAAATAAACGAAAATCACAGTCTGGAGTTAGTGAATTTAATGAGGGAATATGCTTTTGACGAAATAATGGTTTATCAGGACCTGAACGACAAAGACCGATATATCAGTGGCCTGAAAATTGCATAAAATATTTGTTAAACCGATTGAATTTATATTTTTGCAAACTATGAAGGGAACGCATTGTTATTTAACTAAATAAACTCATTAGAATGAAAGTAAAATTACCCGTACTTTTTATATTTCTTTTTTTGTCTTCATTACTCCTTTCAGCTCAGGATGCAACAAAATCCTATCTGATAAAACTGAAGGATAAAGGCAATTCAAAATTCTCGTTGTCGAAACCTTCTGAATACCTTTCTCAGAAATCCATTGAAAGAAGAATATTACAACAAATTCCATTAAACAATACTGATCTTCCAATCAGTGAATCCTATATTCAGGCATTGCAGGATAATGGAGCAGAAATCTATTATAAATCGAAGTGGCTCAATATGGTCATGGCAAATTTAAGCTCTGAAGATTATAACTCTGTTGTAGGATTACCTTTTATTGAAAGGATTAACCCAATACAAGCCCCTTCAGTTAAAAAGAACAATAATCGCTTTAAGCGTTTCTTTTTCAATGAAAAAGTGCAAAAACTGGATGAAACTAAACTGAAGCACTCATATAAGACAGGTGTATTTGATTATGGAGCATCGGCAAACCAGGCGCAGATGCTTAAGATAAATGAACTTCATGATATGGGATACACAGGGGCCGGTATGGTCATTGCAGTTATTGATGCCGGATTTAATAGTGTTGATGTAATGGATGTTTTTGACAGTCTTTTTGCAACTAACAGAATTTTAGGTACAAGAGATTTTGTGCAACCCGGCACTAACATATATAATACAGATATGAGTTCACATGGCACTATGGTATTATCAACTATGGGAGGTAATCTGCCAGGTCAGTTTGTTGGTACAGCACCACATGCATCTTACTATCTGTTAAGATCTGAAGATACTAATGGTGAGTACCTTATGGAGGAATATTACTGGATAAATGCAGCTGAATATGCGGACTCTGTTGGAGTTGATGTCATTAATACATCTTTGGGTTATACCACTTTCGATAATCCTTCTGAAAATCACACTTATGCTGACATGAATGGAGACACAGCCCCTATAACTATTGGTGCCGACTTGGCAGCTGCCAAAGGAATGCTGGTTGTTAACAGTGCAGGTAATGAAGGAAATAATCCATGGACCTATATATCTGCACCAGCAGATGGCGACAGTGTCCTAACGGTTGGTGCTGTTGATGCTTTTGGAAATTATGCTTCATTTAGTTCCAGAGGACCAACATACGATGGCAGGGTCAAACCTGAAATTGCTGCTCAGGGTCGTGAAGCTGTAGTTGCAAGTCCTTACGGCATTTCAATGGCTAATGGTACATCTTTCTCTTCTCCTATTCTTAGTGGAGCAGCCGCTTGTTTCTGGCAGGCAAATCCTACCTATTCCAATATGGAGATTATTTCCTTTATTAAACAGAGTGCGAGCAGAGCAACAAATCCTGATAACTTTATCGGATGGGGAATACCCGATTTTGTACTTGCTAATTCACTGACAATGACTAATGGATTTAAAGAGGTTAAGACAAGATTTTATCCCAATCCCTTTTCCGATTATATTGATATAGATATTGAAGATTCATTGAATGGGCCGGTAATGATCAAACTGATTAATTCCTCCGGAAGAATAGTGAAAGAGCTCGTATCGGATAAGTCAAACAAGAACATCAAAGTAAACGGATTAGGTGGTCTGAGATCAGGCATCTATTTCATTCAGGTGAGTTATAACAACACAACCTTCAATCAAAAGCTTATAAAATAGCTACTTAACAATCACTTTCTGGATTACACAACTACTCAGGCCTTTTAACAGATAGAGGAAAATCCCTTGGGAATGGTGGAAATTTCTTCCCAGCTTTTACCATTATCAAATGACCGTTTTACTGAAGAGGTGTAAGATCTATAGATCCTACAATAGCTTGGAACATATGCAAACACGCTTCAGATGGATGAGGCTATGATTTTCTCATTTGTAGTATTATGTGGGAAATTCATTTGTTGCCAGGTATCCTGAGCATAACAAATTGTAAATGATCTGAGCTAGGCTTTGAATAGGTCCACCATTTTATATCAGCAGTTGGTAGATTGACATGAAGAAATCATACAATAGACATACGGTTGACAAAGGGTTCATTTACCCAAACCGTAATTTAAGGGTAAGTTAACGGTAAGGTAACCGTAATTGAACCATAATAGAACTATCTCTTTAATAATACAGAGTCAACTCAGTTTGCTAACTTCAATTTGCCAAAAACAAATTTATAGAGCTTACATCAAATTTTCTTAAGGTCAATAGGGAAGCGGCGTGCAGCATTTTTAATACTATTTTAACCCTCCCAGAATTTGAAATTTAAAATCAACTGATGTAGAGGACATGAATTTTGAATTCTCAGCCGCTTATAGTTTCCTCCGTCCTTATTTCACTTTTCCTTATCGGATATCGTGACTTCAATATCCTTATCATGAACTTTTGCTTCATGGGTTAATTCGTAATCACATTTCTGCCAACAACCGCTGAGTAAAATTTAATTATCGGTAGATGACTACTCAGAAAGTTCAAACGTCAGATAGGATCGCTTAGTGAAAGATTCTCCATTGGTAGGGGTGGATTAATCAAAACCACACATCGGAAGATGACCAGTGAGTGGAAGTTAATTCGTCTGTGGAAGACAGCCGCGTGAAGAGCATCATCGATATACGACTGCTGAGTAAAAGTCACTTCATCTGTCGAGGACAACTCGGTGATTTTTCCGGGAGTTTGAATAGAAGGGAAGTAAAAAACTAAAAGATTAAACCTGAATTGAATAATTATTACGTAAAGTGATGTTTACAATTGTAGAATACGGCAAAATGTCTGAATCTGAATCGGATATTAATAATTATATAAGAACATCAATTAAAGGCAGTTGAAAGAGTCATATAAAGTAATTAATCACCTTATTAAAGCTAATAAGAATAAGGAATTATGACATGTTTGCAGAAAGTATCAAAAAAAGATTACAAATGTATATTGTATATAAATTTACATAGTGATACATTTGTAAATGTAAGAAACAATTGTAACACACCTATGTTTCACTAACTTAATCTATTTCTATTATATAAAAAGCTAAAAACCAGTCTTATATAGTACTATATTTGAAGTAGTGATGCATTATAAAGAGCTTGTGGACAATAATTTAGATTTTTTGGTTTAACTAATTTATAAGAAATAGATAATCAGACATATAGAGTTTTCAGTTAAACTAAAATATACCTAATTTGGGAAAATATTGGAGATTACATTGATATCATTTAGCTTTTCTTTATATTTGTAAAGCGAGATTACAAATGTAAATATAGGTTACTATGAATTCAAGAATTGCATTGGTTATAAAAACCAAGAATATTACACCTGCAGAGATGGCAGATCAGATAGGTGTTCAAAGATCTGGTGTTTCCCATATCCTTAATGGAAGAAATAAGCCCAGCCTTGACTTCGTACAAAAACTCCTCAGGAAATATCCGGACATTAGCATGAACTGGTTATTGTTTGGTGAAGGACCAATGATGAATCCTTACAATAAGAATACCGGACAGTACATTAGTAATACACCATCTTCAGGAAGGATGAATGAAGAAAAAGCAGAAAATCAATCTATTAGCGAAGAAAAATCAAAAGAAAAACCTTCGCAAGAGATTTTAAGAGATAGAGTTTCAGGTGAGCGAAGACAGGCCTCGCTAATGGATTTATTCAATGAACCCTTAGAGGCTGCTGATAATCAATCTGACTATGACCAAGAGCCAGATGAAGAATTTATCGAGCCCAAAAGAGGCGTTATAAGAAATGAAAAACAGTTGGATGAAGAAATACTTCTCCCGGATTCAGAATCAAATTATGAGGCTCCCAGGCCTGTTTATGAGGATAAGCCTAAAAATCGCCAGAATTCCCGACGAGTGACCAAAATAGTGATTTTTTATTCGGACAAGAGTTTCGCAGAGTATCACCCTGAATAGAACTATCTACTATTTTATAACTTTTTGACTCTTGATTAATCTGAGTCAACATTTTATTAAATCATCTCAAATTCCGAAAAGAAGAAAGTACTCTCTCTTATGGCATTTTCATCACTGTCAGAGCCATGGACAGCATTATTTTGAATGGATGTGCCAAACATTTGTCTTATACTCCCGTTTACGGCTTCAGCTGGATTGGTAGATCCTATAAAATCACGGAATGACTGCACGGCATCGCTTTTTTGAAGGACTATAGCGATTACAGGCCCCGAGCTCATAAACTCAACAAGAGTAGAATAAAATGGCCTTTCTTTATGGATCTCATAAAATTTTGAAGCCACTTCTCTTGTGAGTTTTACCATTTTAAGCGCTTTAATCTCAAAGCCGGCATTTATAATCATATCAAGTATTTTTCCCGAATGAAGGTTTCTGACTGCATCGGGCTTAATCATTGTGAATGTAATATTACCTGTCATCTCTATTTATGTTGATAGAGTAAATATACTAATTTGTTTCAAGGTCACATAACATAAATAACTATTTTTGTGTTCAATTTAATTCGCTATTTAACTTTAAAACAGAAGGCTTGCAAAAATTCAATAACAGTTCAGTCTCGGAAATTAGTAGCATACTGTCAGAACCCAAAAAAATTCTTATCACTACTCATTACAACCCGGATGGTGATGCAATTGGTTCTTCCCTTGCATTGTATCACTATCTTAAAAAGAAGGGGCATTCAGTAAATGTATTAATACCTAATGATGTACCAGAATTCCTTGGATGGATGCCGGGACTTGAAGATGCGGTTATTTATTTTCATCACAGTAAAAAAGGTGCAAGACTGATAAAAGAGGCGGAATTAATATTTTGTCTGGATTACAACGCCATTTCAAGAGTAAATCTGTTTAAAGACCAACTATTAAGCGCTGAATCCAGGAAGGTACTCATAGATCATCATCCATTTCCTGAAGACCAGTTCGATCTTTCATTTTCTATCATTGAGGTATCTTCTACTGCTGAATTAATTTATAATTTCATTAGTGCTTTAGGCGATAGAGACCTGATTGATTATTCTGTTGGCGTTAATATTTATGTTGGAATGATGACTGATACCGGTTCATTCAGTTATGCCTGCAATTATCCGGAAACACATACCATTGTTGCTGACCTCATTAAAAGAGGAGTTGATACTGAACTTGTCCACCGACTCGTTTATGATACTTATGCTGAAAATCGTATGAGACTTCTTGGATTTTGTTTGAGTGAAAAAATGGTAGTCCTCAATGAATACAGTACAGCATACATATGGCTGACTAAAGAAGACCTGGAGAAGTATAACCATCAACCCGGAGACACTGAGGGATTTGTCAATTATGCATTGTCCATCAGGAATATAAGTTGTGCTGCTTTGTTTACTGAAAAGAATGGTTCAATAAGAATTTCACTGAGGTCAAAAGCTGATTTTCCGGTTAATGAAATTGCGAGAAAGTATTTTAAGGGAGGCGGACATATGAATGCCGCTGGTGGTGACTCATTTGTACCTATGAAAGAGACACTTGCAAATTTCGAAAGTATCCTTAAAGACTATAAAGAAGCGTTGAATTCAGCTGCTCATAAAAGTTCTGTATTATGAGAAATCTTAATCTTAAAGGATCATTTACTTCAAACAGGATCACTCATATCATTTGGATTGGGTATTTAAGTGGCTTGAGTCGTTTGAAGAAGATCCCAACTTTGAAGCAATTAATTATGATTGGCTGTCTTTTAATTCTTAGCTTGTCAGCCTGCCGTTTTAATCAGAAAGAAGAACAACCCCAAGAGATAGATACGAAAAAACTTGAAGAGCCGTTAATACATGCTAATAAACAGGCAGTTAAAGAGGAGGAACTTCAAATCAATAATTATATAAAACGACGCAATTGGAAGATGCAGGAAACAGGTTCCGGGCTGAGATATGGCATATATAAAAAAGGTGATGGAGAAAGAGCAGAAGAAGGAAAGATTGCAGTTCTTAATTTTAGGGTGGAGTTGATAAACGGTGAAGAAATTTATTCTTCTGAAGAATCCGGGGCTAAAGAGTTTCTTATTGGAAGAGGAGGTGTTGAGAGTGGTTTGGAGGAAGGAATATTGTTGCTAAGAGTAGGAGACAGGGCAAAATTTATCATACCTTCGCACCTTGGATATGGATTGTTGGGCGACCTGGATAAAGTGCCGTCAAAATCCACTCTAATCTATGATATTGAATTACTTGAGTTAAAATGATCAATAATTAATTAACCGTAACCTGATGAAATACAGAAATCTTAATCTCTTGCTGTTGGTAATGGCAACCATGCTTACATTCTTTGCATGTTCCAAACACAGAGGATTCAAAAAAACAAGCGATGGCTTATACTACAAATTTCACGTTAAAGGTGATGATACCACAACCGTGAAAGAAGGAATGGTACTGAATCTAAAACTTCAGTATTCCATTGATGATTCTACATTATTCAATTCAATTGAAATCCCACAGGATTTCCTTTTACCGGTCAACCCACCTACTTACAAGGGAGATCTTTATACAGCATTGACAATGATGAAGCCAGGGGACAGTGCTACTTTCATCACTTCGGCTGATTCATTCTTTATCAAGACTATCAGAATGCCACAGGTTCCTGATTCTACTTTTATTGGCAAGGATATCCATTTTAATATCAAACTCATTTCAGCTAAGACACAGGAACAGATGGAAGCTGATCACAGAGTTGAAATGGAAGAATTCAAAAACACTGAACTGACTTCATTAAAAAGTTATCTGACCAACAATAATATCACTGTAGCTCCATTGCCTTCGGGTCTGTATTTCATTGAAACTCAGAAAGGTAATAACCAAAAGCCCAAAACAGGAGATTATGGTAAAATTCATTTCAAAGTTTCAACAATAGACGGACGCGTTCTCTATTCGACCTACGACCAGGGACAACCAATGATGTGGGAAAGTGGAAGAGATTTTGATAATAAAGGTGTTACAGAAGCTCTCAGTCTCATGTCAAAAGGATCTAAAGCATCTATTATTGTCCCTTCTTCACTCGCTTTTGGAGAGCAGGGAAGAGGTCAGATGATACCTCCTTATACAACTTTGCTGTATGATCTGGAATTGGTTGATATTATGACCAAAGCTCAGTTTGAAAAGGAACAGGCTGATCAGCAAAGGAAAGCTAACGAAGAAAAAGAAAGAGCTAAAAAAGAAGAAGCCGGAAAACTACAGAGTTATCTGAAATCCAATAACATTAATGTAGCTCCTACTGCCTCAGGATTATATTATATTGAAACCAAAAAAGGTACAGGCGAACAAGCTGCTGCCGGAAAGACAGTAAAAGTACATTACACAGGAACTCTTATTGATGGTACCAAGTTCGATTCATCAGTTGACCGCGGAGAACCTTTCTCATTTGTTCTTGGCCAGGGTCAGGTGATTCGTGGATGGGACGAAGGAATTGCGTTAATGAAAGAAGGTGGTAAAGGTCGTCTCATTATTCCTTCACAACTTGCTTATGGAGAAAATGGCAGACCATCTATTCCTCCAAGTGCAACTCTGGTATTTGATGTAGAACTCATTGAAGTTAACTAAAGGAATTTATTTAAAAGAAAGAAGCTGCCTTCCCAGGGCAGCTTTTTTTTTGAAGGCTGGATAGATTATCATTTTCCGGAAATGGGAACAATCTATTTACCCCCTTTCTGTTTCTCCTGTAAAGCATACATTTCATCGCGCAATCTGGCTGCTTCAATAAAGTCGAGCTCTTTGGCTGCTTTTTCCATTGCTTTTCTTGTCCTGGTTATCAGTTTATCGAGCTGCTCATTGTTCATATATTGAACTACCGGGTCGGCTGCTACATTCAAGGTATCATTCTCAACATAAACTTTTGGATGCTTTTCTCCACCTGCAACTGCTGTTTGTCCCAGGATAGATGCTGTGGATTTGATAATCTGCGCAGGTATTATATTATGCTCGGTATTATAGGTTATCTGTTTGGCTCTTCTCCTGTTGGTCTCGTCAATAGTCCTCTGCATTGAATCAGTAATCTTATCGGCATACATGATAACTTTACTATTGATGTTTCGGGCGGCTCTTCCTGCTGTCTGTGTGAGCGATCTTTCTGATCTGAGGAATCCTTCTTTATCAGCATCAAGGATGGCAACTAAAGAGACTTCAGGAAGGTCGAGACCTTCACGGAGAAGGTTGACACCTACCAGCACATCAAACAGTCCAAGACGCAAATCTCGGAGAATCTCAACCCTTTCGAGAGTATCTACATCTGAATGGATATATCTGCACTTAATATTGACCCTTGTCATGTACTTGGTTAGCTCTTCTGCCATTCTTTTTGTCAGTGTTGTAACCAGAACTCTTCCACCATTTTTAAGTGTCTGATCAATCTCATCCAGTAAATCATCCACCTGTGAAATGCTTGGCCTAACTTCAATCGGAGGGTCAGTTAAGCCAGTAGGCCTTATTAGTTGTTCAACAACTACACCTCCCGATTTTTGTAATTCGTAATCGGCGGGAGTAGCACTCATATAGATAGTCTGACCTGTCAGGCCCTCGAATTCTTCAAATTTCAGAGGGCGATTGTCAAGAGCTGAAGGAAGCCGGAAACCATATTCAACTAATGTTTGCTTTCGGGAACGATCTCCTCCGTACATAGCTTTTATCTGCGAAATAGTAACATGACTTTCATCTATTACAGTTATGAAGTCATCAGGGAAATAATCAAGCAGGCAGAATGGCCTTGATCCCGGAGTTCTTCCATCAAAATAACGGGAGTAATTCTCAATCCCGGGGCAATAACCCAACTCGCGCATCATTTCAATATCATATGTCACCCTGTCCTCAAGTCGTTTAGCTTCAAGGATCTTTCTTTCATCGTTAAAGTAGTCAACCTGCTTCATCAGGTCGAACTGAATCTCCTGAATAGAATCTTTCATTTTTTCCTTTGAAGTCACGAAAATGTTAGCCGGGTAAATGTTTATCATTTCCATTTTCTCAACCAAATGACCGTCAATTGGATTAAAAGACTCAATTCCCTCAATTTCATCATCCCAGAATAAAACCCTGACCCCATAATCCGCATATGCAGGGAAGATATCTACTGTGTCGCCTTTAACTCTGAAATTTCCACGATTGAATTCTACTTCACTTCTGTTGTATAAACTCTCGACCAGACTCCATAAAAGTTTTTTTCTGCTAAGCTTTTCACCAACCTGTAGTTTTATGACTCCATTTGAAAAATCATCAGGATTACCAATACCATAAATGCATGATACTGAGGATACAACAATCACATCGCGTCGTCCTGAGAGCAAAGCAGAAGTTGCACTTAATCTTAACTTCTCGAGTTCATCGTTAATTGACAGGTCCTTCTCAATATAGGTATTTGTAGATGGCAGGAAAGCCTCGGGTTGATAGTAGTCGTAATATGATACAAAATATTCTACAGCATTATCAGGGAAAAATTGTTTGAATTCTCCATATAGCTGTGCAGCAAGGGTTTTGTTGTGACTTAACACCAGAGTAGGTCTGTTGATTTCGGCAATAACATTTGCTATGGTAAATGTCTTACCAGAACCTGTAACCCCTAACAGAATCTGTGCTGGATCTCCTCGCTTTATGCCTTCTGCCAGTTGCTGTATTGCCTGTGGCTGATCGCCTGCCGGTTGGTACTCTGAAGTTATTTTAAAGTTCACGCTGTGATTTATTTATGTAACAATCATAACCTGAATACTGATTGTTTTATTGCGGTTGAATTTTTGTGTCTAGTATAATTCTGGTTGAAATTGGAAAGTGATCTGAGAAATTCTTTCTGATTGTCTTATAATTTACTGATGTAAAAGCTTGATCATGAAGAATATAGTCGATTCTGAATGAAGGAAGTGAACCTGCATAAGTCATACCAATTCCTTTACCCGATTCTTTAAATGCATCTACAAGGTTATTTGAAAGTTGATGGTAAGTGTAAGAGGATGGGGTATCATTAAAATCCCCACAGACTATAACCGGGAAAGGAGATTCATTAATCACTTCATTTAATTTACGTGCCTGAGGTGCTCTTGTAATAAAAGCTCTCTTAAATTTCCGGAGTATCTTTTTAGAGTTCTCTGAGAATATTTCCTGTGTATCAGTCTTTTTGGGTAGTTCTTCTACATAAAGATAATCTTCCTTGCTCAATCTGATCGATTCGAGATGTACATTAAAAACCCTGATGGTATCTTCATCAACCACAATATCTGAATATATGCAGAAATTGACTGAATTATCTTCAAAAATAATAACCTCACGATTAATAATTGGCCATCTGCTATATGTAGCAATGCCATAAGGCATCACTTTGTCGTCCTTATTAACAAATGAAATGTGATTGTATTTAAGGTTATTTATTTGTTTAATAGAGTCGCTGATATCTATTACCGACTTCCTTCCGGCATGATACTCCTGAAGACAGACCAGATCAGGCTTTTCATCTTTAAGAACATTCAGGATGTTGTAACCTTTTTCACTTATGTGGGATTTGCCCCAATTGTAAAGATCAAAGATCTGGACATTGTATGAAATGACCTTTAAACCGGAAATTTCAGTTTTTGACTCATCAACGTTACGGCTCAACTGAAGATAATTGGTGAGACGGCTCCAACAGATAAGCAATGCAAACAGGGACACGAGGAACAATTTCCGCCATAAGAACATCCAGATTACAACGAAGAAAAGATTTGCTATAACTGCATAAGGAAAAACTAAACCTGCGAAAGCAAATGGCCAATAGGTATCGGGAGGAATATAGGCAGCCAGAAATCCCAGTACAAGTAAGAAAAGCACAACAAAGTTGAAAAAAAGAAGTATTCCTGACCAGATTGTCAGTCTTCCAGGTTTCATAATTGGCATTAGGTTAGTTATATATTATTCTGCTTCTTGCTGGTTGAAAACAATAATTCTTTCTCCTCTTTAGTCAAACTGTTATATCCTGACTGGCTTATTTTGTCCAGTATTTTATCGATCCTTTGCTGTTTTTCCTTTTTCTGAAGATTATATTCTTCATCAGAAATCGGAGCTTTTCCATAATGAACCTTAAATGTTTTCTTTCTGGACGTTCTATATTTCTTAACGTTTTCGGCTGACAGAATTCCAAAAAGTTTTGCCGGATCAAAGTGTGGCAGCATCTTGACATAAGCAAATCCCCAGAGGGCTCCGCCAAGGTGTGCAATATGGCCTCCTGCATTTCCTGCGTTGATCATCAGTAAATCCATTACAATGGTCAGGATTGCAATGTACTTTATCTTGATGGGTCCGAGCAAGAACAAATTTATAGTATAATTAGGAACATAAAAAGAAATTCCGACAACAATTGCAAGTACACTGGCTGATGCACCTAAAGCCAGTGCATTCACTCTCACCAGGTCAAAAACGGGAAATACATTGTAAGCGAAAATATAAAGTAAACCTCCGGTAATCCCTCCAAAGATATAAGTGGCAGTCAGCTGACGTTGTGACAGGTACTGAACGAATATAGCCCCGAACCAATAAAGCCAGAGCATATTAAAAAGGATATGAAGAAAGTCGAAATGTAGAAACATATATGAGAACAACGTCCAGGGTTTTGTAAGGAAGACGCTGATATTAGCAGGAAGAGCAAGAAAAGAAAGGAGGTACTCACTCAGGTAATGTTTATACAAACCAGAAGTACCACTTTCAGGGCTTGACAATAAAAAAGCAAGATTCCTGATTAGTGCAATTAACAACCAAATTCCGATATTTATTAAAATTATGCGTGGCAAAGCGTCGCGCCTGCCAAAAAAAATCTTTATTCTTTCAAATGGTGAAATTTGTGGATACATAATTTAAAAATTTTGGTCCCAATAGTTACGCTTTCTTTTACGATTCCAATAACGGATCAGGAAGAAGCCAAAAATCATTCCACCAAGGTGAGCGAAATGTGCTACATTATCGCCTACCTGATTGCGGATTCCGAAGAAAAGCTCCAACCCACCATAAAATATAACAAACCATTTGGCTTTTATGGGGAACAAAAAGTAAATATAAATCAAGGTATTTGGAAAAAGCATTCCGAAAGCCAGAAGAATACCGAATACAGCACCTGATGCTCCAACTGTAGGAACATCTTTTTTAATCTCCACCAACTCATTGATATATTGCGAAGCCTGGTTAATAAGGCTCATATTCCCGGGATATTCATTCCATTCATTTATGAATTCCCTTAGGCTTCCCATGTAGTATGGAAAATGATTCTGAACAAAATTGGTAAAATCAACAGGATCTGGAGAGCTCATCAACATGGCCGCTTCCTGCTGGATGTTACTGATACTAAAATACATTACCGCCATATGGATAAGTGCTGCACCAATTCCGGTTACCATATAATAAATAAGGAAACGCTTCGAACCCCACACATTTTCAATGAGATAACCAAACATCCATAAAGCAAACATATTGAAAAGGATATGGGTAAATTGGGTTGGGCTATGGAGGAACATATAGGTAACCAACTGGACAGGATTGAATTTAGATGAACCGAAGTAATGCATTCCTAAATAGTCAACAAGATCCAGTCTGAAAACATTCAGGAACATAATCTGGGCAAGAAACATCAATCCATTGATGATGAGAAGGTTTTTTACTACCGGTGGTAAAACACTAAAACCCCTTGGGGAATATTGTTGGTCGTACATACTGAATTTTAATTTTGTTGGAATCGCTTTTCTATTTCCTCAAAGGACAGGTTAATAATGATCATTTTTCCCGATGGACTCACGGTAGGGACTTTGCATGCAAAAAGGTCATCCACCAATGCCTGCATTTCTTCAATCGTCAGTATTTTGTTAGGCTTCAGCGAGAGGTTCCTGGCCATTGACCTTGCAAGGTTATTTATTTTATCAATTTTTAGATTTGTCTTGTTCAACTTAAAGTTTTCCAAAACACTTTCAATTAACTGCTGGATGTTCTGGTCAGGCATATCAGCCGGACAACCGGTAACAACAAAGGCGCCTGTTCCAAATGGCTCCAGCACAAAGCCCAGCTTATGTAACTCTGGATTCAACTCGTTGATAATTCCCACATCACCAGGACTTAACTTTATCGTCTGAGGAAATAATTGCTGTTGAATATTTGCTGGTCGTTGCTCAATCTTCTCTAATAATTTTTCAAAAAGAATCCTTTCGTGTGCGGCCTGCTGATCAATAATAACAAGTCCTGATTTTATTTTTGTAATAATATACTTGTTGTTAAGTTGCAGAAAGCCCCTGATATCCTGCTCTTCATTTCCGAAGTCAGCTCCTACAGTCATAACCCTGGTTGTTTCTACTCTTTCGGCAGGTGGAAAATCAGGAGAATCTAAATCTACATTGGGATTGACATAAAATGATGACAAGCCAAGATCAGGAGATTGCTTTTTAACGAAAGGATTATAATCCGGATTTATCTTAACTCCCGGAACTACAACAGGTTTGTCTTTAGGGAAAAAGAAATTGTATTCAGGTTTTGTGTCAAAATCTATAGTCGGGAAGAGGCTAAACTTCCCAATAGCTTGTTTAACAGCTGACTTAAGAATACCATAGAGTGCATGATGGTTCTGAAAATTTACCTCAGTTTTGGTTGGATGTATATTAATGTCAATACTTCCAGGGTCTACTTCAAGGTAGATAAAGTATGAAGGGAAATAGTCCTGAGGAATTAATGAGCCGAAAACTTCTTCAATAGCATGGTTCAAATAGGGATGTTTTATGAATCTGGAGTTAGCAAAGAAATATTGCTCACCTCTTGTCTTCCTTGCACTTTCGGGTTTGCCAATAAATCCGGATATTTTTACTACTTCAGTTTCAACATCAACGGGGATAAGTTTTTCCTGATAATTATTTCCGAAAAGATTACTAATTCTTTGTTTGAGACTACCTGACGGGAGCTGGATCTGCAATTTTCCGTTATTAATTAAATCGAAGCCAATTGCAGGGTTGACCAGGGCTACTCTTTGAAATTCTTCAATAATAAGTCTCATTTCATGAGCATCAGATTTCAGGAATTGCCTGCGGGCTGGTACATTATAGAATAAATTTTTTACCTGCAATGTAGTTCCGGGTTCCATTGCACAAGGTTGCTGGTTCTTTACAAAAGAACCTTCGATAGTAACATGGGTACCTAATTCGTCTTCAGTACGCCTGGTTTTAAGCTCAATCTGACTAATGGCAGCTATAGATGCGAGCGCTTCACCTCTGAAACCAAAGGTTCTAATCTTAAAAAGGTCGTCGGCATTCTTGATTTTTGAGGTTGCATGTCTCTCAAAGCTCATTCTTGCATCAGTAACCGACATTCCGCAACCATTATCAGATACCTGAATAATGGTTTTACCTGAGTCTTTTACAATCAGCTGAACTGATGTTGCACCTGCATCCACGGCATTCTCAAGCATTTCTTTGACTGCTGAAGCGGGTCGTTGTATTACTTCACCGGCAGCAATCTGATTTGCAACGGAGTCAGGCAATAATCTAATGATATCCGACATTTAGCTAAAAAAGATGTAATACAGAATTAAGGCTGCTATAACAAAATAAATAAGCAGAGTGGTTCGGGTGATATTACCTGTCCGTTTCTCCTTAATCTTCCATGAAGATCTTAGTTTTTCACGGAAATCCGGGCTGTAACCTTCTTTCGATTGCTCACCACTATACTTTTTTTTCAGATTTTCCAGTGCTTCCTTTTTCTCATCATAATATCTTGGTTTATAAGAGAACTGTCTTGGTTTTGGCGTTCTGAAGAATACAAATTTCATCTTTTCTCCTTTCGAATAAGAAGGAATTCCAGTGTTGGAAACCGACTTTTTATCAATTAACAAAATTAATCATTTAATTATTGAAACCCATTCGACTAGTTGAGAAAGGGGCCAACTTAATAAAATGTATTGCACAAAAATTATACAAAAAAAAAGCCCCTTGCTAAAACAGGGGCTTTAAGATGAATCTATATTTTATTAACTCTTTGCTAATGAAGGGATGCGCTTGCTGATAAGGAAAAAGCTTCCAAAGAAAATGCCACAATAAAACAGGTCACCAATCAGTGAAGTGTTGAAAAATGGAATTCCGGCAACGTAAGATTGTAATATGCCTGAGAAATCACGACTATATGGCATAAGACCGGTATACCAGGCTGCAAAATTAGTTATCAGGAAAAATACTACAGATGAAGATACAGAAGCTAATGCAATGTTGCCAGCTTTTACCCTGTTTCTCAAAAGAATTCCAAAACCAACGGCGATCAACATGCCTGCATACACAGCTAACATAGTTGTATGGAACCCAATTATCAAGTCACTTATAAACATTGCCAAAACCGGCAATAAGAATGCAAGTGCTTTCCTGTTAATAAAAACTCCTCCGAAAATGGCAATAGCAGCTACAGGAGTGAAGTTTGGCCAGTGTGGGATCAATCTCATAACTACAGCGAAGGCAATAGCAGAAATAATAAAGACCATTCTTGAAGTGAAAAATTTATTTTCCATGTTAAAGGCTGATTTGTTTTATGGCCACAAAATTAATAAGTTTTCTAAAGAAAAAGTAAATTAATCCTGCTTTTAGGATTTATTCGTCTAATCAACAGTACAAAAAACATAAAGTTTGGTTAAATCCTGTTTCTGACTGTTAATTCAGCAACAAAAGACAGTTTATGGTTGTTGTGGGGGAATACTAAAACACTCATATTTCTAATTCTTATTTGTATGGATGATTTGCTAGCTGCCAGGCTTCAGATGACTGTCTCTTTTGTTTTTCACATTGTATTTGCTTGTATTGGAATGACCATGCCATGGTTAATGGTAATGGCTGAATGGAAGTGGATAAAAACGGGTAAGCAGGTATATCAGGATCTGGCAAAAGCGTGGTCGAGGGGAGTTGCTATCTTATTTGCTGTTGGTGCTGTTTCAGGCACAGTATTGTCATTTGAACTTGGTTTATTATGGCCCGGTTTCATGGAACATGCAGGTTCAATAATCGGAATGCCTTTTTCGTGGGAGGGTACCGCTTTCTTTCTCGAAGCTATTGCTCTTGGCTTTTTCCTTTATGGATGGAAGAGAGTAAATAAATGGGTGCATTTTGGATCGGGCGTCGTGGTAGGCTTGGCGGGTGTAATGTCGGGAATCTTCGTTGTTTCAGCCAATAGTTGGATGAATAATCCTGCCGGCTTCGATTGGGTAAATGGTCAGGCAATCAATATCGATCCGTTAGCCGCCATGTTCAACAGGGGATGGTTCCATCAGGCTTTACATATGACTATAGCGGCTTTTGTGGCAACTTCATTTACCGTTGCAGGGTTGCATGCATTTTTGTACTTGAAACACAAAGGGCATCCATTACATCGGAATGCAATCAGGATTGCTATGATCTTCGGAGCTGTATCGGCAATCCTTCAACCTTTGAGTGGTGACATTTCAGCAAAGCATGTGGCTAAATATCAGCCGGCTAAACTTGCTGCTATGGAGTCGCTTTATCAGACATCCAAACCAGCAGACCTTATTATTGGTGGTATTCCTAATGAAAAGGAACAGCGTGTGGATTATGCAATAAGGATACCTAAGGCACTGAGCTTTTTAGCTCACGGCGATTTCAATGCAGAAGTTACAGGACTTGATCAAATCCCTGATGATGAACAACCTCCTGTTTTTATTGTCCATATTGCATTTCAGGTTATGGTATTAATGGGTGTCCTTATGGCAGGGGCGGGAGTGCTGTTTCTACTATTCTCATGGAAATGGAAACATATGCTGGAAAAAAGATGGTGGCTGATCCTGTTAGCTGTTTTGACTCCGGCAGGTTTTATTGCGGTAGAAGCAGGCTGGATTGTAACAGAGGTGGGTCGTCAGCCATGGATCATATATGGAATAATGAAAACTAAAGATGCATTATCCCCAATGCCGGGTCTTCAATGGTCGCTTTATTCAATTACCTTGCTTTATCTCATACTTTCCTTTGTTGTGATCTGGCTGATGAGGAGACAAATAATGGTACTACATCAGAAGCATGATCCTGATCAACACACGGAAGCAGAAAATTAATAATCAACTTTTCAGAGACTGAATTTAAGATTGGATTACTGTACTTAATTCTATAATATTATGACTGAAGTCATCATCATTGTACTCGGAATTTCTCTATTGTTATATGTCTTGCTGGGAGGAGCAGACTTTGGAGCAGGAATTGTTGAAGTTTTTACCGGTAAAAAAGGAATGGATGTCATTTCAAAAGCTATTGCACCGGTTTGGGAGGCCAACCATGTATGGGTCATTTTGGCAGTAGTTATTCTTTTTAATGGATTCCCTGTCGTTTACACCTCAATTAGTACTTACCTTCATATTCCCATTCTTATTGTATTGCTTGGAATAGTGTTGAGGGGTTCGGCTTTTACATTCAGGTACTATGACGTTATAAAAGACAAAACGCATTATTATTACACACTCTTCTTCAGGTTTTCGAGTATTATCACTCCATTTTTTTATGGTGTGATCTTAGGAGCTATTATGTTGGGTCAGATACCGGGGGCATTAACAGAAGGAAGTTTCTATGATGTCTTTCTTGGTCCATGGATTAATTGGTTTACATTTATGACAGGTATCTTTGTCACTTTACTTTTCGGTTGGCTGGCAGCAGTTTACCTGATTGGGGAGACCAGCAAGGAGGATCAGTCACGGTTATTTATAAAGACCTCGCAATATTTTTATATTTTATTGATACTCTCAGGTATGGGGGTTTTTACAATGGCAGAAATTTATGATGTTCACTTTTTTAGTCTTTTTATATCCTCACCTGTCAGTACAACCTGTATGGTTGTAGCAACACTGATAATTCCATTTCTATGGAGAGCTATAAAAAGTCAAAGGATTATACGAACCAGAATTCTGGCCGGAATACAGACGGCCTGTATTCTGATCGGCTGGTATGCAATACAATTTCCGGTAATGGTCTATTTATCAGCATCCGAAGATCTTACAATATATAACAGCAGGGCACCCGAGAGCACAATGATTATGTTATTTTGGGCGTTGATAGTTGGAATAGTGATTATTTTTCCATCAATTGCTTACCTGATGAAGGTATTCAAGTTTAATAATAAGGATGTTGCAGGAACAAAATAATAAGGGACAAGCATACATATTACAAAGCTTATAATCCTTATAATCATTATCTTTGCATCAGAATAATCACCTTCTAATAAATTTTGACTTTATGCCAAATTTACATTTCGATGCCGTTATTTTCGATCTTGACGGTGTCATTACAAAAACCGCTTTGGTACACAGTGAAGCCTGGAAAAAGATGTTTGATGAATTCCTTTCAGCATATTCCAAAAGAAATAAAATTCCGTTTAAAGAATTCAGCCATACCGGCGATTATTTACCTTATGTTGATGGTAAACCCAGGTATAAAGGTGTCCAGGATTTTTTACATTCACGCGGCATAGATTTACCTTTCGGTGACCCGTCAGATTCAATCGAATCAGAGACTGTATGTGGGCTTGGTAACAGGAAAGATTATGCATTTAACGAGATTCTTCGCAAAGAAGGTGTGGCTGTTTATGACAGTACTGTCCAGCTTATCAATATGCTTAAAAAGCAAGGGATTAAAGTAGGTGTTGCATCTTCAAGTAAGAACTGTGGACCAGTCCTGCAAGCAGCGGGATTGTCATCACTTTTTGAAACAAGGGTTGATGGTGTTGTATCAGCAGAACTGAATCTTAAAGGTAAACCTGAGCCAGATATTTTCACGACAGCTGCTGATAATATGGGTGTTTCTTATGAACGTACAGCTGTTGTTGAGGACGCTGTCTCGGGTGTGCAGGCAGGTAAAAAAGGAGATTTTGGTCTGGTACTTGGAATTGCCCGGGAGGAAAATGAAGAGGAATTACTACTTAATGGTGCAGACCTGGTAGTGACCGATCTTTCAGAAATATCCCTCGAAGGGATCAACGACTGGTTTCAGGAAGGGATTGAAAACGAGCTTTGGACACTTACATATCAGGAGTTTGATCCGATTAAGGAAAAAACGAGGGAAGCATTGCTTACAGTAGGCAACGGCTATATAGGAACCCGTGGTGCTATGGAAGAAAGTGTTTCTTCTAAAGTATACAGCCCGGGTACATACATTGCAGGACTATATAACCGCTTATCATCAAAGGTAGGTGACAGGATGATTGAGAATGAAGATTTTGTTAATATCCCAAACTGGCTTCCGGTTACTTTCAAAATTGATGATGAGCCCTGGTTTAATTTTGATAATGCAAAGTTTCTTGAATTTAATAAGCATTTGGATTTCCGCACAGGGGTATTTAGCAGGAAAATCGTTTTTGAAGATCCGATGGGTAGAATAACTGCTATCGATTCTTATAGAGTTCTCTCGATGGCAAATCCCCATTTAGGTGCAATACAGTATACAGTTACTCCTTTAAGCTACTCAGGAAAAATCACACTACATTCAGGTATAAAAGGTGATATTATAAATGAGGGAGTTGACAGGTATAGGGACTTGAATCAGAAACATCTGAAGCCGGTTGAAGAGGGTCACATGGGAAACCATATACACGTGGTTGTTGAAACTGTTCAATCCGGAATAACCATTGCTGAAGCTATTACACATAGGATATTTCTTGAAGAACATGAACTGATACTTGAGCCACGTACTTCACTTTCACCTTCTTGTGTCACCCAGGAGTTTTCATATGATGTGATACAAGGACAGTCTATCACCTTAGAAAAGATTGTGGGTATATACACCTCTAAACCGGATGATACCGAATTCCCTTTAAAGGAAGCTCAAAAACTGGTTAGTGTTCCGGTCAGGTATATGGAAGTGGCTATTTCCAGTCAGCAGGCATGGGCAAAACTTTGGGAGAAGATAGACGTACAAGTTGACGGAAGCAGACTCGATCAGAAACTTCTGCGATTGCATTTGTACCATCTGATGGTTTCAGCATCACCACATAATAATAAAATTGATGCTAGCTTCACTGCCCGTGGTTTGCATGGTGAAGCTTACAGGGGACATATTTTCTGGGATGAATTGTTCATTTTACCATTTTACAATATTCATCTTCCTGCAACAGCTAAGGCAACACTGATGTACAGGTACCGACGGCTGGAAAAAGCAAGGGAATATGCAGCCCAATATGGCTATAAAGGAGCTATGTTCCCCTGGCAAAGTGGTAGCGATGGGAGAGAGGAGACGCAAATTGTGCATCTTAATCCTCTAACAGGTCACTGGGGTGATGATTATAGCTCTTTGCAACGACATGTTTCATTGGCCATTGCTTATAATATCTGGCAATATGTGCATACTACCGGCGATAATGAATTCATGCAGAAGTATGGTGCAGAAATGTTTTTTGATATCTGCAGATTCTGGGCCAGTAAGGCACAACCTGATGCTAAGACCGGTCGCTATCATATTGCTGAAGTTATGGGTCCTGATGAATTTCATGAACAATACCCCGATGCTGAAAAGGGTGGCTTAAGAGATAATGCCTATACTAATGTATTGTCAGCCTGGGCATTCAAAAAAGCTTCTAAAATATATGAGGGACTGGTCTCACAGAATGCAGATAACAAAGATTATAGTTATATAAGCCATGATGAAATAAATGAGTGGCAAAAGATTGCTCGTAACCTTAATCTGGTAATATCTGATGAGGGTGTAATTGCCCAATACGATGGGTATTTCGAATTAAAGGAACTGGATTGGGATTATTACAAGAAAAAGTATGGAAACATATATCGCCTCGACAGGATCTTAAAGGTTGAAGGCAAATCAGCTGATGAATATAAAGTGGCCAAGCAAGCCGATACTCTGATGCTCTTCTACATTCTGGATGAAAGTGAGGTCAGGGATATCATATCAGAAATGGGTTACAAGTTAAAGCCCGATTTTCTGAAAGTAAATATGGAATATTATCTTGCGAGAACTTCTCATGGTTCTACATTAAGTCGTGTAGTCCATGCCCAACTGGCCAATATGATCGGTGATACCGAGTTAAGCAGAATACTTTATCAGGATGCCCTGACAAGTGATTATAACGATATTCAGGGAGGTACTACAGCCGAAGGAATTCATCTGGGTGTAATGGCTGGTACTATCCTGATTGCATTGCATGCTTACGCAGGATTAAATATTGAGGGTGAGATTGTTCGCATAAATCCAAGTCTTCCTAAAACATGGAATTCCATTCAATTCAATTTCACATTCCGCGATAACGATTACTCAGTAAAAGTTACAGCTGATACTGTAGAAGTAAAGCCTCTTACAGAAAGAGCCGGGGAAACAGAGATTGAAATTTGTGGTCAGCGTGTTCAGTTATCCAAGACTGATTCAGTGATAATAAATTATCCGGTGATCAGTTAATACATTATCCTTAAAGTTTAAGGTCACATATTCTTCCCATACTAAATTTAACTACAATGATAAACGAGATTTTGTTTTTGAATAAAACGCATGAAAATGCTGCAAAAATGGTCCTTGATAGGGTATTGCCTGAATTTAAAAAGAAGTATATTATCTCACTATCGGGGGAGGTTGAAACCGGCAAAGCAGAAATTGCTTATGTAATAGGAAGACTGCTGAAAGCTGAAAACATCCGGGTAAAAATACTTTATCTGGACAGTTATTATAAGATTGCACCAACAGAACGGACCGCCTGGCGAAAAGAAAATGGCATTGATAAAATAGGGACTGATGAGTACGACTGGGAGGCCATAAATGAAAGCATTGAGGCTTTTAAGAAAGGAAAGAAAGCTACGTTACCCATTGTGGACTTATTTACTGGTCAGGTTGATCATTTAATAACTGATTTTAAGGATATTGATCTGCTGATTGTCGCAGGTTTATATGCTATGAAACTAGAGCAGGCTGACCTGAAAGTATTTATCGAAAATAACTATAAGGATACAATGCCTGTACAAAAACTTTCGGGGAAAGAGGAGATAGATGATTTCAGGATGCAGATTTTAATGCAGGAGCACCGTGTAGTTCAATCATTAAAGAAACTGGCTGATTTTTATATTGATTTTGATACTAACTTAGAAGCGTTGAGACCAACAGCAATTGAATAAAGTACTTACAAACAATATTGAATAGATAACCGATTAATTCTGAATTTTTTAAGATTTTTTATATGCTTGGAGATGTATTACTGATAAGTGAAAAACATGAGGCAGCTGCCCGTGAAATTCTTCCTTTCATTCTGGAAAAAAGAAAAGACAAATTTACAATTGCAGTATCTGGTGAAAGCGGTTCCGGAAAATCAGAATTGGCACATGTTATAGCGCGGATGCTCAGAAAAGAGGGAATCGTCTGCAAACCAATCCATATCGATAATTATTATCTCACTCATCCATTGGAAAGAACAGAGTGGAGAAAAACTCACGGAATCGAGACAGCCGTTGGATACACAGAATATGATTGGGATACAATATACAGGAATCTTGAGGACTTCAGAAACAACCGGACATCCTCCATGCCATGCGTTGATTTAGTGACTGAGCAGGTTGATCAACTTACAACAGATTTCAACGGCGTTGAAATGCTGATAATTGATGGTCTGTATGCCATTAAGACAGAAGGAGTTGATCTTAAGATTTTTATTGAACTCACTTATCACGAGACAAAGAAAGCTCAGGTTGTTAGAGGCAAAGAGCCCCAAAACGAATACAGAATGCGAGTCCTCGAAAGAGAGCACCAGGTAGTACAGTCACTTAAGGACCGTGCTGATTTGTTCATAGATAAAGAATACAAAGTAAGAAAAGCCAGGTAATGGCGTAACAGAATATTTTGCGTATGAATAAAAACCTACCAGTTGAATGGAGTAAGAATCTTACGATTTACGAAGTTAATCTTCGTCA
Source organism: Bacteroidota bacterium (assembly GCA_023434665.1). Taxonomy (GTDB): domain Bacteria; phylum Bacteroidota; class Bacteroidia; order Bacteroidales; family Lentimicrobiaceae; genus Lentimicrobium. Next base: position 3,969 of record JAEYSM010000065.1, on the reverse strand, counting down.
GTACACTAAATCGGGGACGATAAAGGAGTTTGAAGCACATCTTCCCCGTTTGAAAAACCTGGGTGTTGGAATTTTATGGTTTATGCCCATTCAGCCTATCGGGGTTTTAGAACGAAAAGGCACGCTTGGAAGTTATTACAGTATAAGAGATTATCGAACTGTTGATCCGGCTTGTGGTACACTGGAGGAATTTGCCGCCCTGATTGAAAAAATTCATCAGATGGGAATGTATGTTATTATCGATTGGGTAGCAAACCACACTTCCTGGGATAATGTACTGACACAAACACATCCATATTTTTATACATGCAATGAAAGTGGTGGGTTTAAACCACCTAATGATGAGTGGACGGATGTTATCGAACTCAATTATAAAGTGAGAGATATGCGTGAATATATGGTTGAGACGATGAAATTTTGGATCAGGGAGACCAACATTGACGGGTTCAGATGCGATATGGCTAATCTAGTTCCTACTGAATTCTGGAGATTTGCCCGTAAGGAACTCGATACTGTGAAGCCTGTTTTTATGCTTGCTGAAGCTGAGCAGCGTGAGTTAATTGATGGTGCTTTTGATGTAATTTATAACTGGAATATTTTCCATACTTTTAATAGAATTGCAAAAGGGGAGAGTACCTGCTGGGATCTAACCTCAATGCTTGAGCATGAAATCTATCAATTCCCTTCACATGCTTATCAACTTATGTTCACCTCAAATCATGATGAGAATTCATGGAATGGTTCAGAATTAGAGCGGTTGGGCGAAGGACTGGAGGCTTTCACCGTACTTTATTTTACACTGACAGGAATTCCTTTAATTTATAGTGGACAAGAATCCGGAAACCATAAACGTCTCAGTTTCTTCGAAAAGGATGAAATTGAGTGGAAAGATGACAAAATGTTTCCGCTTTATGCAAAACTCATCAATCTTAAGAAGACAACCGAAGCATTGTGGAGTGGTCCTTATGGAGGGAAATTAATTCTGTACGATACCAGAAACGGCAGACATACCTTGGCTTACATGAGAGAGGAGGGCGATTCCAAAGTTCTAGTAATTCTTAACTTAAGCGGATCGGAACAATTTGCACATCTTCATGATGTGTCACTCCAGGGTGTTTATGTGGACATTTTTTCAAATGATTCCTATACCATATACGATGACTATTACTTCAGGTTAAAACCGTGGGAATATATTGTTCTAAAGGGGAAATGAACTTCAAAACCTTTAAGTTATAAGCATTAAAGACTCATTGTTCAGGACTATCTTTTTAATTGGTGAAAGTTTTTGGAAAAGTAAAATAGCTGAATAAGGATCTCCTCCTGATTCAGCTATTTTTCTATCTTCTGTTCTAAACGTCGTGAATTATTTCTTTCTGAAAATATTTACAACATCATCTTTATCCTTGACAAAGACTACTGACACAGCACCTGCTATCATCAGTATTCCCGCTGTTACTATTGCATAAATAGCATGTTCGTTGTATAAATATTTCACTATTGGTCCGCCAAAAATACCATTTACGATCTGTGGAAAAGTGATAAAGAAATTAAAGATTCCCATATAAACGCCCATCTTTCTGGCAGGAATAGAACCAGCGAGGATAGCATAAGGCATTGCCAGGATACTTGCCCATGCAATTCCAACACCAATCATGCTGATATTGAGCATCCATTTCATTTCAGGATTAGTAACAAACATTATCGAGATTAATCCTAAACCCCCTATAGTGAGGCAGATTGAGTGTGTTAATCTTCTGCCAACTTTAGAAGCAATGACAGGGAGCAACATGGCAAAAATTGCGGCAACTAAGTTGTAAACCCCAAATATCACTCCCACATAATCACCTGCAGTATTGAAAGCCTCTGAGCTCCTGTCATCAGGTGAGAGTCCCCAGACATGCTGAGCAAGAGCCGGAGTGGTAAATACCCACATCGAAAACAAGGCAAACCATGAAAAGAACTGCACCAGGCCTAATTGTCTCATTGTAGCAGGCATATTTGCAAAGTCACGGAAAATATCCAGTATGCTTGATTTTTCTTTGCTTTTTGCAATCTTATCCATCTCAGGATCATGCACTTCATATTCCGCCATCTGTTCGGGTGGATATTCCTTGGTTGTGAAAATTGTCCACAGTATAGTGCTCACAAGCACAGCAGCTCCTACAAAAAACGAGATAATTATGTTTGAGGGAGCATGCCCGATGGTTGCCGTGTTGGAAATACCCATCCAATTTGTGAGAACATAAGGTAACCAGGAACCAATAACAGCCCCTACGCCGATCAGGGTAGTCTGTATGGAAAATCCCAACGTTCTCTGGTCAGTTGGCAATTTGTCAGCTACTAAGGCCCTGAAAGGCTCCATTGCGATATTAAAAGAGGCATCCATGATCATGAGCATACCCGCACCAACCCATAAAGCCGGAATATAAGCAGCGAACATGGGAGATTGAGGCATCAGGATCAAACCAATAGCAGCAAGTAATGCACCAGTTAAAAAGAAAGGTTTTCTACGACCTAATCTGTTCCATGTCTGGTCACTATAGTGACCAATTATTGGCTGAACGATCATACCGGTAATAGGAGCAACAAGCCAGAACCATGAAAGATGTTCCACATCAGCTCCAAAGGTCTGGAGAATACGACTGGCATTTGCATTTTGCAGTGCAAAACCAAACTGAATTCCCATGAAGCCGACACTCATATTAAAAATTTGCCAAAAACTAAGGCGGGGTTTCATTTTCATAAAATATTCTTCTATAAAGTTTTCTGGGGTAAAATTAAGGAAAAAGAATTCTTGTCGCGCTATCCTATTCCGCTTGTAAAAAAATAAATCCTTTTTGTAACTTTGCGTGGTTATAATGCGGAAGTAGCTCAGTCGGTAGAGCATCAGCTTCCCAAGCTGAGGGTCGCGGGTTCGAGCCCCGTTTTCCGCTCAAATCAATTTCGTTAATAAAAATAAAGACTCCTATTCTGGAGTCTTTATTTTTATAACAACAGGCAACCGAAGTTGCCTGCTGTACTAAACAAAATTTGCCTGATTATATCCGCAAACTCATCAACAACTCACTTAACTAAAACTTTATGCGTAACAACTCCTTTGTTGGTTAAAACCTGTAAGAAGTATATACCATTTTCCAATCCGGTAACATTTATCTGGTAATTCAATTCTGCAGTATTGCATGCACTTACAACACGCCCGCTTAAATCAAGCAATAAATAACCATCCATAATAGTACTACTATTAATATTTACAATATCATTGGCCGGATTTGGATATACAGTGAAGCTATTTGTAATTTCATCAACTCCCACATTCGACATAAGGAAGTCAATTGTTTTGATTGCTGAAGTTCCTGAAGTGTACACTGACTGAACTCCTGCGGTATGTGAACCTGTAGGCAGATTAGTAAACGTGTAATTTTCCTGGTCAAGACCTTCTTGTACAAGTTCTCCATTAAGATAGATATTGTATCCCAGGAATGACCTGTTACCATATCTATAAGGAACCATGTCTTCACTGTTTACAGGGTTGATTGAATTTGCATCATTAGAACCCTTATTGGAATGAGTACCCCTTGAAGACTTCACAACAAGGTCTCTTACATCTATCTTAACACCACCAACACTAATGTTGTCTATTGCCCATACCATCCATACTCCTTGTCCGTCACCATCAACATTATTCCATGCTATGCGGATGTTTTGTCCTTCATACGCAGAGAGGTCAATAACTGCAGGAACCTGATAAAAATTATATCCTTCAGGCAGGTCACTGGCATTCCATAGCTCAGTCCAGGTATTGCCATCATCAGTTGAGACCTTAACATAATAATTGTCTTGATTTGGTGATCCGTTGGTTCCATGATACCAGAAAACGAGATCTCCGGCTGGAGCAACAAATTCAGGTGTTATAAGCCATTCATCCTGGTGCTCATAGCTCCACATCATGAAAGCCTGATAATCGCCATC
>JAEYSM010000057.1 GCA_023434665.1 Bacteroidota bacterium | reverse complement strand
AAAGGATAAGTGTCGCGAATCACCATTCTGGGAAAATAAATACCAACCTGATCATACGAGTTTATTGCCGTCTTTTCGAAAGAGTAAGGAGAAAAGCTGCCGTTTTCAGTCCATGACCATGCAACTTCAAGAGCGTTCAAAGGGTCTTCATTATCAAAAGACTCATTCGCATCGAAAAGAATTTCCTGACTTGGCTCCGCTCTTTCCGGATTTGTTGAGAATACAGCTTTAGGAAGATGATTCTCCGAATTAGTATTTTCTTTTTGACATGAAATAAATATTAAGAATAAAGAACAAAGGAATAATAATAATAATCGGCTCATGGTTGGAATCATTAATTAGTTGTAAAGATAACAAAACGTAACAATTATTGATTAAGTATCGGCTAAGATGTTTTAAATTTAAAACATAATCCAAAGGGAAGCAAGAAGGTACACTATTGAGAGTAAATTGAAAGTTTAGGCAATTCTTTAATAGAATCTATAAATAAAAATTTATTGCGCTGTCGGTATAATCATTCACTTTCTACTTATATTTGAAAATTCGTGAACGCACAAATAACATTGGTGCGTGGCTTTACTACCCTGCCTTTACTATACTACTAATTGATGTCTGAAGGTATGAGAAACACCTTTAGCTGGAAGTATAGATCATTTATTATAATAAAACTTATATGGTAAAGAAGTCCATTATCCATTTCTCCACTTTGTGTATACTGGTTATTATTTTTAATCCACTTAAAACATTTTCTCAGGAATACAGCAGGTATGTAATACAACATTCACAGGATAAGGATCTTATAACTAGAACATTTCCCGATAGAATTGAAATTGATTTTTGGGAGATTGATAATTACTTCACTAAACTTTGGCTTTATCATGAAGTTGTTTCTGCTTCAGGTATTAATTGTCAGGTTAATATTCCTGGTACAATTAATGTTTCTTCCGATTTGCTTTCAGTTGATGAGATATATCACTTAGTTGAGAAGGCATGGGACAAGAGTAAAACCTTATCAAACACGTATGACAAAGAAACGCAGGGAGCTCTGATTTCTTCGTGTTATGAACTTTATGGCTCAGAACAGCTAGAAAATATTTTGAACAGAAATATCAGGACAGATACCGAAAATGATTCCTGTTATCAATCATCACCATTTTGTACAGGAACAATATATTCCTTTCCTGCAGGCGTTGGTTCTGGTATTGGAGAAACGGGCCCAAACTATGGTTGTTTGACGACCCGACCGAACCCGGTGTGGTATCATATGAAGATTCAACAACCGGGTGATATAACTATTAGAATGGTTGGAATAAGAACCAATGGAAATAATCTTGATATTGATTTTGCACTATGGGGTCCTTATGCTGATCCAGTGACTCCATGCAATGGTCAGCTGACAGCAGACTGCTCTTCTTGTCCAAGCAACACAACTTCTCCAAATTTCTATCCTTCAGGTAATCTTCATGATTGCAGTTATTCATCCAGCAATATTGAACATGCTCATATTGATGGTGGACAAGCCGGTCAGTATTATATACTTCTAATAACCAATTATGCTAATGCTGAAGGTAACATTACCTTCGAAAAGACAGCAGGCGAAGGAACCACCGATTGTTCAATCCTACCTCCGCCTGCTTCTAGCAATTCACCTGTTTGTCTTGGTGAAACTATTCTATTAACTGCAGCTGATGCCCCGGGAGCTATTTATAATTGGACAGGTCCTAATGGGTTTTCAAGTAATCTGCAAAATCCGATTATCCCAAATGCTCAATACAGTCATGCTGGTGTCTACACTTTAACAATTACTGTAGGTGGTAACACAAGTACACCCACCACGACAGAAGTTTTTGTATATGAACCACCAACAGGAGTTCTAACTGGAGGAGGTTCGGGATGCTCCGGAAGTAATGTGCCGCTTACTATTACTGCAACCGGGATAGGTCCTTTTGATGCTGTAGTATATTCATCCAGTGGAAATCCAATAATTCTCAACCAAATAAATAGTCCCCATACTTTTACTGTTAATCCTACAACGACATCCACTTATACACTTGCTTCTATAAGTAACATTGCCTGTAGTGGCAATGTCAGTGGTTCAGTAACAGCGACTATATTCCCTTCAGCTGTTGTTTCGTTTTCAACTCAAAATGCCTGTTCCGGAATGGAGACACAATTTACTGATCTCAGTACAATAACTCAGGGGTCAATTGTATCATGGGATTGGGATTTCGGGGATGGGTCGGCTCATTCTACACAGCAAAATCCCTTCCATATTTATGCTCTTTCAGGCACTTATCAGGTATGTCTGACTGTAGTTAGCAATAATGGCTGTTCATCTTCAACCGTACAGTCAATTATAGTTGGTAATTCACCAGTGGTTTCTGCGGGTGCAGATATTTCAATTCCATATGGAACAAATACACAACTGGATGGTACAGCTTCAGGTTCCGGAACCTTAACTTACCAATGGCAACCAGCTAATCTATTGGTTAATCCTACTGTAATTGATCCAACCACTGTAAACCTGACAACCACCACTCAATTTACTCTGATTGTAACGGACCAAGCGGGGTGTAATAACTCCGACCAGGTTATTGTATCAATAACAGGAGGGCAGTTATCATGTATCATTACAGCTAATCCTCCTGAAATTTGTTCAGGTGGAACATCACAATTGAATGCATCACCATCAGGAGGGGCAGGTCCAGGGAACTATACATTTACGTGGACATCTAATCCTCCCGGCTTTAACTCTAATGTCCAAAACCCTTCTGTATCGCCTGCGGTAACAACAACTTACTTTTTGCACTTAAATGACGGATATAGTGACTTTAACGGGCAAGTTACCGTTACGGTCAATCCCAAACCTATTGTCTCAGCAGGAAGTAATATAACAATACCTTCAGGTACAGCAACCCAACTTAATGGATCAGCATCCGGTGGAACAGGTGCGCTCACCTATTTATGGTCACCTGGAAATAAGGTAACTAACCCGACGATTTTAAATCCTATGACTGTAATACTTACCCAGACCACTGTATTTACACTTCAAGCTACTGATATAAAAGGATGCTCAAAATCCGATGACATGTCAGTTATAGTATCAGGATTACCACTAGGTTGCACTATTGTTGCAAGTCCGTCTGTTATTTGCAGAGGAAGTAGTACCCAGCTAAATGCAACCCCTGTCGGTGGAAGTGGGAACTATACATATTCTTGGACCTCAACACCTTCAGGATTTACCTCAAATATTGAAGACCCGTTGGTACAACCTGAGGTGACTACAACCTATCATTTATTACTGTATGATGGTTTCTCATCCAATACGTATAATATTATTGTAACAGTGAATCCTATGCCTGTTGTTGCAATGAATACTGCAAATCCCTGCGAAACTCAAACTACACAATTCTATGACCAGAGTACCGTTGCAAGTGGTAGTATTACATCATGGGATTGGGACTTTGGAGATGGAACACCACATGCAAACATTAAAAATCCAACACATGTTTATCAGACGTCAGGCACTTATCAAGTAAATTTGACAGTAGGAACGAATGGTCAATGTTATGAAGATAAAACATTTTCACTTCTGATTAAGCCTGTTCCGGATGTAAATGCAGGGAATGACCAGACAATTGGGCATGGAACAACTACTCAATTAAACGGGATAGTTTCAGGAGGATCCGGAACCCACACATATCTATGGACTCCATCAAATCTGCTTGATAATCCCATTATTCTGAACCCAATTACTGTTGCACTTCAAAGTTCTACTGATTTCTTATTAACAGCTATTGATCTGAATCAATGCCAGAACTTTGATGATCTAACAGTCAATGTAACCGGTGGACCATTGTCATGTACCATCATTGCAATGCCTGGTGCAGTGTGTTCAGGAGCAAACTCACTTCTGAATTCTACTCCTTCTGGAGGTGCAGGCCCTGAAAGTTATATTTACACATGGACATCTGATCCGCCGGGATTTACATCAAGTATTCAGGATCCTACTGTAAATCCTATCACAACAACAACTTATTTTCTTGAAGTGTGGGATGGTTATAATTCATTTGAATCGCAGGTTACTGTGACTGTTCATCCAAGTCCGGTTCCGGATGCAGGTGCTGATAAGACAATTCCCCACGGTACGACAACAATCTTATATGCCGCTGTCAATGGAGGTTTGCCGCCTTATCAATATGCATGGAGTCCCCCAGATATGGTTGTTTTACCTAATAGTCAATCTACCCAGACGAATTACATTTTTACTTCAACAAGCTTTCAGGTAGAAGCCACCGATTCAAGAGGTTGTACTGGCAATGATGAGATTACAATCAGTATTGCCGGGGGACCATTAGGTATTAATCCAACGGTTTTAAAACCGGTTATTTGCCGGAATGAAACTACACAATTAAAAGCATTACCTTATGGTGGATCTGGGGAATACACTTATCAATGGTACTCTATTCCGACGGGATTCTCTTCCACAGAGGCCGAACCTTTCATTACTCCTCATGTAAATACCACCTACTATTTAGTAGTTGATGATGGATTCCATCCTGTGGAGGATAGTGTACAAGTTAAAGTTAATCAGTTACCTCCTGTTAATCTCATTCCTCAAAATGATCCCAGAATTGTAGTATTAAATGATCAAAACCCTTTTGAGATTGGTGCGTGTGTATTCGACGAAGTTATTATCGATGCAGGAAATCCTGGATTTAACTACCTGTGGAGCGATGGCTCAATAAGCCAGACAAATGCAATAGGAACATCAGGAATCATTTATGATGAGCAATTTCATACTGTTAAAGTAACTAATCCTCAAAATGGCTGCTATGCCGAATCTTCTATCAAGATTTTTTTCACTTTCCAGAATTGTAGTTATGGAATTGAAGAATCAAATAGAGAAGATCAACTTACAGTATATCCTAACCCAAGTGCCGATGGCTTTTTTAGTGTAAATATGACTGGATATTCCGGAAAAGTAGCATTGGATATTTTTAATCCAATGGGATCCAATATATTAAGCCGATCTTTCATCATGGGTCAAGGAAATACTCATAAGGAAGAAGTTGCACTTAAACATTTTGGAAAAGGTATTTATATACTTCGAATAATAAGTTCTGATGGTTATCAGGTAGTGAAAAAAATTGTATTTAATTAAATATCTGTAATTCTGAATTCTACCGCGGGAAGGAACCTTCATTCTAGGGTTCAAAGGTTGAGTGTTCTGTTATGTCAGATATTTTTATTCTTTTCATTTGGAATTATCAATAAATTTCTAATTTTGG
>JAEYSM010000091.1 GCA_023434665.1 Bacteroidota bacterium | reverse complement strand
TCACTTGTGTTGATGACTGGAATGATTTAGCTGCAAGAACCTGTCCTGCCAGACTGGTAATTTTTACCTCTCCTTTTGCTGACTCATTCAACTGCACCCTGATCTCTTTGTCAATTGCATATACATTTGCCTGTAATGACATTGCTTCAGGTGTACCCAGCGGACTGAAAAGTAATGAAAAGCGGTCAGCATTATCGCCTGGTTTTGCAGTAAAAGTATAAGAAGGATTTTCGCGCAAGTTTATTGTCTGTCCGGTTAACTTATCCTTTAGGATGACACCGGTTCCTTGTAGGAACCCTTCAATGTCTGTTGCAGATAAAGTATAATTGTTTTCAGCTCCTACTTCCAGATGTATCGGAAGTTCAGAGAGACCATCAATAACAGGTATGTGACTAACTGATGTTTTTTCACCACCTGCAATGGTATATAATTGTGGAGCATCTGCATCGCCATAAAGTTTGTAAGCATCAAATAATTGATCGAAACCAAATGTCGATTCAGTGTTGATAACAAACATCATAATATCGGAATAATTGTTTCCAGCAACAGTAAGTTTAAGTTCATTTACCTTAGAACTCTTTGTATGACCTTTTAATCCATGGACTTTGGCACTTGTAGGAATTGTAAGATGGTTGGTTGATTGTGTAGTTTTTACGAAGAATCCTTCGAAAAATTTTATAAAACCATGATAAAGAGTCCCTGAACCATCAAGCAAAGATGATGATTCATAATTTCCTGATTCCACATTCCAGGCATAAACGTTACCATTTAATCCACTAAAATCTGTTCCTTCTTCAAGGGTAATGCCTGAAGTGAATGGATTCCCTATTAAATTCCATCCTTCAGAATAACCTGGTGCTCCACTGGTAAATGAAAGATCAGTGAACACTGCATCACCACCTTTTATCGGACCGTTAAAGACAAGATCGGTTGGAGCATCAAATGTCCTGGCTACAGAATACCCTTTCATTGGAAGCATGTTGTTTTCATCAACTAGCCGGGTCCATGAACCTGTTGGTTCACTATATTCATCAACATAGAAACCATTGAAGGTTGGACCGGCAGTAATCGTATTAGTTACAGGTAAACTGACAAGGTGATAATCCTCATCATCAATATATCTTTTTACGGTGACTTCTCCTTGTGCCTGATTTTTAACAATCAAAGAAGCGTAATCTTCAATTATCAGATCTGATTCTACATTTATGCTTGAACAATCTGAAGTTCCACTAACTGTAACAGGGAAACCTTCTGAAATAATCACATCGTCATATATTGTAGGGACGGTATTACTGCTCCATGTCTCCTGCATATACCATTCTCCTGCAGCCACTGAATAGATTTGTTGACTCAACAATACGTTCATTACATTTGAATTACTGCTGATTTCAGAGTCTCTGGCAGCCCTTACCCGATAATAATATTCTCCCGAAGTTAATCCGGTGACATCATAAGATGTACCAGAAACAGTAATATTTTGATAACCCGGCACGTAATTAGGATACATAATATCAAATGATAAATCATCGATAACTATTCGTCCTGAGGTATTAACAATCTTAATTTTAAACGGACCATCAACACTTTGAATGTTATTAAATTGAACCATTACATTATCGGAATCTTCTCCATAATTGTATTCTCCACCAAAAATTTGACTTGAAAAAGTATCATCATACGAAATGTAAAGTTTAAGATTACCTGATCCACTATAGGGTGTGGTAATCATGAACTCAACTCGTATGGGGCTTTGCATTGAAATTGCGCTTGATTCAAGATAACCATTCTTAATACAAATTGCTTTGCCATTGATGGTCTCATCCGTTCTGGCGTCTATAGCTGTCCATGATATATCATTATTCCCAAGCCATGTTCTTGTTGAATATGATGAACTTGAAGCTCCTATATTATCAAAACCCTCAAAGAAACTAATTTCATATTCCGAATCGTACACATCTAATCTGTAGCTATCGCTACTACTCACGGAGGTCCAGTTAGCGGTAAAACCGGTTGGATTGATGTTAGTTGCTTCCAATGCAATAGGTACAGATAAAGGAGGAGCAGGGATTGTAAACGGAGAACTTGTTACACTCAAACTTGCATATGAGAAATCAATTTCTGCATTAGATACGGCATTCTCTGATGTTGCGGTAAGATCAGTAAAAGTAGCTGTTCCATTGGAAGTTGTCTTAGATGTTGCTCCTCCAAGTGTCCATGAGTCTTCATCCGCAGCGGCTATTACAGTAACTTGTGTATTGACCGTATTGTTATATTGATCCTTGATACTTATAACCGGTTGCGTGGCTAAAACTGCTCCATTTGTTGCAGGGGCTGCAGGTTGTGTGGTGACAACTAAACTTGCCGGTGCACCCGGATTTATTATCTGGCTAACAGTTGCATCTGAGTATTCAGTTGCAGATACTGTTATAGCTTTTATACCTGAAAGTGTAAGTAGAGCATTACCGACCGAAGGTTTCAATTTTATGACACCTTCCGAAATTTCATAGTCAGCAGGATTTAAATTGCTTTCACCTACTTTAACTGCGGTAATTGCTGCACGCCAGGTTGCATCGTCAGTGAAAGTAATTTCAATGTCATTATCGACATTGTTGTCTGTAATATCAGCTGTTAGCTCTGGAGCTATAGGATCTAGAGATAAATTGGCTAAAATAACAACATTATCAACACTTAAGGCTTGTGCACTACTTGTGGTAGTTCCAATTGAAACAGAATAGTTCCATGCAAGATAAATACTTGATCCTGGTGCCAACTGATTAGGCAAAGTAAGTGTTTTATTTGAAACCGCACTAGTAACACCAGGTGCCGGAGTAAAGCCATTATTATTTGCATCAGTCGAAAAGCTGGTGATAAAGTCTTCCCCAGCTTGCATCCAATTAGTTCCATTATTTGAATAATACATCTTAATTGAAAAACCACTTGCATTGGTACCATTTCTGTATTTTTCAACATCATACGAAATAGTAAAAGAGGTTATTGGCTGTGAGCCATCATTCTTTAGTTGAACGTATAGGTTGCCACTTTTAGTTTCTTTACCAGAGGAAATAAATCCTATTGCTCTGTCAGTTGCGGAACCAGCAGCTCCTGCACCAAAATTGTAAATTCCGTTTGGTGCATTATCAGGCAGAGCGTTTCCACCTTGTCTTTCTGTTGCACTTGCAGCATCACTATATGTTCCAAGCTGCCCGACTGTACTATTTTTATCAACTTTCCAACCACCTGGCATTGTTGCAGTTGCTGTAGTTCCGATTGCATCAAAATTCTCAGAAACAGTATTTCCGGGCATTATTGATACCTGCCCCCACCCAATGGTAGTAATTCCAAGAAATAATGTAAATAGTAAAGCTATTCTCTTCATAAATTAACGATTTGTTAGGTTTGATGAATTGAGAAACCTCCTCAATTTCAATTTGGTGACAAAGTAAACAAAAAAATTCTAAGTTTCATATAAATGATTTTCTTCAATATCCAAATTTTTCGGCTAAATTAACCTTCGGTTTCTTTAGCATTAATCGTACATTCTGAATATCAGTTGTATATATCGTATCTAAATAACCTTTTTCAGTAAAATATTTTCTGATATTTTTACTCTTAGACACTTATTTTCATATGTTGCAGGTGCTGTTGATTGAAACCGAATAAGTTCACATTACTAGGCCAAAATGGACAAAACAGTCAATAGCATTCCTCCTTCCCTGGTTTCCCAAAGAAGGTTTCCAATAGTTACCATAACTCTGTCTAAACCAAAAACCCGAAACTATTCTTGTTTCTTCCAGGCAGCATTTGCTTTATATCCTGCCCACCCTGCTCCTAAGGCTATGAGTACGAGTAACCCTTCGCCAATGGGTGCGCTTCCGCCCGATGATTCATTACTGCCCGATGAATGCCGGCCGGGAGTTCCCGGTGCCTGGGCTGAT
>JAEYSM010000090.1 GCA_023434665.1 Bacteroidota bacterium | reverse complement strand
GCTGAAATGGAAGCTCAGGAATCCCCTTAAGCAAAACCGAGATTAATGTCATTGAGCTTTATCGGGGAGCTTATCTGTCCAGAAAAACGCATCAAAACCTGGAAGAAATCAAAAAGCTTCTGGAATGTTTTCAGGTTCTGGAGCTTGAAGAATCAGTCTATGAAGTCTTTGCTTCCCTTTCGGCTCGGTTACTTTCGGAAGGCAAGCCGATTGGGGCTTTTGATGAACTGATAGCAGCAATTACGCTGCTTCAGGAAGAGCAGATCGTTACCAGAGATAACCACTTCAAAGAAGTGCCAGGGCTTGAAGTTGTAGGTTATTGATATTCGGTTTAAATGCGGTTTAAAAACCATTTACAAAATCCAGATGCAGTTCAACTGGCCAGTATCCCACCTTAAACCTAAATATATAACAGGCTCATATTCTAATCAGGTGCAATCTATGACCTGGCTTCTCTTATCGAGACAAGATGTAGAAAAAGATTATACCTGAAAGGGAGATAATGGATAATAAAGCAGGTTTCAGAGATTTCTAAAAAAGGTGATTATATGACCGCTGCAGATGGACAATATGTGATTAATGAAAATGGAGAAAAAGTAGCTATTATTCTTCCCATAGAGGAATATGAAAAAATGAAAGAGGATCTTCATGATCTGGCTATTGTTGCAGAAAGACGTAACGAGAAGACTATGAGTCTTGAAGAGATGAAACGAAAACTGTGAATTCAAAACAATGGCAACCTATACAATTGATTTCAAGGCCAGTGTAGAAAAAGATTTAAGGAAAGTGCCAAAAGATAGGCTTCCTGTTATCCTCGAAAAGATTGAGGAACTTGCAGAGGTGCCTCTCCCCTCCGATTCAAAAAAACTATCCGGTGCTGAGCATCTGTATCGTGTTCGGGTGGGGGATTACAGGATAATATATGAAGTAGTGAACAAGACGAACACAGTAACCATTTTCTACGTAAGAAATCGGCGTTCTGCTTATCGTGGATTATAATCATTTTCACTCAGTCTCTTTCTTCTCAATATACTCCAGCACATATCCTGTCCTGCATATTCTAGCAGGTGAAAGCTTACAGGTGAAAGCTTATAACCTAGAGAGAATTTTTGAACTCTCATTTATATTTCAATCTTACTGCATTTTTTGTAGCGTAAAAGGCAAATGTTTCAAAGTTATTCAGGTTTTTAGCAAATAACTTCTTACAGACATACAAAAAGAGTATTCGTATCCACCTGGATGTTGTTAAAATGGATTTCGAATTGCGAAAATGTGAAAAATCCGATGCTGAAACCTTTTTCAAATACTCCAGCAATCCAAAGATATTAGAGAATATGAGGGATGCTTTTCCTTCTACCTTGGAGAATTGCAAAAAAACCGTAGAAAACTTTAGCTCTAATGATGAAACACAACAATGCTGCCGGGCAATTGTTGTAAATGGGGAAGCCGCAGGATGTATCGCCTTATTCGTTAAAAACGATGTTTACTGTAAGAGTGCAGAAATCGCATACTGGCTTGGTGAACCTTTTTGGGGCAGGGGAATAATGAACGAAGCAATAAAACAGCTTTGTCGGATAGCTTTTGAGCAGTACGATATCGTTAGGATATTTGCAGAGCCTTATGCACACAATATCGGTTCAAGAAAAGCCCTTGAGAAAGCCGGATTTGTTTTAGAGGGAATTATGAGGAAAAACGTTTATAAAAACGGCAGATTCTTTGATTCTTGTATGTATGCTCTTGTGAAATAACCTCTTATCATGAGCACCACAGGCAGATCCGTGGTTTATTGAATACTTTCAGAATCCCAATAAGATTCCAGAAAGCTTATTTTTGAACCTTTTCCACATATTGATTTTCCACATATTGAGCTACATAAGATGCAAAAATATCAAAATCTTCAAGGTTTTCCACAAGATATTTTTCAATTATGTCCAGGTCAATCTTTCCATACCTGGGGCTCAGAATGCCGAAAAAATAAACATTCATTCCACAAAATGCTTTATTTTTGGCAAGGATGCCTCCATCATGTCTTATGTCCTGTTGAAATCAGGCTTCATGTTCTCTGATCTTCCAAATTATAATTTTTGATATAAATTGGTATATAAACAATGAATTTAATCTGTATATTAGTATAAATTACAGTAGTTACACGCAATAACCGTTGGTCCAAATAATATCCTGTCCTGAGCCGACCGAGTTATGCAAATTATCTGGGGGGTTGTTTGTGAAAATCTTACTTATCGGAGATTGTCTTAGCAAGCTAACCAGTACTGCACTGGTTATTGCTTTACTTCTGGTTTCCGCAGGTGTTGCGAGTGCAGAAGTCATTTATGTTGAGCCCGGAGCTTCAATTCAGGCTGCAGTAAATAACTCTACAACCGGGGATTTCGTTATTGTGAAATCCGGGGACTATGAAGAAAATATCGTTGTAAATGTTTCAGGGATAACGGTCACTTCGGAACATGAGAACCCTGAAGGCGTCTTTATAAGAGCTAAGGACGAAAATTCCAGCGTATTTCAGGTTAAAGCAGACAATGTAACCATAAGCGGTTTTAACATAACCGGGTCAGGAGAGTTTTTCAGTACCTTTGAGGCTGCTCGCATTACAAATTCTTTTATCTATAGAGATTCTGGCAAGCAGGATATGGCTGATATGCTGGAAGCGAGAAAGGCTTACAGGCTCGGATCAGGAGAAATCTTTATCTCGAGGTCAAATGGATTTGACTGTCCCCAGGCAGGTATTTGCCTTGATCAGGTTGAAAACTGTACAATAGAAAGGAACTATATTTTTGAAAACCAGTACGGAGTTTACCTTCAGGGCTCCATGAACAATACCTTCGCAAATAATACTTTATTTCGGAACGGTATCCTGGTTGACGAAGGATGCAGCAGGAATGTGGCAGTAAACAACTCCATTGAAGAGGGAAATTTAATTATCGGAGCACACTGCTGGGATAACGTAATTTCTCAGAACCGGCTTTCTAACGGAGGAGGAGTGGGGATTGCATGCTGCGGAGGGGGAAACCTTGTTTCGAATAATGAGATAATTAATTGCAGTACAGGAATTGATATGTATGACACTCAGGCAAGGACTGTCCTTAGTGACAACCTGATCAAGGACTGCGAATATGGAATTTACCTGATTCTTGTTTATGACTCCAGGGTATACAATAACACAATTTCAAACAGCAGCAGGGGCATTTTTTTGAGAGAAAACAGCCAGAATAATGAACTGTCCGGCAACATAATAAACTCCAGCAATGAATCCGGGATCTATT
>JAEYSM010000033.1 GCA_023434665.1 Bacteroidota bacterium | reverse complement strand
AATAAGGACCTTTCAATGAGTGGCAAGGTTCGGGTGATGGTCTCAAAAATCGCCGACCTTAGATGGATTGTTGTTGCCACTGAATTCGATGCTCTACTCCTTGAAAACAATCTCATAAAGGAGTATAAACCACGCTATAATATTATGCTTAAGGATGATAAAACCTACCCCTGGATTATCATCAAAAACGAGCCTTTTCCAAGAATATTTTCAACGCGTAATGTGATTAGAGACGGCAGTGAATACTATGGCCCTTATGCTTCGGGAAGAATGATGCATACGCTGCTGGATCTTATCAGACAACTCTATCCCCGTCGCACCTGCAATCTCGCACTTACCGAAAAAAATATCAAAGCCGGCAAGTTTAAAGTTTGCCTTGAATATCATATCGGTAATTGTCTGGCACCTTGCGTAGGAAAGCAATCGAGTGAAGATTATAATCAGAATATCAGGAATATAAGGGAATTAATTAAAGGGAACATTAGCCAGGTAAGAGCTCAGCTGAACCAGCGAATGAAAGATTATGCTGCCGGATTTGACTACGAGAAAGCCCAGATATTGAAGGAGAAAATAGATTTGCTCGACAGATACCAGAGTAAGTCGATGGTGGTTAACCCCGCCATTCACAATGTGGATGTGTATTCGCTTGCTCAGGATGAGCAGTCAGCATACGTCAATTTCCTCAAAGTGGTTAATGGTGCTGTTATTCAGTCGCATACCATTGAATTGAAGAAAAAGCTTGATGAAACAGCCGAGGAGCTCCTTGCCATAGCTATTGCTGATTTATATACCCGGTTTGAATCGGGTGCCAAAGAGATTATTGTGCCTGTAAAACCCGAATTTGAAATTCCCGGCGTGTGTATTACCGTGCCGCAACGTGGGGATAAGAAGCATCTGCTTGAACTTTCGGAACGTAATGCTAAATTTTATCAACTCGACAAGCAACGGCAAAGAGAACTGGTTGATCCTGAAAGACGTACAAACCGGATTCTAGAAACAATTCAGAAAGACCTGCGCTTAAAGACGCTTCCTGTTCACATGGAGTGTTTCGATAATTCGAATATTCAGGGCTCTTATCCCGTGGCCGCTTTAGTGGTTTTCAGAAATGCCCGCCCGGATAAAAAAGAGTATCGCCATTTTAATATAAAAACTGTGGAAGGCCCCAATGACTTTGCTTCGATGGAAGAGGTGCTCTACAGACGCTATAAGAGATTATTGGACGAAAACAAGGAACTTCCCCAACTTGTCGTCATTGACGGAGGAAAAGGACAGTTGAGTTCGGCTATGTCGAGCATATTAAAGCTCGGATTGAGCGATAAAATTCAACTGGTAGGTATTGCAAAAAGACTTGAAGAACTTTACTTCCCCGGCGATTCGGTGCCTTTGTATCTCGACAAGAAGTCTGAAACACTCAAAGTGATCCAGCAGATGCGCGACGAGGCACACAGGTTCGGCATTACCCATCACCGGAAACGACGGGAAAAGGGAACTATCAGGACTTCGCTTAACGAAATTCCGGGAATAGGACCGGCTACAGCTCAAACATTGCTGCGAATCTTTAAATCGGTAAAAAAAATAAAAGAAGCAGGCAAGGAGGAGTTAGAAGCTGCCGTTGGACCGGCTAAAGCTACTTTAATTGTTAATCATTTCAGAGACCAGGAAAAAACTGACACATGAGTGACGTTTTAGATCTTCATCCCAGGTATAACCAGGAATATATAAAGCTTCAGATTGAACTGCTCAAGCTTCAGAAGTATATTTATGACCATCGTTTAAGGGTGGCAATACTTTTTGAAGGACGCGATACTGCAGGTAAGGGAGGAGCAATTTATCGTTTTACCCGATACCTCAATCCAAGGTTTGTAAGGGTAATTGCGCTGCCAAAACCAACCGAACTGGAAAAGGGACAATGGTATTTTCAAAGATACATCAACGAACTTCCTAATCCCGGTGAAATGGTGTTCTTTGACAGGAGCTGGTACAACCGGGCTGTGGTTGAGCCAGTAATGGGTTTTTGCACACCTGCGCAATATGAGCTTTTTATCAAACAGGTACCCTTACTTGAACAAATGTTGCTTGAAGATGGAATGATTCTGATTAAATTCTGGTTTTCAATCGACATACAGGAGCAGAAAATACGACTTGACGACAGGATAAAAAATCCGCTGAAACGCTGGAAACTCAGTACTGTTGACCTGAAAGCCCAACAAATGTGGGATGAATATACGGAGTACAAGAACAGGATGTTTCTAAGCACACATACCGAGAAAAGCCCTTGGGTAATTGTAAGTGGCAATAATAAATCGGTGGCCAGAATGGAAGCCATGCGTTATGTGCTGTCGAAAATAGATTACCCCGAAAAACGCCAATCAAAGATTTCATTTACCCCTAATCCCGACATTATCAAGATTTTTGATCCAACGGAATTATAAATTTTAGCACTAAGCACTCAACAGTCAGCACTCAGCATTGAGTACCCAGGAGGTCAGATCTGACCAGTCACGAATAGCGTTTTTATTCTAAGTTGTTTTATGCATTATATCAGTTAAAATGAGTATTTTTGCAGTCTATTTTAATTTAATCTAAATAGTCCAATATAACCGATCTTTTTTGATTCTGAATGGTTTATTGCGGACTAAACTTTTGATACGATGGATAAAGATCCCAAAAATATACTCGACGAGGTTACGCAGGCCGAATATAAGTACGGCTTCTATACCGACATTGAAATGGATCAGGCTCCAAAAGGTCTGAATGAAGATATTATCAGGTTTATCTCCGAAAAAAAGAATGAACCTGACTGGTTGCTTGAGTTCAGGCTTGATGCTTTTCGCAAATGGTCGCAGATGAAAGAACCCAACTGGGCACATATTCATTATCCTCCTATTGATTATCAGGATATAATATATTATGCTGCACCAAAAAGGAAGAAGGAGCTAAAGAGTCTTGACGAGGTTGACCCTGAATTACTCGATACTTTTAACAAGCTGGGCATTTCGCTTGAAGAGCAAAAAAGATTGAGTGGTGTTGCCGTTGATGCGGTAATTGATTCGGTTTCAGTGAAAACAACCTTTACTGAAACTCTTGAAAAGCAGGGTATATTGTTTTGCTCTTTTTCAGAAGCTGTTCAAAAATACCCCGATCTTGTTAAGCAATATATGGGAAGTGTAGTACCTCCTCACGATAATTACTTTGCTGCGCTGAATTCGGCTGTATTTACCGATGGTTCTTTCTGTTACATTCCAAAGGGTGTAAGATGTCCCGTGGAACTGTCAACGTACTTCAGGATCAACGCTGCCAATACCGGTCAGTTTGAGCGTACTCTCATAATCGGCGATGAAGGAAGTTACGTGAGTTATATGGAGGGTTGTACAGCTCCAATGCGTGACGAGAATCAGCTTCATGCTGCAATTGTCGAAATTGTTGCTCTTAAAGATGCTGAAGTAAAATATTCAACGGTCCAGAACTGGTATCCCGGAAATAAAAAAGGTGAAGGCGGTATTTATAATTTCGTTACCAAAAGGGGTATCTGTAAAGGAAACAATTCAAAGATATCATGGACGCAGGTTGAAACAGGTTCCGCTATCACATGGAAATACCCAAGCGTGATTCTTATGGGCGATTATTCAGTTGGTGAATTTTACTCGGTGGCTGTTACAAATAATTATCAGCAGGCTGATACAGGAACCAAGATGATCCACCTGGGAAAAAATACCAGAAGTACGATCATTTCTAAGGGTATATCAGCAGGTTACAGTCAGAATAGCTATCGCGGACTGGTGAAGATGACCAAAAGAGCTGAGAATGGCAGGAATTTTTCGCAGTGCGATTCATTACTGCTTGGCGATAAATGTGGTGCCCATACCTGGCCTTACATAAAAACTGAAAATAAGAGTAGTATTGTTGAACACGAAGCAACTACTTCAAAAATCTCTGACGATCAGTTGTTCTACTGCAATCAGAGAGGAATCGGGACCGAAAGTGCTATAGGTTTGATAGTTAATGGTTATGCCCGTGAAGTACTGAAACAATTGCCAATGGAATTTGCTGTAGAGGCTCAGAAGTTATTATCTATCAGTCTGGAAGGAAGTGTAGGATAATCATTTCAGCAGTCAGCAGTCAGCATTCAGCATTCAGCAGTCAGTAATCAGCAATTAAAACACGAAACCAGGCGCTAAACCCAACAAAGAAAAAAGAACGATTTTCGGAAAACAAAGAACATTAAATAGTATGCTAACAATAAAGAATTTAAGAGTTGCCATCAATCAGAAAGAAATTCTTAAGGGAATTAATCTGGAAGTTAAACCCGGAGAAGTACACGCCATTATGGGTCCAAACGGAACCGGTAAAAGCACATTGGCTTCGGTAATTGCAGGTCGTGAAATTTTTGAAGTGCTGGAGGGTGAAGTGTTGTTCAACGGTAAGAACCTCCTGGATCTTTCTGTGGACGAAAGAGCATCTGAAGGAATTTTCCTTGGATTTCAGTATCCGGTTGAAATACCTGGTGTGAGCATGACCAATTTCATGAGGACTGCGGTAAATGAACAACGCAAATACCGTGGACTCGATCCGATGCCTGCCGGTGAGTTTCTTGCAAAGATGGAAGAAAAGAAGAAAATGCTTGAAATTCAGGCCAAGCTTACTAATCGTTCTGTAAACGAAGGTTTCTCGGGCGGTGAAAAGAAAAAGAACGAGATCTTCCAGATGGCTATGCTTGAGCCAAAGCTGGCAATACTCGACGAAACTGATTCAGGTCTGGACATTGATGCTCTTAAGATTGTGGCAAACGGTGTAAATATGCTGAGACGTCCCGATAATGCTTTTGTGGTCATTACTCACTACCAGCGTCTGCTTGAATATATTGTGCCCGACATAGTGCATGTATTGTACGAAGGTCAGATAGTAAGAACCGGCACAAAGGAACTTGCCCTTGAACTGGAAGAAAAAGGATACGAGTGGTTAAAGTAACAGGTTACAGAAATTTTGCAATATGAATGAATCAATAATAAATATACAAAACGACCTGGAGAGGCATTTCAGGGAGCACCGGGCAACTATCGGTAAGTTAGATAGTCCGCGCATTGCTGCACTCAGGGATGAGGCGATGGAAATTTTCCGGAATCTTGGTTTTCCTGATACTACAATGGAAAAATGGAGAAATTCGGATCTGAACCATGTTCTTGAGCATGGATATACATTCCCTGTTAAACCTGATACCGACAGTCGCCGGAGCAGAGAACTGTTTAAGTGTGATGTGCCGGGTTTTGATACTGATTCAGTTATTGTCCTGAATGGTTGGTTTCAGGGAGAACAACCTCTTTTAACCTTTGATAATGGGATGGTTGTGGGAAGTTTGAGGGCTGCCTTTCAGTCATTCCCTGAATTGATTGAGCAACATATGGGCAAGTATGCACAGATGGATCTTAACGGGCTCACTGCACTCAACATGGCAGTGTGGATGGATGGGATATTCATATATGTGCCTGATAATGTGGTTCCTGAAAAGCCATTACAAATGGTCAGTCTGGTGCATATGCCGGATGATTCGCTGATAAACATCCGCAATCTGGTGATTCTTGGCAATAATAGTGAGTTGACGCTGGTACATTGTGATGATTCGATTGATGACCATCGCAGTTTTATAAATACAGTCTCGGAATTCAGTATTGGCGAAAATTCAAAACTCGACCATTATAAGCTGCAGAATAAGAACGACAGATCCACACTTATAAATACCAGTTGGTTCCATGTTAAGCAGTTTGGTGATGTATCTACTAACGGAATCAGTTTGAATGGTGGCTTTATAAGAAACGAGACCTTTGCCACGCTTGCTGGAAGTGGCGCGCATGCAGATGTATCGGGTCTTTACCTGATGGATAGAAATCAGCACATCGACAATCAGGTGTTTATTGATCATGCTACACCTGACTGTACCAGCAACGAAATGTTTAAGGGAATCCTTGATGATCATGCAAGTGGTGTTTTCAACGGTCATATTTTGGTCAGAAAAGATGCCCAGCGTACTAATGCCTACCAGAACAATAAGAATATCCTCATATCCGACAAAGCGGTAATTGACACTAAACCTTTTCTGGAAATTTATGCCGACGACGTGAAATGCAGCCATGGTGCCACAGTGGGTCAGCTTGATACTGAAGCTTTGTTCTATCTTCGGTCGCGCGGTATTTCATTTGAAAATGCGCGTATGCTGCTGATGTATGCATTTGCAGCCGAGATAGTTAATAAGATTTCAATTGAAGAACTCAGAAACCGGATTGACGATCTTGTAAAGAAAAGATTGCGTGGTGAATTATCCATTTGCGATCAATGTGTGTTACATTGTAATGCACAGGAACAGAGAATGGCTTTCAAGATTGATATGAGCCGTATCTGATTAGTCACCAACAAAAGAAATTCGTAATGATAAAGTCAATGCAGGCGTTTGATCCGAATGTAATACGTAAAGATTTTCCTGTATTATCACAAAAAGTTAACAACCGGCCGTTGGTATATTTCGACAATGCGGCCACGACTCAGAAGCCACAGGTGGTTATTGATGCCATCGTTGACTATTATACGAGGTACAATTCCAATGTGCATCGCGGTGTTCATCACCTTAGTCAGATTGCAACCCAGGCATTTGAGGATGTGAGGGAAATCATCCGCGCGTTTATTAATGCCCGTAATAGCTTTGAAATAATCTACACCAGAGGTACTACCGAATCTATTAACCTGGTAGCTTCAACATGGGGCAGGGAAAACATCGGGCAGGGAGATGAGATTCTGATAACCGAACTTGAGCATCACTCAAATCTGGTACCATGGCAGAGACTTTGTGAGGAAAAGAAAGCAGTTCTTAGAGTGATTCCTGTAAAGGACGACGGTTCGGTGGATATGGATGGTTATGCCGCACTGCTAACAGATAAGAGTAAATTACTTGCTGTATCGCACGTATCTAATTCACTGGGGACGGTGCTTCCGGTTAAAGAAATGATTGCAATGGCACATGCCAACAATACTTTGGTGCTTGTTGATGGTGCCCAGGCCTTATCGCATATAAAAGTTGACGTTCAGGATCTTGATTGTGACTTTTATGCATTTTCGGCTCATAAGGTGTATGGACCCATGGGAATTGGCGGACTTTATGGAAAAGAGGATTTGCTGAATGCCATGCCTCCTTACCAGAGTGGCGGTGAGATGATAAGTACCGTGAGTTTTGAAAAGACTGTTTACAATGAATTGCCATTCAAGTTTGAAGCAGGCACACCTAATGTGGCTGATACCATAGGTTTTGGAGCTGCAATAAAATACATCAGCGGTTTAGGTATTGAAAACATCGCTGCCTGGGAGCATGAACTTTGCAGATATGCAACAGCCCGTCTGCTGGAAGATCCATCTATCACCATAGTGGGAACAGCAACTGAAAAAGCATCGGTGATCTCATTCCTTATAGATGGAATTCACCCCTATGATGCAGGCACCATACTTGATCAGTTGGGGATAGCAGTAAGGACAGGCAATCACTGTACGCAGCCGTTGATGGAAAGACTGGGAATTTTCGGCACCATAAGAGCTTCATTGGCATTTTACAACACCAGGGAAGAAGTGGATGCTTTGATTAAAGGAATTGCTAAAGTAAAAGAGTTGTTTTTATAGAAGTAAAAGAGTTGTTCTTGTTTTATGGGATTGCGCATTGTTTGTTCTTTTTTTTGGATTGAGTGCTGAGTGCTGACTGCTGAGTGCTGACTGCTGAATGCTGAATGCTGAATGCTGAACAAATATTGCTTTTATAAGTTTATTCGGGATTACAGGTTAAAGTTGATGTGACAAATGAAGATTAAGGAAACATCTGATACAATTGTTAATGAATTCGGTAGTTTCGACGACTGGATGGATAAGTACAATTATCTGATTGAACTGGGCAAGTCGTTGCCAATGATTGAAGAAAAGTATAAAGTGGAAAGCAACCTCATTCCGGGATGCCAATCGAGAGTTTGGCTGCATGCGGAATTTGATGGTGAAAAGGTACATTTTACTGCCGACAGCGATGCCGTGATCACCAAAGGTATTGCCAACCTGCTTATCAGGGTTTTCTCAGGACATTATCCTCAGGAAATTCTGGATGCATCAACAGAATTCATAAAGGAAATAGGGCTTACGGAACATCTCTCACCTACCCGGTCAAATGGCCTCCTTTCAATGATTAAACAGATAAAAATGTATGCTTTGGCGTTCAAAACCAAAGCTGCCATGAAAGACTGAAATTTATGCTTGAGAAACTAAGAAATATGGATCAGCACAAGAGTATTGAATATAACGACCGCATAATTACGCGGCTTAAAGGAATATACGATCCAGAGATTCCGGTTAATATTTACGATCTGGGATTAGTTTATGATATTCACGTGGATGACCAGATGGTTGCACACATCCTGATGACACTAACTGCACCGAATTGTCCGGTTGCTGAATCTCTGCCCGAAGAAGTTAAAATGAAGGTTGGTTCGATTGAAGGATTGAAAGGAGCTGAAGTTGAAATTACTTTCGACCCTCCATGGGATCAGGATATGATGTCGGAAGAAGCCCAGCTTGATCTCGGTTTTCTCTAAAATAAAGCTTAAGGCAGTTCACTCAATTTTTTCTGATACTTTTTTTACCGGAGTTGGTTTGTTGGGTTGCAGTTGAATTTCGTTTAACTGAACAAAGCCCTGATATTTATCAATCCGAGGAGGTCGGCTGAAGTAATTACTATTATCACAATCATAAACCAGCGGATAAAACCTGTTCCCCATGAAATGGCGTATCGCGATGCAATAATTGCGCCTGTGATGTTTCCGATTGAATGCACCAGTCCCACCTGCCAGTTTACTTTGTCGTTCATAATAAAAACTACTAGTGCAAATATTGTATATAACAGCACTATAAAACCTTTGATAGCGTTTGCCTTTATCAGGTCATAACCGGCACCGAGAACAATCCCTGCCAGGAGAAAGTAACCCACGCCTACCTGCACAAAACCTCCATAGATCCCGATAAAGAAGAAAATTAAATACTGTAGCCATGACGTTTTCTTTTCCTGCAGCGCCAGTTGTCCATGTATCCATTTGTCGGGCTTCACTATTATGAAGTAAACCATCATAAGCATTACAAGTCCGAGTGCTATCCTGAAAGTCGATTCATCGATTTCAACTGATAGCTG
>JAEYSM010000003.1 GCA_023434665.1 Bacteroidota bacterium | reverse complement strand
CATTACTTAAAGGTTAGAATCGTTTATTAAGGAACCGCCGTATACGAGAACCGTACGTACGGTGGTGTGAGAGGTCGGAAAATAAAATAGGAGGAAAACTATTTTATTTTCCTCCTACTCGATTTTATAAATGGCCAATTTCCCTTTATGTGCTATCTTATAAAAGGTCTTTAATTTTCATTTGCGACAAGCGTTGGTTATCTTTGCCATACAATGAATCTTTTTAATTTTAAAAGCCGTACGTTTTGAACCCGCTTGACACTCCGATTGAGTACCTTAAAGGTGTTGGTCCTGCCAGAGCTGATCTGCTCAAAAAAGAGTTGGGTATAAAAACATTTGGAGATGTCTTGCTTCATTATCCATTCCGCTATATTGACAGAAGTAAAATATACAGAGTAAGTGATATAGCTTCGGATTCTGCATATATTCAATTAAAAGGAAAGCTTCTCATTATAAAGGAGCTTGGAATGGGTAGAGCCATAAGGCTTAGTGCTATTCTTGACGATGGGTCAGGTCAGATTGAACTTATATGGTTTCAGGGAGTGAGTTGGTGGAAAGGGCAATTGAAAACGGGGGTTGAGTATATTGTCTTTGGCAAGCCATCGTTATTCAATGGCCGATATAATATTACTCACCCTGATATTGATACGGTTGAGGAAGAGCAACAAATGCAGTCAGAGCCATTACAACCATATTACTCAACAACTGAAAAATTAAAAAGAAAAGGAATTACCGGAAAAAGTTTTGGAAAGATTACGAGAAATGCTCTGGCACAATGCTATAACTATATTGGAGAAAACCTGAATAGCCAGATTGTTACGTACAATAATTTTCTACCAAGGGCGCAAACTATTCGCAATTTGCATTTCCCACGTAATTATGAATTACTTGAAAGAGCAAAGTACAGAATTAAATTCGAGGAGCTTTTTTTTATTCAATTAGAGCTTTTCAGAATTAAGGTATTGAGGAACGAAAAGTCTGTAGGTCGCCGTTTTATTAAAATTGGTGATCACTTTCTTACTTTTTTTGAAAAGTACTTACCTTTTGAATTGACTAATGCTCAAAAGAAGGTCATAAAGGAAATAAGGAAAGATCTTAGCACAGGAAGGCAAATGAACAGACTGCTGCAGGGAGATGTCGGTAGCGGCAAAACCCTTGTGGCTTTAATGACCATGCTTATCGCATTAGATAATCAGTGTCAGTCATGTATCATGGCTCCGACAGAGATATTGGCAACACAACATTTCAGAAATATTGAGAAGTTTCTAAAGGAAATGCCTGTCACGGTCAAATTATTGACGGGATCGACCAAGAAGAAAGAACGTGAAATCATTCATAATGGCTTGCTAAACGGAGAAGTTGAAATTCTTATTGGAACTCATGCTCTTATTGAAGAGGCAGTTGTTTTCAAGAATCTTGGCTTAGTTGTAATAGACGAGCAGCATCGTTTCGGTGTTGAACAGAGAGCCCGTTTATGGGAAAAGAGCAACATTCCACCACATGTTTTGGTCATGACAGCAACTCCAATTCCTCGAACATTAGCCATGACAGTTTATGGTGATCTTGAAGTTTCTGTAATAGATGAATTGCCACCTGGCAGAAAGCCAATTAAAACTTACCATTTCTTTGAAAGAGAGCGGCTTCGTGTTTTCCATTTTATGAAGGAACAAATCAAGGAAGGGCGACAGATATATGTGGTATTTCCATTGATCAATGAATCGGAAAACCAGGATCTTCAGGATCTGATGGATGGCTTTGACACATTATCACGGTATTTCCCACTTCCAGAATACCAAATCAGTATAGTACATGGAAAGCTCAAACCGGCTGAAAAAGAAAGCGAAATGCAACGCTTTGTCAAAGGAATCACTAATATAATGGTTGCCACTACAGTAATTGAAGTAGGGGTGGATGTGCCAAATGCGACTGTAATGATAATTGAAAATGCTGAAAGATTTGGATTATCACAATTGCATCAGTTACGAGGAAGGGTGGGAAGAGGAGGTTCTCAATCTTTTTGCATTCTTATGACTTCTTATAAATTAACAGTCGATGGAAGAAAAAGAATTGAAACCATGGTTAAGAGTAATGATGGTTTTGAAATTGCAGAAGTCGACCTCCAGCTCAGAGGACCAGGTGAAATACAAGGAACTCAGCAAAGCGGATTGATAGGACTGAAAATGGCAGACATCGTCAGAGATGAAGCAATTTTAAAAAAAGCCAGAGCAACAGCATCTAGAATAATAAAAGAGGATCCGGATCTTCAACAGCCTGAAAACCAAAAAATGATAGCGTGGCTACAAACACAAAACAAACAGTGGGGTAACATTTCATAATTTTCAACCTAACAGAAATACCCTTACAGGAATGATCAATTTAGGAGTTTATTGTTTAATTTTGCCCTTCAATTAACAAGTATGAAAATATCATATAACTGGCTTAATGAGTACCTGAAGTGCTCGTTAGATGAAAATGCAATAGCATTATTACTTACTGATATAGGCCTCGAGGTTGAGGGGATTGAAAAGTTTGAATCGATTAAAGGGGGATTGGAAAATTTTGTCACAGGAGAAGTTATTACTTGTAATCGCCATCCTAATGCTGATAAATTATCGGTTACTACTGTCAATGTTGGGCAACCTGAATTATTAAATATCGTTTGTGGTGCTCCTAATGTAGCTATAGGACAAAAAGTAATTGTTGCACTTGAAGGTGCAAAGATTTATAAAGGGGATGACCCATTTACAATTACGAAATCAAAAATCAGGGGCGAAGTTTCTCAAGGAATGATTTGTGCTGAGGATGAGCTAGGTATTGGACAATCTCATGAAGGCATACTGGTACTTCCAGGCGATACTAAAATCGGTCAACCAGCTTCTGAATACTTTAATATTGTTAAGGATACAGTCTTCGAAATAGCAATAACTCCAAATCATGCAGATGCACTCTCGCACATAGGGGTTGCGAGGGATTTAGCTGCGGCTGTTAATGTTAGAGAATTGGGCGTTGCGCAATTTGTAAAACCAGATAACTCAGCATTCTCAATCGATAATAAAAGCCTTCCAATTGATATTGAGGTTTTAAGTACCGATGATTGCCCAAGATATTCAGGAATCTCTATTACAGGAGTAAAAGTAGGGCCTTCGCCGGAGTGGCTTCAGAACAGATTAAAAGCAGTTGGTTTGAGGCCAATTAACAATATAGTAGATATTTCTAACTATATCCTTATGGAATATGGACAGCCCCTTCATACATTTGATGCTGAAGCTATTAAAGGGAACAAGGTAGTAGTAAGGAATGCTGAACAAGGGAGCAAATTCATCACACTGGATCATGTTGAAAGAGAATTAACCTCAAGTGATTTAATGATATGCAATGTTGAGAATCCAATGTGTATCGCTGGTGTTTTCGGAGGCGCAACTTCGGGTGTTACTAACGATACAACATCAGTTTTCATTGAAAGTGCGTATTTTAACCCCGTTTCGGTTCGAAAGACTTCCAAATACCATACACTTAAAACAGATGCATCATTTAGATTTGAAAGAGGAACCGATCCCAATGTCACTGTAGAAGCACTTAAGCGTGCTGCTATAATGATCAGGGAGATTACCGGTGGTAAGATATCATCTGAAATAATTGACGTATATCCAAAACCTATTGTTGATGCTGAACTTGAATTTTCGTTTAATGAAATTGATAAGTTAGTTGGCAATAAGATACCGGTTACTAAAGTTATTCAGATTTTAGAACTTCTCTCAATAAACATACTCAAAAAGTCAGAATCAGGTCTCTCTGTATCAATTCCTCCTTTTAAGGTGGATGTGAAGAATGTAGCTGATATTGTGGAGGAAATTTTAAGGATATATAGCTACAATAAGATTGAAAGCAATCTAAACATGCGTTCAAGTATATCTTATAAGATTAAACCGGATCAGGAACTACTTTACAACAAAGTTGCAGATTATCTTGTGAGTCATAATTTTAATGAAATTCTGACAAACTCTTTGACCAGTGAAGTTTACTATTCCAATAATAAGTTTTTCAATGCATCAGAGTCGGTATATATTATAAATCCTCTAAGCAAAGAATTAAATGTTATGCGTCAGACATTACTGTTTAGCGGGTTGGAGTCCATTGCATATAATATAAACCGTAAACAGCAAAATCTCAAGTTCTTTGAATTTGGTAATATTTATAAGACTAACCTTCACGCTGCAAGTGATGATGTAACTGACAAGTATCATCAAAGAAAAGTGTTGACGATGTTTGTAACAGGAGATCAATACGGAGAGCACTGGAATAACAGAGAGAAAGAGACTGATTATTACTTCCTTCATGGATTTGTTCTTAACATCTTGAAAATGATGGGAATTAATAGTCAAAGTCTTAATCCGGGAGCAGTAGAACCTATTTACTCTATTGGCAGCAGTTATAATTACAATAACAAACTCTTATACAATATAGGGATTCTTGATCGATTGATTACTGAGAATATGGGTATAACACAGGAGGTTTTATCAGCAACAATCGAATGGGATTATTTGGTATCATTGGCGCAGAATTATAAGGTTAATTATAAGGAAGTGTCGAGATTTCCCGAAGTACGCAGAGACCTGGCGTTAGTCCTTGAAAAAGAAACCGAATACAAGGAGATTGAGAGAATTGCCATGAAGGTAAACAAGCACCTCTTGAAACGGATAAATTTGTTTGATGTTTATGAGGGAGAAAAAATTGAGCAGGGAAAGAAATCTTATGCAGTCAGCTTTATTCTCCAGGATGAAAATAAAACATTAACTGACAAGGAGATTGATAATTTCATGGATAAGTTGTCGAGAAATCTTGAACAGGAATTAGGTGCAAAGATTAGAAAGTAAGATTCTAGATAATAAATGTGACAATTTGACAGTTATTAACAAATTAGCTGGCATAACAAGGCTATGGATTTCTTAACTTTGCTCTCTGACTCAGGAATTACTTATCATGGACATTCAAGCAATCAAGCAACGATTTGGAATAATTGGTTATTCTCCATTACTGGAGCGTGCAATAGACATTGCCAGTCAGGTTGCCGCGACAGATATTACGGTCTTAATTACAGGTGAAAGTGGAGTAGGTAAAGAAGTCTTTCCTCAAATTATTCATCAATTGAGTGCCCGTAAGCATGGTCCTTATATTGCTGTTAATTGCGGTGCAATTCCCGAAGGAACCATTGATTCTGAACTTTTCGGTCATGAGAAAGGTGCATTTACAGGAGCCACCGACTCAAGGAAAGGGTATTTTGAAGTGGTAAATGGGGGTACAATATTTTTAGACGAGGTTGCAGAATTGCCATTATCTACCCAGGTCAGATTATTAAGGGTGCTAGAATCAGGAGAGTTCATAAAAGTTGGATCCTCAAAGGTCATAAAAACTGATGTGAGAGTAGTCGCTGCCACAAATGTTGATATTCCAGAAGCAATCAATAAAGGTAAGTTTCGTCAGGATTTATATTACCGTTTGAATTCAGTGCCAATATACATTCCGCCTTTAAGAGAACGCAGAGAAGACATAATACTTCTTTTCAAGAAATTCGCTAACGATTTCGCCGAAAAGTACAGAATGCCTCCACTTGATTTGAGTGAGAATGCAAAACAGATGCTTAAAGACTACAGATGGTCAGGAAATATTCGTCAATTGAAAAATATTACTGAGCAGATCTCGATAATTGAAAAAGAAAGACTTGTTACAAGTGAGATCCTGATTAATTATTTGCCCGATGAACGGAGAGATCTTCCTATGTTGTATAATAAGGAAAATGCACCTGTTGAGTTTTCGGAGAGAGAAATCCTGTATAAAGTACTTTTCGAAATGAAGAGAGATATCAACGATTTGAAGAAGTTGGTATTAGATATACTAAAGGATGTAGAATTTAATGGAGATATTCAGCAATATCCAATAATCCAGCAACTTTATAAGGATGTTGAAAGCAATCGCCCTCCGGTTTATGATTATGAAGGTAACAACGAATCGAATTCAATGGAGGGTTTTCTAACTCCTGAAGTGATTGATGATTCACTTTCAATTCAGAAAAAAGAAATAGATCTCATCAAAAAGGCAATAGAGAAGCATAAGGGTAAGCGAAAAACCGCAGCAAAAGAACTTGGAATTTCCGAAAGAACATTATATAGAAAAATCAAAGAGTATGGCATTTATCCTGATTAATAATCCGAACAAGAAAACCATTATGATGCCGGATTCTTTGAATAACAGCAGACTTTTGATCATTTTATTAATAGTCATGACATCTGTTGTGCTAAATTCATGCGGAGTTTATTCATTTACCGGCGCTTCAATTCCTCCACAGGCCAAAACAATTTCAATCCTTACTTTTCCCAACAAGGCTGAACTTGTGCAACCATCTTTGAGTCAGATTCTGACAGAAAAACTGAGAGATAGATTTACATCACAAACAAGTTTAAATCTGGTAGCCCGAAACGGAGATTTGCATCTTGAAGGAGAAATAACCGGCTATAGCACAGAACCTGTTGCTATTGTTGCCGGGCAGACAGCTGGTTTCATTAGACTCAAAGTGAATGTGAATGTGAGGTTTGTTAATAAATACGATCCTAAAAGTAACTTTGAATCTTCGTTTTCCAGATATAAGGACTATGCTAGCTCACAAGATCTTAGACAGGTGGAGGATGGCCTAATAGATGAAATATCGAATGAGTTAATAGAAGATATTTTTAACAAATCGGTTGTAAACTGGTAAGCAATAAAGGATAAAATGAATGCACTGCAGTTTCTGACTCTTATACGTCAACCGGATAAGCTTACAGCCGAAACTATGCCTGCGCTTATGCAATTAACAACGCATGTACCTTATTGCCAGATTGCACAGGCACTTTTAGCAGTAAATCTGAAAATCACTGACGATATTCTTTATAGTGAGCAGTTAAAAAAAGCCGTGGCATATTCAGGCAGCAGGCTCAAGCTCAAACAACTACTTGAACAAACCGAGGAAAGAATTCCATTGGGAGAATATCCTGGTATTTCTGATAAAATAAACCAACAAGAGATCCCTAAGGAAATACTTACGGGATATGAATCTGACCTGTCATTTGAACCTGAAGAATTACAAAGTTTGGATGCAGTTAATCAGATAGAGTCTGTTGATGATCAGTCATCCGGTGATATCCTAGATTCAGGAGTTGAACAAGATTCAGGAGTTGATCAATCAGATGTATCAATTGATCAATCAATTGACAAAAACCTTGTTATTTCACGAGATTCGAATATTGAAGCCCCCACGGAAGAGCCTATATCGGATAATCATCGGGGTTCTGAAATGACTGAAATTTCAGAAACCCATGAAGAAAATATTGAAGATAGTGTTTTTGAAGAACTTAAGAGATTAATTGCAAAGCACCTTACCAATATTGTTGAAAGCTCTGAAGTAACATTTCCCGAATCAGCAAAGGATGGGGTAGTTGAAAGTACAGAGGCAAGGCAAATAATTCCGGAGGAACCGGAAGATGTTGTTATACAAGAGGATGTTCAACAAGAAAAACCATTACCGGTAACTAAGTTCACAACAACTGAGGATGAAATTTCAGAAGGAGAAACTGAAATATCAGAAAATGAGATTAAGACTGAAGATATTTTCACTCATGAATTTTCACCTGAATTAGTTGAAGAAGAATCCAATGAATCTGATAATTATACCTCATTAAGTAAACAGGAATTAATTGACAGATTCATTGAACTGGAGCCAAGAATATCAAGTCCCAAGAAGGAGTTCTTCAATCCTGTGGATAAAGCCCGTCAAAGTAGCATAGACCATGATGAGTTAGTAAGTGAGACTTTAGCCCAAATTCAGTTGCGACAAGGCAACATCGGAAAAGCCATAAAAATTTATGAAAAATTAATCTTGCTAAATCCGGAAAAAAGGCTTTACTTTGCAGCCCAAATTAAAAAAATTAACGAACAAAATAAATCATAAAATAGATCGAAATGGGAGCCTATGTATTTGTTTCAGTGCTGATTCTTATCACCTGTGTATTATTAGCCCTTGTTGTTTTAGTTCAGAATTCTAAAGGTGGTGGACTTGCTTCTAACTTTTCTTCATCAAACCAGTTCATGGGCGTTAGAAAGACTGCTGACTTTTTAGAGAAAGCCACATGGACTTTAGCCGTTGTTTTACTTGTGCTTAGTCTGGTTTCCATCTTCGTAATCCCAAGAAATGTGACTTCACGGAATGTAACAGACACCGAATTGCGTCAAATGATCAACGAACAGGCTGCTCCGGTAGAAGATTTCCAGGCCCCTCCTCAGGAATAGTGTGTAAAATATTATTAAAGAAAATGTCAGATTGTCATACAGTCTGACATTTTTTTTGAATTTAAACATGACAATCAGTTCCGGAATAAAAATATCTTATTAAGGATTGTCATTGATTTTCAAGGGAAAACAAAGGCTGAAATAAAATAATAATGCATCAATTTATAACCTTGGCACAGAATATGACAAGGGCTGTACAAAACTATATTGTAAAACTTTAAAACACATAGTAATGACAAAAGTGAATGTTAAGCCATTAGCTGATCGAGTTTTGATTGAACCTGCTGCAGCTGAAAATAAAACAGCTGGCGGAATCATTATTCCTGATACAGCAAAAGAAAAACCACAGAGAGGAACAGTTGTAGCTGTTGGAAACGGTAAGAAAGATGAACCAATGACTGTGAAAGAAGGGGATACTGTATTATATGGAAAGTATGCCGGAACCGAAATTAGCATTGACGGTACTGATTATCTGATTATGAGGGAATCTGATATTGTTGCTATCATCTGATTTAAAGAAACAAAGTAAAACTTATTAAAAATGGCAAAACAGATTATTTATAATACTGAAGCTCGCGAAGAGCTGAAAAAAGGAGTAGATGCATTAGCTAATGCAGTAAAAGTAACCTTAGGTCCTAAAGGCCGTAATGTGATTATCGATAAAACCTATGGTGCACCTGTTGTTACCAAGGATGGTGTTACAGTTGCAAAAGAAATTGAAATAAAAGATGGCGTTCAGAACATGGGCGCTCAAATGGTGAAGGAAGTAGCATCAAAAACTGCTGATATTGCAGGTGATGGTACAACTACCGCAACAGTCCTTGCACAGGCAATGGTTACTACTGGTATGAAAAACGTAACAGCGGGAGCTAATCCAATGGATCTTAAGAGAGGAATGGATAAAGCGGTTACCAAGGTTATTGAATCACTAAAACAGATGTCAGTAATTGTACAGGAAGGTAGTGAGAAAATTACTCAGGTAGCTACAATTTCTGCCAATAACGATAGTTTCATTGGTGAAAGAATTGCTGAAGCTATGAATAAGGTGAAGAAAGAAGGTGTTATTACCATTGAAGAAGCTAAAGGCATTGAAACAACAGTAAAGGTGGTTGAAGGAATGCAGTTTGACAGGGGTTATATTTCTCCTTATTTCATAACTGACACCGAGAAAATGGAAGCCGTTTATGAAAATCCTTTCATTCTCATCTATGATAAGAAAATCTCTGTAATGAAAGATTTTCTCCCCATACTTGAAAAGACAGTTCAGACCGGACGTCCTCTCATGATCATTGCTGAAGATGTGGATGGCGAAGCTCTTGCAACTCTTGTTGTTAATAAGATCCGTGGTTCATTAAAGATCGTAGCTGTAAAAGCTCCTGGTTTTGGTGACCGTCGTAAGGAAATGCTAGAGGATATTGCTGTATTAACTGGTGGAACTGTTATTTCTGAAGAAAAAGGTTACCGTTTGGAAGATGCTGATTTATCTTATCTGGGACAAGCTGAGAAGATTACTGTTGACAAGGAGAATACAACCATTGTAAGTGGAAAGGGTTCAACTGAGTCTATCTCAGGTCGTGTTAACATGATTAAAGCGCAGATTGAAACCACAACATCTGATTACGATCGCGAAAAACTGCAGGAGCGTTTGGCTAAATTAGCCGGTGGTGTTGCCGTTATTTATGTTGGCGCTGCAAGTGAGGTTGAGATGAAAGAAAAGAAAGATCGCTTTGACGATGCCCTTCATGCAACCCGTGCTGCTATTGAAGAAGGTATAATTCCAGGAGGTGGTGTTGCTTATATCAGGGCTATCCCGGCTTTAGACAATCTTAAAGGCGATAATGAAGATGAAAATACTGGAATAGCTATCGTAAAACGTTCACTCGAAGAACCACTTCGTCAGATTGTAGCTAATGCAGGCATGGAAGGTTCTGTAATTGTACAAAAAGTTCGTGAAGGTAAAGATGACTATGGATTCAATGCCCGCACTGAAGTTTATGAAAACCTCTTCCAGGCAGGTGTTATTGACCCAACTAAAGTGGCCAGGGTAGCACTTGAAAATGCTGCTTCTATCGCAGGTATGCTTCTGACTACAGAATGTGTTTTAGCAGACATTAAAGAAGAAAAAGAAACCCCAATGCCAAATCCAGGAATGGGTGGAATGGGAGGAATGTACTAAACAACTCTATATATATGTACCAAGAAAAGGTTGGACTTTCAGTTCAACCTTTTTTCTTGTGTGCCGTGCATGATTAATAACTTGAAGGTGAAAGTCCTTTATGGGGGTTTTTAGCCGCCAACCATTAGCCAAGAGCAAGGGTGTCTGTCGTGAGACAGAATCTGAAGGAAGCTGGAGGCA
>JAEYSM010000040.1 GCA_023434665.1 Bacteroidota bacterium | reverse complement strand
ATCATTACTTAAAGGTTAGAATCGTTTATTAAGGAACCGCCGTATACGAGAACCGTACGTACGGTGGTGTGAGAGGTCGGAAAATAAAATAGGAGGAAAACTATTTTATTTTCCTCCTACTCGATTTTGTAAACATCTAGGTAAACTAAGGACAGGAAATAATCTGGTATGGATAACAATGGTTATCACACTATATGGCAAAAGCCTTTATGGTTAATGGTTATCCCTGTGACATATAAAGAAAAAAACCTGCCGGACGCAGGTTTTTTAATGTAGGTGAGATTAAAATGCAACAATGCCGGGAACACTTTATTGCATCGGGAATGATTTATTTTATTGTGAAACAAAGGTGTAACATTTAATAAATAGAAAGTGAACAAATTATCAAACGTCAGGGATTAATTATCAAACGTAGCATATTTGAGGATAAACGTAAAATCGCCTCCCTAAAAACCCATTTAACTTGATTCGCGAAGAAATAGTTTAACAGGGATTACAATATTCTGGAAATCAATAAATGTGGTGGGGTTTTCAATTCTTTTGAGAAGAATATCAACAGCAGTATTCCCAATTCTGAATCCATCCTGTTCAATAGTGGTTAATGCAGGATATGCGATACTAGCTATAGGGTCATTTCCAAAACCAACTACTTTAATATCCTCGGGTATTTTATAGCCTGCCATTTGAATTATTTGCATTGCTGCAATGGCAGTGAAATCATTCACTGCAAAAATTCCATCTATTTCAGAGGCTGTTTCCAGAATATTGTCTTTAAGAGCGAATACTTCCTCCCTTGTGTCGCACTGTAGGATTTTTTGATCGTCTATATTCAGACCATTGTCTGCAATTGCTTTCAAGAAACCTTCTGTCCTCAATCTTCCTATTTGGAGATGTCCCGGCGATGAAAGGTGAAGTATTTTTCTTGCTCCTTTTTCAATCAAATGTGAGGTTGCCAGGTAGGAGCCTCCCAAATCGTCAGTCAGAATTCTGTCAGTTGCCAGAGTTTCACATATACGATCAAAAAATACAAGCGGAATTCCACTATCAATCAGATCTTTAAAATGGCCGGAGTCATATGTCGTTTTACTTTGAGAAATTAAAATACCATCTACTCTGTGGTCAAAAAGAACCTGGGTATTAATAACTTCCCGGTTAAAATCCTCATTAGACTGACAAATGATTAACCGATATCCTTTAGAATAAGCCAATTCTTCAATTCCACTGATGATGGAAGAGAAAAAGTGATGAACTATTTGAGGTATTATCAGGCCAAGGGTAAATGATCTTTGTGTCTTTAGACTTAGAGCTAAGGCATTAGGGCGATAATTTACTTCGGAAGCATATTGTTGAACAATTCTCTTTGTTTCTGTGCTAATATCAGGATGATCTTTCAGAGCACGCGACACAGTTGAAGGTGAAATACCTAAAGCTTTAGCAATGTCATTTATAGAAATAAGATGAGATTTCATGTCCCAAATACAAGAATTTGGATAAAAATAGGTTAATTTTAAATACTAAAAGCTTTTATGATAAAGTTACTGGCAGGATTTAGTCGTAGTTGGCTAAATGGTATCTGAAATGTTCTTCGGATTTGTATGTCCTGAATCGAGAAAACAATATATGAGCCTAATCCATATAAATAGGATATTCTAACTTAAAACATTAAAATATTGCAAACGATTGCATAACTTTTTTGTCGCTTATAGTGTCAATTTGTCTACAAAATGAGACGATTATATTAAGAAATTGCTTAACATTGTACCAAGAATAAAAGGCTGACTAAGCTAGTAATATAAATTTTTCGTATTGCATCAATACAACACACAAAATAAATAAATCACGAATATGAAGAAGCATAGAAATTTGCTCAAAACTCTGATTATTTTATTAGGTTTTTTATTTATGGGCAGTGCTTTTGCACAATCTATAAATGTAACCGGTAGAGTAACAGATGGTGCTGATGGTAATACAATGCCCGGAGTTACCATCCAGGTAAAGAATACAACATCCGGAACCACATCTGATATAAACGGTCAATTCAGTCTGCCCGTTAATCCTGGAGCAACACTTGTGTTTTCGTTTATTGGCTATGAAACACAAGAGGTTGTTGTTGGGGACAACAGAACCATAAATGTAACCATGAGACCAGAACTTACCGAACTCGAAGAACTGGTTGTTATTGGGTATGGAACTCAAAAGAAATCAGACCGTACGGGAGCGGTTATTAATGTACAGGCGGAGGATATGAACAAGGGAGTACTTCAGGACCCGATTCAGGGTATGCAGGGTAAAGCTGCCGGTGTGCTTATCACCAAAAAAGGAGGTGACCCAAACTCAGGATTCTCTGTTAGAGTTAGAGGTGCTTCAAGTTTGGAAACCGACACTCAGCCACTCTTCGTGGTTGATGGTGTTCCCGGAGTAGATGCTACAACAATAGCTCCTGAGGACATAGAGTCGTTTAACATTCTAAAAGACGCTTCTGCAGCAGCTATTTACGGTTCAAGAGGTGCACACGGTGTTGTTATTATCACAACTAAGAAGGGTTCAACCAAAGGAAACAGGATTGAGTTCTCATCTTATGTTTCAACCGAAAGTGTTGCTAACAGGTTAGAGATGCTGTCGGGTGATCAAATAAGGGCATATGTACAGGAAAACGGACTCAATTTTATTGATAATGAAGCAAACACCGATTGGCAGGATGAGATTTATCGCACAGGTTCTTCACAAAATTACAGTTTAGCAGTTAGTGGAAACACATCTAAAGGTGTTTACCGGGCTTCTGTGTCACATCAGGATTTTGCAGGCGTTGTAATTGGCAGTGAAAAGCAGAGGACTATTGGTCGTATTAATATAGATGATAAGTTCTTAAATGAGAGGTTAACTGTTTCAGCAGGATTGGCAGGGACATTTGAAAAGAACGACTATGTAAATTATACATCAAACGGTCCTATGGATGTAATTTATCACATGATACAGCGCAATCCAACAGATCCGGTATTTGATGAAGAAGGTAATTATTTCGAATTCCAGAGAGAGTTCAATTACTGGAATCCAGTAGCATTAGCTAACGAGATAACTAACGACAGAAATGCCAAGGATTTCTTTAGTTTTTTAAGGGCCGACCTGGAAATTCTTGAGGGATTGTATGGTGGTGTTAACCTTTCGTATGTAAGAGATGACAATGAAAGTTTTTATTTTGAGCCTACCACATTGCAGCAAGGTGCATTTGTAGGATATGGTCGTAGAAATTATGATAACCACAGTTCTAAGTTGATTGAAACAACATTAAGGTATAATAAAGGATTCGGTCGTCATACTATGGAACTATTAGGAGGTTATTCATGGCAGGATCAGGTTTATACAGGATTCAGAGCTCAGGGTAACAATCCTTTCCTGAATTACAGTGGTGCTAATGATCTTGGTATGCTCCAGACGGTTGTTGCCGGGCGTGACATTACTTCATATAATAATATGAGCCTTATGATTTCATTCTTCGGAAGGGGTGTATATAATTTCGATAATAAATATTTCCTTACTGCAACCATAAGAAGAGATGGCTCGTCTAAATTTGGTACAAATAAAGAGTGGGGGTGGTTCCCTTCAGCTTCTGTTATGTGGAATGTTACCGGTGAAGACTTTATGCAAAACCTCGACTTCCTGACCAATCTTCGTTTGAGGGTAGGTTACGGACTCGCCGGTAATGAAAAGATTGGTATAGGTTTAGACAGAAGAACTTATGTATCAGGTGGCTCGGCATTTAATTTCGAAACAGGCGATGAGGTTATCTCAATGGTATTCGCCCAGGAGTCAAATCCTAACCTACAATGGGAAACCAACTCAGAGTTGAACTTTGGTATTGATTTCGGTTTCCTGAATGACAGAATCTCAGGAACCTTCGAATATTTCAACAAGACTAACTACGACTTGTTAGGTCAATACTCAGTTCCTGTACCACCAAATTTAAGTGATAGAATCTGGGCAAATGTTGGAGAAATCGAAATCAAGGGATGGGAGCTTACAATCCAGGCATACCCTGTAAGAACTTCAAACTTTGAGTGGAGAACAAATGTTACTTATTCAACTTACGATCAGGAAGTTATCAACCTGTCGGATGCCAGCAGAGATTTTAACTGGTCGAGAACGCAGGAAGGATACCTTGAAGGACGTGGTTTGGTTGGAGATATTAACTGGACACAATCAATCGAGCCTGGCAGACCTGTTGGATCATGGTATATGCCTGAATATGCAGGACTATCAGATGATGGAAAGTTCTTGTTCTATACAGCAGCTGGTGGAGTTACCCGCGACATTACCAGAGCTGAAAGAAGATTCTTAGGAAATGCTAATCCTGATTTTGAACTGGGTTGGTCAAACTATTTCACTTTCCTTCAGAATTTTGATTTTAGCTTTACAGTAAGAGCAGTATATGGCCATGAGATTTTCAACACAACCAGG
Organism: Bacteroidota bacterium; assembly: GCA_023434665.1. Lineage (GTDB taxonomy): Bacteria > Bacteroidota > Bacteroidia > Bacteroidales > Lentimicrobiaceae > Lentimicrobium. The sequence goes on along the minus strand of JAEYSM010000040.1, from coordinate 68,442 downwards.
TTAATATTTGGTAATCCTTACTGGTTACCTGCAATAAATGTACTGGAATCAGCATTAGAAGAAAAAGAAAGAGGTTTAAATGATAATCCAAAACTGAGCAGTTATTATCTTGAGGATGGTTCATTCGTCCGCCTGGATAATCTGTCGCTTGGATACAATATACCTGTTAAGAACATCAGCAATTTAAGGGTATATGTTGCTTCAAATACCCTGTTCACTCTAACAGATTATACCGGTGTTGATCCTGAAATATCAGCTACCGGCAGATCATTTGGTTTGGATCAATACAATGTATATCCAAAGACCCGTACCTTTATTCTTGGAGTTAATATCACTTTATAATTAGGAAATTTATCATGAAAAAGATATTTTTTAGTTTAACAATAATTGCTTCTCTTTTCTTCGGTTGTACTGACCTGGAGGAGGATGTTCTGGATAAGATTCCGGAAGATCAGTACACTATTGATCCGGTTCTTCAAATGACACCGATTTACGAGCCTATGCGTGAGATGCTCGATAATGGCGGCTGGTGGTTCGCACAGGAATTAACAGGTGATGCAGTTGTAGCACCAACGCGTGCAAGTGACTGGGACGATGGTGGTAAATGGCGCGTGCTTCACACCCATACATGGGATAATAATACAGAAGCAATAAATAATATGTGGAGCAGATTTTTTAATGGAGTTGGACAAGCAAACAAGTTTATTGAGGCACAGGAACCTCTGGCTGGTGATTCCATTATTGATGCCGGTATTGCAAAGGGTAAATTACTCAGGGCTTTCTATTACTACCTGTTGATTGATAATTACGGAGATGTTCCATTCATCACCGAGTTCTTGAATGCGCCTTCTCTTCCTGAAAAAGAAGATAGGGCAACTATCTGGAATGCTATTGTTGCAGATGCAGAAGATGCAATTACAAAAATAAGTCCCAGTACATCCAAGACTGCTGCATCATTGGGAATGGGTTATACCTTGCTTGCAAAGCTTTATCTGAATGCTGAAGTATATACTGGTACCCCACAATGGCAAAAAGCTGAGGAAGCATGTGATGCTGTAATTGCTTTAGGACAATATTCACTTGATGCCGATCCAATGGCACCATTTGTGACTAATAACGAAGGTTCGTTAGAGAATATCTGGGTTATTCCATTTGATGAGGATTCATATCAGGGCAATAACCTGCATATGCGTACGCTGCATTACAATAATAATCTTACCTACAACATGACAGTAGGGCCATGGAATGGTTTTGCGGTAACCGAACAGCATTTTAATAAATATGCTGAGAACGATCGCCGTATGGCTTATTTTATGGTTGGTCAGCAATACACTGCTGATGGAATGCCAATTCAGGATGCCGGTGCAGGAGGAGCAAATCTAGTTTTCACTCCTGAGATACCAGCTTTATTAATGGATGCTTCTTACTCAACAGTTCAGATTCGTATGTCGGGCGTCAGAGTTAAAAAGCAGGAGATTAAGTTAGGTGCTAAGGATAATCTGAGCAATGATTTCCCAATTTTCCGTTATGCTGATGTGTTACTTATGAAAGCTGAAGCTATGATCCGTCAGGGCAAGAATGGTGATGATTATGTAAATATGATTCGCGAAAGGGCTGGTTTGGAACCTATATCGGGTGTTACGCTCGATGAGGTATTGGATGAGAGAGGTAGAGAAATGTTTTGGGAAGGACATCGTCGTCAGGACTTAATCCGGTTTGGCAAGTTTAATGAAGCATGGTGGGAAAAGCAAGCTTCAACAGCTGACAGGAAGATATTCCCGATTCCACAGTGGGCTATTGACGCTAATCCTAACTTACAATAAAATATTTTGATAAAATTGACTAATTGTTTAACCACAAAAACCCGTAAAATGAAAAAAAATCAATTAAGTATGTTATTAAGAGCAAGTATGCTCATGTTGGCTTTCCTTTTCGTTTTCTCAGCCTGTAAAAAGGATGATGATGACGATGATAACGGCAATCCGCCATTAGTTGAAGATGGTATGTATATTAAGGGTGACGCAACTCCCTATACAGCACTAAATAATGATTCGCAGTTTACAATGGGAATTAATGAAGTTGGTCAAGTTGAGAGAAGTGGCATGTATGAAATGTATACCACTTTAAAAGCCGGTTCTACTTTCCAGGTTGTAGAAGTAGAAGGAACAACACAAACAACATGGGGACCTGCTACAAATGAAGACGTTGTACTTGCAGGTGAAAACGATCAGATTCATGCAACAGTTCAGAAAGGTACTCTGGGAAATACAGGTGAGTTCTCAGTTGACGCTGATGGCATGTACCATGTAATCATTGACATGAACACAGAAACATACATAATAGCTCCTATTACTCATTGGGCTATTATTGGTGGTGCTACTGAAGTAGGTTGGTCAGATACTCAACTCCCATTAGTTGGAAGCTTTAACGCAAATGAAATGACCTGGCAAGCTGAAGGTTTAATTCTGCGTACAGGTAATTTTAAGTTCCGTTACAGCAATGGATGGAAAATAGAGATATCAGGCGATTCTGTTAAAGCTAATACTAATTTTGGTGGGGCAACTCAGGGTACTTTACCTGATTTAAGCACAACTCTTGTTCCCGGTGGAGCTGACTATTTACTTGGAGCAGACCAGGAAGGTGTTTACACCGTTACTATCAAATGGACTGCAGCCGATGGTTACACCAGCAGCCTTGTTAAGACAGATGACGTTGAGCCACTCGATTATCCTGAGCAGCTTTATATTATTGGTGCTTCTATTGGTGGATGGGATTGGGCTGCCAATGCTATCGAAATGATTCCTGTACATAGCAAACCTCACTTATTCTGGAAGATAGTATGGCTTGATGCTGATATAGCTGACGGTGGTATTAAGTTCAATTCAGCTCTTGAATGGAATGGTGATGAGTTTGGTAAAACCGGTGACATAGCAAATGATATTTTTGCATTTGGTACAGAGAATGTTCCGGTTCCGGGACCAACCGGTTACTACATGGTTACTGTTAACTTCGAAACTTCAGAAATTGCTGTAACACAACCTATGGTTTATCTGATTGGTGATCCTGTTGGAAGCTGGGATGCTGGCGTAGAAGCTAACTTATTCACAGTTGATAATCCAAACATGCTTGTTACAATTACCAAGGAACTTGCTGCAGGCAACCTGCGTATGTATGCATGGATGGATAAAGGCTGGTTTACCGATTGGTGGCAAGCTGAATTCAGAATCAATCCTGCTGATGGAATGATCGAGTACCGTGGTACAGGTGGTGATCAGGAAGCTGTTCCTGTTAATGCCGGTACAACTACAATCAACCTTAATTTCAAGGATGGTACAGGTGAAATCAATCAGTAATCATTGATAGAATATTACTAAAAAGAGGTCGCTTTTCTGCGGCCTCTTTTTTTGTTGTGTATTGTTAACTAGGGTAGTCTTGGTCAGGTGGTACAGATATTTAGGTACTTTTGTGCCCGAAAAGTGACACAAGCATATTACAATTCGGAAGAAAGTGACTTCAAATACAAAACGATGCGAAAGAAAGAAAAGCAGGAACCACTAATAATTGAGAACCTTGAAATAATTGATGCAGGAGCAGAAGGAAACGCCATTGCCAGATATAATGATATGGTGATATTTATACCTTTTGTTGTGCCGGGTGATGTGTGCGATGTGAGGGTTATTTCAAGAAGAAGGCGGTTTATGGAAGGCCGGGTTGTTAAGTTTCACAAGTACTCCGACAAAAGAACTCAGCCTCTTTGCCAGCATTTCGGGACCTGCGGAGGTTGCAAATGGCAAAACATGGAGTATAAACACCAGTTATATTTCAAACAAAAGCAGGTTGCAGATAATTTCTCCCGGATAGGTCATCTGGAATATCCGGAAATACTTCCGATTTTACGTTCAGAAGATATTTATTATTACAGGAACAAGCTGGAATATACTTTCTCATCCTTAAGGTGGCTTAGTGCCGAAGAAATTGACAATCAGGGGGAAATTGACAGAAACGCCCTGGGTTTTCACATTCCGGGCATGTTTGACAGGATTCTTGATATTGAAACATGCTACCTGCAGAAGGAACCTACCAATGAGATAAGAAACAGACTGAGAGCATTCGCCAAAGAAAAGGGATTTACGTTCTATAACATACGAAAATTTGAAGGTCAGTTAAGGAATGTCATTATAAGGAATGCAGGCGAAGATTTAATGGTGATAATGGTATTTGGAACTGATGATGAGATTGTTATTAAAGAGGTTATGGAATTTTTATCGGTGTCATTCCCTCAAATATCATCTTTGTTTTATGTGATTAACTTAAAGCACAATGATACAATAAGTGATCTTGAGCCGGTGCTTCATAGAGGAGTTCCATACATAAAAGGCACTATGGAAGATCTTCAGTTCAGAATAGGGCCATTATCTTTTTATCAGACCAATCCGGAGCAGGCGTTGAGAATGTATCAGATTGTTAGAGAAATGGCCTCATTAAAGGGTGATGAGGTTGTATATGATTTATACACCGGAACGGGAACAATAGCCAATTTTATAGCAAGAAGGGCTGCTAAAGTCATCGGTATAGAATATGTAGAACCGGCAGTTGCTGATGCCCGAATAAATTCAGAAATAAACGGAATTGAGAATACAACATTTCTTGCTGGTGACATGGCCAAAATGCTTACACCTGAATTGTTTGCACAGCATGGTACTCCTGACATAATAATTACCGATCCGCCAAGAGCAGGAATGCATGAAAAAGTAGTAGTCAACATCCTTAAGGCATTGCCCGCGAAAATAGTTTATGTTAGTTGTAATCCTGCAACACAAGCCAGGGATCTTGCTTTACTGGTTGAATCTTATAAAATTACCAGAATTCAGCCTGTTGATATGTTTCCACATACCTCGCATGTAGAAAATGTGTGTTTGCTTGAGCGTATATGAGACTGTTCTCAGTTAAAATGGAAAATTGAAGAATGCTTGAGGTTGGCTTTGTTTTATTCAATTTTTATAGTTTTTAATGAAATCCATCATCTTCTCAAAATTGAGGTTCTCGCCTTTCATCACTATTTTGGCTCTGTTGTAAAATCTTTCCCTATGTGATAAGTGACCGGCTATTATTTCGGGTAGCTCTTCCTTCGATGCACCACTTAATAAAGGCCGGATGGTTGGAGAATCAGCAAGTCGCTGAGCAAGTGATTTAGGATGCATTTGAAGGTACACTGTTATACCACTGGCATTCATTAATGACATATTATCAAAGAAACAAGGAGCGCCTCCACCGGTTGAGACCACAAGGTAATTTCTCTGGCACAGGCTTTTAAGTACAGAGTGTTCAAGTTGGCGAAACGCATCCTCTCCATCCTGTTCAAAAATCTCACTCACCGACTTTCCGGTCATTCCGGTTATAGCATCATCCATATCTATGAAATCGTAGTTTAGTTTCTTTGATAGTTTTTTGCCTACAGTAGATTTGCCACAACCCATATAACCAATCAGAAAAATCAGTTTTCGCATGCTGAATGTTTTTAACAAAGATAGTAACCATTTGAAACTTCAGTACTCTTTTTTGTCATTTCATAGTATTCTAAAAGTCTGTAACTTTACTAAGATTTATAATAAGCCTTAATATGACTGAAACCGTTTTTCGTGAAGTTCTTAAGAAGTATTGGGGTTACTCTCAGTTCAGGCCTTTACAGGAAGAGATTATTCAGTCGGTTATTGATGGAAAAGATACCCTGGCACTACTCTCCACCGGTGGTGGCAAGTCGGTTTGTTTTCAGGTGCCTGGTCTTATTTTACCTGGTGTGACGCTGGTAATCTCACCTCTGATTGCTCTGATGAAAGATCAGGTTGACAGACTTAGAAGAATGGGTATAAAAGCAGAGGCTATCTATTCAGGCATGCATTCGCGGGAAGTTGAGCTGGCAATAAATCACATACAATATGATCAGGCGAAGTTTCTGTATATATCTCCTGAGCGTCTTTCCTCTTCTTATTTCAGAGAAATCATTAGTCACATCAGAATTAGTCTGATAGTTGTAGATGAAGCACATTGCATTTCACAATGGGGATATGATTTCAGGCCACCATATCTTAGGATTGCCGAAATAAGGCCTCATTTCCCGGGTGTTCCTGTACTCGCATTAACGGCTACTGCCACACAGAAAGTAATTAAGGATATCCAGAGTAAGCTGGATTTTATAAAGGATAATGTCCTTACAGGAAATTTTGAGCGTCCTAATCTTTCTTATGTCGTTAAGAAAGAGGAAAACAAGAACGGAAACCTGTTAAAAGTGCTCAAAGGGGTACCCGGTTCAGGTATCGTTTATGTGAGGAACAGAAAGAAGACAAGAGAAATTGCTCAATTTCTGGTATTGAATAAAATCAGTGCTGACTATTATCATGCAGGTCTTGAACCCAGGGAGAGAGAAAAAAAATATACCAGTTGGATAAAGGGTAACACCAGAGTAATAGTTTGTACCAACGCTTTTGGAATGGGCATTGATAAGCCTGATGTTAGGACAGTTGTTCATATGGATTTGCCCGATACACTCGAAGCCTACTACCAGGAAGCTGGCAGGGCAGGGCGCGATGGGAAAAAGTCGTATGCTGTGCTTATTTTTGATGAAGCCGATGTAATTGATGCAGAGGCGAATCATAACCTGAACTTTCCAACACTGGATTTCATCAGGACTGTCTATAATGCACTTATAAACTATTGTCAACTTGTACCGGGAACAGGAAAAGACCTGGTGTTTGATTTTGACATATCGGACTTTGCAAAAACATATAATTTTAAGCCCATCCTTGCCTTTAATTCACTGAAATTCATCGAAAGAGAAGGCTATATATTATTAAATGAAGCCATGCATTCGTCTTCCAGGTTTGTGTTTGCAGCTTCAAAAGCAGACTTGTACAGGTTTCAGGTGGAGAATCCTGCTTTCGATGAATTGATCAAGACAATGCAAAGGTCGTACGGAGGATCTTTTACAGAGCCGGTTCCCATTAATGAATCGGAGATCGCTTTCCGCTTGGATACCCAGGAGAAGGTTGTGAGAGAAATGCTGCAAAAACTACATAATCTCGAAATGATTTCGTACTTCCCCTTAAGTGGAAAACCGCAACTGACTTTTATTTCAGAAGCTGTTAAAGCGGCCGGACTTTCAATTTCTCCGGCGAATTATGAAGAACGAAAGAATATTGCCACTGAAAGAATGAGGGCTCTGTTGAGATATGCTAACGAGACAAACGTCTGCAGAAGCAGGTATCTGATATCTTATTTTGAACAAAAGGTTAATAATTGCGGTATTTGTGATATATGTCTTGATGAGAGTAATAAAACATTAAGAGAGAAGGACTTTAACAGAATAGTGGAATTAATTAAACCAGCTTTAGAAATCAATAAGCTTAATCTGCAGCAAGTGATAGAAATTTGTGATCCTATATCGGTTGAAAAAGTGGTTATGACGCTAAATTGGTTAATTGATAACAATAGGGTGGAGATCAGTGAGGAACAATATTATTCCTGGAAACAATGATTCATGAAAATAAGCGACTCCCGTTAAGTTTTTACAGCAGGGGAGATGTTCTGATAATTGCAAGAGAGTTATTAGGGAAGAGGATAGTTACAGACATAAACGGCATTATAACTTCGGGAGTCATAACTGAGAGTGAAGCTTACAATGGAGTTAATGATAAAGCATCGCATGCTTTTGGCGACCGAAGGACCAAAAGAACAGAAACAATGTACCGGCAAGGCGGAATTGCATACATATATTTGTGTTATGGCATTCATTCCCTGTTTAATGTCGTGACCAATGTAGCCGGAACACCACATGCCGTTTTAATCAGGGCTATCATGCCTGAATTTGGAAAGGAGGCAATGGCTGACAGAATCGGGAGGCCCATTACGGATAAAGAAGGCACGGGTCCCGGAAAGGTCACAAAGCTTCTCGCTTTAAAGTTTACGGACGATAAAGCAGACCTTATTAACGGTAACAAAGTCTGGATTGAAAACACTAAAATTGAGATACCAGATGAGATTATTAAAGTAACCAAAAGAATTGGAGTAGATTATGCGGGGGATGACGCCTTGTTGCCCTACAGGTTTTTAATTGAGCCTGAAAAATATGGTTTACTGAGGGGGTTGATTGAAGACTGCTTCCAATCAAAGACTTAATCAGCCGTTCAGGACTGTCAGCTGTTCTAGTCGGTTAGTCGTTCAGGTAAGAGGCTATTCATTTCAGCCATTTAAGTCCTTAAAGAGTAATCGCAAATGGTTTTGAATATTAAACTTCTGTCAAGTACAGATTAAAAAAAAGACTTTTCATTTTCTGAAAAGTCTTTTTACTCTTGTCTTGCTGCTAAAGTATTTACTTTACGTTCTTTGATAGTTCTGTACCTGGTTTAAATTTAACAACTTTCTTTGCAGCAATCTTGATTTCTTTACCGGTCTGAGGATTGCGACCTTTGCGGGCGGCACGCTTTGAAACAGAAAATGAACCAAAACCAACGAGTGCTACTCTATCACCTTTTTTCAAAGATTTTGAAGTGGCATTAAGAAAAGCATCCAAAGCTTTTTTTGAGTCTGCTTTTGTAAGACCTGATTCTGCTGCCATGGCAACAATTAATTCTTGTTTGTTCATTTTTACCAGAGTTAAGATTAATAATAAGTTGGATAACCTACTACAAATATAATCAATTTCGTTGCAAAATCAAGTGTTTTAGCGAAAAATCGTGAAAAAAGTTAATAAAATAGCTTGATTGTTGATAACTTTCATAGAAAAAGTATTGTTTTACCATAGATATAGCAGTTCAACCGCTTAAAAGTCCCTGTTTAAAACACGTTCAACAAACACTCAATTTCATACAAATTGGTATAGCTCCGCTCTGTTTCCTCTCAGAAAATCCTCAACCGACATTGCTTTTTTACCCGGTAACTGAATAGTTACAAGTTCAATTAATTCATCTTTGCACATTACTGACAACCTATTTTTCTCCACTACAATCTGTCCGGGTCTTAAATCTGATTTTAAACCCGTTTTATTCGATTTAAGGACTTTAACTTCTTTTTCCGAATCGGACATCGATAAAAGGGAGAAAGCCCCGGGAAAGGGGCTTAATCCCCTTATATGGTTATGCACATTTTCGCTGGACTGTTCCCAGTTTATTTTACAATTATCCCTGAAAATTTTAGGGGCAGTTTTAATCGTCTCCTGCTGACCAATTGGCTGAATTTTAGTCGTATAATCGTTCCTGAAAATTGAATTTACTGTTTCCACAACAAGTTTTGCACCTATTACCATTAGTTTATCGTGAACTTCTCCTGCCGTTTCATCGGGCAGGATTTCAATACTTTCCTGTCTGATGATTTCACCTGTGTCAATCTTTTCATCGATAAAGAAGGTTGTTACTCCTGTTACCGACTCCCCATTCATCACTGCATGATTGATTGGTGCAGCACCCCTGTACTGTGGAAGAAGGGAGGCATGTAAATTAAAACACCCCAGTGGGGGCATTTGCCATACAACCTTTGGAAGTTTTCTGAAAGCCACAACTACAAACAAATCAGCTTGAAGTTGTTTAAGATCCTCAATAAAAGCAGGATCAGATAAATTAAGAGGTTGAAGCACTCTTATATTGTGCTCTAATGCAAACTTCTTTACAGGAGAAGGTTGTAATTTCTGGCCCCTGCCAGCTGGTTTATCAGCAACAGTCACTACAGCTTTAATTGTCAATCCTTCGTTGAAGAGGTAAGTAAGTGACTCAACCGCAAAATCGGGAGTCCCCATAAAAATTAGTGATAAATCTTTCTTCATAAGTCAAATATAACAAAAAAACACCCGGAAGTTCGTTCCGGGTGTTTGACTCTTTTATGACTGTCGATAAACCGAAGTTTACGATCGAAATTAGATTGCTTTTAACCGGGCAATAAATTTTTCAACATCTCTTGCCTCAGTACTTCTTGGATAATCGGTTTTAATTTTTTCAAGAATTTTGAGTGCGGCTTCTTTGTTACCTGCAATTTCATATGCCCATGCGGCCTTCTGAAGGAATACAGGAGAAGTGAAGTCGTTTTTATAAGTATTGGCTGCATCCTCATATTGTTTAGCAGCTTCAGCTGTCTTGCCAAGTTCCAGGTAAGCATCGCCCATAGCGCCTTTAGCCATTGGAGTAAGCATTACATTCTTTGTCTTAAACTTCTGAAGATGATCTATAGCTTGCTGGAATTCGCCTTCATTTAGATAAATAATGCCGGCATAATAGTGTGCTAATTTGGCACTTTTGGTCATTCCGTAGTCATCAATAATCTGGAGGAATCCAGGATATTGACCATCACCATTCAATGCAAGTTTTAATGAGTCCTGCTCGAAATATCTTTCAGCCATAAACATTTGTGACTGTGCTTCTTTTTCCTTCGGAAGAAGGACGAACCTTTGGTAACCAAAATAACCCAGGATCAGCAATGCTATAACTCCGAGTATTGTAAAGAGTAACTTCTGGTTTTTTTCTATAAATAATTCGGTCTTACTCAGAGCCTCCTCTACGGCCTGAATTTTTTCTTCAGTATTGTCAGACTTCTTTGCCATTGATTATGAATTTATCGCGCAAAAGTAATATTTTTTTTCATTTTGCCAATACCTATGTCAGTTGCTCTGCGAATAAAATTTAACAATTATAGATTTTATGCGTAATTATTCGTATTTTTGGGATAATGATCTATCAACTCACAACTTTAAATTTATTATTACTATGGGAAAAGGTGATAAAAAAACAAAAAGAGGTAAAATTATTATGGGTTCTTATGGTGTAAGAAGAAGGCCAAATAAGAAATCGTCTGCCAGGGTTGTTACGAATACTCAACCTGTTGCGCCGGAACCTGAAACAAAAGCTAAACCTAAAGCAAAAAAAGCAAAGCCAGCAGTTAGTGAAGAAAAAGAGTAATTAATTATAAATGGATTATAAAAAGACAGCCCTCGACCAAGGCTGTTTTTTTTACCTCTTTCCGGGCTTTAATCTTTTGCCCGGGAAATTTTTGTTACCAGTTCCTTGAATCTTCTTCCCCTGAATTCGAAATTTTTAAATTCATTATAACTCGAGGCCGCAGGCGATAACAGACAAATCCCGCCTTCTGCAGTAGACTGGATAGCAGCTTCTACCGACTTGTCAAATGTCTCAAAGTGCTGAAGATCGCTCTTATATCCACTGGCTTTCAATTTGCTGTATATAGTTTTCCCTGCAGGGCCGGTAGTCACTATATGTTTGACCTCCTTCTTCATCAGGAAGTCAACCAGTATGGAATAGTCTATTCCTCTGTCAAATCCCCCCAATATGATAGTGTCGACGGGATAGAGACTTTTGATGGCAGCAATGGCTGATTCAGGAATTGTTGATATCGAATCATTGTAAAAGGTTTTTCCTTCATAGATCCCTACCGGTTCCATCCTGTGTTCGAGTGGTTGAAAGCTCTGTAGTTGTTCCTCTATGGTTTCAATGGGGACTCCGCTCAGGTGACAGGCAACAGCAGCTATGATGGTATTCTTTTTATTATGTTCACCTACCAGATTGATCCTGCACTCCCCTGAAGTAATTCTTTCAATAGTCTCTGCGAGTTTACTATTCGCTTTCAGTAAAGATGGAAGGCTGCCGATATTGGCGTCAAATGGTATTTTATGTCCTGAAAGGGTCGGGCTTTCGTTTAATAATCCTCTGATAAGAACCTCATCAGAATACAGGAAATAATCGGCAGCTTTCTGATAATATGCAATATTGAGTTTTGCCTTCTGATAATCAATAAATGTGTTGTAGTGATCAAGATGTTCCTGATAGATATTCAGGAGTAAGGCAATGTGGGGTGAACTCTTAACGAACTCCAGTTGATGCGACGAGAGTTCACACACTATATAAGATTCAGGGGTGATTTCGTCATCCAGGTCAAATAATGGTGTTCCGATATTGCCACCGAAGACTGAAAGTGGGTAGGTTTTCTTTATGATATGATAAATGAGACTCGATGTGGTGCTCTTTCCTTTAGTGCCTGTAACACCAATGGTCTTGCCTCCGTAAACTTTAAGGAATATGTTGGTTTGGGATGTTATTTTGTCCCTGTCAAAAGATTGATCTTTAAGGGATATACCGGGAGATTTAATGACCACATCAAAATCATTGACAGAATTAAGATAGTCAGCACCATGTATCAGAGCATATTTGCCTGATTCAATGAGCGGCGAGCCGGCAAAGGCAGAGTCATTTCTGTCGGCAATGGTTATTATAGCCTCTGTTTTTAGATCATGCAGAAGTCGTAATGTTGAACTGCCTTCCTTACCAAATCCAAGGATCAGAACTTTCTTTCTCTGCAGAAATGATGAAAGGTACTTTCTTAATTCAGAGCTTTTTGTAATATCTCCCATTGGGTTTTTGTTAGGAAATGTGTTTCGGTTTTATCGGAAATATCTTGTAAGTATTCCTTTGCAGGATTCTCAGGAGTGTTTTGAAGGCCGTTTTGCCTGGAAATAAATTCAGTGCCTTCCCGGGTACTTCTGTACATTTCTATTAACCGGGGTGCCTGTTCTGTGTTGGCTATGATCAGGTTGATTGCTTGTTGAACATCATTAATGGTCCCGACACATTCAAATGGTTTTATTTCTGATATCCCTGCAAGCTCCCTGAAGATTTCCTGGTTATGAATGTCATCAAGCATTGGTTTGCCAATAATGTCATTGGCATAGGATACACCCTTATATGCAGCAAGCATGATATGTGTAAACAGACATTTGGCGCAACCACCACACCATGTATTTGTCTTACTTCCCACATTGCAGCTTTTGAATACCGGATGATACTGAGGTAAGCGGGCAAAGATTGACATGATCTGTAGTTCATTCAGAGGGCGGAGAAAACTAAAGTAATTTATTCCGCTGTCGATATAAGTTGCTGAGTACTTTCTAAAGTCCCTTTCAAATTCAAAAGATTTCGAGTACTGGTGATTGATGTCTGTCCCGGGAACGGTAGCCTCATTAGCGCTCGCTTCATTGGAGAGGGCAATATTTCTGATCCCTGTTATTGCAGATGCGAGCAGACAATAGAAAGCCAGCATGGCAGAAAAAGGAGTGTGACCATTGAGAAATCCTTTTGCATTTAGTTCCAGTAAAAGAGGATCGATGGTTCGGTTAATGATTATTACATCATCCATTGACAGTCCTGCTGTTGTTACTGTCTCAACTGTGGCCTCCCTGGGATTCATGATCAGTGGATTAACAATCAGGTTTTTTTTCCTGAGCAATTCAAGAGTTACTGATGAATCTTTACCACCTCCGATGGGGACTATGTAATTATCGGTATAGGAAGCTGATGACGCAACATGAGACTTTCCGTTTGATACTATCTCCATCAGCTTAGAACTGCTTATCTCAATTGAATTGAGATACATGAATTCACCTAATCCGTTATAAAACAAATTTTTCCACCATTCAATCTGTTGATTGTCAAGTTTTCCGGTTTTTATTGTTATTAATGGAGAGCATGTGGCTTTCCAGTAACTAACAAGTTCAATAAGTCCAATATGGAACACCAGATTATTGATCAGCGCATCGTTATGTCTGATATCGAGCGAAGCAGGAAAGGTAAGGATAGAATGGGGCCTGAAAATGATATCATCTGACAAATGGAATTCGAATTGGAGACTTAATACATTCTTCACCAAGGAATAAGAATAGTTTTCATAACTGAATTCAGGGTATATTTCCCTTAATTTATTGAAGGAAACACTATTATCTATCCGAGGCATGATAAAGTGGTATAAAATTTGTAAATTAGAAGATAAATGCAATGCAAAATTACTGAATTACACCGTTGGATAACGGGAATAGAATTCTAATAATAAAGCTATTCTATGAAATAAGTAAATAGTAAACGCCACTTTGGCACAAAAACAAAGAACCATGGAGCCTTCGAAAATAAAACCCCATACAGGCCGGATATTAATATCGGTTCCTTTTTTACAAGACTTTTACTTTAAAAAATCAGTAGTTTTACTTGCCGAACACAGTGATGAGGGTTCGTTTGGAATCATCATTAACAAGCCGGTTGAAGTAAAACTCAGCGATATAACTTCGGAATTTGAAGACTTTGACGCACCGGTTTTCCTTGGTGGTCCTGTCAAAACAGATAGTCTTTTTTTTATACACTCACGGCCTGACCTCATTGATGATGGAATTCCAATTATAGACGGACTATACTGGGGCGGGAATATTGACACTGTAAAGGAGTTAATAAGGACTAAAGAGCTGAGCAGTTCAGAGATCAAATTTTATATTGGATATTCCGGATGGGTAGCTAATCAATTGAATCGTGAGTTAGAAGAAAAATCCTGGGTGGTATCAATGACTACACAACAGCAGGTTTTCAGGAGTAATCCTACAGAATTATGGGCTCTGACACTTAAAAAGCTAGGAAAAGAATATAAATTCTGGGCAGTTTATCCTCCCGACCCCTCATATAATTAGGAGTCTAAAAATATTCTCCCAACCCATGAATTTTGAGAATATTCATAATGGGGTCGCCATTGAGCCAGGGTTGCGATCAGTATAAGTGATCCTGCAAATTCTATCACGAAATAAAATTTTTAATCTGCTCAATAAAGCCGGTAAATAAAGCCGGTTTTATTGCTATTGTATATGCAACGCCATAAACAGCTCCCCAAAAATGGGCGTCGTGACCAATGTTATCATTCGCCTTTCGGGCCATATAGGCTGAATAGACAAGGTATAAGATTCCAAATATGAAGGCAGGTATATCTACCGGAATAAAAATAAAGCGAATGCCTGAAAGAGGGCTTATGATTATACTGGAGAACAATACGGCAGAGATAGCACCGGATGCCCCAACTGCCCTGTACCACGAATTATTTTTGTGCTTTCCATAAGATGGAGTGGCCGAAAGTACAACTCCACCAATATACAATAACAGGAAATAATAGATGCCTTTGTTCAGTCCAAACAAATATTTAAAAATTTCCTCTACCATGCTGCCAAACGAATACAGGACGAACATGTTTATCAGCAGATGAGCCCAATCAGCATGAACCAATCCATGTGAAAAGAACCGGTGATACTGACGCATATGATTAATCCTGTAAGGATCAAACATCATCTTGTCGTACAAAGCATTATTACTGAATGCAAGTACAGATATAAGGGCAGTCGCAATTATTATTATAACAGTAATCATCAAGATGTTTTGGTGTGGTCGATTTCGGATCCAAGAACACTATGGGGAATTAGATAAACAAGAGTCATAACGACGGCTGCAATAAGCGCCCATTTTCTGTTTTCGCGATTTCGTGACAATTTATAAATTGCTATAATCCAGAAGATGAATGCCAGGGCTGTTTTATTATCGGTCAGGTCGTGTCCAAAAGGCCAACCTGTCCAGTAAGCTCCAAATGCAAATTTTTGGACGATTGGTCCAAGGATAAGTCCTCCCCCTGTAAGCAGCAAGGCTGTCCAGATGCTGTATTTAAGTGTTCTGGGACCTTTTAATAATGCTTCAATACCTGTACGTGTTGAGAAAAGCATTGCCATGAACATGAGTAGAATGTGTGGAATTAAAATATAAGCTGGAACATCACCCTTAAAACGAATAATGACTGGCTTTTCGGATAACTGGTATTCATTAGTTCCATCAGTGAGTGTAATAGAATACTCTACTTTCCCTGCAGGTGGCTGATGAGGAATACTGGCAATTAGTTTGCCTCCCTGATGCCGTAATGGCACGGTTGACCATTCATCATAACTTTTATATCTTTTATAAGTGATGGTGCCATCAATAAGATTATCAGGATCATTGATTACAATTTCTGCGTCATCAGGCCCACCATAACTGCGGATAAGTTTATATTTAAATGTTTCACCATTAATTATAACTTTATCTTTTATGGGATGAGTTGGACCGGTCATACGCTGATAAACAACCAATGACAGAGTTACGATAATAGCAAGGATCCAAGCAGTAAAATTTTTGTATTTCATTTTCAACAGATTTTTGTACTGAAAGGGGTTCAAAGGTAAGATTAAGAAATTGTTTTAACTAACGCCGTAAACCCAAAGAGATGCACTTTAGTTCAATTTGGCGGAAATGATATTTTAATTCTCACAATATCAGATAGATAATAATAGTTGAATTTTTAGTGAAAAACTTCTGTTGAATTTGAGCAACCTGTTTAAATTAAAACTTTTAACTTTACCCTCTGTTAAAATACCAAACCGGGCTATTACTCGTTTTAATTAACAAAAATATTGTAGTGTTGAAAAACGCTTTCTTTTTCCTTCTATTACTACTTTCCGGTAATGCAATTGCTCAGGAAATGAATGGCTTTGTTCATAGCAATTATGCCGGAATAACCGGTGCACAACTAAATCCGACAGCACTGGTCAATTCGAAGTTATATTTTGATGCTAATATCATTGGATTGCACATTTTTGGAGATAACAATGCGGTTTATCTTGGGAAAGAAACATACAAGTTCACCAGATTTTTTGAAAGTGGTGCTGAATTTCCAACTCATCCAGTAGAGATCAGTCCAAACAGGACTGAAGACCGTGAGTTTTACGATTATTATAACACATCACTAAAGAATGCTTTCGTTCAGGCAAAGATTCTTGGTCCGGGTGTAATGTTTTCTAAGAACAACAAAGCCTTTGGAATCTCAACTGCAATGCGGAGTATCGTATCTGCTGACAATGTTCCTTATGAGATGGCAAAGTTTGGAGTTGAGGGCTTTGATTTTTATCCGCAACATCGTATAAGGTTTGATAATGAGAAAGATGTAAGAGCTGCTGCACTTTCATTTGGTGAACTTGCTCTCACATATTCTCAGGTTTTGTATAAGCAGAACCTCGATCATCTCTCTGGTGGAATTACCGTTAAAGGACTTCTGGGAATGGGAGGAGCTTACTGGTACATTGATAATGTAAGTTATATGCTTCCAAACGATGATACCCTTGTAGTATATAATGCCAATGGACGCGCAGGAGTATCTGCCCCGCTTGATTATGCAACGAATGATGTGAATTTCGGCAATCCTTTAGTATTGGGGAGTGGTGTAGGATTCGATATCGGATTCACTTATCAGAAAAAAATGAAAGGGCATACTAATAAACGTTATTCCGCATGTGAGCAACCTTTCGAAGATTACTATTATAGCATTGGATTCTCCTTATTAGATATTGGATATGTGAGTTTTAAGAAAAATATAAAACAGATCGAACTGGTGGATGCCCAAGGGCAATGGAATGACTTTACTAATCTCGACATTGAATATCTGGATCAATTATTCAATCAAATGACCACTACATTTCACGATCCCTCTATTGGTTCTTTGACCACTGTAAACGAGGAATCATTCAGAGTATATCTTCCTGCAGCGGCAAGTTTTCAGTTTGATTACAGAATGAATGAACAGACTTACATAAACGCAAGTGTGGTTTTGCCTTTGATACACAATGAAAGTATGGTAGTGCGGCCATCACAGGTCTCTGTCACACCGCGAATTGAAAGAGATAGATTTGAAATTGCAGTCCCGATTACAGTTTATAATTTCAGGTATCCACGATTAGGAATAAGTGCGCGCTTCTCAAATTTTGTTATAGGAACTGATAAACTTGGTAGCTTTTTCGGATTTAATGATTTTACAGGAACGGATCTCTATTTTATGGTTAAGATTCCATTGATAAAAGGTTTCTGTATTGGAAAGGGGAGAGGCGTTAATTGCGGAAATCACGAATACAGGCAATACCAGAGAAGTAGTGAAAGATTAAAAGTCAGATTACCCTATTAAATGAATCCTTGCGTGGTTCTTTGAGTTGATTTCTAATTTAACGTGCTATCCCAAGCTGGGCATCATCATAGACTGGAAATCAAAAAACTGTATTCGATTTTACATCAAGTGCATCCCTGAGGCCATTTCCTATTAACATAAACGCCAACACGAGGAGCATTATAGCGATACCGGGAATCAGCGCAAGCCAGGGATTGTCGAGAATTATATAGGCATAATTTTCTTTAATCATAGTACCCCATGAAGGCATTGGAGGCTGAACACCTATGCCTAAGAAACTTAGTCCGGCTTCTATCAGAATGGCTGAAGCAAAATTAGCAGCTGATATCACTATCACCGGCCCGATAGTATTTGGCAATATATGCCTGGTGATTATTCTGAAATTCTTATATCCCAATGCTCTTGCAGCTTCTACAAACTCCTTCTCCCTTAGGCTCATTATTTGTCCCCTGACAACTCTTGCTACTTCAACCCACATCGTGAGGCCAACAGCAATAAATACCTGCCAGAATCCTTTGCCTAGCGCGAAAGTTATTGCGATTACAAGTAACAAAGTAGGAATTGACCATATAACATTGATAAACCAGACTATAACATCATCTACCCATCCCCTGAAAAATCCCGATAGCGCACCTAGAAAGATCCCGACTACAAGTGAAATTAAAACTGAAATAAAGCCAACAGAAATGCTGACTCGGGTGCCTATCATTAACTGACTTAACATATCCCTGCCAAATCTATCGGTGCCAAGAATAAAAGTTTTTGTAATGAGGTGCTTATTCCTGACTGAAGTTTGTAGTTTTGAAAGTGTTGTTTCAATCGGGTTTTTGTCCAGATCATACTCCGGCAATTCAGTTGTGGAACTTTCAGGAATTGCATAAACAACATCCTTTAAGTTCCATGCAATGCCCGGATTTATTTCTGATGGTTCTTCACCATTCAACCACACAGTTATACTATCACTTGAGAATCTGTATGTACTGATTGGAATAAGGGTGTAATCTGACCTTTTGCCGTAATAGAGAGTCTTTATCCATGATTGTCTGACTTTAACTTCATCATTTCTGATTTTTAGCATTTGTGTCGAAAATCCTGGCTTTTTGGCTGCAATCTCCAGATGTTGTTCATTAACATACGGTGTTTTATCGGGTGTGATCAGGTAACCAAGTACTGCAATGATAACCACTGCGCCGATCCCTATCAGGCTAATAACCACGTTTGTATTTCTCATTAATGAGGCAAAAGCAATAGAGCTTAAGGAGTCATTGCGTGAGGTTCTTTTCTTCAACACAGTAAATTAATGGTTTGGTATAGTCTGGGTTAGTTTTAAAAGTGCCAGACTAAGTATTGATTCAGGTTGATAACTGACAACAAAACTAATAAACCTGACAGTTATTTTGAAGAAAAAACTTGATGTATGCTGTTTATTATGTAAAAGAAATGTATTACTTTTGCACCACTTAAACGGTGAATATAGCTCAGTCGGTTAGAGCATCAGATTGTGGTTCTGAGGGTCGTGGGTTCGAATCCCATTATTCACCCATCTAATTAAAAACGTTTACAGGCAGATCAGCAATGTTCTGCCTGTTTTCGTTTTGCTAAAAATTGCATTATTTTAATCATTTTGTAGCCATCCGTGCCACAATTGTGCTACATTATGGCATAGCAGCAATCCAGCATATATGTGCTGTTTGTTTCGCCGGAAGAATTATCGGTACTACCAAAAAAAAGCAGTGTTATTCAAAGAGTTGCAGTATTTCTTCACGTGTCATTTTGCCAATCATTTTATGTGGTTTGATGAATGTTTCTGCTAGTTGCTTTTTCTTGCTCTGCAGATAGAGAATTTTTTCTTCTACACTGTTTTTTGTGATGAAACGATATACGAATACATTCTTGTGCTGGCCTATCCTGTGAGCTCTGTTAATGGCTTGCATCTCAGCTGCAGGATTCCACCATGGATCAATGATGAAGACATAATCAGCTTCTGTCAGGTTTAATCCGAATCCACCGGCTTTTAGAGATATGAGGAAGACTCTCACATTCTTATTTGCCTTAAAATCAGTAATAACCTTTTCTCTATTTGTGGTCGATCCCGTTAAAAGACTATAGTCATAGTTTTTCTGTGAACAGTATTCCTCAACCAGACGCAGATGCTTAACAAAAGAAGAGAAAATGAGCACCTTATGATTTTCTGCCATCAGGGTGTCGAGTTTAGAAGTGATTTCATCAAACTTTCCGCTGTTTGATGTGGTATCTGCTTCAACCAGTTTTGGATGGTTGGAAATTTGTCGCAATTGCATCAGGGCTTTCAGAATCATTATGGGATTAGTACCTGTGTCTAATGCACCCTTTTCAAGTTGGTCAATTACAAGATTTCTGACCTTTGATTTCTCTGTTTCGTACAACTCCTGCTGCTCTTCAGTCATGTTGCAGTAACTGATTGTCTCACTCAGATCAGGCAGTTCAGGAGCAACATCCTTTTTTGTTCGTCTTAATATAAAAGGTTGAATAAGCGATAATAATTCCTTTCCCTGTTTATCTTCCGGATTACGTGACAGCGGATTACTATAATAGTACTGAAAATTAGAAAGTGTACCCAGCAGGCCCGGATTTGCAAAGTTCATCTGTGCCCATAAATCCACCAGGTTATTCTCCACAGGAGTCCCTGTCAGTGACATTCTGTAATCACTCTTAAGTTGGTAAACTGCAGTCGTTGTTTTGGATTCAGGATTCTTAATGAATTGACTTTCATCAAGAATGGCCAATTTGAAAGTGTACTTTGAAAGTAATTTAATATCATTTCGGAGTGTGCCATAAGTAGTGAGCAGTATGTCGTAATTCTGCAATATACTCCTTGAAAACTTTCTTCCACTTCCTACATAAACCAGGACCCTCAACAAGGGAGCGAAACGTTTTATTTCAAACAACCAATTATAAATCAGCGAGGCAGGCATCGCGATAATCGATGCATTGATTTGGGCGTAGGTATTTACCTGCTTATGCGCTGAATTGGCAATCCTTGTCGTTATATCCTTTTCAGCGACGTTATTAAACAAATCCAGTTGAGATCCTGTAGATGGTTTTGAACTGTTATTATGTAGGTTTCGTCCATTCTCTGTTGGTTTTTGACCTGATACATTATCTTCACTGCTTTTTTCGATTGTATCAGCGATACGCGAAGCATGATCATAATATTTAGCAAGTAGAGCAATGGTTTGAAGTGTTTTACCCAAACCCATGTCATCTGCCAGGATTCCTCCAAAGCCCATCTCAAGAAGTTGATAAAGCCACTGAAAACCTTTTATCTGATAAGGGCGTAACGTGACATTACACAATTGAGGTACTTCTGATTCTATATTTTCAAAGTGGCTGAATTCTTTTACTTCTTCAAAATTAAATGGCTTAAGAAGTCTGAAATGAAACTTTTGTAACCTTATTAAAGTGTTAGTCCCTGTACCATGAATTAAAAGTTCTTTATAGCGTGACATCCATTCAGCGGGAATCAGAAAAATTCTTCCATCAGGCAGTACGTATTCGCGATTGCCATTCAGTATGTTGTCCTTGAATTTTATAAAGGGTATTGTGCAATTTCCTAATTCAATATAGATATCCACATCGAACCAGTCGGTTGAAGAAACGAGAGATTGTCTGATGATGGGACTTTCAGTAACAAATTCCCTGTCCGATTCTTGTTGCAGTATAAAACCATTATTTATTAATAACGATTTATTCTCAATCAGCCACTCGATATAGTCATACTTTGAGACTTCTTTTTCGTGATGATTAATTTTAAAGCAATCGCTATACAAAGTAAGCCCTGCCATAGTAAGATGCTGCTTAAACTTATGCTCGAGATCTCTGTTTCTTTTCATCCGGAAGAATGTAAATCCGTTTTCATCCACATTAAGATCGGTGAAAACATTCTGATTATTTCCGGAAAGTAACTGCCGTTGTCCATATTGAAATTTAAGAACGAGACAAGTCTGACCCTGCCAGTCATCCTCCAGAATCAATAATGGATCAGGATTGATATTTATTTCTTTTATAGAGAATCCACTTGCTTTGATTTCAGCAGTATTGACCACCTTTCTGATGAAGGAATTGAAATATTTATATTCGAGTCGCTTAGGGATTTCAATTTGTTCTTTTGTCAGGAAAGGGAGGATAAGCTTTCCACTAACTCCTTTTTCAAAAAACAGAATTCTACGGTCAACTATTAAACAACACGGCTCATTCAGCAGTATGAAGCTGTTGGATTTGTCAAGTTTGATTTTTTGTTGGTTCAGTGTAATTTCGAGCCTATAACTTGTGCCATCTTCCTTTCTTTCGAATGATAAAATGGTGGAAGCCTTTTCCTGCTCAAAATAGTATCTGTCGCTGTCATAAAAGTGTGGCATGCCCGAGAAATCATACACAGGCACACCTGTCTTCTTAAGTAGTTGAAGTATTTCAAAGATTTTCTGCTCTACAAACGGTAATACTACCTCAGGAATAAGACTGCCTTTAAGATTGAAGAATTCTTTCCTGCCAATTTTCTTTTTAGTGAATCTTTGTATCAGTTGTTCATGTTCAATGTTCTGTGATAACTCATATATCTTTCTCAGTTCAGGAACAAGATTGTCGAAAGTGTCTATATTTAAAGGTGTTAATCTTTCTTCGGCTTTTAAAAATGAAGTTGTGGATGATGCAACGGTATACAGAAAAATTGTATGATGTGTGAATTCTACTTTCTTCAATACAGCTATAATTCTGTGCTCCTCAATCATATCCCGATAATAAAGTAACCTAAGTGAAATTAAGCAGATTAGATGGTCTAAAGATTTAAATAGAAAAGTGGTACAAATTTTGTGAAAATTCAGGAGATATAAACATCAGGGACTATTTGATTGTTAAATTTTTCTTAAATCGGTATCTCAAAAAAATATTCTACTATTTTTGCGTGCAAATGAATTATGATGATAAAAAAATCACTCAAGACGTTAATAACTTTCCTTTTGCTGGGTATTTTTCTGATACCTACATTAGGAGTAGTTCTTTATGTCCATGAGTGCAATTCATCCAATCACGTCCATTACAACGTGGAATCGGGTGAAGTATGCTGTTCTCATAAAGATCATCATTCGCAAGCTCCTCAATCTGGTGACAATCTTCTAAAGGATTACTCCACTAAATTCATACCTGAGCCATGTTGTCAAGATTCGCAGGTTTTCATTAAACTGGGCGAAACCATAACATCACAGATTAAGAATTTACTTGATAATGACCTGCCATTAATTTCAACACTCTGGTCATTATATTATTCTGAGCTTAATTCACACTACCTCATTTCATTTATTGATCAGAATTCTGCATTGTCGCATGATGCAGTCTTTCTGAAATTATCTTCCCTAAGACTCTGATTCATTTCTGTTTTTATTTGACAATCAGCTGATTCAATACAGCTGCTCTATTTTGTTCGTAATGACTAAAAACAGAAACATGAAACGACTATTAATATATTCTATAATTACAATAATTACAAGCATCAATTTCTCCTTTGCACAGACTATCTCAGGGACCGTTATTGAATTTGATGCCAACAATAAGAAACAACCTTTGCCTTTTTCTAATATTTATTGGGAAGGTACTACCTCAGGCACCGTTGCAGATGAAAAGGGAAAGTTTAAACTAGAACTTACTGACCAGACAAATAAGTTGGTTGCCAGCTATGTTGGTTATACCAATGATACACTGGTAATTAACGGACAGTCGAGTGTTGAATTAGTACTTCAAAAAGGCTCACAGCTACAGACCGTTGAAGTAAAAGAAAGAATGCAGGGCAGTTTTATTTCAGGATTAAAACCCATAAAAACCGAAGTAATCACAACTGCTGGTCTGCAAAAGTTAGCATGTTGTAACCTTTCGGAGAGTTTTGAAAACAATGCCACTGTTGATGTTGGCTTCTCAGATGCTGTCACAGGTGCACGACAAATTCAAATGCTCGGTTTGGCAGGTGTCTATAGCCAGTTGATGGTTGAGAACATACCGTTTACCCGGGGATTAGGTTCCGCATTTGGTTTAACATATATCCCGGGAACATGGATGGAGTCGATACAAATTTCTAAAGGGACTTCATCTGTAATCAATGGTTACGAGTCAACCACAGGCCAGATAAATACTGAAATGCGAAAACCCTTTAACACCGATAAATTTTATCTTAATGGATATCTGAATAATGAGGGTAGATACGAATTGAATGCACATGCTTCAACCAAACTAAATGAAAGGTTAAGCACCATGGTACTCGCTCATACCTCACAACAAGTGATGAAGACTGACATGAATCATGATGGCTTCATTGATTTGCCGTTATCATCACAGATAAACCTGTCAAACAGGTGGAGTTACGAAAAGCATGGAGTAACTGAAAGTAAGTTTGGAATAAACTTCCTGCAGGACAAGAGAACCGGGGGCCAGTTAGTTGATATTAAAACTGACGAAGCTTTGGCTGATAACAACAGGTATGTGATGGAAGTTCTGACCCGTCGTTTACAGGTTTATGATAAGACAGGGTTTATGTTCGAGAACAAACCAAATACAAGTATTGGACTTATCTTCAGTGGTTTGTATCACGAACAAGAGAGCATGTTTGGAAGAACTGCTTACGATGCCCGACAGTTGGGATTCTATGGTAATGCGATATTCCAGTCGGGTTCGGCCGTTCATGGCTATAGTACAGGATTAAGCTGGATGTATGATGACTATGACGAACAGTATGCTGATAGTAGTTTCTCAAGAACCGAATCTGTACCTGGCGTTTTTGCTCAATATACACTTACACCAAATGAAAAGTCCAATTTCATATTAGGTATGAGAGCCGACCATCATAATCTTTACGGACTCATTCTTACTCCAAGAGCTCACTTAAAGATCAATCTGTTGAAAAATACTACTTTACGTGCTTCCGCAGGAAAAGGGTACAGAAGTCCTTCAATTTTAGCCGAAAACACCGGCTTATTGATCAGCTCACGTCAGATGATCTTCAGAGAAGACTTCAAAATGGAAGAAGCATGGAATTATGGAGTTAATCTTACCCAGGAATTCAATCTGAGTGAAGACCGTAAAGCTACTTTTACAATTGATTTCTACAGGACTGACTTTATGAACCAGGTTATTGTGGATCTCGATCAGGCATATAACCGCGTAGTTTTCTATAACCTTGATGGAAAGTCATTCTCAAATAGTTTCCAGGTCGATTTTACAGCAAATCTTTTCAAGAATTTTGACCTGACCGCTGCTTACAGGCTCAATGATACTAAAGTAACCACTGCCGGTGAACTTCGCGAAAGGCCATTGGTCAGCAAGCACAAAGGATTGCTCACTATGTCGTATGCCACTCGTTTCGAAAAATGGAAATTTGATTTTACCGGTCAATACAATGGTAGCACAAGGTTGCCTTTGGGTATTTCGGAACATGGATCAGGCGTTGATCCTTCTGCTGTCAATTATTCACCTGATTATATTACCATTCATTCCCAGATTACCCGGAAATTCAAGAAATGGGATGTTTATGCAGGTGTTGAAAATCTGACAAACTACAAACAGAGCCACCCGATACTTGGTGCTGATGCTCCGTTTGCCGAAGGATTTGATGCAGGTATGATCTGGGGACCTGTTTTGGGACGTATGTTTTATGCAGGATTCAGATACATAATTCCTAATGATCTATAAACAGAAATAGTTGCCTCAAAAATGAACGAATTGTTGAAAATTATTAACTCTTATTGATCATAACAATCTTCATAATGATGAAGTACCAATCAAATAAAATAGTAACCATTAATATAGACAAAATGAAGAATATCAAAAACCTGGCCCTGATTCTTGGATTGTTCTTTACCATCGGATCAGTAGCTGCGCAAAAATCAAAAAGCGAAACCATAAATATCAAGGTTTCATCTCAATGTTCGATGTGTAAAGAGAACATCGAAAGAGCATTGGCTTTCGAAAAAGGTGTTTCAAAATCGAATGTAGATCTGGAAAAAAATGAGGTTGCCGTTACATATAAACCCAATAAAACCTCGCCTGAGGCCATAAAGAAAGCCATTTCACTTTCAGGATACGATGCAGATGATGTTGCAGCTGATCCAAAAGCATACAAGAAACTGGCCGATTGTTGCAAAAAACCAGAAGACAGGGAAGATCATTCAGGACATGATCATTCAAAACATCCTCACTAATTAAAGCTTAAACTGTAAGCACTAATTTTCAGTGCTCAACTATCACTACTAATTCAAAGCTAGTTTAACAAAAAAGATCTCATTACACATGAGATCTTTTTTTTGTATCAGTCAGTTGTTTGGAAAGTGGACTAGAGAGGAGGACTGATCGTCAATTTTATTTTATTGCCGTTATAATGTTTTCGAGCTATTGAATTCAGTCCACGACATCACTTTATACTGATCGCTGCCGAAATATTTAAGCATTGGTAAAAGGTCGTCGGCTGTTTTATAACCCCTGATTTTGAAGAGCCATTCACTATCTTCATTTAAGAGGACATACGACGGATAACTCATTTCCTGTTTCAGAATAGCAATAGCCAATTGATGGGGTGAACGTGGTTTGCCTGGATTTGGATTAACGAATTCCTGTCCTTTAAATACTATTTTTTCAGCCTGCTCGGCATTAAGTTTTACTGGGTAAAAGTTTTTATTCAGATATTCGGCAACGTCAGCATTCAAGAATGTTTCCCTATCCATCTTTTTACACCAGCCACACCAATCGGTATAAACGTCAATAAAGATTTTTCTGGGCTTCTTTTTGTTTTTCTTGATAGCTTCTTCAAAAGTGTACCATTTTACTAAAGAAGCATCCTGGGTTTTGTTTTCTTTTTCTTTCTGGGCAAAAAGTGCTTGTCCTGAAAAGATAAATAAGCACAGAAGGCCCGTAATTTTAAGTTTCTTTATATCCATTTTTTTCTATGATTTATTAATCCCGGTGACGGTCAATTTCGCGCTGAGTGTCTTTTGTCTTTAGTGTTTCTCTTTTATCGTAGTTTTTCTTTCCTTTTGCTATGGCAATCTTAATTTTTGCATGTCCCTTTTCGTCTATAAACAAAAGAAAAGGAATAATAGTGAGACCTTTTTCTTTGGTTTTTGTAAGAAGCTTCCTAAGTTCTCTTTTAGTCAGCAGAAGTTTTCTGTCTCTTTTAGGTTCATGATTAGCATAGGTACCAAAAGTATATTCAGAGATATGGAGGTTTCTTACAAAGAGTTCATTACCTATAAATGTACAATACGAATCAGTGAGATTTGCTTTTCCTTCACGTATTGATTTTATTTCTGTCCCTGTAAGTACAAGGCCTGCTATAAATTCTTCCGTCAGGAAGTACTCATAAGTAGCTTTTTTATTTTTTATTGAAATAGTTGAGTTCATGTTTCACACTAAAGGTTGCAAAGATAGTCAAAGTAAAGATAGTCACTGTGGAGTCGTTCAGATTCTAAAAGTAAAGATAGTCACTATGGGGTCGTTCAGAATCTATTTGATGCAAATCGCCCCGAAGAATTCAATCTACGGGGCGATAAGGTCAGTTAAGCTTAAGTTTTATGAGTAGTGTATAGTTATCATAGTTTAATAGTCAGCCCTGCTGTGACGTTGATACCTGCCTGTGGAAAGTATCCATCAATTTTGCCAAACTGACCCTCTGAATAGTAACGATAAACCCATGCATTAGTTTCATACTCAGTGTTAAAAATATTGTTAAAATTTAAACTGAATTGTAATTCTCTAATAAATGAAGGTTTGATGGAGTATCCAAGTCTGAGATTATGAACCAAATATGGATCTATTGTCCGGTCATCGGAAGATGTGTTGTCGATGAATTGTTTGGAAACAAATTTGCCATCAAACGATGCACTGAATCCCTCAAAAGGTTTCCATAAAAGTTCGTAACCTATAACTGCATTGGGTGAAAAAGCCAGATCACTTAGCTCCAGAGTGTCTGAAATTTGTTCCCAAGTGTCCCAATTATCAACCTTTGACACGAAATTCTTAATCTTATTCTTGCTGAATGCTGCATTAAACGATAAGGAAAGTGATTTAAAAATGTTTCTTTCAATGCTGAATTCTGCACCCATTCTGTATGAAGAAGGAGTATTGATCATGACAGGAGACCCCACATCATTAATATCACCTGTTAAAATAAGCTGATCGATATAATGCATGTAATACAGGGTTGTGTTTATTGAAGTTTTAGTATTGTCATAATTGTAACCCAACTCGTAATCATACAGGCGCTCTTCCACCGGATCCGGTCCTAAAGGATTTGCATCAGTGTAGTTATCCCTGTTGGGTTCGCGGTGTGCTATGGCAAAGCTTGCGTATAAGTTGCCATTAGAATGTAGTTTGTAGAAAAGTCCAGCTTTAGGATTAAAGAAAAAGAAATCATGCTCCTGGCCTATATCTCTCAGATCATCATCTGTTCCGGTTATCTTGTAATTGATTGTTCTTATCTGAAGGTCGCCATAGATACTTAAACGACTGGTAGCCTGGAAGTTGGCTTTTGTAAAAATGTTCAGATCTTTCTTTACACCTGTTCCCATATACCATTGATATTCAGGATCTACATTTATAGCCGATTCTGTCCAGATGATGCGTCCGAAATGGTCCCCGTCATATATATTAGCAGAGCTTCCTAAAATCAGTTGAAGTCGGTTAACAGGCTGATATTTTAAAGAAAAGGTATAACCATAAAAGTCGTTATCAAGATGCTTTCTTCTGATAAGGTCTGATTCGGAGGGAAGTACAGTATCGTAAACTACAGCAGGACTGATTCCATAGTCCCTCAGGTCTGCATCATCTTTATACTGTTCATAGTAACCGCGGCCTTTGGTATAATGCAGTGCAAAATTTAATATGGCATTATTGCTGATTTTCTGCGCAAGCATCAGCTGGTAATGGTCTTGCTGATAATTATCAGTCTCATTATCATAATATTTCTCATTTCCATCCTTGTCAGTATAGTATCCAATGCCATTATAAGTCCTGTCGGTCCCGAGCAATGAAGAGGGAACTCCATCCCATGCCTGGTAGGTCTTTTCGAGGCCTGAAAAGACGTTAAGCTTGACAATAGTATTTGCCGTATAATAGCCTCCTGAGACGTAAAATGATTTAAGATCAGCACTTGCGCGGTCAATATAACCATCCGATGATAGTTTTGATAACCTGGAATCCACAGCCCATTTTCCATTAATTAAACCGGTTCCGGCTGCCAATGAGTGGTTGAACGTGTTGAAGGATCCAAATGAATTTGAAATTTCGGCGTAAGGCTCAGAAGAAGGGATCTCTGTCTGCAGATTGACACTTGCACCAAAGGCAGCTGATCCATTGGTGCTTGACCCTACACCTCTCTGTACTTGCAAACTGGAGACGTTGGAAATGAAGTTTGGCATATTTACCCAGAAAACACTGTGTGATTCTGCGTCATTAAGTGGAATTCCATTAACTGTGATGTTAATTCTGTTCATGTCTGTCCCTCTGACTCTGAAGGTAGAATATCCAATTCCGGTACCTGCATCAGATGAAGAAACAACTGAGGGCATTCGTTCAAGTATAAACGGGACATCCCGCCCCTGATTTACCCTTTCAATTACCTCTGAGTCAAGAGAAGTTGATGTAACAGGAATGGTTTCTCCGGCTCTGGTAGATTCAATGATTACGTCTTCGCTTAATTCAAAAACTTTTGGTTCCATAGGAATCATCATGGATGAGCTTTTAGTAATTTCTAATTCGCTCCACCAATCAGAAAACCCCATGTAAGTTGCTACGATGTAATACTTGCCCGGTTTTAAGTCATTAATTTCAAACATACCATCTTGTTTGCTGATTGCAGTACGAAGATTGTTGTTTAAACTAATGTGTGCACCCGCAAGCGGTTTAGCGTTGTTTTGGTTAATTACCCTTCCTTTTAAAGTAATTTGTGCGGATAGGATAAATGGCAGTAGAACTGGTAAAACCAGAAGAATTCTTTTAATCATAATTGATTATCTCTTAAGATTAAACTCTGGATAGTCAAAGGGGTCTTTGGTTATCCGTTATTAAGTTTTCTCTGTAATCCCTTCGCCGGCATTATCCGGTGCAGGTTCAATGAGTATGATCTCAGCCCGTGTATTAAGGCACCCCAATAGGAAATCAGTGGCAAAGGTACTAAACAATAATGTAATTTTGCATTCGTTTATTGAAAAAGAATTAATGGGATGAGATTAAGGGTGTTAGTTTCGGTAGTGCTATTATTGGTTCTCTTAGCTTCATGCAGCAAAGAGAAGTTTCCTGATGAATTCAGTATTTTTGGAAAATGGAAAGAATTTACTGAAGATTCCATCAGGACTGAAGTGGAGTTTAAAAGATATAATGTCATGCTGCTCCATCTGGTTCATGATACCATCAGGCAGTATAATTATCTGCTTGAGAAACCTAACGAACTTGAAATTTTTGAACCATCGGAGTACCCCAATGGAAGAAGTCGTAAACACAAGATAACCTATAACAAAAATGAGGATCAAATGTCGATTTATGGGCTTTATCCTTCCATTAGCGAGCCTTCAGTTACGGTTTTTGTCAGAAAGTAAACCTTTATAATGATGGATAAGAAAAAAGTAACGATCATAAATGGGCCCAACCTTAATCTAACAGGCATTCGGGAGAAGCATATTTATGGTAATTTATCGTTTGAGAGTTTCATTAAGGGATTGGAAGAAGAATTCCCCGATGTAGAGATCGATTACTATCAAAGTAATATTGAAGGGGAGTTGATTAACCGGATTCATGAAGCAGGCTTTAATTCAGATGGCATAATTCTGAATGCCGGAGGATATTCTCATACTTCAATAGCCATTGCTGATGCTGTGAAAGCAATTAATAGTCAGGTTGTGGAGGTTCATATGAGTAATATCTGGGCGCGTGAAACTTACAGGCACATTTCTTTCATTTCACCGAATGCCAAAGGCGTAATTGCGGGATTTGGATTCGATTCTTACAGACTGGCGATTGTAAGTATTTTGCTGAATTTAAAGTAAACGCTTATTTGGTCATTTCTCTGTTTACTTTAGCCATTTCTTTTGGTGGTGTTTCTTTTGTGATTGATCTTAATCCAACTATACCACCCACTATCATTAAAACAAACAGAATTTTAAGAAAGTCTTTTGATTCGCCAAAAACCATAATTCCGTAGATTACTGTTCCTACCGCACCAATCCCAGTCCAGATAGTGTAAGCTGTCCCCAATGGCAAGCTTTTTAAGGCTACAGCCAGCAGATAAACGCTCAATGCCATAGCAACAGCGGTAAGCACTGATGGCCAAAGTTTAGTAAATCCTTCGGAGTATTTAAGAGCAATTGCCCAGACTGTTTCGAACATTCCGGCAATAATCAGAATAAACCATGCCATTATTCAGAGAATTTTTCGGGTGAAATTTGTGAAAAGGTTTTGACCTGTTTCAGGTAATAATCTACCACAATGTTGCCTTGATAAACCTGTGACACTTTACGGTGTCTAATCATTGCTCTTTTGTGTTTGTGTTTGTTAAAATGCCTGTAAAAACTCAGATGTGCCCTGATAACTGCGAAGAAATCACCAAAACCACCATCAAAAAGAAATTTTACAGCAGCAACCCCATCCAGTATCAGCCTTGAAAAGAAAACAAGAATAAGACGGTTAGAGTTCAGGTTTTTGTATAGCAAAGTAATGTTGTTCCTCATGTTGAGGTAAGTCTTGAATGATGACTTCTTCGGCAAAGTACCACCGCCAACATGAAATACTTTTGAATCTGCGCAGACCATTATTTTGTAACCCTGGTGCTTCATTCGCCAGCAAAGATCAATTTCTTCCATATGAGCAAAGAAATCTTCGTCAAATCCTCCATTTGCATGGAATAGGTCGGCTCTTACAAACATGCAGGCACCCGTGGCCCAAAATATTTCTCTTGTATTATTATACTGACCTGTATCGTTTTCGATAGTCTGGAATAATCTTCCGCGGCAAAATGGGTAACCGAAGGAATCGATAAAACCACCGGCTGCTCCCGCATATTCAAACTGTTCATGATTGTGATAAGATCTGATGACAGGCTGGCATGCGGCAATTGAAGGATCATTGTCCATTAGCTTTATCACAGGTTCTATCCATCCCGGCGTTACTTCAATATCCGAATTCAGCAGAATGTAATACTCAGCTTTGACATGTTTCAGTGCATCATTATATCCTTTGGCAAAACCTCCATTGGAGGCGTTTTGAATAATCTCAACAGACGGAAATTCCTTCTTCAGCAGTTCAACAGAATCGTCTTTCGATGCATTGTCGGCAACTATAATGCGAGCCTCATGACCACTATTTTGTAGCACAGAGGGGAGGAACTTCTTTAAAAAGTCTCGCCCATTCCAGTTCAGGATAACTACTGCTGTTCGCACCAAATTTGATTATGACAGTAACTGTAAATGATTACTGCAAACATACGACTATTATGGATTGTTCGGAAATTGTTATTTTAATCAATTTGCAGGTACAGAAATCTATTACCATGGGTTATTGTAGATAGTCCCTGATCGTGATCTGTCTCTCCTGAAATCATCATATTGGCGATCGCCCACATCCAGATTTCTGACAAGTAACTTCTGCCAGTTCCAGTTCTGGATTTCGCCAACTGCATCCGAGTGGACCAGGGTGTAATCTTTCACACTCACTTCAGAGCTAACAAATACGAACTTTTTATTTCTCTGTCTTCCGTTCTGTAAACTGTAATAGTGCCATATCTGATAAGGCACAGTTCCTTCAGTCATTCCACCGGCTTCAAAAGAAACATCCTGTATTGTACTCGGTTCTCCATACTTAAGGAAAACATTACCCATGTCGGTTTCGTAACCTTTTTTCACCTGAGTGCCATAAGCTTGGTTAACCCTGGCCACCTGGGCTTTATAGGATTCCCATTCCTTTTGTGGCTCAAAAATGTTTCTCGTTTCCCAGAATTGTTGAAAATACTGTTGGAGTACATGGAGTTGGGCTTCATTTAACTGATACCTGATGAATAATTTCTCCATCTCTGTAGAAATAGGAATAAGAGCCTTAATGTATTCACGTAAGGTATCAATACTTGTTATATTCAGTGCAAACGAATTAGTCAGGTCAACTGACTGATAACTCATAACTTGTCCGTTCATGTAAGTATTTGTTCTCTCAAAGAAACTGGAGCCTATGGCAACCTCGGTATTGTTCTTATCTTTTACACTGATTACCAGGTTGTAGTTGCCTGTGGGAAGTTTGCTTATGTCAAATTCATTCAGTACCACCATTACCGGTTTTGATGCTTCCCGTTTTATTCTTGCAAAATCGTTGAGTGGCCTGCCACTTTCAAATGATTCTATGTAATATGAAATCAGAAAACCATCGCCTTCAACATGTTTTGGATTGTATATTTCATTGTAAAAAATCAGCTTGTTTTTGTCAGTTGGGTAAAAGTTATCAACCAAAGGCACCAGGTCATATCCACTTTTACTCAGTATGGTCGTTTCATTGGATCTTGAATATGAGTTGATTAATTGAACTGTTGACATAGAAATCTTATCATCAGCAAAATTGATGCTAAACGGATAATTGAGTTTACTTGGTTCTTTATCGACATTGTTATCAGCAATTGACAGCTCGAGAATGTATTCTCCATTAGGAAGACTAAAGCGTTGCTGATCAACGAAATTTACACCAACACCTGCTGTGTCATTTATCACAGCACTCAATAGCTCATACTTTTTGAAGTCCTTGATCAGAGAATCCTGCTTTATAATCATGGTCACCTGCATGCTTCCCTGAAATTGTCCTGAAGGCAGTTGCTTGTAGAGAATCGTATTCCCGACAAATTCAAGGTACACTTCTACATAGGGACTTTGACCCGGTATGTTAAAAGTGGCGTGTGAAAGAAACGCCCCGATACCCTGTGCCGGAATAATTTTAAAAGATAACACAGTAAGAATGGATAAGAGAAGAAGAGCTTTTTTCATTGGTTTGTTATTGCGTATTTAATTGAATACAAAATACCATATTACAAATTTAGTTAATTAAACGGCAAATCGCAATTAAAATTATAAAGCTGGTTAAGGCCATGACATGGGATGCCGGCAATCTCTGGCCTTAATGGAAAATTGCTGCATTATTGCAGGTCTAATTGTAAAAAGAATACATTTGTAACCTTATTCACTTTCAATGCATTATGTCAACTATAAAGATACTTCCGGCTAACTCATTCATTGCTATTCTTCTGATGTTAATGGTCTTTAGTACCTTCAAAACTAAAGCTCAGATTTATCTTGATTCCACCCAGACTATCGAGGCCCGTGTTGAAAATCTGCTCCAGATGATGACACTGGAAGAGAAAATTGGCCAGATGATACAGGCTGAGCGACAGGTTTTCCTCAATAACAATGATATTACTGAATATTTTATTGGCTCCCTGCTTAGTGGTGGAGGTTCTGCACCAATGAACAATACCGGAGAGGGCTGGGCTGATATGTATGACAGTTTTCAGTCGCAGGCCCTCAATACCCGCCTTAAAATTCCAATCATATATGGGGTTGATGCAGTCCACGGTCACAATAATGTCAAAAATGCAGTTATTTTTCCCCATAATATAGGACTGGGATGTACCCGGAATCCTGAACTTGTCAGACAAGTGGCTGAAATTACCGCCAATGAAATTAAAGGAACCGGCCTAAACTGGACATTTGCACCCTGCATTGCAGTTGTCAGAAACGAAAGATGGGGGAGGAGTTATGAAGGATTTGGTGAATCTACCGACCTCGTATCCCATATGGGTGTGGCATCTGTTAAGGGTTTACAGGGCGACAGCCTTAATGGGAAATCAAGCATTCTTGCTTGTGCTAAACATTATATCGGTGACGGAGCCACCAATAATGGACAGGACCAGGGAGAAGCGGTATTTGATGAAGCTGTTTTGCGGCAGTTGTACCTCCCTCCGTACATTGAGGCCATAAATGCCGGTGTCGGATCTATAATGATCTCCTACAGTTCATGGAATGGTATGAAAATGCACATGCATAAGTATCTGATTACCGATGTGCTGAAAGATGAGCTTGGATTTGATGGGTTTATAATTTCTGATTATGCAGGAATTGATCAATTGCCCGGAACCTATGCTGACAAAGTGGAGGTCTCGGTCAATGCCGGAATTGACATGATTATGCTGCCTCATAATTATGTGGAATTTTCAGAAACTCTTAAGACACTTGTAAATCAGAACAAAGTATCTGTTTCAAGAATCAATGATGCAGTTAGAAGAGTCCTGCGGATAAAATTCAAAGCAGGCCTTTTTGAGCATCCTTATTCCGACCGGACTTATACATCTCTCATCGGGTCACAAGCTCATAGACAAGTCGCCCGCGAAAGTGTAAGGCAGTCAATGGTATTGCTTGCAAAGAAGGATAATATTTTACCTCTTGCTAAAGGTGGAATGAAAATTCATGTAGCCGGGAAAAATGCGAATGATATAGGAAATCAGTGTGGAGGCTGGACCATAGCATGGCAGGGCTCAAGTGGTGATATTACCGAAGGAACCACCATTCTTGAAGCTATTCAGAAAGTTTCAGGTCCGGGCAACGTTAGTTTTTCAACAGATGGTTCGGGAGTGGCTGGAGCCGATATAGCTATCGCTGTCATTGGGGAGACTCCTTATGCGGAGTATCAGGGCGATAGAACCATCCTTAATCTGTCTACTGAAGATGTGGCCACTGTTAGAAATCTGAAAAGTGCAGGAATTCCTGTAATCGTTATTCTTATCTCAGGTCGGCCTTTACTGATAAATGATATTATTCCTTTTAGTGATGCCGTTTTTGCAGCATGGTTACCCGGCACAGAGGGTGATGGTATTGCCGATGTTCTCTTTGGAGATTTCCAGCCAACAGGTAAGTTATCTAATTCCTGGCCGGTTAGTATGGAGCAGATTCCTGTAAATATCGGGGATGAATTGTATGCACCGTTATTTGAATATGGTCATGGTATCCAGAGTTTGCAAAATTCCGAAACAGGCTCTTCGCCCGATTATTATTCATCCTATGTAACAGTGGAAGGCAATAAGATCGCAGTTTCCTTTACGAAAGATATGATTTTGCCGGGAACGAACTTAACCGGATTTACTGTTAAAGTGAATTCAACAACTGTAAGCATCTCGTCAGCCGCTTTAGTGCCTTCAGAACCAGGGACTATTATATTAGAAGTCAACGGAAAAATCAAATCGGGTGATAAGGTTACCATCAGTTACAATAACGGAAGTTTAACGTCAACGGATGGTGGTGTACTTCAGCCTTTCGGACAAAAGAATGTATATAATCTCCTGAATGAGAATCTTGTCCATGAAATACCAGGTAAGGTAGAAGCTGAAAACTTCTATTCTATGTTAGGCATTCAAACAGAAAACAGCAGTGATATTGGTGGGGGATTGAATGTTGGCTGGATGGACTCGGGTGACTGGATGGAATATCTTTTAAATGTTCCGGTCAATGGTATTTACAAAGTGGAATTCAGAATAGCCAGTATGTCAACTCCCGGAGAATTTGAATGGTTAGTGTCAGACAGTTCTCTTTTCAGGATTCAGCTTCCTGTAACCGGAGGATGGCAGAATTGGCAAACCGTAAGTACCACCTGCAAGATGAAAAAAGGATTTGGGAATTATCGCCTGAAGGTGACAAAGGGGGGAATGAATCTTAACTGGATTAATTTCATTTTGAGTTATGAAATTCCTGACGATGACAACGATACGATTAAAGACTATAATCTCTCGCAAAACTATCCAAACCCACTCAGCACTTCCACCACCATTAAATATAATATTCCAAAAGCCGGGAATGTGAGTATTGTGCTTTATGACATAAGGGGCAGACAGGTTGGGGTTTTGCTGAATGATTTCAAACAACCGGGTGCATACGAAGCTGAATTAGATGTCAACACCTTTAAACTTACCAACGGAACCTATATCTGTGAGATGACGGCAGGGGATAACAGGAAGAGGATAAAGATGATTGTTAAATAGTTAACCGATTAACTAAGTGAGTATTTTTTTCTGACTGACTAATAAACAAAAACCGTTCATGATATATTATGAACGGTTTAAGTAAATTCTCCTCTCTTGGCGGAGAGAGAGGGATTCGAACCCCCGGACCCTTGCAGGTCAACGGTTTTCAAGACCGCCGCAATCGACCACTCTGCCATCTCTCCGAGGGCAAAATTACACTTTTTTTTCTTTCTGCAAGCAATTTCTTAAGTTTGGTAGTATTTTTATTATGACTAGTACGGGCAACCATTTTAGAGTTCCGTTTGTTTATGGTTTCTAGTATTTGAGAATATAATGGAAGAATCAATTATTTCATTGAGAAGGCTTGGTCCTCAATGGTTTACAAAGGACCCTTTTTTATTTTGTGCCCATCATGACGACCACTATCCAAAGGGTAATGGCCAGATGGGGCCTTTAGCAAGTCTTAGTGGACGAAACATCGGAAGTGATTTTGATGACAGAAATGAGTGGAGAATGTACCATGGAACTAAGGTTCCCGGCTTCCCCGTTCATCCTCACAGAGGTTTCGAAACAATAACAATCGCTCTTTCAGGCTTCATAGATCATTCTGATTCAGCCGGAAGTGCAGGAAGGTATGGGAATGGTGATGTTCAATGGATGACCGCGGGAGAGGGATTGCAGCATTCCGAAATGTTCCCTGTAATTTCAACGGAACGGGATAATCCCGTAGAATTATTTCAGGTGTGGCTTAACCTACCCAGGGCAAAAAAGATGGTAAAGCCATATTTTAAAATGCTTTGGAGCGAAAAAATTCCTAATATCACTGTCAATGATGAAGCCGGAAATAAGTCGAATGTCATTATGATTACCGGTGAAGCTCATGGCCAGTATGTTCAGCCTCCTGCCCCTGATTCCTGGGCTTTTGATAAGGCGAATGAGGTGCTTATTATGAGAGTCAGGACGGAACCTGGTGCCAAATATACTCTACCGGCTAAAAAGGGCGTGAACAGAATGTTGTATTTCTATTCCGGAAAGAATGCTGTAATTAATGGTTTTTCAATAGAGAGCGGGCATGCCGTTGAACTGAATCCTGAACATGAATTAGTATTTCAAAATGGGGATAAGGAGAGCGAATTTCTCATATTACAGGGGAAACCAATCAATGAACCCGTTGTGCAATATGGTCCGTTTGTAATGAATTCATCAGAAGAGATTCAGGCTACGATAGCTGACTACCGCCGCACCAGTTTTGGTGGCTGGCCCTGGCCCCAGGAAGAACAGGTTCATGGAAACCGGTCAAGATTTGCCAGATATGCAGATGGCACTGAGGATATTCCCTAAGTGCCATCTCAATTTTTTTGTTTACCAGGATCCTGAAGCTCCTCCGCCTCCGAAGCTTCCGCCACCGAAACCTCCAAATCCTCCGCCTCCGCCGCCGCCAAAGCCACCACTGCCTCCGCTGAAGCCACCCCATCCGCCTGAACTGCGACCGCCGCCACTTCCCATCATTGAAAGAAGCAGCCATAAAGGCAGATTGCTCTTTCTTCCTATCGTATGATTATTCCCGCTGTTTTTTCCGAAAAGAGCTATAATAATGAAGATGATAAAGATGATGATAAAAATAATCCCGGGACTCTTCTGATCGGGCGTTGCATATTCATCTGCTTTGTATTTACCCATCAGCAAATCTGTCACAACCTTAACTCCTGCCATTAAACCGTCATAATACCGGTTTTCTCTAAAATGCGGTATCATTTCGTTGTCAATTATACGACGTGAAGCAGCATCTGTTATAACATCCTCTAAACCATAACCAGTAGAAATAGCGGCGCCACCGGGTTGATTTTTCACTTTGGGTTTAATCAGTATTACCAAGCCATTATTAGTATTTTGCTGGCCAACACCCCAGTCCTGACCGATTCTCTGAGCCATATCATCAATGTCATAACCTTGAAGATCAGGCATAATAACCACAGTAATCTGGGTGCTTGTGCTATCTGAATATGCAACTAAATGCTGTTCGAGGCTTACAACCTCCGATTCACTTAATATTCCGGCAAAATCATTTACAAGTCGCGGAGGATCAGGTCTTGCCGGAATTTGCCCCGAAGCATTTAAGACAATTATAAATGTAGTTATCAGAAAAAGCAATGTCGGCTTTAAAAACTTATGCATATGGTAGTATTCTGTAAAAATGAAGAGATTTTTTTATTAGACATGCCGTTTCAGTGTCCGGTTAATCATTGTCAAAAGATATTTCATCTTTTAATTCATTGACATCGTTTTTCTGATAAGGAAAGTGTTTCTTCAGTTGTTCGCCTGCTTTGGTAATTCCCGCAACCAGACCCTCAGTAAACTCACCTTCTCTGAAGTGATTGATCATCAACATTTTTGTCGATTCCCAAAAATCTTCGGGAACCATGGTATTGATGCCAATGTCACCTATGATTGCAAAGCTATGATTTTCAATAGCTAAGTAAATAAGTACACCGTTGCGGGCGGCAGTCTTATCCATATCAAGCTTTTTGAATATCTCGGATGCACAATCAAGAATATCACCTGTACATTTCTTTTGAATATGCACCCTGATTTCTCCCGAAGTATCCAGTTCTGCATTCAGAATAGCCTGTAAAATATCATCCTGCTGTTGTTGGGTAAAGAAATTTTTAGCTGTTTGTGGCATCAGAGCTCTTTTTTTACTATCAACTGAAACTATTTAAAACTGTACTTCAGGTGCTTGATCCGCTCCTTGTTCTGCTTCAAAATAGGCTTTGCGGTCAAAACCAAACAAGCCTGCAAAAATATTGTTAGGGAATCTCCTTATCTGAGCATTGTAATCCTGGGCAGTCTGATTGAAGTTTCTGCGTTCTACCGTAATCCTGTTCTCTGTACCTTCAAGTTGTGATTGCAGATCGAGGAAATTCTGATTTGCTTTCAGATCAGGATAACGTTCCACAACGACCATTAATCTTGATAATGCAGAACTTAAACCTTCCTGCGCCTGCTGAAACTGTTGAATGGAGGATTCATCCAGGTTTTCGGCATTGATATTTACACCGGTGGCTTTGGATCTTGCTTCTATTACCTGAGTTAATGTTGTTTGCTCAAACTCAGCATATCCCTTAACGGTGTTTACCAGATTTGGAATCAGGTCTGCACGACGCTGGTAAACATTTTCAACTTGAGCCCATGCTCCTGTAACTCCTTCTTCCAGAGATACAAGCCTGTTATACCTACTGGTTCCCATCATAACTAAAACAAGGATGATACCAACGATAACCAGAATCGATACTAATGATTTTTTCATAGAGGTTGTTTATTTGGTGTTATGTAAAATTAAGCTTTTTTTAAACAGATTCTAATACTATTACATTTAAAATAAGCAACGCATAGCCTGCTTAAACAAGCTATGCGTTGACATTAAAACAAATCTTATTTCAGAATGTCAATACTCCTCTTAATAAACCCGGTAAGGTCTTCGCCCTTTAACAGGTTTTGTGAAAGTTTAGCAATATCAATAAGTTGTTTTGCCATGTTTTTTCTGGTTTCTTCCTCTTTTTCAGCATGTATTTTACTGATTAAGGGATGGTTGGAATTAATAACCAGGTTAAAGCTATCGGGCAGGCTTCCCATATAGCTCATTCCGCCGCCTCCCAGCATCGACATATCCTTCATTCGTCTCATGAATTCAGGTCTGGTGATCTGGATTGGCAGACTTGTCTCACTCATACTTTCAAACTGAACTGTATAATGCTCCTTACCTGCCACATCTTCAAACAGTGGCTTGAGGGAGTTTTGTTCTTCCTCGGTAAGCTTGGATGGCAGTGGTTCCTCTTTTGATATAAGTTTATCGGGCACATTTGAATCAACCCTGACAAAGGTGGAATTTTCAAACTTCTGTTCAAGTGTGTTGATAAAGTGATTATCAAGAACCCCGTCCATAATCAGCACATTATAGCCAAATTCCTTAATCGGTTCCAGAAAAGCATGCTGCTCAACTATGTCGGAAGTATAGAGGTATACCAGTTTTTTATCCTTGTCAGTTTGAGTATCTTTAATTTGATTCCTGTACTCTTCAAAGGTGTAATATTTGCCTACGGTATCTTTAAGCAGGGTGAATTTTTCAGCTCTCTCCCAGAACTTGGTTTCACTGATTATACCATATTCGATGAAGATCTTGATATCATCCCATTTCTTTTCAAATTCAGGCCTGTCATTCTTAAAGATTTCTTCAAGTTTATCGGCCACTTTTTTCATAATGTGATTTGAAATCTTCTTAACATTCGCATCGCTCTGCAGATATGAACGGGAAACGTTCAATGGAATATCTGGTGAATCCAGCACACCATGCATCAGAGTCAAAAAGTCAGGTACAATACCTTCCACTGAATCAGTAACGAAAACCTGGTTTGAGTACAACTGAATCTTCTCTCTCTGAACTTCGATGTTCTTTTTAACTTTTGGGAAGTATAATATTCCGGTTAAGTTAAACGGATAATCAACATTCAGATGGATGTGAAATAAAGGCTCTTCAAAAGTTAGCGGGTACAATTCACGATAAAAAGACTTATAGTCTTCATCGGTCAATTCTGATGGTTTGCGTTTCCATGCAGGATTGGTATTGTTAATAATTCTTGGGTATTCTCTTTCATCATATTTATCGTTGCCTTTCTCATCTTTCTCACCCTCAACCTTTTCCCATTTCTTTTCGTTGCCAAACCTGATAGGAACAGGTAGGAATTTACAATACTTTTTAAGTAATCCCAGTATTCTGTCTTCTTCTAAAAACTCAACTGAATCATCAGCTATATGCAAGACAATATCAGTGCCCCTTGAGGTTTTTTCTATTTCGGTAAGTGAATAATCGGGACTGCCATCACATTCCCATTTAACGGCTTTGGACCCAGGGCCTTTGCGATAGGTTTTAGTAAAAATCTCTACGGTTTTTGCCACCATGAATGACGAATAGAATCCTAATCCAAAATGGCCTATGAGTTGTGCAGCATCGGCTTCACTTTTGCCTTTGTATTTCTTAACGAATTCTTCAGCACCTGAAAAAGCAATCTGATTGATATATTTATCTACTTCTTCAGCCGTCATTCCAATTCCCTTGTCCCTAACTGTAAGGGTTTTCTTTTCTTTATCGAGAATGACTTCAATTGTAAGATCACCCAGATCTTCTTTAACCTGACCC
Source organism: Bacteroidota bacterium (assembly GCA_023434665.1). GTDB lineage: Bacteria > Bacteroidota > Bacteroidia > Bacteroidales > Lentimicrobiaceae > Lentimicrobium. The sequence continues at coordinate 26,374 of JAEYSM010000040.1, read as the reverse complement.
ATGGCAGCCAGTGCTTTTAACTTTTGAGTAGCATCAACCGCGTTTGAAATAAGTTCTCTTAAAAAGATTTCGTGATCTGAATAAAGGAATTTCTTAATAATCGGAAAAATGTTTTCCGTTTGTACATTGATCTTCCCAGTTTGCATAGTTTAAAATGTATTAGGGTTATTTTTATGCATAGGAACTCAAATGGTGTGCCATCAAAAATTTCTGCCAAAATGACGCTTTTACGTGTCTCAAATATTAAAATATATTTCATTAAATGCATTGTTAACTAATGGAAACTTCTTAATTTAGCCTCATATTTCGGTGAATTTAAAAACCTAAAAATATATATCATGTTAGAATTAGACTGGAGTCATCTGCCTTTTGGATATATAAAGACAGACTACAACGTCCGCTGCTATTACAGGAATGGGAAATGGGGAGAATTGGAAGTTTCATCTTCCGAGTTTATCAGCATGCACATGGCCGCCTCATCTTTGCACTATGGTCAGGAAGCTTTCGAGGGTATGAAAGCATTCAGGGGTAAAGACGGTCAAATAAGAATATTCCGTTGGGAAGAGAATGCCATGAGAATGGAAAGCTCTGCTAAAGGAGTAATGATGGCTGTGGTACCCAGAGAAATTTTCCGTGATGCTGTTGTTAAAGCCATAAAACTCAATGAAAGATTCATTCCTCCTTTTGGAACAGGCGCTTCATTGTACATCAGACCATTATTGATTGGAACAGGTGCCCGCGTTGGTGTTAAGCCGGCTGATGAATATCTTTTTATGGTTTTCGTTACTCCTGTAGGACCTTATTTTAAAGAAGGTTTTAAACCAGTTTCTGTACAGATAGCACGTGATCACGATAGGGCCGCTCCTAAAGGTACCGGAAGATATAAAGTGGGTGGTAACTATGCTGCCAGTCTTACAGCCGGTGAAGAAGCTCATGCTGCAGGTTATGCTGCTGCTCTTTTCCTCGATGCCAAAGAAAAGAAATATATTGATGAAGCAGGACCAGCTAACTTCTTTGCTATCAAGGGTAATAAATATATTACTCCTAAATCAGAATCTATCCTTCCATCTATCACAAATAAGAGCCTTATGGACTTAGCCAAGGATATGGGTATGGATGTAGAGGTAAGACCGGTTGAAGTTAACGAACTCGATAGTTTTGATGAAGTCGGAGCTTGTGGTACTGCTGCCGTAATTTCGCCGATTTGTAAAATTGATGACCATCTGACAGGACATGTTTATACATATTGTAAAGATGGACAGGCAGGACCGGTTTCAACCAAATTATACAAGAGGCTTCAGGGGATTCAGTATGGTGAAGAACCCGATGTGTTCAACTGGAACTACATTGTTGAATAATATTAAACATTAATAATAAAAAAAGAGGCTCCAAAGGCCTCTTTTTTTATTAGTGTAGTTTTATTTACACGAGATGATATGGCTTTGTACCATGTTGGTAGTATCATGGTAGTATCAAGGTATCATCATGGAATCATCATGGTATCATCATGGATAACAATTCCATCAAAGTACCATTAAAATTGCAACTTATTTCTTCAATGGAAGTTAGATGGATTAAATCAATGTCCTCTCCATTATTTGCTGCATACTCCTGGCTTCTGCTGCAGCTTTTTCTGTAAAATCAGTGCCTGACGAAGCAAAAATGATGCTTCTTGAGGCATTGACCAGCAATCCGCAGTCCTTATTAAGCCCATTTTCAGCTACTTCGGTAAGACTACCTCCCTGAGCACCAACACCGGGAACTAACAGGAAATGATCAGGTATTATTTTTCTTATTTCCTTAAGCATGGTTGCCTGGGTTGCACCAACTACAAACATCAGGTTCTCTTCAGTGCCCCATTTCGATGCGGTTTTCAGCACTCTTTCAAATAGTCGTGTTTCATCTTCCCCTTTGATAAACTGGAAATCGCTGGCACCTTTGTTTGATGTAAGGGCAAGAAGTATCACCCATTTATTTTCAAATGCAAGGAATGGGCTCACTGAATCTTCGCCCATGTAAGGAGCCACGGTCACAGCATCAAAATCGAATCCTGAAACAGAAGGATCGAAAAAAGCCTTTGCATATTGTGTCGATGTATTTCCTATATCTCCACGCTTGGCATCTGCAATGGTAAAACACTGATCCTTAAGACTATCAAGATACTTCATTGTCTTATGCAGACTCTCCATTCCTTTCAGTCCGCGCGATTCATAGAACGCAAGGTTTGGCTTGTAAGCTACAGTGTAATTGATAGTGGCATCAATGATAGCTTTGTTGAATTCATATACCGGGTCATCAAAGGATAATAAATGGGAGGGGATTTTTGAAATTTCACTATCCAAACCTACACAGAGGTATGATTTTTTCTCTTTTATTAAACTAACAAGCTGGTCCCGGTTCATGATAATTAATAGGTTTTATGGTTTAACCAACCGCTTCTTTTAAGCGCTCAGCATTTTCGGCTAATTGCAATGCATCAATCATGTCCTGAATATCTCCGTCCATAAAAGTGGTCAGATTGTATACTGTAAGATTAATGCGATGATCTGTGATGCGACTTTGAGGATAGTTGTATGTCCTGATCTTTGCCGATCTGTCACCTGTGGATACCATGGTCTTCCTTTTTTTCGAAATCTCGTCAAGGTATTTCTGGTACTCCTGTTCGAAGAGCCTTGTACGCAAAACTGTCAGTGCTTTTTCGAAGTTCTTTAGCTGAGATTTCTGGTCCTGGCAAGTGACGACAATGCCGGTTGGAATATGGGTAAGTCTCACAGCCGAATAGGTTGTGTTGACCGACTGACCGCCCGGACCGGAAGAGCAATAGGTATCCTTGCGGATGTCAGACTGCTTGAGATCAACGTCGAATTCATCGGCTTCAGGTAAAACAGCCACTGAGGCAGCAGAGGTATGTACACGACCCTGTGTTTCAGTCTGTGGAACTCTTTGAACACGGTGAACGCCTGATTCATATTTCATCTGACCGTAAACGTTCTCACCACTGACATTGAGAATAATTTCCTTATATCCGCCAACGGTGCCTTCGGTATAGTCAACAAGCTCTATCTTCCAGCCTTTGGTTTCACAGAATTTAGTGTACATCCTGTAAAGATCTCCGGCGAAAATACTTGCCTCATCACCTCCGGTACCTGCCCTGATTTCCAGAATGGCATTTTTACCATCCTGTGGGTCGGATGGAATAAGCATCAACCGGATATCCTCTTCCATCTGATCTCTTTTTTCAATCAGATCATTCAATTCTTCTTTTGCCATGGCCCTGAATTCCTCATCTTTTTCCTGATAGAGGATTTCTTTTGCATGGTCGATATTAGTCATGACGAGCTTGTAATCCTTGTAAGCTTCAACCACAGGCTGGAGTTCTTTATAGTCCTTACTCAGCTTAATATAGGATTTCATATCGGCCATAGCAGCCGGTTCATTCATGCTTTTTTCAATCTCAAGATATCGGTTATATATTGCTTCAAGCTTATCGAGCATAATAAAAAAATATTAAGGGTGCAAAATTACAAAAAAAACAAACAGCTCTGGAAGTGGCTAAACCGGCATAGCTATGTAAAAAGCTGCAGCCAGATAAACGGTATTAAATTTTAGCCGGGAATGGTACTGAGACCTCAGGTTCCTCCTACAGTCAGTAATTAAGAGTACCTAATATTCAAGCAGTCCTTCTTCGGAATGAATGGTAAGTTTTTTGCCTTTGTATGATTTGCAATAACCGACTATTCTGGCCTCTACACCAAAACTTTCGGAGATTTCAACCACTCTGTCAGCATAGATCTCCGGCAGGTAAATCTCCATCCGGTGTCCCATATTGAATACTTTATACATTTCGTACAATGGAGTTCCGGATTGTTCTCTTATTAACCTGAAAAGAGGAGGGATGCTGAATAAATTATCCTTTACTATATGAAGATCTTCCACAAAGTGAAGCACTTTTGTCTGAGCACCCCCTGAGCAATGGACCATTCCATGTATGTGATCTCTGAGCTCATCAAGTAATTTTTTCACAATAGGTGCATAGGTACGGGTTGGCGATAAGAGTAATTTACCGCAATCCATATTTTCGACCTCAGAAGGTGAGGTGAGATTAATTTTTCCACTGTAAATCAGATCCTGTGGAACAGCAGGGTCGAAGGACTCAGGATAAAGAGCAGCATATTGTTTGTCAAGCACATCATGACGGGCAGAAGTTAATCCATTGCTTCCCATCCCACCATTGTATTCATCTTCATAAGTCGCTTTGCCTGAAGAAGAAAGTCCAACTATTACATCTCCGCTCTGGATACGATCGTTTGAAATCACCTTATTTCGTTCAATTCGGGCAGAAACAGTGGAATCAACAATGATGGTCCTTACCAGATCTCCAACATCAGCAGTTTCGCCACCTGTAGAGTAAATGCCTATGCCGTGATTTCGTAGTTCAGACAAAAATTCTTCGGTCCCATTAATAATCGCGGCAATGATCTCACCATTAATTAAATTCTTATTACGGCCTATGGTGCTTGAAAGTAAAATATTATCTGTCACTCCAACACAAAGGAGGTCATCTGTATTCATTACAATGGCATCCTGTGCTATACCTTTCCAAACGCTCATATCTCCAGTCTCTTTCCAGTAGAGATATGCCAGCGAGGATTTAGTGCCTGCACCATCTGCATGCATTATATTGCACCAATAGGGATCATCTCCAAGAATATCAGGTATTATTTTGCAGAATGCCTTAGGGAAAATTCCTTTATCGATGTTTTTGATAGCATTATGCACATCCTCTTTATCGGCTGAAACACCACGACGGATGTATCGTGAATTTAGATCCATAACAAAATTAAAATTTACAATACAGACAGCGGTTACTGGAAAATCAACTGTTTATTACCCTGATCTATTTTAAACCTGCCCAGCATATTAATAGTGCTTTCTCCCATTATAACCCCTTCAGTTAATTTATGCGAAACCGATGCTTCAATATTGTTGACCGTCTTAGGACCAATTCTTAATTCGTTGATCTTAAACACTGCTTTATCTGCAATGGAACCTTCGGCCAGTATTTTGGTAGCATCACCAATGAAACTGTCCTTGGTAATGGTTCCTGCTGTTAAAAGCTTCTGAGCTTCGGGCAGGGAGAAAATAAAGCCTCTGTCATTCGGATCGAGCATAACACTTACTGTGATGCCATTCATCACAACCGGAATCATCAATGAACCACCTTTACCTGTCTGCAATTGAACGATATTGTCTTCAGGATTTACAGCAATCTGAATTTTTTGCTGACCTAACTGAGTATTACGTGCTTTCGGTACGAAGTCTTTGCTCAATACTCTGAACTCTGTTCGGCGGTTTAAAGCATGTGCTGCTTCTTTTACCTCTGTATTTGGAAGTGCGTCGATATATTCTTCTGTCAGCGTAGTTCCTGCAGGGAATACATGGCCATTTGCTCTTCTCTCGTTGGCAAGTGTCCTTGGAACGCGTTCACCATAACCTTTAGCAACCAATCGTGCGGGATCAATACCTCTGTCAATTAGGTAATTAACAACCGATTCGGCTCGTCGTTGAGAAAGTATATCATTTCTTTCGTCAGTGTCTCTCGCGTCGGTATGTGAGGCCAGCTCAATGACTATAGTTTCATTATCAAGAAGGGTTTTTATCAATCCCTGCAACGAATCCTGATATTGTGGTTTGAGATCCCATTTAGCCAGATCGTAAAGGATGTCAGGCAGAACTACAGGCTTTTCAGGGATTGGCTCCAGCATGAAATCTATTACGAAATCTTTGTTTTTCTCCAGCCCCACAGTAGTTTCCCTTGCCTTTTTATTAAAATAATTTTCCTTGACAACCGTCAGTTCGTAAGTAGTGTTGGTTTTTATCTGTGATTTACTGAAAGAATAGAATCCTTTAGGATCGGTTTTTGCTTCGACTGATGATCCATCAGAACCCACTAATTTCACTGAAGCTGAAGGCACAAACTGAAGTGTGCGATCGTCCTTGACAGTTCCTGATAAAGTGAATACCAAAGGAGGATTATTGAATGTATAAATATCATCACCACCTCTTCCGCCACGACGGTTTGAAGTGAAAACGCCTCTGTCTTCGCCACTGACAAAAACCATGGCAAAATCATCGCCACTGGAGTTTAAAGGCACTTCCATATTCATGGGTTTAGTCCACTTGCCGTCTCTTAATGTTGATTTAAATATATCCAGACCGCCGAGGCCGGGGTGCCCTGTGGATGAAAAGTACAATACTGTATCATTTCTCAGGAATGGGAATACTTCATCGCCGGGAGTATTAACAAGATCACCCAGATTCAATGGTTTTTTAAAGTCATCGGTTACTGAGTTTCTGGTTGCTATCCAAAGATCTTTTCCCCCTTTTCCGCCTTCGCGATCACTTGAAAAAATGAGTGTCAGTTCATCTGCACTCAATGTGGGGTGTCCATTGGTGACAGTACTATCGCTGCCCAGATCAACCACTTCGGGTTCACCCCATCCTTTGCCTGATTTCTTAACCATCAGAATCCGGCAGTTGGTGTTTTCAGCATCCACGTTACCGCATTGGGTGTAATACATGGTACTGAAATTGGAATTAAAAGCCGGAGTGCCCTCATTGGAGTTGGTGTTTATTTTTCCAGTATTATCGGCTAAAGCTGGTTCACTCCATTCTTCTTTTCTGTCCTGGCGTGCCTGGAATAAGTCGCTGAAATTCTGACCTGTCCATCCATCAAGCCCTTTTCCGGTAGCACCTTCCCTGGTTGAGGTAAAGATTACTGCATTAAAGAATTTATCAGAAAATGCAGCTGCGAAGTCATCGGTCTTTGAATTAATCTTCTTGACATTCGAAATACTGTATTTGGTAGGATTATCAATCCATTCCTGGGCTTTCACACATGATTCAACTCCATTTGGTCCTCTTGGATCATCGGGGACACTTTCTGCATACATGGAATAGTATTCTCTTGCATTTTCGTATTTCTCGTTAGCCTTAAGAGTATTGGCGTAATGAAGATAGGCAATAGGATTTCTCCGGGCATAATCACTTTTTATCATACGACGGTATAAACCTTCAGCCCGTTTATGATTATTCATCATCCTGTAGCACTCAGCCATCTGAAAAGAAATTCTGTCTTTTTCAGGCCTGCTTTTAGTCCTGGAATATGCCTTTTTATAACGATTGACTGCCACGTTATACTGAAAAGAATTAAAAGCATCATCCGCAGCTGCTACCCTGCGACTTTGTGCAGCAACGTCGGGTAGTGCAAAAGCTATAAAAAAGAATGATAACCAGAGAATTCTACTAATTAAATACCGGCCGGTTGTGTTGCTTAACTTCAGATTATTTTGTTTACTCATTTACTTTGAGAAAAGATTCAATGTTAATACTTGAATTACAGAGAGATATCTTAATTTTCCGATTGTTTATTTTCACGAATAACGTTAATGAATGGTTCATTATTGTCAGTAGGATTAGTAACAGCCTGATTACTTATAGGTTTCTCTTCGCTGAAATTTTGTTTTGACTGACCCTTGGTTACTGATTCTGACGAATTAATGGCTGATTTTCCGGATTTACTTTCTGATAATGGATCAGTTTCAACTACATTCTGAATGTCTTTCATTTGGACACGTGCAGTTTCACGGGCTGATCTCAGTTCATTTGTAATGTTTGAAGTCTCATTTCTGAATTCACGTGTCAAATCGCTGGAGACACTCTTGATTTCATTCATTGTTCTACCAAGTTTTCTGGCTATTTCAGGTAGTTTTTTAGGTCCGAAAAGAAAAAATACACCCAGAAGGATTACCAGAAATTCACCACCGCTTATATCTAAGAATAGTAAAAGATTCATTCAGATGCACTTTTATTTGGAATGTAAAGATAAACATTTTTGAAGCTACAATCAGGAATAAAGACAAAAGAAAAGGCTGCCTTTACCTGACAGCCCTTTCTCAAAGTCAATTATTAACTCAACGTTTATTTTTTTGCCATCTTAACGGCAGCTGTTTTCTTAGCTTTTCTTCTTTCTGAAATATTTATAAAATCAAAAGCAAGAGCTGCTCCATTAAAGATAGAAGAGTATGTTCCGACTGCAATACCGATAAGCAGCGCGAAAACAAAACCTCTGATAACTTCACCTCCAAAGATGAAGATGGCGATCAATACTACCAATGTTGTACCCGAAGTATTGAAAGTTCTGCCAAGAGTACTGTTAATAGCTGCATTCATATTATCCCTCAGATTTCTCTTAGGATGTAATCCCAGATATTCCCTGATACGGTCGAAGATAATCACGGTATCGTTGATAGAGTACCCGATGATAGTCAACAATGCAGCGATAAATGCCTGGTCAGCCTCAAGGTTAAAAGGAAGTATGCCATAGAAGATTGAGAATGCTCCAATCGTGATTAGTGTATCATGTGCTAATGATATAACTCCTGATAATCCATATTGCCATTTCTTAAATCTGATAGCGATGTAGATAAAGATGATTATAAGTGCAAAGAATACAGCCATAATTGCACTTTGTTTAATATCATCAGCAATTGTTGGTCCTACCTTTTGTGAACTTAGTCTTCCAATAATCTTAACATCACTATCGGAAGTAAATTCATCAAGTGAAATAGGCGATTTATAGAATTGCTTCAATCCATCATACAGCTTGGTTTCAACGATACTATCGGCTAATCTGCTATCGTCTTCAATAATATATTTGGTTGTTATCTTAACCTGATTGTTTCCACCAAATGTTTTAACTTCAGGAGATTCACCAAAAGAAACACTTAAAGCTTCCCTAACCTCATTCGTTGTAACATTCTGATCAAATCTAACAACATAAGTACGTCCACCGGTAAAGTCAACACCGAAGTTCAATCCTTTGATACCCAGTGAAACAAGGCCTGCTAGTATTACAATACCTGAAACAATGTAAAGTTTTTTACGCAATCCAATAAAGTCGATATTGATTCCGACAAAGGCATTATTTGTAAAGGCGTTACCAAAGGTGATGTTCTTGTTTCTCTTTAAAAGATTTTCAAAAATGATTCGGGAGATGAAAATAGCTGTGAAAAGTGAAGTAATAATACCAATGATAAGTGTTGTTGCAAAACCCTGAATCGGACCTGAACCAAATATGTAAAGAACAATACCGGTCAGGATAGTTGTCACATTTCCGTCGATAATAGCTGAGTATGCATTTTTATATCCGTCGGTAAGAGCCAGGCGTAAACCTTTACCTGCTCTGAGCTCCTCTCTGATACGTTCATAAATAATAACGTTCGCATCTACTGCCATACCAAGAGTAAGTACAATACCGGCGATACCGGGTAGTGTAAGTACTGCACCAAGTGATGTTAACACTCCGAAAATGAAGAATATGTTAGTTACCAATGCAAGGTCGGCAACCCAACCAGCACGGTTATAGTAACCAACCATGTAAATAAGCACCAGCATAAAAGCAATCACGAATGATGCAAGTCCTGAATTGATAGATTCGCGACCGAGTGAAGGTCCTACGATTTCTTCCTGAACGATCTTAGCAGGAGCAGGAAGCTTACCGGCTTTCAGGATATTGCTAAGGTCTTGTGCTTCTTCAATTGTGAAATTACCGGAAATTGACGAACGTCCGTTAGGAATTTCACCATTAACTACAGGGTAGCTATAAACATAGTTATCAAGAACGATAGCAATCTGATTCCCGATATTGTCAGCAGTTAAGCGCTTCCATACCTTCGCTCCCTGGTTATTCATGAGCATGGTAATCTCAACACGACCATTTTGATCATAATCCTGACGTGCATCAACAACAGCTTCTCCACCAAGAGGTGCTTTACCATCGCGGTTAGTCACTCTGAGAGCAACAAGTTCGAGGAGATTTGGCCTTGAAGATTCAGGTTTTACAGTCCATGCAAGTTTCAGATCTCTTGGGAATACGTTTGCGACTCTTGAGAGCATCTTGTTAACTCTTGCAGTGTCTTTTATTGCAGCATATCCAACGGCAGCGCCCTGACCAGGGAAATATTGACCGTTTTCATTCTGGAATATTGCAGGTGACAGATATGCATAAAGAGGATTTTGTTTGGCATAACGCTCAAAAGACTGTTGTTGAGCAGCTGCTGAAGTATCTGCACCGATTTGATCAAGTAATGATGTGGTGTCAGAAGCAGCATCAGCGGTTGCGGTAGTATCGGCCGGAACAGCTGTTTCCTGTTGAGTTGTGTCAATTGCCTGAGCTACGTCTGTTGTGTCAGTTTCTGTGGCAATAGCAGCAAGACGTCTGTTTGCTTCTTCAAAGTACTGAACGAGGTCGGCAAACTGATAAGTTTCCCAGAACTCCAGTTGAGCACTTCCCTGTAGAAGTTTACGTACACGCTCAGGTTCTTTAATACCCGGAAGTTCTACAAGAATACGACCGGCAGTCTGCAGTTTCTGGATATTAGGCTGAGCAACTCCAAAGCGGTCAATACGTGTTCTGAGAATATTGAACGTACGATCGATAGCACCATTGGTTTCTTCTTTAATAACATTCAGAACTTCCTCGTTTGTGGAGTTGTAGTTTATCCTGTCCTTCAGGTCAACTGTATTGAAAATAGCCGCGAGCTTTGCATTCGGGTCAATTTCATTAAATGCATTGCCAAAGAGTGTTACAAAATCATCCTGGCTATTTCTTTGTCTTTCAACAGCTCTCTGGATTGCCTGTGTAAATACAGGGTTGTCACTATTATCAGCTAATGCTCTGACGATATCAACTACTGATACCTCCATAGTCACATTCATACCTCCCTTGAGGTCGAGTCCTAAGTTGAGTTCGCGTTCTTTAACTTCCTGGTAAGTATATTTTCTTACCAAAATGTTATAAACCGGCTGATTAGCTATTGAATCAAGGTAATATGCTTCTCTTGCTTTTACAATTGAATCAAGAATTGTTAATTCAAGAGCTGAATTACCTCTGGCTAATTCCTTTGCCTGACGGGAAGCTATCTCGTTTTTGGCATAATTCCTGGCTTTACTCTCAACCCTTTTTGAAAAGAATGTGAATGAAAGCTGAAAAAGGCACACAATTGCTAAAGCAATCGCGAAAAATTTAATGGCACCTTTATTCTGCATGTGGTGGAAGATTAATAAATTTAATAGACAATTTTTTTTGAGGATGCAAATATAGAATAACTAATAGAATTAACCAATGTAACTTTCTAAGTTTTTTTAGCTATCTTTTGAATCTTAAATGTTTAATACCTTCGCTTCAAATGATTTTAACAGATTAAGCAGGTTTCTGTTACTAACCGATGAGTCTCATTAACATGATAAACACTAAGAAATTAAGCTTTTTATTTCTCCTTCTGGTACTTCCTGTTTTTGCAATATGCCAGACTCCGCATAAGTTTGGATTTGGCTATTGGAAAGAAATTGAAGTTTTCACAAGTAACGAAAAGTTATTAAATCCGTGGACAGGCGGAATGAATAACGTACAATTCGGTGAAATTGACCTGAATATGGATGGCGAAATGGATCTGATTGTATTCGAAAAACATGGCAGTAAGTTGCTTCCGTTCGTATTTATTCCGGGCAGCCAGCCTGGGTATGAGTACCAACCCGATTACTCACAGTACTTCCCACCCATTAATAGTCTGTTTCAGCTTAAAGATTATAATGGGGATTCCAAACCCGATATCTTTACTTATACTACCGGCGGAATTATGGTTTATCGCAATATATCAACTGATAAACTGAGATTTGAGAAAGCTGTTAAACAATTCGTTACTTCTCTGCAGGGGAGCATCTTCACTAATCTACTCATAACAAATGTAGATTATCCGGTCATTCATGACCTTGACAATGATGGTGATATGGATATACTGACATTCTGGGGTCTCGGTTCTTTTATGGAATTGCATAAGAATATGTCGGTTGAAACCACGGGTAATGCCGATTCGCTGCTTTTTCATAAAGTAGATTTCTGTTGGGGCAATTTTGCTGAAAGTCCTGAATCTAACTCCATTATCCTTGACACCTGTATCGAAACACGGCCTGCCAGGCATACCGGCTCCACTTTACTGGCAGTGGACTTAAACGATGACGGAAAGCTTGATCTTACGCTTGGTGATGTGGATTTCGGGAATATCCAGGCATTGATCAATGGGGGCGATAACATGGATGCATTTATGATCAGCCGGATAGATTCATTTCCCGAAAACCACCCTGTAAGCCTTATTTCTTTTCCTTCACTGCAAATAATTGACGCTTATAATGATGGGATTAAAGATCTTGTGGCATCACCCTTCGATCCCGGACTGATCAGATCGGCTGGCAGTAACAGTGTCTGGTTGTATAATATGGAGCCTGACGGAAATGTCACTTTCTCGACGGAAGCTTTTTTACAGGACCAGATGATTGATGTAGGTTTAGGTTCGAATCCTGTGTTTGCTGAAATATCGAATGATCAGTTGACTGACATTGTAATCGGCAATTTCGGACAGTTGAGAAGACACCACTATAATGAGAATGGTCAGCTGATTTGTGAATATACTTCAGGTCTGAGCCTGTTCAGGAACACTGGAAGTTCAACCGAACCAGAATTCTCAATGATTACAGATGATTTTGCGGGGCTGCTATCTTTGGAAAAAACCGGATTATATCCCGCTTTTCATGATTTAAACGATGATGGTTTCACCGACATGCTTCTGGGGACAGGGGATGGAAATCTGTATCTGTTATTTGGATCGCATTATGACAATGATGGAATACCTGTTTTTGATGATCCGGTGCAAGTCCTTTCAGGGACAGCAGGATTATATCTAACACCGGCCATTGCTGATATTAATGGGGACGGTTTAGCGGATGTCCTGATGGGAAATCAATCAGGAAAGCTGACTTATCTGGAGAATACAGGAACACCCAATAATCCTGTTTTTCAGCAAAAAACAGATTATTATGGCCACATTAACGTTACAAATCAGGTCACTTCATATACTGGCTACAGCGTTCCTTCCTTTTTCAGAGACAGAGAAGGCGCCCTGAATCTCATAGTTGGTTCTGAATCAGGTAAACTGTTCTATTTTCCTGGTCTTTCATCTGATTATAATGAAATACTTAATGCACAGGAAGATGCATTTGTCTGGGTGAATGAAGGGATAAGAACTTCAGCCAGTCTTTCAGATATAAATTATGACGGACATCCGGATATGCTTGCAGGTAATTTTGCTGGTGGAGTGAAGCTATTTAAAGGTAAGACACCCAGTGCATTAATTATGGAAGAACTAAATAGGGGTGAAGACAATCTGGAGATATATCCAAACCCGGCACTGAACTCTGCAACGTTAATATTCCCTGAGTATGCTGAATGGGACGTAACCATAACGAATTATCAGGGAATGATAGTTAAGGAATTAGTCGTAAAGGATGAAACGACCCTACTTCAACTTAATGAAATGAGAAGCGGACTATACTTAATAGTCGCTTCTCAGTATAATGGTAGTCCTCAAAAAATAGCGACTAAACTATTGATTACTCGATAATTAAATTTTCAGATTGTTCTGTAGGTTCTTCCAGTGCATTCAATTCAAGGACTCTTTCGTCAAAACGAATGACTGCCTGGCAATGTTTCAATAAATCACACCCCAATAGACCGTCAATCTGCGGATTCCCCATGCTGCGGAAAGTACGGTTAGTTTGACTCAGATCAGCAGCAATAGCTTTATAATCGCGAATTACAACTGACCCAATTTCCATTTTGTCAATTGTTGCAACGTAAGTATATGCGCTGGAAGTACCTGAGGCAACGCTTTTTCTGGAATTTTTCCTCAATTCTGTTTGAGTTACAAATTTTTGAAGGTGATCGCTGTCTATCACTGAGGTTGGTGATCCGGTGTCAACTTTCAGAAGAGCAGGTTTGCCGTTGATGGTAACTCTGGCTAGCAGATTATACCCTCCCGTTTCAAAATTCAACTGAATCAGTTTTAAAGATGTCATCGTCTTAAATTTTAGTTTTGTGAAATAATTAAACTGGTTCCCGGCCAGTATTAGAAGTTAGGCTTTAAAGCATACTTATTATAATATTTTTCAATAGTATCAACAGCTTCTTCAGCTGTATCAACCAATGAAAATATATCCAGATCTGTCGGACTGATATTCATTTCTGCAAGCATTCTGTTTTCAATCCATTTTACCAGGTCTTCCCAATAATTGCGTGAAACAAGAACAATAGGAAATCTTGCTGTTTTGTGAGTTTGAACCAGTGTAATTGCTTCAAACAATTCATCAAGTGTGCCAAATCCTCCGGGTAAAACAATATATCCTTGAGAGTACTTCATAAACATTACTTTTCTAACGAAAAAGTAGTCAAAAGTAATCAGCTTATCAGGGTCAATAAATGGATTGGAACCTTGTTCAAATGGTAATTCTATGTTTAGTCCAACTGACTTTCCCCCTCCAAAATGAGCACCTTTGTTGGCGGCTTCCATAATACCGGGGCCACCACCCGAAATAATTCCAAATCCTTTTTTAGTCAGTAAGTAAGCTATTTCTTCAGCAAGTTTGTAAAATTTGTTTGAAGAATGGGTGCGAGCAGAACCGAAGATTGAAACACATGGACCAATACGGCCTAGTTTTTCAAAACCTTCGACAAACTCAGCCATAATTTTAAAAACTTCCCACGAGTCGCTGGTCATAATTTCGTTCCAGCTTTTTGGGGTTATAGCTTCTCTTATCCTGTCTTCCTCATTTTTTCCCAATGAATGCATCCAGCTATTGTATGTTAAGTTGATAGTTTATGGGCCGTAAATATAGTATATTACAGAATACATTCAAAACAAATCGGCAAATCTTGCAAAAGTAAATGTAAAACTGCCTTTTACAGTTCTTTTTTAAGGAATTCGCTGGTCAGGCTCATGGTGTTTTCAGATACCTGTTCAGGAGTTCCTTCAGCCACTATCATGCCTCCTTTACGACCTCCTTCAGGTCCCATATCTATAATATAGTCAGCCACTTTTATAACTTCCATATTATGTTCAATTACTATTACCGTGTTGCCCCGGTCCACCAACTTTTGCAGCACATCCAGCAGGACTTTCACATCCTCAAAATGCAATCCAGTGGTTGGTTCATCCAGGATATACAAAGTATTTCCGGTGTCTTTTCTCGATAATTCAGTAGCAAGTTTAACACGTTGCGCTTCACCTCCCGAAAGGGTTGTAGATTGCTGACCCAGTGTAATGTAACCTAAACCAACTTCCTTAAGTGTCCTGATTTTATGTAAAATATAGGGTATGTTTTCAAAGAACTCAACCGCCTGGTTTATTGTCATATTCAGCACATCATTTATTGATTTTCCTCTGTAGCGTACCTCGAGAGTTTCAGAATTATAGCGTTTTCCGTAGCATTCCTCGCAAACCACATGAACATCAGGCAGAAAATTCATCTCAATCACTCTTACTCCTGCACCACGACAAGTTTCACATCTGCCACCCTTTACATTAAAAGAAAAACGTCCGGGTTGATATCCTCGTATCTTTGCTTCGGGCAATGCTGCAAATAATTTTCTGATGTCATCAAATACACCGGTATATGTAGCAGGATTTGACCTGGGAGTTCTTCCGATTGGCGACTGGTCGATTTCTATAACCTTATCGATAAGGTCCAATCCCTTTATTTTTTTATAAGGTAATGGCTTCTGATCGCTGCGGTAGAAATGCTGACTCAGAATAGGGTAGAGGGTTTCATTGATCAATGAAGATTTACCGCTGCCCGAAACCCCTGTGATACAAATAAATAACCTTAAAGGTATTTTCAGATCCACATTCTTAAGGTTATTTCCAGTAGCCCCTTCAAGAATTATTTTTTTTCCTTCAGGTTTTCTTCTTTTAGACGGAATACCGATGGATTTCTGACCATTTAAATACTGACAAGTGATAGTATCACAATTCAGCATCTTATCAGGCGGGCCTGCTGCAACTATTTTACCGCCATGTACCCCTGCGCCGGGACCAACATCAATAATGTAGTCAGAGGACAATATCATGTCTTTGTCGTGCTCAACAACAATAACCGAATTTCCTATATCTCTGAGGTTCTGAAGTGCATGAATCAACTGCTGGTTATCGCGTTGATGCAAACCAATACTTGGCTCATCGAGTATATATAGTACATTAACCAGCTGTGATCCGATCTGTGTGGCCAGCCTTATCCGCTGAGCTTCGCCACCCGACAAACTAGCAGTCGATCTGTCGAGTGTTAAGTAATCAAGTCCTACGTCAAGCAGAAATTTTATTCTGTTTCTGATTTCTCTGATAATCTCGAATGCAATAGTTTGCTTGCGCTCATCATCCTGATAATGATTTTCTCTGAACCATTCATCAAGTGCATTTATTTCGAGTTTTACTAGTTCTGAAATATTCTTACCGTCGATCTTAAATGTCAGAGAATCAGGTTTAAGACGAGTTCCCTTACACTCCGGACAGGTTATGGTATTTGTGAAATTACCGAACCATTTCTTTACATCAGAGGTATTCTCAACCATCTGGTAATTTATGAAATTGATAATTCCCTCAAAGTTCAGAGAGTAGGAAGAGGTGACGCCAACATATTCATTTTTTATTTTAAGAGTTCCCTCACTTCCATACAGAATGGAATTCATTGCAACCTCTGGAATGTCTTTTATCGGTGTGTCGAGGTTAAACTTGTATTTTTCGCCCAGTGCTTCAATCTGTTTGAAAATCCAGGTTGCTTTCGCTTCACCGATAGGTGCCAGACCACCTTTACGGATGCTCATTTTAGGATCGGGGATAATCTTTTTGATATCCACCTCTGTTATTACACCCAGGCCATTGCATTTGGAGCAGGCACCATAGGGCGAGTTGAATGAGAAAGTATTTGGCTCTGGTTCTTCAAGTGCAATACCTGTTTCAGGATCCATCAGATTCTTACTGAGGTAAGTATATTTGCCTGAATCGGTATCCTGTAAAAGGATGGTACCCTTACCCTGCTTTAATGCGGTTTGTACCGACTGCCTGATTCTTTGCTTCGACTTCTCGTTGATATTAATCTTATCAACCACAAGCTCTATATCGTGCACCTTATACCGGTCGAGTAGCATACCGTAGGTGATTTCCTTAAGTTCTCCGTCAACCCGTACTCTCAGAAACCCCTGTTTTCTGTATTGTTCGAAAAGTTCCCTGTAATGTCCCTTGCGACCCTTAACCAGAGGTGCCAGGATTAAAATACTCTTGTCCTCGTAAACCTGAAATATCTGATTGATAATCTGGTCCTCCGAAAACCTTATGAGCTTTTCGCCTGTAACCGGCGAAAAGGCTTCACTGGTACGGGCAAAGAGCAACCGCATAAAATCGTATATCTCTGTAATGGTTCCTACAGTAGATCTTGGATTTCTGTTGGTTGATTTTTGTTCGATAGAAATTACCGGACTTAAACCTGTTACTTCATCTACATCCGGACGCTCCAGGTTGCCAATAAAATGCCGTGCATAAGCAGAAAAAGTCTCCATATACCTTCTCTGACCTTCCGCATATATGGTGTCGAAAGCCAGTGAGGACTTGCCACTGCCACTCATTCCGGTAAAAACCACCAGTTTCTTACGTGGAATGGACACATCTACATTTTGAAGATTATGGACTCTTGCTCCGTAAACTTCAAGATTATCTTCTGATGCTGATCCGTTGATCTCTATGCTGGTTTCTTTATCCTCTTTCACTATTTATGTGCCTTCCAAACCTGAAAAATTCGTTCAAAAAATTGAAACTGCAAAATTAAGCTAATTTCTCATGCAAAGAAGTGTCGGTTAGTTTCCTGAAAAGGGAAGTCAGAAATCACCCCGGGCCGGAGGATCTGCCCACAGGGAGTTGTGAAGTTTTATTGTTCAAGAGGCATAGGAGGTACATCCAATGATCCTTTTCCCACAATTTTATCCGGACTGTCTATATCTTTCAAAAGCTGGTCGTAACCGGTATAGCCGTCTTCCGGCAGTTTTATCTGATACTTTACTCCGGGCTTAACTGTCAGTTTATCAGACCTTAGCCATGGATTGAACTCTTTAAGCACCCTGAAATTCGTCTTGTTTTGTAGTGCAAAGGCAATGAGATCAGGTGTGGTTGCACTTATTTCAACTGTTTTGGTTGGGATAGGAGGGTAGAGGTCCCTTTGCCTGATATAAAAACCGTACTTGGTTGGGTCTTCATAAATCAGTTTCAATGCGAGTATTCTGAAAATGTACCTTGAAGTTTCCTGGTTTAGCCACAAACTGTAAAAATCACTAACCTGCTGTCGTGTCAGCTCCCTTGAAATCCTTCCTGCACCTGCGTTATAGGATGCTGCCGAAAGAGTCCAGTTGGCATATTTGCTGTTAGACGACTGGAAATATTTGCATGCAGCTACTGTCGCTTTCTCCAGGTGATAGCGTTCATCAACTTCCTCTGATACTTCAAGCCCATATTGTTTAGCCGTAGCATCGAGAAACTGCCAGAAGCCGGCTGCATTCGAAGGTGAGATAACATTCATCAGACCGCTCTCAATGAGTGCAACATATTTAAAATCATCAGGAATTCCATTCTCTTTTAATATCGGCTCAATAACAGGGAAAAACCTGGCAGCCCTTTTCAGGAGAAGAACCGTATTCGAATGCCAGTAGGTATTTACAAGAAGTTCTCTATCAAGCCCTTCCCTCACATAATACTGGTTGATTGGAACTTCTTCACCGGCAAATGAAAGTGAATCGGGTATAACCAGCGCGTGCACCTTATTATGACGGGCGAACGACTCATAGTACAGTTTATCAAAATCCTGTCCGGGGTTTTTGAAAAATGAAAAGACTACGATGGTTATGGATGCAAAAAGCAATACAAAAAAAGAGGTTCTATAGAATATCGGGTTCATGATACCGGTTATGATAGATATAGATGGATATAATAACGCTAAAAACGGAAATTTCGTTTTGAACTCCTCAAAATTAAATCTTGTTATGCAAAAATCAGAGAATCAGTATTAAGATGTTCTTAAAATTTCAGAGCAGTGGGGCTTCGGGTCTTCTATTTATTTCAGGAGTGACAGCTGTTATCCCAAGCTCACCAGCTTAAGCATTAGAAGCCTTGTATGAGTCAGGCGAGCGTTGCAGCAAAGAAGCTCTGTGAAATTTCAGAGTGTTTTTCTGAACTCCTGAAAAGATTGTGCAAGCTTGTCTTTTTCTGATAGTACCGGATTTGCCTGGCCCCAGTCAATATTCAGGTCAGGGTCATCCCATTTAATGGAAACTTCAGCCGATTTATTATAAACACCCGAACACTTATAAGTGAATACCGTATTATCCTCTAGTGTCAGAAATCCATGAGCAAAGCCCTCGGGTATCCAGTACATCCATTTATTTTCACCAGTCAGGATTATTGAATTCCATTTGCCGAATGTGGGAGAGCCTTTTCTCAGGTCAACCGCCACATCGAGCACTGAACCTGTAATCACTCTCACTAATTTCCCCTGTGCGTATGGCTCTTTCTGCATGTGCAAACCACGCAGTACACCTTTCATGGAGCGGCTTTCATTGTCTTGTACAAAGTCAATATCCAGTCCTGCTTCGAGGAATCTTTCTTTATTATAGGCTTCGAAAAAGTATCCTCTTTCGTCTGAAAAAATTTTAGGTTTAATAATCAATAAACCTGAGATGCTGGTTGTTAGGACTTCCATAAAAAATAGGGAGACGGTTAATCCGCCTCCCTTTATATTCTATTAAATGTGAATTACTTCGTCGTAAGCAGCTGCAACAGCCTCCATGACAGCCTCTGACATAGTAGGATGCGGATGAACAGCTTTTATAATTTCTTCGCCGGTTGTTTCAAGTTTTCGTGCAACTACCACTTCAGCGATCATTTCAGTTACATTATCCCCAATCATATGGGCACCCAGCCATTCTCCGTATTTTGCATCGAAAATTACCTTCACAAAGCCTTCCTTATTTCCTGCAGCACTGGCTTTGCCGGAAGCTGAATAAGGGAATTTTCCCACTTTAATGTCATAACCTGCTTCACGGGCTGCTTTTTCGGTCAAACCAACCGATGCCACTTCAGGATGTGTATAAGTACATCCGGGTATATTCTGATAGTCAAGAGGTTCAACATGTTTGCCGGCAATTTTCTCAACACAGATAATTCCTTCATGAGAGGCCACATGCGCTAAAGCCGGTCCATGAACAATGTCACCAATGGCATAGATACCTTCGACATTGGTTTTGTAGAACTCATCAACGACCACCTTACCTTTTTCAGTTTCAATTCCTGTCTCTTCAATCCCCAGATTCTCAATATTGGTGGTGATTCCAACGGCTGATAACACGATGTCGGCTTCAATCACCTCCTCACCTTTTTTGGTTTTAATGGTCACCTTGCACTTATCACCTGATGTATCAACAGATTCAACAGTCGATGAAGTCATTACCTTCATGCCCGACTTCTTGAAACTGCGTTCCAGTTGTTTTGAAATCTCTTCATCTTCAACAGGAACTATATTTGGCATAAATTCTACCAGGGTGACTTTTGTACCCATTGTCTGATAGAAATAGGCAAACTCCGAACCGATTGCACCTGAACCAACCACTACCATAGTCTCAGGAAGATTAGGAAGCACCATTGCTTCACGATATCCGATAACTTTCTTGCCATCCTGCTTTAAGTTAGGCAGTTCGCGCGAGCGGGCACCTGTGGCCAGGATAATGTGCTGTGGCTTGAATTCCTTGACATTTCCGTCATTATCAGTTACTTCGACTACTTTGCCGGGTTTAACTTTACCATATCCCTGCAAGTGATCGATCTTATTCTTCTTGAAAAGGAATTGAATGCCTTTGCTCATGCCATCGGCGACACCCCTGCTTCTCTTAACAACAGCCTCAAAATCAGGCTTCACTTCCCCTGATAGTGATATGCCATATTCGGCAGCATGTTTCATATAATCGTAAACCTGAGCGCTTTTCATAAGTGCCTTGGTGGGAATACATCCCCAATTGAGACAAATTCCACCGAGTTCAGCCTTTTCAACAACGCCGACTTTCATTCCCAGTTGCGATGCCCTTATGGCGGCAACGTAACCTCCGGGACCAGATCCTATCACTATCAAATCATAGTTCATAATAGTCAAATATTTAATTAGTGCAAATTTAAGTATTTTCCACCGCTCTAACAAGGCACAGTTTGTTTTGTTTGGCAATCACATGCAACACCTGCATAATGCCACATGCACCACACAACATGAAGTACATGCCGTTATGCGGATACAGCACCTTTGACTGAAAATTTACAATTCCAGCTGCCGCTCAAACCCTGTTTCCAAAGAAATAAAAGTTTCGGTAAAACTGATCTCCGGAATTGACTGTATCTGCTCCACGATGATCTGTTTCAGATGCTCATTGCTCTGTGTGAGTATTTTAACCAGCAATGAATATTTGCCTGATATGTGATGACATTCAACTATCTGCGGAATCTTACTTATCTTATTAAACACCTCATCGTGCGTGGATGTGGATGTTAAATTAACCTGGATTCCGATAAAAGCACAGGTCATGTAACCCAGGGCTTTGGGATTCAATTGCAGGGAAGAACCACGTATAACCCCTGCTTCCTGCATCTTCTGCATTCTCTGATGGATTGCAGCACCCGATACATTGCATTTGCGGGCAACTTCCACAAACGGTAGCCTCGAATCTTTGTTGAGAAGTTTAATGATTTTCTTGTCCAAACTATCAATGTGAAAGCGGTTTATCATAATTTTTAGTTTTATCTTATAATTATTAACTTAATAAGACCATTTGCTTACAGATTTTAAAAATATTCGGCAATTTACTGCTAAATTATTATAATTGATGCAACTATACTGAATAATCGATATTTTTGTTTCATAAAAAGAACTTAAAAAATAAGCACTATGAAATTTGATCCAGCAAGTCAGATTCAAGATCTTCGCCAGTTTGGTGAATTTGGTGATGTAAATCCATCTATCACAGATTCTGCAACCTATACATTTATGCAGGCTAAAACCATGACCGATACTTTTCATGGTGAAGCTGAGGGTTGTTTCTTATACTCCCGTCACTGGAATCCAAGCAATAAATACCTGGCCGATGCTATGGCAGCAATGGAAGGTACTGAAGCTGCATGGGTTACAGCCAGTGGCATGGCTGCTATCACCAACACAATTCTTCATCTGGTTAACACCGGTGACCACATTGTAAGTAGTGTTACAACCTATGGAGGAACATACGCATTCCTGTCAAATTATCTTAAGAAATTCAATATTGACGTTACTTTCGTCGATATCACCAATCTGGAGTCGGTAAAGGCAGCTATCAGACCAAATACAAAACTGATCTATACTGAAACAATGACCAACCCGATGCTTCAGATATCAGATATTCCGGCTCTGGGCGCTATTGCCGATCAGCACAATATTCCTCTGGTTGTTGATAATACTTTCACACCTATGATCGTTAACCCGATCAGGTTAGGTGCACATATTGTAGTTTACAGTATGACCAAGTTTATCAATGGTAAGAATGATTGCGTTGCCGGTGCGATCTGTGCAAAAGCCGATTTTATCAATTCTATGATTGATGTAAACGACGGAACAAGCATGTTGCTGGGACCGGTTCTCGATCCTCTGCGCTCATCCAGCATTCTTAAGAACCTGCATACACTGCATATAAGAATGAAACAGCACAGCCACAACGCTATGTATCTTGCCCATAAGTTCAAAGAAGCCGGTCTGCAGATTTCATATCCTGGTCTTCCTGAGCATCCGGGTTACGAATTGCTCACCCGTATGATGAATAAAGAGTTTGGTTATGGTGGAATGATCACGATCGATCTTGGCACCGCTGAGCAGGCTTCCAAATTCATGGAAGATATGGAAATGAATGATGTAGGATATCTGGCAGTGAGCCTCGGCTATTTCAAGACATTGTTCAGCAACTCAGGAAAAAGTACTTCGAGTGAAGTTCCCGAAGACATTCAGAATAAGATGGGAATGAGCGAAGGGCTTGTCCGCTTCAGCGTTGGACTTGATAATGATATTTCAAGGACCTGGGAAAGAATTGCAGCCTGCCTTGCAAATGCAAAAGTTCTTGTGAAGTAAGAAAACTGATATTTATGAAAAGGGAAGGCTTTGAACCTTCCCTTTTTTATTTGAATCCCATTCGGGCAAATGTTATGCCAGCCGGAAATTTACTATTCCTGATAAGCAGCTAAAGGAGCGCAGGTGCACATAAGGTTCCTGTCGCCGTATGCATCGTCGATGCGTGTGACTGCAGGCCAGTATTTGTCATATCTGAGCGACTTCATGGGGAATGCGGCTTTCTCTCTCGAATAGGGCAGGTCCCAGTTATCGTTAGTCACCATCTCCATAGTATGAGGAGCTTTCTTAATCACATTCACCTGCCTGTCAGCATTTCCCTGGATAATTTCATCAATCTCAGCTCTGATGGAACCCATGGCATCCACAAACCTGTCTAATTCTTCCAGTGGTTCACTTTCAGTAGGTTCAACCATAAGAGTGCCGTGTACCGGGAAGGCAACTGTAGGCGCATGGAATCCATAATCCATCAGTCGTTTTGCAATATCACCCACCTGCACATCAGCTGAACGGCTGAATTCATTGCAGTCAAGAATCATTTCATGAGCAACTCTGTCATTCTTACCTGTGTAAAGAATCTTAAAGTACTTTGATAATTTAACTTTCAGGTAATTGGCATTTAAAATGGCCATTTTGGTTGCCATGGTAAGTCCTTCGCCTCCCAATAGCTTGATATAAGCATAAGAAATAGGCAGGATAGAAGCACTTCCGAATGGAGCTGAAGCTACGGCATGAATTCCGTTTTCTCCGCCGGTTTTAACCATTGAATGGCCGGGCAGGAATGGTTTAAGATGCTGGGCAACTCCTATTGGTCCAACTCCGGGACCTCCACCACCATGAGGAATGGCAAAAGTTTTATGAAGATTAAGGTGGCAAACATCGGCACCAATAAAGCCCGGACTGGTCAATCCAACCTGAGCATTCATATTCGCACCATCCATGTAAACCTGCCCTCCGTTTTCGTGGATAATATTGATCGCATCACAAATACCTTCTTCAAAAACTCCATGAGTGGAAGGGTAGGTGATCATGCAGGCAGATAACGTATCTTTATATTTAGCGGCTTTCTCTCTCAGATCATTCAGATCAATATTGCCTTTTTCGTCCGATTTAACGACCACTACAGTCATACCTGCCATAGCAGCACTTGCCGGATTTGTTCCGTGTGCCGAAGCCGGAATGATACATACATTCCTATGACCTTCACCGCGACTGCAATGATATGATCTGATGACCATCAATCCTGTATATTCTCCGGCTGCACCTGAATTGGGCTGGAACGACATGGCAGCAAATCCGGTAATCTCACACAGGTCTTTCTCAAATTCATTTATCAGGAGCGAGTAACCCTTAGCTTGATCAGCCGGTACAAAAGGATGCAAGCCATTGAATTCAGGCCAGCTCAGTACAAACAATTCAGCGGCAGCATTCAGTTTCATTGTACATGATCCCAGCGGAATCATAGCCCTGGTAAGTGACAAATCCTTGTTTTCAAGACTCTTGATGAATCTCATCATGGCAGTTTCTGAATGATAAGAACTAAAAACCTTATCAGTCATGAAATCGGATGTTCTTTTCAATGCTGATGGCAGATAATGCTGACCCTGGCAAGTTTCAGAAATCTCAATCTCAGCATTAAAAGCCTTTCTTGCTGCTGAAGCAAAAATGTTGACCAGCATCTTCAGATCTTCGAGATTGGTTGTCTCATCAAGACTGATACCTATCACTTTATCGGAGAAATATCTGAAGTTGACCTGACTTTCAAGCGAAAGCTTCTTAAGGTCATTTATCTTAACTGTGTCGGGTAACTCAATTCTAACGGTGTCGAAGAAGGTTTCATTCAGTTGCCTATAGCCATACTTCTCAACCTCAGAGGCCAGTAAAGTGGTATATGTGTTAATTCTGCAGGCAATCTGGCGTAAGCCATCAGGGCCATTATAAACACCATAGAATGCCGACATAATAGCAAGAAGAGCCTGGGCGGTACAAATATTTGAAGTAGCTTTCTCTCTCTTGATGTGTTGCTCACGTGTCTGCAGCGCCATTCTGAGCGCTCTGTTTCCTTTTGCGTCAATTGAAATTCCAATTATACGACCGGGAATGGTACGTTTAAACTCTTCACGGACAGCAAAATAACCTGCATGAGGACCGCCATATCCCATTGGTAAACCAAAGCGCTGGTTTGAACCCAGAACAGCATCAGCTCCCCATTCACCCGGAGGGGTTAACAGAACAAGACTCAAAAGGTCGGCAGCTACAGCCACCATCACATTGTGTTCGTGAGCCCTTGCGGTAAAATCGCGGTAATCGTGAATTTCACCTGTTTCATCAGGGTACTGAATGATAGCTCCGAAGAACTCCTGGTTAAACTGAATGGTATTATGATCACC
This sequence comes from Bacteroidota bacterium, assembly GCA_023434665.1. Classification (GTDB taxonomy): domain Bacteria; phylum Bacteroidota; class Bacteroidia; order Bacteroidales; family Lentimicrobiaceae; genus Lentimicrobium. The sequence goes on along the minus strand of JAEYSM010000040.1, from coordinate 869 downwards.
AAAAACCAGTTCTATTCCTAGCGGAGTCGCTCTTGTAACAAGAACATCAATGGTTTGAGGGAACAATTTTTCTGAAACAAAAAACTTATTGGTACCTGCTTTAACAGCCTCTCTTGAACGTGAATTAAAGAACATGATCATAGCTTCGGAAGCTGCGGTTGCTTCATCAAGCAACGAAGCATTGGCCATCGGCATTCCGGTGAGATCACTTATCATAGTCTGATAAATCAACAATGCTTCGAGACGGCCCTGAGAAATTTCAGCCTGGTATGGAGTATAGGAAGTGTACCAGCCCGGATTCTCAAGCACATTGCGCTGAATGACACCTGGAGTGATGGCCGGATAGTAACCCATCCCGATATACGATTTGAAGATTTTATTTTTCGAACCTAACTCTTTTAAATGCGACAAGTACTCCCATTCATTCATTCCTTCAGCAATATTCAAAGGTTTAGGAAGGCGGATTCTGGCAGGGATAGTCTCATCAATTAAGGTGTCAAGATCGGAGACCCCAACTGTATTAAGCATATGGGACATCTCACTTTCTCTGGGACCGTTGTGACGGTTAATGAAATCGTTGGATAGTTTTGACATGACTGAGTATGTTAACAGGTATGTTAATTTTCAGGCAAAGATAAAACTTTCACAGGAGTAGCATTCTTTGTTACTTGATTTTGTTTTTAGATTTTTAATAGCAGTCATTAGCCTTCAGCATTCAGCAATCAGCACTCAGTCAATTCCTTGAGCATGCCTGAAATTAGTTGACTTTTTTTAGGTTAATTGATGATGATGTTGACTTTTTCTTTTTTGGTTACTTTTTTCTTTTTGTTAATAACCCAGATCTTTGTTAATAACCCATCTTTAACCAT
>JAEYSM010000082.1 GCA_023434665.1 Bacteroidota bacterium | reverse complement strand
CCTTCAGTAATTCGCATCCCTGTAAATCTATGCTTTTAAACCCGTGACTGGCAGAATTGCATATTAACTAGTTTATAAGTATGACATTCTCATACAATACATCCATCCTGGGCCTAGTATGTATGATAATCGTCATCCATTATTATTTTTAAAATAATAAAATTATAAGTCGTCAAATGGAGATTTAATTTTTTGTAGGCTCTTTTCCGATACATGTGTATAAATCTCTGTCGTCTTACTACTTTTATGTCCAAGTAGTTCTTGAATATACCTTAAATCAGTTCCACTTTCTAATAAGTGTGTCGCATAGCTATGCCTTAGCCAGTGAAGTGTAATATCGGCACCAGCCTGTCTTTCTTTCCTTTAGAATTGAGTATAATCAGCATGTGTCGCTTTGAATCAACATGCTTCGGTTCCAGGCGAAGCAATTCACTCCGGCGTAAACCACAAGCGTATATCAGGCTTAGCATACAACGGTGTTTTTGATTAACCGGGGCCTGTAGTATTTCTTTCACCTCTTCCTTGCTAAGTATATTCGGCAGTTTATGTTCACTGCGTGGACGTGCAAAGCTTTCTACATTCAGATTCCCTTTAATGATCTCCCTGAAGAATAGTTTTGCACTGTTTACTGCCTGATTCTGAAATGAATAACTGTATTTATTCGGGATAATGTAGTCATTGACAAAATCAACCATATCCCTCCCCTGCATTTGTTCAGGTTCTTTAGGCAAAATAAAGCGAAGTAGTACTGTTAGTGTTTCAACATATGTCTTTATTGTTGACTCACTGTATCTTTTGTGGCACATCCAGTTACTGAACTGCTCAATCTTCTTAACCGTTTCTATTGGCAGTCTTCGTTTGGTTATTTCTGCTTTTGCTGCCAGAATTTCAAAAGGCATTACTCTCTCTTTTACCCCTGCAATTTAATAATAATTTATTTTGAATGCGAAAAATATTTTCTGATTGATCGTTTGAAATCTGTATCTGTTCACCCCTAATTATAGTCTAAAATATACTGCGTCGCTGACATTCTTCCGGCTTTCACCTACTGCATTGTCTGAATTGTGGAAAAAGAGCCATAGGTGTACCGGCTTGTCGGTGATGGGTATGGGGAAACTCGCGTGTCCTGCTTCACGATATGCTACATTGGTTAGCATCTGTGAATAGGACTTTTCATCGTCTTCCACATGTAGGGCAACCATCAGCTTATCTTCTCCTTTTGAAAACCAGGGGTTGTCCAGATATTCCCATGTGACAAGCGCCGTGTTTTCGCTTATCGTTAGTGTACATTTTTCAGGTGCCGTCATTTCTCCCCTCGATACGGGAAAAGTTGAATAATCAAGCTTTGTTTTCCCCTCCTCCACAACAAAGCAGTTTTTTATCAGATAACGGTTTGCAGCTATGCCCAGTAGCCGTTTTGCGGGCTTCGTCACTGTCCACCACTACAAATATTCTGCGGGGCACTGCTGTTTCAATTTGCTCTTTCATAGGCTATTGGGCATAGGTGCTGTTATGGGCTGGTTTTCATTCAAACAATAACCATTGGTCTACAACGGTATCAAAATATTTACTTTTATCTTCTCCATACATAAATTTAATGTCATCATGGACAGTTCGAGTTCGGATTTCGTTGCAATACTCCTTTTCCCATTTTATCTTTGTTTTATATTCTTGCCCACGGAAGACATACATGCGGAGTTTTAGTCGACGCATATATTCTTTCGAAAATCCTTTGTCAATAAAGCCAGGAATTCCAATAACATTCTCACATTTCGATGTAGAATTTATATATATCATTCCATCATAAAGTTCTTCAAAGTTCAGAATTCCATTTTTTGACCAAACATCGAAGGTGTCTTTACCAAAAGGTGAATTCTGAAAATCGAAGCCAATATTTTTATAATCGCAATATTTGAAAGCAGCATCCCATTTCCCATTAGCTACTGGTTGAATTGAGTTTATTGTGTATGGGTTTACGATAACATAACAAACTCTTCCCTGAAGTTCTTTTTCAATATATGATCCAAACATTATCTTATATGTAATATTCTCTTGTGAAGTCCATTTTCGTAAACTATGAGGGTAATTCATAATTACAAAAGCTTTATTTCTTGTAGAGTCCTTATTTTCATTAAAATTTTTCAAGAAGAACTCAGCCATTGATTCGTCGTAATATTTTTCAACCTCATTTGTTTTTATTCGACAAATTGCCGTATCTGTGATTTCTGACCAATCAAACGGATGCGAAGTCATTTTGATAGCAATAGGATAATCTGGATGTGATTGATTGAATTTGTAGATTGTTTTCCACAAGTAAAAGAAATTGTATTTGTCCCAAAATACCTGATATGATATTTCTCTGTATATTTCAATAAGTTTTTGCTCAACTTCAGCCTCCGTTAAAATACGGTTTTGCAGAATTTTATTCAATGTATCATTATAATTGGAAGAACCGGCTTCAGTATAGATGACGTTTACTTGCTTATAAAATTCTTCTGTATTAAAAAGTTTTTCAAGAAAATAGTATTGAGTAATGTCCCGATGGTCACGTTCACCAAATACAATCACATCGTATGTTTTATACTTATCCAATAAATAGGACATGGGGTTAGTCTGTTGCATTTTGATGAAACTTATATAGGGTTCAATTTCAAGTTTGAAGCCCGATATTTTTGTTTGAGCTGACATATTCAAAAGGCTCCAAATAAACATTATTGTCAAGATAGTTCTGTTCATATTCTCATTATTATATTTTCTTCAAAAACTTCTCAATTTTGAGATATTTTGTTATTCTTCAAACTTGCCCATAACGTATAGCGTTTTATTCATCGTTCCTACAAATGTATAAAGAAACATTTAATGTAAAAAATTACAAGTGAAAGATATTAGAGTTGAGATGGGAATGATGAATAAAACCGAGTTGGACTATGCC
>JAEYSM010000004.1 GCA_023434665.1 Bacteroidota bacterium | reverse complement strand
TTCTTACAGGTGAATACTTGAATTCAAATCGTAGTGATGTGAAAGACAGTATTACCTGACAGAGCAACTATGACAAAGAAATGCCTTCATTAAAAATGACGACACACCAAAACATAGAGTGTTTGTCTTGACAAAAAGAATATGGGAAATTTATTTGGGACTGTCTATCACTTAGATAGATGTCCAAGGTCTGCTGTAATACATAATAAATAACCTTATTTATTGAAATGCAAAATTAGCAACTTAGCTTCAAGTAACAACAAGAAAATGAAATAAATGTAAGTCTTTCGAACAACATAGTTCAGGGCCGGTATTTACAATATCCGGAAGGAAGCTTTGGCATTGTACTGATATTGATCTGGGATGTTCAACGGATGATCTGTTGGGTTGTGATGTAACCAGAGGTTCTTTTTATGGATCAAAGTAGATCTAATTTATCTTAGTAATTGCTATTGCAAAACCACACCTCCGGCAAAACAATCTTTATTTCATTGTCACTACCTTCTTTTTGCCAGTAAATGATATGATTCACTTCGCATTTAGTAAGAGTGTAACCTTGTGTTTTTAGTTTTTCAATCTCGTCATTGAATGATTTGGAGAATTTTAGGATTGATTTGCCGTTTTTATCCTGGCATTCGGTGTCTTTGATGTACAAGATATCACCACTCTTAAGCCGGTTTATTGCATATTGTTTGCCAGTAAAATAGTCCAGCCATACATCTTTAAAACTCAGGTGCATTACTAATTCAGAAGGACAATCCCAGCAGTTTTGGTCATGTTTGATTGTCAGGTTATCTGTTTGGATGGTTGTTAGGACCTTTTCGAGGCCGTTCTTAACAAAACTGTAGTTAACGAGTCCGTTATTTAGTTTTGTATTGAAGTGGATATGAAGATTTGCCTTGGCTCGGGTCATCGCCACGTAGAGTAGGCGTTTGTCTTCATCACGAACAAGATTTTGATTGACTAGCATCATGAAAACATTGTCGAATTCCCGGCCTTTGGCTTTGTGCATAGTGGATACTAATATCGTTTCGCCATTGCCGGTAATGAAGTCTTCAAGTTTCGATTCTTTTATATAACTCTCCAGATCAGACTTATATTTCTTTTTCGGATTGATAGATTCAAAGTCATGAATTAATTTCTTACAGATATCAAGATCCTTACTTGTGCTGTAGTCACTAAATAATTGCTGCTTAGCTTCCTGCCAGGTTTCATCACCAATAATTCTGCTGCTACTTGTTTCGTCAAAGTATAGTTTATCCAGGAAGTACCTTACTTCATTGAGATTAAATAGATTGAAACTATCATTTGATTGGATAAGCCTCGCCTTCATTTTGTTTTTCAGGAGCAATCCTGTAATTTGAAGAGCTTCTTCGTTGGTTTTTGTCAAGATACCCGTTGTTCCTTGAAGTTCCGTCTTGATGATTTCATTAAACAATGGGACTATCAGGTTTTCATCCGAATAGCTAGTTATATTAATGATACCATTTTCTTTGCTATTAGCTTGAATAGGATTCTCTTTTAACCTGTTTTGGATGTTCTTTACGAACTCATTGGTAAATAGCACCAGGTTTTTACTGCTCCTGAAATTGGTTAATAATTCATGTACAACGGCATGTTTTTCTTTAATAAAGTCGTAAAGATACTGTGAACTGGAGCCCCTGAATTCATAGATATTCTGGTCATCATCACCAACGGCAATAACCCGCATTCCTTCATTCATTTCCATAAGTGACTTTACAAGCTCATACTCTTCAGCACACATATCCTGAGCTTCATCAATCACAAGGACGGTCTTGGTAATAAGGCTTCTTTCAATATCTCGGCTTCTGATCTTTTCTACGGCATGCTTGATGATGGCATCCGACTGTTCCAGAGTACCTACTTTCCCTAATAAATCAAAGCAGTATGAATGGAATGTCATGATCTGGACGAAACTTGCTGCATTACCGATAAGCCCCATAAGCCTCTTTTTAAATTCGGTAGCAGCAGCCCGCGAGAAAGTAAGCATAAGCAATTGCTCATATTTGACATCTTCCATGAAAATCAGAGAGGCGAGCTTGTGCACCAGTAACTTGGTTTTGCCACTGCCAGGACCGGCAGCTACAACCATATAGTTTGCATTTTGCTCATTTATAACCTTTAACTGGGTTGGAGAGAGTTCGCCAAAGAGCTTTCTAAACTTTGCCTGAGTTATATTTTGTCTGATTTCCGTCTGTTCATTAACATTAAAGTACTTGTTCAGAAACGACTGGTAGTTCAGCCTGAAATAATCTTCAACGAATTGGAGTGCATTCTGATAATCGGTGATCATCTTTTTTGCGTATTCGCCAACAATATGTATTTGCTGAACTTTATTCTCGTAAAAATGAGCAAGTTTTTGGTAATCCTCAGTTTTATATTGCTTCCTGAGGTTCGACTCCAGTCGTTCAATGGTTAACCTATTATACACAACCAAAAAGCCCCCGTCAATTTTCAAAGCATTAATTCTTGAAAGGTAAAAGAGAGCGTCTTCTACATCGCTAACATCGATATCAGCATTGAATAATACATTCCGTTTGTTGAATGCGTCCTTAAGCTCGTTAACAGAGAAATGGATTAGTACTTCATCTAGTTGGTTTGCATCCTGATCTTCAAAACTACGATCATACAGGAAGTCAATAATAAATCTTGCAAGCTCATGGCGTTTCATCTGCTTTTCAATTGCTTCCGATTTTGAAAGGATACCCTGAATACAAATTCTATTATTTTGGAAGTCAGTTGTTTTTCGCTTAATCCAGTTTTTAATTGTCCAAAAGTTTAAGATCGTTTTTAACTTGTTTGGCGTTGCATCAGTGATTTCTTCCTGTAATGCTTTTTCATTAATTTCTTTAAGATGGATAATTTTCTCATCTGGATGAAGATATAAAAGCAGGAATTTCTCGAGCTTCAGAAATGTTTCAGTTACCCTTAAAGATTGATTTTTATTGTCTCCCCGTCTGATGTATGCAGTGAGGTCTTTATTGTCGGCAAGGATTTTCTCTTCCCTTAAAAGGTTGATTATTCTGATGATCTCACCTTTCACAACACCTAAATTATCGGCGATATAGTCCACACGGGATTCAGCAGCGTCATCTCTTGCTTGTTTCCTCGCTCTTGATGCAATTAGATTTTTTATAATTCGGTCAGCCAGTACTTTATCTTTTTCATTAAACCGTGCTGAAGCATGTATCTTTTCTATTGCTTCCTGAGCAGTTTTTGACAAGATGCTGTTGGCAAATATGCGTGGTGAATTTTGTCCCCTTTTTAGATAACCTGCATCTTCCAGAGCTGCAATAGCAGTGGTAACACGTGTTTCTATGTCTGCAATATTGTCATCCCATCCCGCCTGACGGGCAATTTCAAGTGCTGAATTGGAAGCTCTTGAACGCAACCGGGTAATATCTTTTATAGCTCTCCAGACCTGCTGAATTTCTTTGATATTAAGTCTCGTCTGGTTAAGCAGAATGAAGTGTTTGTCGAGATCATCTTCATTAAAAAGGACATAGCACTTAGCTGTAATACTTTCATCCCTGCCTGCGCGACCTGCCTCCTGCACATAATTCTCCAGTGAATCGGAAATCTCAAAATGGATCACCATGCCAACGTCCTTTTTATCTACACCCATACCAAAAGCAGAAGTGGCTACCATGATTCTGACATCGCCTGCAATAAATGCATTCTGGTTCTCAGTTTTCTCTTTAGGATCCATTTTGCCATGGTATGGCTTGGCACTGTAGCCGTCTGTTGTAAGCCTTTCGGCGAGTAGATAAGCCCTTCGCGTTCTTGATACATATATAATTGCTGGAACATCTTCTTCATCCAAAAGGTTTCGTACTGCATTGTACTTATCATCTTCGTTTCCACGTTTAAAAACCTGGTAGGTGAGATTTGTTCTTGAAGCTTTGGATGTATAGATCTCAAGATCAATATCTAACTTATCCTTAAAATATGATCGAATATCGTCAATAACCCTCTGTTTGGCAGTCGCTGTAAAGCAGGAAACCGGAATTGGCTCATTAAGATTCTTATTCTTTTGCAACGATTTGATGAAATCGGCTATGTAAAGATAATCGACTCTGAAATCCTGTCCCCACGAGGAGAAACAATGTGCTTCATCTATCACAAACCGTACAATTTTACGTCCCAGCAAAATATGTTCTATTGTTTTTGATCTTAAGGACTCAGGTGCGATGTAAAGAAGAGATGCTGTGCCATTAGTAATTCTTTCAATCGATTTGGCTCTTTCAATTGGATCTAGTAAACCATTGATTGTAACTGCCTCTGTAATACTCGATTTCTCAAGGTTATCAACCTGGTCTTTCATGAGTGACTGCAGTGGAGAGATCACAACAGTGAGCCCTTTGACAGATTCTCCGCTCATTAAGGCAGGCAACTGGAAAGTTAACGATTTACCACCACCTGTGGGAAATACCGCAAGTATAGATTTCCCGTCAACCGCAGCCTGTACAGCTTGCTCCTGCAGTGGCTCGCCGGCATACGTACGAAACGAATTAAAGCCAAAGAAGGTGGATAAACCTTTATAAATATCAAGAGAAGTGTCACAATAAGAACATCCGGTAATACAAGGATTGTTGCGTATTTGGTACATGATCCTTTCCACTCCCGGGTAAGATTTAAGGACCCATGGAGGTGTAATGGAATACCTGTCGTGGGCATTAATTAAAGCAAGACAATAAGCCAGTTCAACCGGATGGTTGCTAATGATTTCGTTAAGTCGGCAGTTTTCGCAAATCTCTTTTTTAAAACGCTGTTTGATCAGTGTTTCAATATCTGCTAAATGACCCATAGTGGACTTTTCATAAACAGCATCGTGCTGTAGGAAACTAAAAAAACCTTTCCATTCATCCAGCCGGCCAAGCAATTCATGGTAGATGGTCCTTAAACCAGGGTCAAGGGCTTTAAAAGCATCCACTTCATCGAAGAAAAGATCTTTAGCAGACAATGAATCCAATAATGGATTGTTCAGCTCTTCGGGATTAAGCTTATCGTCTTTTACCAGTCTGTGATAAGGCGTTGCAGGAAACAGTAAGGGAGATAAGAGTAAAGTATCAATGTATTTAAAGCGGATTAAAATCTCCCGAGGGATACTATCTTTCAAAAATTTCAAGTCATGCTTAAACACATTATGCCCGCAAATAAATTGCGAATCCTTGATAAACTCAACGAATTCAGCCAGGTGTCCCGAATGAAACGGAACATGCCTGTTAGTCCGCACCTCATAAAACTTAGCCGCGCCATAATCAAGCACCTTGTTGGTTGAAGGATTTACTTCAAGGTCGATGAATGTTATGATTTGATCCACTAGTCAATGTGCTTCTAAAGAGAGGGGGAAATTACGAAAAAAATGTTATGAACATTGAGAAGTGATACTAAGAATAGTATCAGCAATTTCTTAAATTTGTGTTACTAATTTATCTAAGATGTTGACAAAAGAATATATTACTGAACTTAAATAAAGGTCCTGGATCGTACAATACAACATGCTGGTCATCTGTGCCATTATTGTAAAACAAGGTAAAATCCTTGCAACTCAGCGAAGCGAGAAAATGCATCTCCCCCTAAAATGGGAGTTCCCTGGTGGCAAAGTCAAAGAAAAAGAAACTGAAATTGATTGCATAGTTAGAGAAATAAAAGAAGAGTTAGGAATTATTATCCAACCTATAAAACGCTTACAGCCTGTCACTCATAAATATGAGCATGAAATTACTCTGGTTCCTTTCATTTCAGAATACATAGGCGGAGAAATTGTACTCACTGAACATAAAGCATTCCGTTGGTTGGCAAAAGAAGAGTTGTTGACCTTAGATTGGGCTGCTGCTGATATCAATGTTGTTCATC
>JAEYSM010000076.1 GCA_023434665.1 Bacteroidota bacterium | reverse complement strand
AGAACCAAATATTTATCGAGTAATGTAATTTATCCTCAAGAAGCCCGTGCAAAAGGAATAGAAGGCACTGTTTATATGACTTTTATTATTGAAGAGGATGGATCTGTGACAGATGTAAAAGTACTTAGAGGAGTTAATGAACTCATTGACAAAGCAGCTTTAGATGCTGTTTCAGGTATGCCAAAGTGGGAACCTGGTAAACAAAAGGGCAAACCTGTCGCAGTTCAATTTAACATGCCAATTAAATTCTCCCTTGAAAAGAATAAAAAAAATGAGGAGAATAAGGTGATTGAGGATGAAACACAAAAAGGTAAGACGAACCCCTTTGAGAAAGTTAAATAAAAAGAGATCGGAACGATTCTGAATTAACTCTGATGTTAATAAAAAAGAGCTTGTTGGGATAACAAGCTCTTTTTACGTTTTTACTCAACTTAACTACTTAACAGCATCAACAATAGCCTTAAATGTAGTTGGGTGATTCATTGCGAGATCTGCAAGAACCTTACGATCTAAATTGATATTCTTTTGTTTGAGTTTGCCCATAAATACAGAGTAGCTCATATCGTATTCACGAACACCTGCATTAATACGAGTAATCCATAAACTACGGAAATTACGTTTTTTCTGGCGTCTGTCACGGTATGCATACACCATGCCTTTTTCGTATGCATTTTTGGCAACCGTCCAAACATTTTTTCTTCTCCCAAATTGACCTTTAACAGCTTTTAGGAGCTTTTTTCTGCGTGCCCTTGAGGCAACTGCGTTTACTGATCTTGGCATTTTTTAATTGTTTTTCACTTTCGCGGTTTCGCATTCACATTTGAAACACTTAGGAGCAGAAAGCAAGGGTTAATAATTATTGATTAACACAAATTTACTGAAGCATATCCCTTACAACTTTTGCATCCGCTTTATCAACTATGGCTGAGTAAGTTAAATTACGTTTGCGTTTCGTTGATTTTTTAGTCAGGATGTGACTCTTGTAAGCATGCTTCCTTTTCAGTTTACCGGTGCCGGTTACATCAAACCTTTTTTTGGCAGCGGATTTAGACTTCATTTTTGGCATTACTGAATTGTTAATTAGGGTTTATATTGAGATTAAAAACTTCTATTTTTTAGGAGCGATTATCATGATCATTCTCTTACCTTCGAGCAAAGGAAGTTTTTCAACTTTCCCATAATCTTCAAGCAGAGAGGCAAACTGAAGTAGTTTTATTTCACCTTGGTCCTTATAGACAATACTTCTTCCCCTGAAAAGCACTTCTACTTTAACCTTGGCACCTTCTTCAAGGAACTTAATAGCGTGTTTAAGTTTGAAGTTGAAATCGTGCTCATCAGTATTAGGTCCGAGCCTGATTTCTTTTACCACAATTTTGGTAGACTTTGCTTTAATTTCTTTCTGTTTCCTTTTCAGTTCATAAAGAAACTTCTTATAATCAGTTATCTTACAAACCGGTGGATTTGCAGTCGGTGATATTTCGACCAGGTCGAGCTCTAATCTTTGAGCCATTGCCAGAGCATCTTTGATATTGTATATGCCCTGTTCAATATTTTCACCTACGACCCTTACTACGGGTGCTTTAATCCTTTCATTGATAAGGTGGGGATCCTCTTGCCTTCTTTGCATAGGTTTCGGACCTCTTGGGTTTCTAAACGGCGTTGCTATGTTTATTCCTCCTTGATTAGTTAATAATTAGCCATTACTAATGGCTTCTTTAATTTCATTGTTAATTAGCTTGACAAATTCATCAATGGTGAATGAACCCAAATCACCTTCTCCATGACGACGAACAGATACACTTCCTTCCGTTTCTTCTTTTTCGCCAACAATAATCATAAAAGGGATTTTTTTCACTTCAGCGTCACGAATCTTACGCCCTGTCTTCTCGTTCCTTTCGTCAATTTGGCTGCGAATTTCGTAATTATTTAGGATATCTGAAAGTTTTTTTGCATAATCGAGATATTTTTCGCTGATTGGCAATATAATAACTTGATCAGGTGTCAACCATAAAGGAAATTTGCCACCAGTATGTTCAATCAAAACAGCAACAAAACGTTCCATAGATCCAAAAGGTGCTCTGTGAATCATTACAGGACGATGTTTCTGATTATCACTGCCAATGTATTCAAGTTCAAACCTTTCAGGCAGATTATAATCAACCTGGATGGTTCCAAGCTGCCACTTTCTTCCTAAAGCATCCTTTACCATAAAATCAAGCTTTGGTCCATAGAATGCTGCCTCTCCATATTCAATAACAGCATTTAAACCAGCTTCATCAACAGCTTCAATGATTGCCTTTTCTGCCTTTTCCCAGTTCTCATCGCTTCCAATATATTTCTCTCTGTTTTGAGGATCTCTCAAGGATATTTGAGCTGTATAATCTTTAAAATCAAGCGTCTTGAATATATGAAGAACTATATCGATTACAGAGATAAACTCACTCTTAATCTGATCAGGCATACAGAATAAATGTGCATCATCCTGTGTAAATCCTCTTACCCTGGTAAGACCATGCAACTCACCACTTTGTTCATATCTATAAACAGTTCCGAATTCAGCAAAACGGATTGGCAGGTCTTTATATGATCTGGGTTTGGAAGCAAATATTTCACAATGATGAGGACAGTTCATAGGTTTCAGCATAAACTGTTCTCCTTCTTCAGGAGTGTTGATTGGCTGAAAACTGTCTTTTCCGTATTTCTGAAAATGTCCCGAAGTTTTGTACAATTCCACATTTCCAATATGTGGAGTAATTACAGGTAGATACCCTGCTTTTTGTTGAACATTTTTTAAAAAACGCTCAAGTCTTTCTCTTAGCTGAGCTCCTTTGGGTAACCATAAAGGAAGCCCCTGCCCTACTTTCTGCGAAAAAGTGAATAGCTCAAGCTCTTTCCCGAGTTTTCTATGGTCGCGCTTTTTAGCTTCTTCCAGTAATTCAAGATACTCAATTAATTCTTTTTGTTTGGGGAATGTGATTCCATAAATTCGGGTAAGTTGTTTACGCTTTTCATCACCTCTCCAATAAGCTCCAGCTATATTTAAAAGCTTTACAGCTTTGATAACGCTTGTATCAGGCAAATGCGGTCCTCTGCATAAATCAGTGAATGTTCCTGATTCATAAAAGGTTATCTGACCATCCTCTAAATCCTGTATCAGTTCAATCTTGTATTCATCATTTTTTTCAGAGAAATACTTAAGTGCTTGCTCTTTTGGGACTTCTCTTCTTAAAAAGAATTGTTTTTCCCTGGCAAGTGCAAGCATGCGATCCTCAATCTCCTTAAGATCTTCAGAGCTGATCTGACGGTCTCCGAAATCCATATCATAATAAAAACCATTTTCAATGGCAGGCCCGATACCAAATTTCACACCCGGATATAATTGCTCAACAGCTTCAGCCATGAGGTGAGCGGAGGAGTGCCACATCGTATGCTTACCTTCGGTCGATTCCCATGTATTCAACTTTAAATGCGAATCCTGATTTATGGGTCTGGTTGCATCCCATATCTCACCATTTACAGTAGCAGAAAGGACATTCCTGGCCAGTCCCTCGCTTAAACTCTTTGCAATTTCCATGGCAGAAATCCCCTCAGGATACTGCCTTACACTATTATCGGGTAATGTAATGTTAATCATAGCATTTATTAAAAGGGGACAAAGATAGTGATTTTAATAACATCTTTGACCTTCGGATAAGGTTAATATTGTAAGTATAACATTATAACTTTGCACAACCTAAAACAACCAATAATGAACAGAAAAGATCTGATTTTTATTCTTATTGCACTTACAATTTTTCTGCCATTTATTCTTATTGATAGTTTCTTTCAGGCATACGTTTCTTTTAATCACGATTATCCAATGATAATGAGTATGATTAAATTTGCAATACTAGCCACAATGGGAGAAGCACTCGGTTCCAGAATTAAATCAGGAAAATATACTCAATCAGGCTTCGGATTATTTCCAAGAGCCTTTGTTTGGGCTTTTCTTGGATTCTCTATCAAATTGGCATTTGTAATTTTCACAGCCGGAACAATCGACTTTCTTTCATTTTTAGGAATGGAAAATGTCAAAGAAGTATATGCAGGTAATTTTACTTCAGGAAAACTATTAATTGCATTCTGCATTAGTTTCCTTATGAACACAATCTTCGGTCCGGTTATGATGACAACTCATAAAGTGACTGACACGCACATTCTTCTTACAGGAGGTACAATGAGTGGATTGTTTTCAAGGATAAAAATTGCTGAAATACTCAAGAATATAAATTGGGATGTACAGTGGAATTTTGTCTTCAAAAAGTCAATTCCACTTTTCTGGTTCCCAGCACACACAATTACTTTTCTTCTGCCCCCTGAATATCAGGTTCTTTTTGCCGCGTTTTTAAGTATTGCACTAGGATTGATTCTTGCAATTGCATCAGTTAAAGGAAGAAACAAGTAACTATCAAATAATGCGTTTTCACCAATTTGAAATGCCATATTAAACTTATTATGTAACTTGCAGCCATTATCAGCGCAAACGTTTGAATTCGATTAAATTTTGGGAAAAGAAAATAAAACAACCAAAAATATATAGTAATGAATGAACAGTTCAGAAAGGACACCCCCATTAATTATGATGTAGTAAGTTCTGTAATTACCAAAATGAATTTACCTAATGTGGGAAAAGCAAGTATCAGAGAAATTAAAAAAATTATTGATTTAATTGAAGCACAAACAGGTACTCGTTTTATTAGAATGGAAATGGGAATACCAGGGCTTAAACCTCCTGCTATTGGAACGAACGCTGAAATAAAAGCTTTACAAGATGGAGTGGCTGCAATATATCCCGATATTGAAGGTACTCCTATTTTGAAAAATGAGATAGCACGATTTGTTAAGAATTTTCTGAATATTGAAGTTAAGCCTGAATCCTGCATTCCCACAGTGGGTAGTATGCAGGGAAGTTTTGCTGCCTTTTTAACTCTAAAAAGAATTGACGCACAAAAGGATACTACTCTTTTCATAGATCCAGGATTTCCGGTTCATAAGCAGCAACACCGAGTGCTTGGACAAAAGTTTGAGAGCTTTGATGTTTATGATTACAGAGGCGAAAAGTTAAGAAATAAACTGGAATCGTATTTTTCAACCGGAAAGATACATTCGGTTTTATACTCCAATCCTAATAACCCATCATGGATTTGTTTTACTGAGGAGGAACTAAGAATAATTGGAGAACTCGCTAATAAATACAACATTGTAATTTGTGAAGATCTTGCCTACTTTGGAATGGACTTCCGGACTGATTATTCAGTGCCTGGCAAAGAACCTTTCCAGCCTTCTGTTGCTAAATACACTGACAATTATATCCTGTTTATTTCAAGCTCGAAAGTATTTAGTTATGCCGGGCAGCGTATAGGTATGATGGTGGTTTCTGATAAGTTATTCCAGTTAAAGTCTGAAAATTTGCTGAATTATTACAGTAGTGACATATTCGGCAGGGCTATGATTTTTGGAACTGTGTATGCACTAAGTTCAGGCACCTCTCATTCAGCTCAGTACGCTCTCGCTGCGATGCTAAAAGCCACTAATGATGGAGATTATAATATGCTAAAGGAAGTTAAGGTGTATGAAGAAAAAGCGCGTACAATGAAGGAAATTTTTAAAAAGAACGGATTCAAAATAGTATACGATAAAGACGTTGATAAACCTATTGCTGATGGCTTTTACTTTACAATTTCGTATCCTGGATATAGTGGAGAGGAACTAATTGAAGAGTTATTCTATTATGGAATTAGTGCAATTTCATTATCCATTACTGGAAGTACAAGACTTGAGGGATTAAGAGCTTGTGTTTCTTTAGTAGATCCTGTTCAATTTCCTGATCTGGAGTTCAGATTAAAGAAATTCCATGAACATCATCCGGTTAATGTAACCTCTGTAAGTCTCTAATTTTCAAAAAGCGACATAAATAGCACACAATTGTATATGAAACAATTGATTGGCTGTTTAAAACCGTTTTAAATAAGCTCATTTTTAGCAATTTACAAGGCTAGAATCATTATCAAACCATAAAAAATACCTAATTTTGTTCCAAGAATTACAATCTTCTAAATCATAACTATTATGGCAAAAGTCAAAGGTGATATTGTAATCGACATCGAGAAATGTAAGGGTTGTCAGGTATGCATTCCAGCCTGTCCTAACGATGTCATTGGGGTATCTAAAAATGTAAATGGCAAAGGTTATAACTATGTCGAAACTGTAAATGAAGAATGCATTGGCTGTTCAAATTGTGCAATAGTTTGTCCCGATGGAGTCATTACGGTTTACAGAAAAAGAATTGAGTAAGAAAATTTAATTACTAAATGAGTATGAAAGAATTAAGATTAATGAAAGGCAATGAAGCCTTTGCTGAAGCAGCTATCAGAGCAGGTGCCGATGGTTACTTTGGTTATCCGATTACACCTCAGTCAGAAGTAATGGAGTACCTAATGGCTGAAAAACCACACGAAAGGACAGGTATGGTGGTACTTCAGGCAGAAAGTGAAATAGCTGCAATAAACATGGTTTATGCCGGTGCAGCCTGCGGTAAACGCGTACTTACTTCTTCTTCAAGTCCCGGTATCAGTTTGAAACAGGAAGGTATTTCTTATATAGCCGGTGCTGAATTGCCATGTGTGATTCTTAACGCTGTTCGCGGAGGCCCTGGATTAGGTACTATCCAACCTTCACAAAGTGACTACTTCCAGTCAACCAAAGGTGGTGGACATGGTGACTATCGACTTATAGTACTTGCACCTTCATCAGTACAGGAAATGGCTGATTTTGCATCATTTTCATTCGATCTTGCCTTTAAATACAGGAATCCTGTGTTGATTCTGTCAGATGGGGCTATTGGTCAGATGATGGAAAAGGTTTACCTTGATGGACAGAAACCAAGATTTACCGAAGAAGAAATCATAAGGAATACTCCTTGGGCTACAACCGGTAAGACTGCTAATCGCGAAAGGAATATTATCACATCTCTGAATCTTGATTCTCATGTTCAGGAAGAACACAATATTCACCTTCAGGCTAAATATCGTGAAATTGAAAAGAATGAAGTTCGCTATGAAGCCTTTCAATGTGAAGATGCAGATTATGTTATAGTAGCATATGGTTCAGGAGCACGCTTAAGTCAGAAGGCAATTGATCTGGCAAGAGCAAAAGGAATAAAGGTGGGACTCTTACGCCCTATTACTCTTTTCCCATTCCCAAAAGCACCTTTGGCCGAGCTTGCAAACAGAGTTAAAGGCTTTATGACTGTTGAAATGAGCGCAGGTCAAATGATTGAAGATGTAAAACTCGCTATTGACTGCAAAGTCAGGGTTGAACACTTCGGTCGTATGGGTGGAATAATACCTTCACCACAGGAAATAGTGGAAGCTTTAGAATCTAAATTAATCGGAGGATAAGAAATGGATACTGTTACAAAAGAAGATATCCGCAAACCGGAAAATCTAATATATAAAAGGACAAATCTCCTTACTGACAAAACTATGAGTTATTGTCCTGGTTGTGGACATGGTACTACCCATAGAATTATAATGGAAGTTTTGGAGGAAATGGGGATTCAGGAAAAGACTATCGGTATTGCTCCGGTTGGATGCTCCGTATTAGCCTATGAATTTATGAATATCGACATGCAGCAAGCTGCTCATGGAAGGGCTCCTGCTTTAGCTACTGCCGTTAAACGACTTATGCCTGAAAAATTTGTCTTTACTTACCAGGGCGATGGTGACCTCGCTGCTATTGGTACAGCCGAAACTATTCACGCATGTAACCGAGGTGAAAATATCGTGATAGTTTTTATTAACAATGGTATCTATGGAATGACAGGTGGACAAATGGCTCCAACTACGCTTCCTAATATGAAATCTTCAACTTCTCCTTATGGACGTGACGTTCAATCGATGGGAAATCCCTTGAAGATAACTGAATTGGTTGCTCAGTTACCAGGAACTTTATACGTTACTCGTCAGGCTGTTCACACTCCTGCTGCTGTTAGAAAAACAAAGAAAGCAATTCGTAAAGCTTTTGAAAACCAAAAGCTTAATAAAGGATTATCATTTGTTGAAGTGGTGTCAAACTGTAACTCCGGATGGAAAATGACTCCAAATCAAGCTAATGAATGGATGGTCGAAAATATGTTCCCATTCTATCCTTTAGGCGATATAAAAGTAAATGAGGATTAACCTTTAAAAACTGTAACAATGACTGAAGAAATTTTAATAGCAGGATTTGGAGGACAGGGAGTTCTTTCTATGGGTAAGATACTCGCATATTCTGGTGTCATGGGAAATAAAGAAGTCAGCTGGATGCCAAGCTATGGTCCCGAAATGCGTGGTGGAACTGCAAATGTTACTGTCATTATCAGTGATGACAGAATAAGCTCTCCAATATTAAGTATAGTTGATACAGCAATTATTTTAAATCAACAATCACTTGATAAATTTGAGAATAGTGTAAAACCTGGTGGTATTCTTATCTATGATCCCAATGGTATTACCAAACACCCGACAAGAAGAGATATAAATATTTATTCTATACAGGCTGCAGATGAAGCGGCTAAGATGGGTTTAACCAAAGTATTTAATATGATTGTACTTGGTGGTTTCCTTAAGATCAAGCCAGTTGTTCAACCAGAGTTCATTCATAAAGGACTTGAAAAATCTCTTCCAGAAAGACATCATAATATGATACCTGAGAATGAGAAAGCAATTGAAAGAGGAAAAGAAATCATTACTCCGGTTTTCCTTCTGAATTAGAACATGCACACAATTCTTTATAATTGAGCCTTCGGATCCCCGAAGGCTTTTTTTATTGAAATAAAATATTGTAATATCTGCTGATACGATCTCTTAATTCTCCCATCGAAATATATTTACTGAACCTGAAAGTTTCTCTGGTATCAAAAAATCCAATTATAACAGGACTTTCAAAAACACCCATCCCGGATGACAAGGCAGGAAACTCAAATCTGTCTACAAATATAAGTTCCATCTTCTTGAATTCAGACTCGAGCAATTCGATTACCTTTGGTCGTAAGGCCATACATGGAGAACAGGAGTCATTAAAGAAATAGACCAAAACAGCTTCTTTCGACTTAATAACTTCATTTAAGTCTGCTTCACTTTTGAGTGTCTTCATTTTTTTTAGATTATTTTATTATGCTTTGTCTTTTCGGTAAGACCAGATCATTATTCCCACAGCAATTAAAAGAAATACGGCACCTATAACAAAAGTTGCTACATAACCATACAGTTCATAAAATAAAACTCCAAGTAGAGGGGCTACTAAAGACCGGGCACTTGTAAGAAATAAATGTACTGATTGATAATCACCAGCCTCTGAAGGTTTACAGAAATACGCTGATCCGATACTCCATAAAAGTGACATTGTAGCTGCAAAGACACTATGAAATAATAAATATGGAATCATTCCAAAGTATAATCTGATGCCAAAAAGGTCTATGTAAGCAGGGAAATAATAAGTCAGTACAAGACTTAACAAGAACAAACCGATAGAACTGAATGTGATGGCAGCAAATTTTCTTGGATCAATCTTGGATAATGTCCTTCCAAAAAAAGGAATCAGAAACAGCGACAGAATATTATAAGTGTTTTTGTAAGTAGCAATCCCAATATAACTTAACCCTAAATACTTAATGAAGAATATAGTTATTACAGTTGTGGTGCTCATAAATGCCAGGCCATAAAACATAAATCCCCATTCAAAATGTCGGAAAGGAATATTTTTCCTGAGAATCCCTTGCATAGTTTTGACAGATACTTTCACTGAAGCTATAAAACCTGAAGTTTTATCGTACACCTCAAATTCCTTGAACTTAATACATGAAAGGTAATAAGTTGAAAGAGTCCCAGCTATTGCCGCTATAACGAAAACCCACCTGAATGAATAAGGGTTAAAATCAAGAATCCAACCATATAAGAATGCAGAAATCATCATCATTATCTTGCCAATTAAAGTTGAATAGCTGAAAAGAGGTCCAAATAGGTGGTGCCTGTAATTGCTTTTAAGAAAGAGATTTATTGACGGAAAAATTACTAGGTTCCCCATATAATAAATAAGGAAAATGCCCAGAAATATGTAATGGTAAATCGAATTAAATGTATAAGCCTCAGGATCACTCGGGAAAAATAATATAATGGCTAAAGGCATCCTTGTTAAAACACCTGTTATCATGACCGCCCTTGGTTTGTCCTTAACACGCTTTAACCATTCAGATATTAATATCAAAAAGATGAATACTACTACACTGAATTGGAAAAGGAAACTCAAGTGTATTGAGCTTCCTTTAAGGCTTCTCAAGAAAACGAATTCATTCAATGTAAGGATACTTGCCACCAATCCATCAGTGATCGTAAAACCGATATGCCTTTTGAATGTATGCTTTTCATTCAAATCAAGTGAATGGTAATCAATCTTTTTTTTTAAGTATTGTTTCAGAAAAATCATGACAGCAAATATAAAGAAGCTTACTTAACAAGATTCCTTTATAACTTGGTAATGATGCAATGAAAACATTAGAAATTAATCCGAAGCTTACTTAACAAGATTCCTTTATAACCCGATTAAAAACTGATTCCATTAAAAATATCTTCAGCTTTTAGAAAAATTTTTATATAAAATGAATACTTTTCTGATTCTTTTATTAACTTTACCAAAATTGATTTATATGTTTACTAAAAAATCAATTTTGCTCTTCTTGTTTTTTTTCAGTATTCATGCAGGATTTGCTCAGGTAATAACTGAAGATTCACTCATAATTTCCCCCCATACTAGAGACACTCTAAGCCTAATCAATGAACGTATTAATATTGAGAAGGAACTTTCATTGGAGATTGATGGATTACTCATTGATGAAACTCTAACAAAAGCAGGGCAAGATTTTTTTGATCTTTTTTATCAGTTATGGGAACCTCCCCCAGGAGCTACTAACTTTATGATAAGAATTGTTGAAAAACCTTTCAGGGGCATAAGCACCTCAATTTAAGTATTTATCAATGAAGAATCATTGGGCTCAGCATTGCTCCAGCCCCGTGAAGAACTAATAACTGGACTTGCAGAAAGTCTAGTACTTTCTTTGCAACAGTATCTGGCTAATTTTCAGGAAATTGTTAACCAGCTTGATGCTTCTGATCAGAGTGGAACAGGTATATATTAATTTAAATCAATCATTATGAGAACGGTCTTAAGATTTTTATTGTTTAGTTTGATTTTCTTTCCCCTTCTCTCCTATAGTCAGGATTTTGTTTTAAGATTTACCAACCCTGCTTTTGGAGGTGAAACCTTTAATTATCAATGGCTCCTGAGCTCAGCTGATGCTCAGAATACTTTCAAGGAAGAAATTGAAACTCAAATTCCTGATTATCACACAGATCCTTTGGTAGATTTTGAGAATTCACTTAACCGTCAGATTTTAAATCAGCTATCTCGAAAATTGATAGACAATTGGTTTGGAGAGGAGGATTTGGGCGAAGGTGTTTATGTTTTTGGAAATTACCAGATTGAAATTGGAGAACTTGATGGCGGACTCAATGTAATCATTTTTGATCTCAACTCCGGAGATCAATCAACTATTTTTGTTCCATTCTATTGATTATCCTGATGGCAAACTTTTCAACCCGTCTTAATAAACTGGTTATTCTATTTGTAATAATATTAATCAGTTCTTGTAATCCTTACTTGCATCAACCCTTGAAACCCAGACAGGCAAGATTAGGTCCCGAAACAAATCAAAATAAGGAGTTAACGTCATTGCCTGCTCCAAAAGAAAAAATTGTAACAGCAGTTTATAAGTTCCGGGATCAGACTGGACAATATAAAGCGTCGGAAACGGGTGCTAACTGGTCAACTGCAATCTCTCAAGGAACTACTGCCATCCTTCTCAGAGCACTAGAGGAGTCAAAATGGTTTGTACCGATTGAACGGGAAAATATCAGCAATCTACTTAATGAACGAAAAATTATCAGATCCAGCAGAGCACAATATTCGGGACAATCTGAAGAGAATTCTCCCTTACTTCCTCCACTCCTTTTTGCAGGTGTTATCCTCGAGGGTGGAATAATTTCTTATGAGGCAAATGTCATTACGGGAGGAATGGGTATTAGATACTTCGGTACAGGAGTGTCTGGCCAGTACAGGGAGGATGTTGTTACTGTTTATTTAAGAGCAGTATCAACCAGTAATGGCAACATCTTAAAGACTGTTTATACCACAAAATCAATTCTTTCTCAAAAAGTTGATGTCGGGGTTTTCAGATATGTCAAATTTAAAAAACTGCTTGAAGCTGAAACGGGTTTTACTTATAATGAACCGACTGAGATGGCTATAACAGAAGCTATCGAAAAAGCTGTCACTGCATTGATTCTGGAAGGTCAGAAAGATGGATTATGGGAATTTGAGAATCCTGCTGATTCGGCTTCTGTTACAGTGCGCAATTACTTCAATGAAAAAGAACAAAATGAAGAGATTGGTTTTCTCGGACATTTGAGAACACAAACATACAGAGGACCTTTTAGTATATCAGCATTCAGCGGGATTAATAAATTCGATGGTGACTATAAGGGGGCTGTTATTAAACCTCTATATGGTGGATCTTTTAGTCACTACTTGAAGCCTTCAATTGCAGCCACTGTCGAATTTTCACATCTATATCTAAACTCAGGGCGATTTTTCAAGTCTGAAGTTAACCAATTTAATGTAGGTCTCAAGTATATACCAGCACCATTTGCAAGGATGTCACCTTATATGAGGATTGGTGCCGGTATTATGCAAGAATCAAAAAAGATTGAAATAGCTATCGATAAATATTCTGGATTTGGTTACTATGGACTTGGTATTGAGTACTTAATTGACCCTATGTTCAGCATATCGGTTGAAGCAGATCATAATATTGCATTTACCGATGGAATAGATGGGTTAGAAAGTGGAAAGTATCTGGATATGATCTGGACAGCAAAAATTGGCTTAAGTTTTTATTTTGGCAATCACAAAATCAAAAGTGTTCCGATTGAAGATAAATGAAACAACTATTTAGTTTTATAGCATTCCTGGCATTTGCCATGGTAGGATATGGACAGGCGAAAGATTCAACAGTTATTGCAAATATAATTGTCAAAGACAGCATTGAAATTGTAACATTTATTGGAGTTCTGACCAATAATTCCATTTTAACCGAAACATACTACTACGAAATGGAAATCATAAAAGTGAGTAAGAGTGGGACATCGCAACAAAAACAAAGTGGAACTCTGGAGATTACGCCGGGCAAAACCGTTGATTTATCTAGTTCTTCTGTAAGCATAGATCAAGATGGGAAATGCCAGGTTCGTTTAAAGATTTACAAAGGTCCCGACATTATTAAATCAATATTACTTGAGTATCCTTACAAAAATCACCAATAAACAGAATTATGTTAAGCAAATACAAACACTATCTGATGGCATTTTTGGGAGCCATTTTGCTTATTTCTTGTGAAGAAACCACTGACATTCAAGAATATGGGTTCTATATCAGGCATTGTGCTGGATGCATCAACAGATCAACCAATAACCGGAGTATCAATCACAACCAGTCCTGCCTCCAGTAGTGTGATTACAGGAAATGATGGTCGGTTTGATATTCAAGATGTTCCGATTGGAGAAATTGTAATCACAACAAAAAAGAAAAATTACAAGGTAAGCTCAGTTACTATTCAGGTGCTTCCGCTAAAGAATTCTGATGTCACTGTTTTAATCGAGTATTTGAACATTGAAACAACATGGGCATCAGGCAAAATTGTGAACCCTTTTCCTGCAAATGAATCAGTTAGTCAAGAAACAACCGATACCTTGAAATGGGAGATAAATCTTCATAATCCTGACTTCCTGGATAGCCTTACATATCGTGTTGTTGGCAACAAGGCGATAAAAAACAAACTATCCAAGAAAAAAAAACTTAAAAATTGCAGGTTATGAATTTTGTAGATAAAAAACAGAAACTTGATTACATTCTTGAATTGATTAAAAAAGAAAAAACAGGTACTGCTGCAGCACTTAGTATAAGAAAATGTGTTTCATTGCCTACATTATATAGATATATATCTGACTTAAGAATGCTCGGATATAAAATTGGATATTGCACATACAGAAAAACTTATTATCTATTAATTGATGATGAAAAATGACAGTCCACTATCTAATTTTGATAGTTTGGTTTCCTTTTCTTTGTTCCCTGTTAAATTAAACTAATTTTTTTAACGATGTCAATTACAATAATTCCGCCGAAGACCATTTCATTATTAACTACTTATAAATGCACTGCAGCCTGCAAAAATTGCTGTTTTGGATGCAATCCTAAGATTAGAGAGCAATTAAGTGTCGATGAAATGAAATTTTATATCGACAAGAGTTTATCTGCATATAAAAGCACTCTAAAAGTCTTAGTACTTACAGGCGGTGAATGTTTAATCCTAGGTAATAAAATTTATGAAATAATTAAATATGGTCAAGAAAACGGACTTCTCGTTAGAATAGTTACAAACGGATATTGGGCTAAAAGCTATAGTATTGCGTATAGAAAATTAAAAAAATTAATTAATGCTGGGTTATATGAAATAAATTTTAGTACCGGAGATGATCACCTTGAATGGGTGCCTTATGACAATATTGTTTATGGTTGTATGGCATCTGTGGATTTAGGTCTCACATGTGTTGTAAATGTTGAAAAACATGATAAATCCTTATTTAAAGTTGAGAATTTTTTCCAAGACGAGAGACTCAAAAAATATCTGTTCCCTGCAAATGGAGTAAAACCGGTTTTAAAAATTGAAAGTGGAGTTTGGATAAAGTTCAATAAAGAATCTGAGATTTCATATAATGATTTGATAGTTTACAATGATAATTCAAAAGGATGTACATCTTTGTTTAATACTATAGCAATTAATCCATATTCTCAAATGATTTCTTGTTGTGGGTTAACCAGCGAATATATAATTCCTTTAAGATTAGGTAGTGTAAAAGAAAGTGAAATAAATCATCTGTACGAATCACAGTTTCAAGACTTCCTCAAGATTTGGCTTTTTATTGAAGGCCCGATGAGTATTTTGAAATTTATTTATGAAAAACGAGGAGTTCAACATGGATTTATTACTGGTCATATATGTAATATTTGTTCAGAAATTTTCAAAGAACAAGAAAACATAAAGATTCTTCAAGAAAACTACAAGGAGGTTATGGTTAGAGTATTATTAAAATACTCTCTGTATACAAAATCACAGTGTCTAACTTAAAAATTTAAAACCAATGAAAAGGAAACCGAGTTACAAACAAATCATTTCAGGTGCATTAGCATCAACTTTGCTTTTAGAATCTTGTGTAAAGGATTATGATTTACTATATGTTGATAAATCTGTACCTGATATCAACAAAAATATCCAAACGTTGCTAAAGAATGGTAATTCTCACATTTTACTAAATATTCAAGTAAGTGAAGAGGATAGGAAATATTTCGACTTTATTAACAAACTTTCATTGGATATCCTGCAAGATAGGAATAATGCTTCACGATTTCTTGCTAATCCTAATCTTTATATTGAATCATCTGGATTCTCTGGCTTAATTGTTTCTTTGGATGACGATTTGATCAAACTAATTACTGCAATAGCTGATATTGATCTTTACAATGCAATTCAGCAAAATAACATTGAAGAAATTATTCGCCTTTGTAAAGAAAAAAACCTAATTACGAATTTTCAAATTGCTGACGTAGAACGTATTAACAAATTAATCGAGGCAAACCCTGCTTTACTTTCACTAATGAGCTTAAATAATGGTGATAGCAGTGTTGTAGCTTTTGTAGTTGCGGTTGCTGTCGGTGCTATTGTAGCTGTTTGGGCTATCGTTGCTTCACACGCTGTAGCAGTAAGTGTTGTAGGAGGAGGTACTGTCGTAGTTGCTGCAGCAGCCGGTACATGGATATGGAAAACATGGGCAAATAATGATTCCCCGACACCATTAATTAACAATGATCCTCTATTATTACAGATATGGGCTTTGAATGGAGGACAACCTAATGATACTTATATGATGCTATCTGAATATGAGCAAGCCCAAATGACAGAATTTATTACAATTCTTGAAAATGAATTTCCGGATAAGTTAGTAAATGTAAATAAAGAAGCGCTTAAGCAAGTCATTGCTCTCAATTTGAAACAAATTTCAAACTAATTTGAAAGTCATGATGCGCCCAAGGATTTATATAAAAAAAACAAAATTGGATTACTTTTTCGAGAGTATCTCAATTATTTCTTTAGCACTTACATTTATCATTATTGCTTACTATTGGGGCAAATACCCAAATAGTGTGGCAATACATTACAATGCACTTGGTCAAGCAGATTCATTTGGTTCTAAGTGGTTGTTGCTCATCCTACCCTTAACGGCATTATTAACATTTATAGGAATGACGTATTTAAACAAATTTCCTCATGTTTTTAATTTTCCAGTTGAAGTAAGTGAACGTAATGCAGAATTGTTATATAAAACAGGTAAACGAACAATTTCTTTTATGAAAATGACTGTTTGTTTGTTAATCCTTTATATAAACATTTCCCAGGTTTCCTCAATGATTTTTAATCGCTCAGGTATAAATGTGTTTATTATTTTATTTTTTATACTTTGCTTAATTGTTGCTCCAATATTTGCAGCTTTTAAAATGAGTAAGACACGACCTTAATTTTTTTGTTACTAATGTTTTAAAATAGAGGGAAAACGCCCAGTTGCCAACAAAAGCTAAATGCAAGCGGGCAGATAGTGCTGAATTGAAGCATCTTACATTAAATAGGCATTGTTGTTTATTGGATGTTTAGTGCTTTGAAATGCCCGCCTGCACTTAGCTTCGTTCGTTATGTATGAATCACCAGATAACGGACCACTATTTGATCAATCTGATTTAACAGATAATTTGTTTGTTATTACAGATCTGAAATATAATAACACTTATTACTGGCAGGTATCAGCAATCCATAAGGATTCGACTATTGCTCAAAGTGAGATATGGACTTTCTCTACCCGCAGTATGCCCTATGGACATGTATCTTTTTCCAGATCTGTAAATAACAATTATGATATTTATATTAATGATACCATTGATGAAAAAATTCATAGGATTACTAATTCTCCATCCAATATTGACTGGTGTTCAAGGGTTAACAGAGTAACAAAGGAAATAGCTTTCATTTCGAACAGAGATCTTGGTTTGCATATCCATACAATGGATAAAGAAGGTAATAATGTCCGGAAAGTCACCAATGTTCCTATCGCAGGAAATTATAATCCGGGATATGGATTTTGTTGGTCACCAGATGGGAACAGAATCGTTTTTCCCAATCATAATCTACTTTACGTTGTGAATAAAGATGGATCAGGATTATCAACAATAGCCACAGCTCCGGAAAACAGGCATTTTACATCATGCGACTGGTCAGGCTATACCAATAAAATTGTTGTTCAGACCACAGGAAACAATCCATTTGATAATGAATTATATATTATGAACCCAGATGGTTCTGACATGACCCTGTTTGTGGAAAATCTGCCGGGAATTATCCAGAATCCGGTATTTTCTATTGATGGGCAGGAAATAATGTTCACCAGAGATGCAGAAGGATTGAATTCATGGGATGGAAGACAATTAGATTCCCGTATTTATTTGAAATCTATAAATGATACCATTGAGCTAGACTTATCAATAACCAAGCAACCTGGAACCAATGATTTATTTCCCCGATTTTCACCTGATGGATCAAAGGTAATCTGCGTAAATCAGAATAATACAGGATATGGACAATCAAATATTGTGATTATGAGTATTAATGGTCTTCACAGAAAAATTTTAGTTGAAGATGCTATCTTACCAGAATTCCGATAATTCTATGTTTAATACATGTTTGACTATTTTATATATAAATCTTACGTAAGGTTTAAATTTATTTTTATAGGTATTTAATTATTATACTTGACAAAACGTTTTAAAAGTTGTATATTTGACAACTTTTTTTCGTGGAAATCTATCTTTTTCTTTTGTTTCTTGGTGCACGCCACTACCCCTTCCCCACGCCCCCGAGTGCTAATTAGTTGTTATTTGGAGCAGAACAGGTTATGACCCGAGTTCATAATACACTTTTTTTATTAACAACAAAAACTTAAAAAAATGAAAAAATTAGTTTTAATGATTGCATTTTTAGCATGCAGTGGGATTATTATGGCACAGCATTATGATCTGGTTAATCAAACAGGTGAGTACAATGAATCAACAGTAACTCAGCTGCGTAACCAGGAAGCTGCTGGTCTTGTCGGCAACAGCGCGTGGGTTGATCAAATCGGATATTCTAACAACAATATTCTTTATCAAAACAATAATGGCTATGGCGGAGGAGGCCAAAAAGCATGGATTTAGCAACAAGGTGATAACAATAATTCAAATGTTAACCAGGTATGGTTTGGACATGAAGCATGGGTAAATCAATATGGCGTTAACAATGATGCATGGATCAATCAGGATGGCAACAGAAATGATGGACTGGTTCGTCAGGAAGGCAACCACAATGATGGATTAATCCATCAAAATGGACAAGGCAATATCGCCACCATCTATCAGTACGGAGAGTATAATGAAGGATTCCAATATATGGGTGGAATAGGTAATGGAGCTAATGTTGATTACAACACTTTCGACATCAGGCAGAATGGATACTCTAACTTTGCAAATCAAACCATAGAAGGAAACGATTTTGCTGGCGAAGTAAATGAAATTAATAACTATGGCTGGATATCTCAGATTGGTGAGCATAATACAGCTTATCAACTAATGGGTGTAGTTGAAGGAGGTACCATGGATAATAAAGCATATGCAGATCAATTTGGTATAAACAACTATTCAGCTCAATATCAAAGAGCAGCTGGTGGAAGTATTTCTGACCATAACCAATGGGGCAATCATAATTCAGAAATTACATTTCAGAATTGGTAATAGTTTTTTTCTGTCATAACCTGTTTAATTAAAAACCATATTTACCGATGAATCTGAAATCAAATTTAATAGGAACATTATTCCTGCTCTTCCTGTCTCAAATTCTGATTGCTCAGGACGTTTCTGTATGGGAAGCCCATAATGAGGACAATGTGTTTATAACGCAGTTGACTGAAATGTCGATTTTACCGGATGGAATTATCTCTCAGCCGAAAATTCCTATACCTCTGATGAATAATGTTTCATCGCTTTTTCAGATTGGTGATTATAATGATGCTTCGGTTATTCAGAATGGCGAAGATAATTATTCAGGGATTGTACAATATGGCAATTATAACGAAGCCGGAATTACCATATCAGGCAATAGTAACTTTGCCTTTATTGGACAAAAAGGGAATTCTAATTATGCCTACAGAGAAATCAAAGGAGATACTCAGGACTTTATGCTTTTCCAAATTGGAAATGGAAATTATTTTAATGTTGGTAGTACCCCTTTGCCGGGAATGCGCATTTTGCAGGAAGGTAACGGAATCAGAATGCAACTAAGATAAGGGTTGAATTCCTATGAGAGATGAAAGAAGGCTGTTCATAAGTGGATCAGCCTTTTTTCTTAAAATTGTATAAACACCAAAACTTAATATGGACACGTGTGTTAATATGCGGCAAACGTAAACACTATGAAAAAAATAGTTTCAATATTATTAATCATACTAATATCAGTTGAAATTGTGAAAGCACAAGAAACATTTTATAATCTCAAAACTCAAACCTTAACAGGTGAGCAATTCAACTTCTCTGAACTGAAAGGTAAAAAAGTTATGGTAGTTAACACAGCTTCTAAATGCGGAAATACACCACAATATAAAGATTTACAAGCGTTGTACGAAAAATATAGCAATCAGAATTTTATTATTATTGGATTTCCTGCTAATAACTTTATGAATCAGGAACCCGGCAGTAATGAAGAGATAGCTGAATTTTGTGAAATAAATTATGGTGTAACTTTCCCCATGATGACCAAAGTCTCAGTTAAAGGAAATGATATGGATCCTATTTATAAATGGTTAACCATCAAAGAATTAAATGGGAAAATGGATTCTAAAGTATCCTGGAACTTTCAGAAGTATCTCATCAATGAAAAGGGGCAACTCGTTGGCATGATAGAACCGAAGGAGAAGGCAGATTCTGAAGAGGTTATTAAATGGATTGAAGGTAAATCACTTGGCATTTAATAGAACATATAACTTAAAAGCAAAAGGCGGTCATCATGGGCCGCCTTTTGCTTTGCAAGTAGTAAAAAAGGTTTGTATCCCCAAGCTAATTATGCTTTATAAGCTCCCAGGTCCTTGGGGTGACTCTGGTTAATCAAACTTACCTTTGAAATATTGTCTGCCCTACCCATGCGGATAAAAATATCTGCTGAACGGGCGTATTTATCATCTCGGTTCGCATCATGTAACAGAAGGAATCCCATAATAATATTACCAGCCATTTCAACAAGTCTGCGTGCATGAAAATCAACAAACTCAGGCGTTTCCTGTTCATTTACTTTATCAACAATCTTACCAAATTGATCGGTCATTTTCTCTAACACAGATTTTAAATACTCAAGTTCTGGTTTAACAGGAGTGTTTAAGTAATTTTGCATCGCTTTAGAATAAATGCCGGTGCTAACACCCCTGATAGCTGCTACAACCTGTAGTTGTGAAGTCCCTTCATAAATTGTAGTAATTCTTGCATCACGGTATATACGTTCGATTGGAAAATCTTTCATGAAACCAGCGCCACCATGAATCTGAAGAGCATCATAAGCTATCTGATTACAATACTCACTTGACATCAGTTTCAATAATGGAGTGTAAACATCAGCAAGCTTTAGATAGTTTTTGAAATCTTCTCTTTCACTGGCATCAAGTTTTCGATCGTGACTTATAAATGTGTAAGCCTTATATATATCAACAAATCTGGCAGTTTCATAGAGAAGGGTTCTTATAGCGTCAGTTTTTACTTTCATGTTAGTCAAAAGTTCATAAACAGCTGGATATTGAATAATTGCTTTTCCAAACTGTTCACGTTCCTCAGCATACTTTTGGGCTTCTCTCCATGCTGCTTCAGCAATTCCCACAGACTGTGCACCAACGCCAAGTCGTGCTGAATTCATCAATGACATTACATATTTAATAAGACCTAATTTTGTATCACCTATTAGTTTTGCAGGTGCGTTTCTAAACACCAACTCACAAGTAGGAGAACCTTTTATTCCGAGCTTATTTTCTATTCTTCTTATGGTTACAGCTTTACTAGAACGCTCATAAACAAATAGTGATAGTCCTCTTGCATCGGTAGTATTTGGTTCAGAACGGGCCAATACCAGTGATATATCAGCATCACCATTCGTAATAAAACGCTTTACACCGTCAAGATACCATGTGTTATCTGAAGTACTAAATGTTGCTTTTAGTTGAACTGCCTGAAGATCACTTCCAGCATCAGGTTCTGTTAAGTCCATAGCGGCAGTGGCTCCTTTATTGAATCTGGGCAAGTATTCCTTTTTAATTTCTTCAGAAGCAAACTCATGTATTGTTTCGGCACAATCCTGCAATCCCCAAATATTCGCAAATCCGGCATCAGCACGCGATACAATCTCAGCAGCCATTACATAAGGAATCATTGGAAAATTTAATCCATCGTATTCTCTTGGTAAAGACATACCAATCAGACCTGAATTTTTCAATGCTTCAAGGTTATCAGCAGTACCTGGTGCATATTTCACCTCATTGTCAATAAGTTGAGGCCCAACATGATCAACCTCTTCAGCATTGGGAGAAATTATATCTCCTGAGATTTCTCCTACTATATCGAGTACTTTATCATAATTATCAATAGCATCCTCAAAATCCCGGGGTGCAAAATCAAACTGATCTTTTTCTATATAGTCTTTCTCTTTAAGCCTAACAATTTTTTCCATCAGAGGATGAGTAAGATGGAATTTCAGGTTTTCGTTATCTTGATAAAAATTTGCCATTTTTCTTAGTTTCTTGTAAGCTTTGCACTATTTTGAATTTGCCTTGTAGTATTTTATCATTTTGGGTATCACATCAGTGATACTTCCAATAATAGTAAAATCTGCGATATTATTAATAGGAGCATTTACATCGGTATTAATAGAAATAATCTGAGCTGATTGATCCATTCCTGCTCTATGTTGAACTGCTCCTGAAATTCCACAAGCAATGTATAATTTTGGACGTACAGTAACACCTGTTTGTCCTATCTGACGTTCATGTTCTACATAACCAGCATCGACAGCCGCCCTTGAAGCACCAACCTGAGCTCCAAGAACATCAGCAAGATTATATAACAGCTGAAAATTTTCTCTGGAACCTACACCATAACCTCCGGCAACAATAACCTGTGAATTTTTTATGTTCACTTTACTTTGTTCCATATGCCGCTCAAGGATCTCAACAGCAAAAACATCATCAGTTAAAACATTTAAATCAATCGGTTTAACAGAACCTTTATACTCTGGATTAAATACTTCCATTTTCATGACGCCTTCTCTAACTGTTGCCATTTGAGGACGTGTTTCTGGATTAATGATTGTGGCAATGATATTTCCACCAAAAGCTGGTCTGATCTGATACAATAAGTTCTTGTATTCAGTTTGAGATTTATTCTCAAAATGATCTCCTATTTCCAGGCTCGTACAATCTGCTGTAAGACCACATCTCATAGCTGATGCAATACGGGGTGCCAGATCCCTTCCTATTGAAGTTGCTCCAAAGAGTGCAATTTCAGGATTCTCATTCTTAAATAGATTGATAATCAACGCTGCATGCGGTAGCGTAGTGTAAGGGAACAGTCTTTCATCGTCAGCAGTATGGACAATATCAACTCCAAAAGGAAAAACTTTTTTTTCAATGCCTTCCAGTTTGCTTCCAATTACTATAGCCTCAAGTTTAACATTTAATTCGTTGGCTAATTTGCGACCCTTAGACAATAATTCAAGGCTTACGTCTGCTATTGTTTTTTCTTCTGTTATCTCGCAGTATACAAATATGTTATTCACTGTTTTCAGGTTTAGATTATAGAAATTGTTTATCCAATTACATGACTGTCGAGCAGTTCTTTCATAAGGTTATTGATATCTTCATCAGAGGAAGTCAGAACTTTTGAATCCTTTGCCTGAAAAACAACATTTTCGATTTTTTTTACTTTGGTCGGCGAACCAGACAATCCAAGCCCTGAAACATCTGCATGAAGATCGTCGACAGTCCACTCTTCCAATTGTAGATAAGGTCGCAGGTTGTAGAGTTCTGTATAATCTTTTGTTTCATTTTGCAACTCAGTAACTGTTCTTGAATGTTTAAATTTCAAAAGGTTCTTAGCAAGTCTATACCTGCATGGAGGAGCTGAACTATGAGCAGTAAGAGCGCATGGTAATTTAGACTTCACAACTTCAACCCCTCTTTCAAGACGACGTTTTATAGTTATGCTGTCATTTGAGATATCAACCACTTCTTCAGCATATGTTACTTGAGGAAGGTGGAGTTTTTCTGCTACCTGGGGACCAACTTGAGCTGTATCACCATCAATAGCTTGGCGTCCCGCTATGAGAAGATGGAAAGGTTCAAGTTTCTTAACAGCCAGAGATAAAGCATAAGATGTAGCTAGCGTATCACTACCAGCAAATTTTCTGTCAGTTAATAAATATCCTTTGTCTGCTCCGCGGTACATTGCTTCGCGGATGATTTCAGCTGCTCTGAATGGACCCATAGTCAAAACAATAACTTCACAATCAGCCATTTTATCTTTTATTCTTAATGCTAGTTCAAGTGCATTAAGATCTTCGGGATTGAAAATAGCTGGTAATGCTGCCCTGTTAACGGTACCGTCAGCCTTCATGGCATCTTTACCCACATTACGGGTATCGGGCACCTGCTTAGCAAGCACAATGATTCTGAAACTCATAGATTATAGTGTGTTAGAATGATGCAAAATAGTGAATTTAAGCACATACGCAGGTTTTACCATGTTAAGGTTAAACCAGGTGCAAAATTAAGACTTTGCGCCGAAACAACAAACTTATTTTAATGGTTGAGTCCCGCTTTCAATCGTTTAGATATATTCCAAATAGAGAGAGGAAGAGCTACAAAAATGTGAGAAAGGATCCTTACATTGTGCAGCATCTAAATAATCGACAATGAAAAATTATGATTACATTAATTAAAATGAACCGGGTTCATTGAATGGATTTTGTTGACACTCCTTACATTCCAGGCTCTTGTTATACTGATGCATGGCCCGGGCACTCATTCCCATACTGCTAAAACCACCGTCGTGAAATAAGTTCTGCATGGTGACTTTCCGGGTAAGATCAGAAAACAATGTTATGCAGTAGTCAGCACACTCATCCGCACTGGCATTTCCAAGGGGTGACATCCTTTCAGTGAAGTCCATCAGAGCATTGAAACCCTTAACACCCTGACCAGCAGTAGTAGGTGTTGGAGATTGGGATATTGTGTTGATTCTGACATTTTTTTCTCTACCATAAATATATCCAAAACTTCTGGCAATTGATTCCAGTATAGCTTTGGCATCAGCCATATCATTGTATTCATAAAGAGTACGCTGCGCAGCAATATAGGATAATGCGACTATCGAGCCCCATTCCTTTATTGCATCATGTTTTTTTGCAGCTGATATCATTTTATGGAATGAAAGAGCCGAAATATCAAGAGTTTTTGAAAAGAAATCATAATTAAGATTATCGTAAGGAAGCTTTTTACGCACATTTGGCGACATGCCTATAGAATGAAGTATGAAGTCAACCTGTCCACCAAAGTGCTCCATTGAATTTTTAAACAAATTCTCAAGGTCGTTAACATTTGTGGCGTCTGCCGGAATCATCATACTACCAGTTGCCTTTGCAAGTTCGTCTAACTCGCCCATTCTTATTGCAATTGGAGTATTTGTCAATACAAGTTCTGCTCCTTCTTCATGTGCTTTTTCTGCTACTTTCCAAGCAATTGACATATTATTCAAAGCACCGAATATGATCCCTTTTTTCCCTTTGAGTAAATTGTAAGCCATATCATTGATATTTAAATAGGTAATTAAATGAAGTCTCTGAAACAAACTTCTTGTATTTATGTTTGAATAAGAATCTTTTATGGACGCATCATCTACTCTCAACAGTACCATTCTCAATTAATTCAAGCGCAGCTTCTCTGGCTTTTTGAGAATTTTGATCTCCACTTATCATTAAAGCTAGTTCATCGACTTGCTCTTCTTTGTTAAGTTTACGAATTTCAGACCAAGTGTTTTCTGTATCTGTAATTTTACTGACCTTGTAATGTTCATCACTTAACGCGGCAATCTGAGGTAAATGTGTTATCGCGATCACTTGCATATTATTAGATATACCTCGGAGTATTTTCCCAACCTTTCCGCCGATATCACCACTTATTCCACTGTCAATCTCATCAAAAACAATTGTAGGAAGCAAATTCTGTGTCGAAACCAGAGATTTGACGGCTAACATTAACCTCGAAAGCTCACCTCCTGATGCTATTCTGGAAACATCATCAGGTTCAACGCCTTTATTAGCAGAGAAAAGAAATTTAACTTCATCGAATCCTTCCTTGGCTAGTTCTTCTTTTACTCTCCAATCCAGTTTAAATGTAGCATCCTTAATGCCTATTTGTGCAATGGTTTCGATAATTGCTGTTTCAATTTCTCCAAACACTGCTTTTCTTCTATCTGATAAATTCTTGGCAAGGGCAATAAGTTCATCAAAAACTTTTTGAACTTCCACTATCAGCTTCTGCACTTTTTCTTCAAGAGAATCTATTGATTTAATTTTATTCTCAATGTCTGACTGAAAAGTAATCAGTTCATCAACATTACTTAGATGGTGCTTTTGTAAAAGCTTATAAATAATATCGAGTCTGTCATTGATTTCTTGCATTCTTTCTGGCTTGAAACTAATTGATTCAGCTGATTTTTCAATAATAGCAGCAATATCTCTTAATTCAATAATGCAGCTGCTTATTCTTTCGTCAAGGTTCTTGATTTCGCTATAATGCCTTGATGCAGAATTCACAAGATTATTGACTTCTTTTAGACTTCGGATTATATTTTCGTCATTATTAAGCAATAATTCCGTCGACCGAAAAAGTTTTGTCTTAATATCCTCAGAGTGGTTTTGGACTTCCAGTTCTTCTTCCAACAATTCTTGTTCACCTTGCTTTAATTGGGCTTTACTCAATTCGTCAACTAAGAAATTTAGGTAATCCAATTCAGTTTTAGCCTTTTGATTTTCAGATTGAGCAATTGCTAGCTCAGCAGAAAGTTTCTGCCATTTTTTATATGCAACTTTATACTGCTTCAAAAGTGACTTATTTGCAGCAATGGCATCTACAACAGATAATTGAAAAGAGTTTTCTCTTAATAAAAGCGTCTGATGCTGAGAATGGACATCTATAAGTTTACTAGTGAGTTCTTTTAATTGATTCAGGTTAACGGGAGTATCATTGATGAAAGCTCTCGATTTTCCCTGAGGGGTTATTTCTCTGCGAATTATGCAACTTTGATCGTAATCAAGGTTGTTTTCTTCAAAAAAGTTTTCCAGGTCACATTCACTTATATCAAAGATCCCTTCAATGCTACATTTCTTATCTGGATCAGGATAATTGAGATTATCTGCACGATTTCCAAGTATCAAACCTAATGCTCCTAGAATAATTGATTTTCCCGCACCGGTCTCACCTGTAATGACAGTAAATGATTTGCTGAATGCTATTTCAAGATTACGAATCAGGGCATAATTATTAATTGATAGCCTATTCAGCATATTATACAGATTTGAAGCAAAGTTAAAAAAAAGTAATTAAGCTCTACTTATTGTTTAGCTTCAAGAATTCTTTGGTATCTGGCTGCGTTGGATGGATCTATTTCTTTCAGGATATTAACTGCATTAGTTTTATCCATTGGAGAAGCTCCTGAATATATATTGACCAGTTCATCCCTTTTTGCTTCAAGAAACAATTGAAGAATAAAAAGACCAGGTCTTTCACGGTTGGCTCTACGCAAAAGTTCAAGACTTTCATTAATTGATGATCTGCCTCTTTCAACATCATCTGCCATAACATCAAGTCCTAAACGATGATATTTATAAAGAGCTTCTCTGACTGGGGCATAAGTAGGGTTAACTAGGTTTTCAACCAACCAATACCGGTTTTTTTGACTTTCAAAAGCTTTCCACCCCTTCTCTCTAGCATTTTGTGCAAGATTCACAATATTCTGTGCTCTCTCGAAGTAGGGAGACCCACCATTTCTTGCAAAAGTATCACCATCAATACCAAGAAACATGTACAAATAGTATGCGATTGTCGAGGTCAGATTGGATGTAAAAACATTGTCGTTAAACTCTAGTGGCTGAAATTCAACGTATGTGAATTCAAAATCCCTGTCAATATAGTTGAGAAGCGTAGTATTGTAAGAGGCGTTAAACACTGGACGGCGCAAGGCAATATTCATTCGGGCGACAAACTGGTCACTTGAAACTCTCTGACTAACTGTAATGAGAATAGTTCCTTCAATACGCTCTTCAGGTTTATAAGAGAAGTTGGTCCACTTTCTGTTGTTCACGAAGTCATTTAGTTCCTGCTGAAGAGTCTCGAAAACTTTCTTTTCCGTACCTTCAACTTGAGGTGAGGTAACCTGAACCACTACGTTGAATTCCTGACTATTAGCATTAGCAAAGAACATCAGAAATAAAAAAAGACTGATTAGATGTTTCATTAATTACTTTCTTGAAATCTTTCTACTACTGCATCAAGAATAATACCGGCTATTTCTGATTTTGGAAGTGTTTGAGTTACTAATTCACTTTCATCAGCAAAAAGCATTGTCACCTTGTTAGTTTCTGTTCCAAAACCAGCACCTTTATCATTGAGCGAGTTTAGAACGATCATATCAAGGTTTTTATTATTCAGTTTCTTAATAGCATTTGCTTTTTCATTCTCTGTTTCAAGCGCAAAACCGACTAAATACTGCCTAGCTCTTTTAATTGCACCCAAATTAGAAAGAATATCTTTTGTTTTGGTAAACTTCAGATCTAAACTTTCAGATTTTTTTATTTTTTCTGTGGCCACAGTCTGAGGGGTAAAATCTGCAACAGCTGCTGCCATAACACAAATGTCAGTATCAGGGAAAAGTGAATTACATTCATCGTACATTTCTTTAGCCGATGTAATGCGTTTAATTTTAATCTCTGGATTTGAAATTTGCAAATTGACCGGACCGGTAATTAGATTTACAGTTGCTCCCCTGGCAGCGGCTTCCTCAGCAATAGCAAACCCCATTTTACCTGATGAATGATTCCCGATAAACCTCACTGGGTCAATAGCTTCATACGTGGGTCCGGCTGTAACCAAAACTTTTTTCCCAGAAAGCGATTGCTCTTTTGCAAAAAAATCCTTGATAATTGATAAAATTATCTCAGGCTCTTCCATTCTTCCAGCACCTGTTAATCCGCTGGCAAGTTCTCCGGTCTGGGGTTCAATGAGTTTGTTTCCGTACGATTGAAGTGTTCTAATATTCTTTGCGGTTGTAGGATGATAGAACATATCCAGATCCATTGCGGGTGCAAAAAATACCTGACATTTTGCGGCAAGATAACAAGTCGTTAAAAGGTTATCAGCAATTCCTCCAGCCATCTTAGCTAAAGTATTAGCTGATGCAGGAGAAATTAAAAATAAATCTGCCCATCTGCCCCATTCAACATGACTGTGCCAGCTACCATCCTTTTTATCGTAAGCTTCGAGCAAAACAGGTTGCTGCGATACTGTAGAAAGGGTAAGAGGTGTCACAAAATCAGTAGCACAAGGAGTCATCACTACCTTAACATTAGCACCTTCTTTTTTTAATAATCGAACTAAAGCAGGCACTTTAAATGCAGCTATGCTTCCTGTTACGCCAACAAGTATATTCTTACCCCTAAGCATTTGTTAGAATGGTTCCGCCATACCTTCTTTCAAAGGATTGCGATAATGTATTTGACCTTTTAGAAACTCCTGAATAGCTATAAGTGTAGGCTTAGGTAGATTCTCATAGTACCTGGCTATTTCAATTTGTTCTCTGTTTTCAAAAACCTCTTCAAGGTTATCATTAGGAATGGCAAATTCAGATATTTTAGCAGATAGCTCTTCTTTTAGCTCCACTCCTATTTGATTGGCGCGTTTTGAAAGGATCGCAACTGTTTCATAAATGTTACTGGTTGGCTCCATTAATTCATGAACGTTGCGTGTGACTGCTAATGTATCACTTTTGGTTTTCTTAAAATCCATAAACTTATTGTATTGTTAATAATCCTTCTAATTGTCGTTCAGTATTCTTTTTAAATTGTAAAACTTCCTTTTTATATTCAGATTCGGGAAAACTTGCCAGAAAGTTGTCAAATGCATCGGCTGCAGATTGATAACGCTCTTGTTGCTTGCTTGCAGTGCTTCTCTCGGCATAATAGAATGAGGCCTTAGCAACGTTGAACATGGCTATTTCACGATACCTGGTATCAGGATAGTCTTTTAATAAATTCTTGAATCCAATTATTGCTGCTTTGTAATCCTCCATTTTCAGGTATAAATCAGCGATATCATATGCCTTTGTCTCAAGTTTAAGGCGAAGTTCATCGATTAATTCATTGGCATTGGCAACTCTAGAACTCCTTGGATATTGATCGATAAATAATTGAAGACCCTTAATGGCATCAAGAGTTACATTTTGATCAAGGCTAGTCGGAGGAGAATCAAGATAATTACAATAAGCACTCAGGAATGCTGCTTCTTCAGCATTTCGGCTATTAGGATAATTGGTTGCAAATTGTTTGAAATAATAACTTGCCAGAATGTAATCCCTTTGCTCATAATGTGCATAGGCATAATAAAAGGCTATCTTTTCTGCTTTTTCAGTTCCTTTGTAGTATGGTTGCAGTTGATCAAACAATTGAATTGCACGATAATAGTCCTTCTCTTCAAAATACTTAATTGCTGTTTCATACTTTTGTTCATTATCAGTGCTTTTTAGTAATTTTTGGTAATTACTGCACGAGCTGATAAGCAAGGAAAGCAATACAAAAGGAAATAGTTTTCTGATCATGGTGCAAAATTAAACATATTGAGCTTACACACAACGATATTTCGTTACAAATAATCTAATAAAACCACTATGAGTTAACAATTTTTGGCTAATTTTTTCTAAATCCTACTCTAGCGCTTCCTTATAAATTGTTATACATCTGATCCTCGCTTCTTCATGGTTGATAATGTATTTTGGATAGGACACTGAAGAATAATCTGGAATCCACTTTTTAATATATTCATATTTTGGATCGAATAATTGCTGCTGTCTGATTGGGTTAAATATTCTGAAATAGGGAGCAGCATCACAACCGCATCCTGCAATCCATTGCCAATTGCCATTGTTAGAGGAAAGTTCATAATCCAGAAGATGATTAGCAAACCAAGCCTCCCCCAATCTCCAATCAATTATTAAATGCTTGACTAAAAAGCTACTACATACCATCCTGACCCGGTTATGCATGAATCCAGTTTTTAATAACTGTCTCATCCCAGCATCAACGAGTGGATAGCCAGTTTGTCCGGCACACCATTTACGAAAGTCATTTTCATTATTGTTCCATCGGATATTCTGGTATCTTTTCTTGAAGGGATTATTGACTACATATGGGTAATGAGCTAATATTTGAATAAAGAACTCACGCCAAATCAATTCATTTAACCAAGTTCTGTTAAGCTTTAATGCAATCTCAACACATTCTCTGATGCTAATTGTCCCAAATCTCAAATGAATTCCCAAATATGTTGTACCATCTATTGCCGGGAAGTTCCTTGTTTTATCATAGTTACGGATCTTTTCTTCAGGTATTTCAGATGAGGGGAATACACATTTTGTACTATTAAA
This sequence comes from Bacteroidota bacterium, assembly GCA_023434665.1. GTDB lineage: Bacteria > Bacteroidota > Bacteroidia > Bacteroidales > Lentimicrobiaceae > Lentimicrobium. The sequence continues at coordinate 4,127 of JAEYSM010000076.1, read as the reverse complement.
ACCTATTTCACTCAGTGATTTCAACCGTTGAATCGATTCTTTGAGACAACGGTCGAGTAGAGATTCTGACTTAAAATGAGACAGGGCTTGACTATTAAGTTTTGAATTCCAGGCTTTGCTAAACGGAGTAAAAATTTCATATGGTCTTCCATCAGCCTTAAGAATTTCACCTGGGGCAAAAATTACATGGTCGTGATACTGATGAAAACCGGTGCTTTTTAAATACAACAATTCTTTAATCTCAGTATCTCTTTTTAACGAATAAGGTTCGTAGTCCATGTTAGTATAAACATTCGCAACTTCATATTCAAGTGTTAGTTGCATAAATATATCGATAGGATTCCCCTTCAAAACCAACAAACCACTACCCTTTTTACTTAATTCCTGGTTCAATTTTTCAACATTCTGATATATAAATTCCACCCTGGGATCATTAACCTCAATATCCTTTAAAATATTCTCATCAAAAATAAATAATGGTAATACGGGCAACCCTGCATTTAAAGCATGAAATAAACCTTTATTATCGTTTAGCCTGAGATCTCTTCGGAACCAGAAAATATTTACTGTCTTTTTAATTTTCATCCTTATTATTTTGGATTTATGACGCCGTGATAACCGTAGTTGTAAACATTTTGTTTATAAAAAAAGGAGAAGCTTAAAAGCACTCTAAGGATAAAAATACTTAGATTTGCAATCCATTTATCAATTTACAACTAAAACAGAAAAATCGTGGACATTTTTGAAAGAAGGGTTGCTAACCTTGGTCCCCTGGGATCATATGCTCACCAGGCAGATGGTTATTTCATGTTTCCAAAACTGGAAGGTGAAATCTCGAGTCGAATGATATTCAGAGGAAAAGAAATGCTCGTTTGGAGTTTGAATAATTATCTTGGCCTTGCAAATCATCCTGAAGTACGCGAGGTTGATGCTCTTGCCGCTAAAGAATGGGGACTTGCCTATCCAATGGGAGCACGAATGATGTCTGGCCAAACAAAATATCATGAACAACTTGAAAGAGAGTTGGCTGCCTTTGTTGGTAAGGAAGACGCTTTTCTCTTGAACTATGGATATCAGGGTATGATTTCGATTATTGACTCACTGGTAGACAGGAAGGATGTGATTGTATACGACTACGAAGCTCATGCTTGTATAATTGATGGTGTCAGACTTCATTTAGGTAAGAGATTCGTATATCCTCATAACAATATCGAAAACCTCAAAATTCAGCTTGAAAGAGCAAGAAAAATAACTAGTGAAACCGGAGGAGGTATCCTGGTAATTACTGAAGGTGTATATGGGATGACAGGAGATCAGGGAAAATTGAGAGAAATTGTGGATCTGAAAAAAGAATTTGATTTCCGTTTGCTTGTTGACGATGCGCATGGATTTGGAACTATGGGAAGAACTGGCGCAGGGACCCATGAGGAGCAGAATGTAATGGATGAGGTGGATATTTATTTTGGGACTTTTGCAAAAGCCATGGCCGGAATAGGTGCCTTTGTAGCAACAAAAGCAAATGTAGTTGATTTCTTAAGACATAACATGAGATCGCAAACTTTCGCAAAATCTCTTCCAATGCCTTTTGTTATTGGGTCTCTTAAACGATTGGATCTGATAAGAAAACATCCCGAAATGAAAGATAAATTGTGGACTATTGTCAATGGACTTCAATCTGGTCTTAAAGAAGCGGGATTTAACCTTGGGAATTCACTATCACCTGTTACGCCTGTTATTTTACAGGGTGGGGTTCCCGAAGCAACACAAATTACAGTAGATCTTAGGGAAAACCACAGTATTTTCTGTTCAATTGTAACATACCCAGTAGTACCCAAAGGAGTGATATTACTTAGATTAATCCCGACTGCTATACACACAATGCAGGATGTAGATTATACTATAAATGCTTATAAGGAAGTTAGGAAGAAACTTCATGAGGGAGTATACGCTGACGAAGTCTTCGACATTTCAGTCCTCCAATAGATCTAGTTTAAAAGAACTGATTATTAAAATGCAAAGGGAAGTTTATAAATCTTCCCTTTTTTTTATCGTCTTTTCCCTCCAAAAATAGATCCAGAAGTCCTCTAACTATTTCACGACCAATGGTATTACTCTCAGTTATATTACCAATCTGAGATGAAGGTGGAATTATAAATGCTCTTTCAACAGGAGTTGGAATACCCTTTGGGTCGAGGAATGAAACTAAGGCCTCCCCCACTCCCAATTGAGTAATTACCTCCTCAACGTCCACAACTGGATTTGATCTAAAGGTTTGGGCAGCCGATTTAACAGCCTTCTGGTCCCTTGGCGTATATGCTTTCTTGTTCCGATTTTGCAATTAAGGTAAAGTTCTTTTCCATATCTATTTCTTCTTATAGCAAATATGCCCATTAGATAGTTCTTATGTATTATATTTGATGAATAAAAATAGAAAAAATGTTACTTCTTGACAAGATAAAAAGGAACAGGGAAAACCTTTACACAATAATTTTTGAGGCAGATACACAATCGGGGAAGGTTTTCAATATCATCCTTATATATTCAATCCTGGCTAGTGTTCTGATAGTAATATTCGAAAGTATAACCGTAGCCAATACAAAATACAGGACTTTATTCGCTTTAGGTGAATGGTTCTTTACTATTCTCTTTACAATTGAATACATATTGAGGATTTATGTAGTTAAGAGAAAAGCGGTATACATTTTTAGTTTTTATGGAATTGTTGATCTTTTATCTATTCTTCCGACGTTTTTAAGCCTCTTCCTTCCAGGCATTCAATATTTGCTAGATATACGAATTTTAAGATTAGCAAGGATTTTCAGAATATTTAAACTTAGCCGATTTATTTCTGAAGGTCAGGTTCTTCGGCGAGCCTTAATTGCCAGTATGCACAAAATAATTGTCTTTTTCTCAACCTTGGCTCTGTTAGTGGTAGTTATAGGATCTTTGATGTATGTTATTGAAGGACCGGAAAATGGATATAAAAATATACCTACGGGTATTTACTGGGCAATTGTTACATTAACAACGGTGGGATATGGTGATATTTCTCCTCAAACAGCTGCCGGACAATTCATAGCAAGTTTTGTAATGATAATCGGTTATTCAATTATTGCAGTTCCAACCGGCATTTTTACTGCTGAATTTGCTAGAAAAAAGCATGCTTATCAGATTACAACCCAAGTTTGTCCAAACTGTCTTAGTGAAGGTCATGACAAGGATGCGATTCATTGTAAATATTGTGGAGAGGAACTTAATCCTGAACCTCAGGCTATTGCACAAAAAAAGGGTTCGTAGTATACCGAACCCTTCCTTTTAGTGACTCCGACAGGATTCAAACCTGTAACCTTCTGATCCGTAGTCAGATGCTCTATTCAGTTAAGCTACGGGGCCCTCTTTTGTGGGTGCAAAGATACACTAATTTTGGATTCTGACAAAAAGTAGAATGAATTTTTTTTTGCCCCATTCGGCTGTTACTCCTTTTAGCAGAGCCAAGAGTGCTGAAAAGTAACGCTGTAGCCACATGCTTTTGTAGATATGAAATTCACTTCTCAGGTGATAAAAAGGGCTGAAATTGTTTGTTAATAAACTGAATTATTGTAACTTTGCAGTCCGATTATTAGTTTTTATCAATTAAGAGTTTGATTTATAGCTTATTATTTGCCTATTTATGTCCCTTAGCAAGACAAAATTAGAGCGGAATAAATCGACTCCACAATTATTTACGAATTAAAAAACTAACAACACAGTGGACACACTAAGTTATAAAACAATTTCTGTGAACAAGGAAACGGCACAGAAGGAATGGGTTGAGATTGATGCAGCCGGACAGCCCTTGGGTCGTCTTTGTTCAAAAGTAGCCAAGCTGCTGAGAGGAAAATACAAAGCCAGCTTCACCCCGCACGTTGATTGCGGAGACAATGTGATCATCTTGAATGCCGATAAGGTACAACTGTCTGGAAACAAGTGGAACGACCGCATCTACTATCGTTATTCGGGATATCCCGGTGGACAGCGTGAGTTCACACCTGCCGAACTGATGGCCAAGAGCCCGGAAAAGCTGTTCCGCAAGGTAGTGAAGGGTATGTTGCCAAAGAACAAGTTGGGTGAAGCCATCCTGCTAAACA
>JAEYSM010000062.1 GCA_023434665.1 Bacteroidota bacterium | reverse complement strand
GCGACAATCACTGTAACAATGAATGGTGGTACCGCACCATACAAAGTATTCTATGATGGTAACACCTATTTGGCCGGTGGTGATCCACAAGTCATAACTTTCGATGTTACCTTAACGGAAGACGCGGTCTTTACCGGCTTGGGCTCAACTCCTAACATCTCGGCTACAGATGCAAGGAACTGCTTGCCATTGTTTTCCGGAAGCGCTACCATCACAATCGAAAACATAGATCCTGTCATAACCCTATGTCCGGTGGCCCGGATTATTGAGGGCTGTGATACAGACGATATTACAGGTCCTGTTTTCAGTTCCATTCTGGCAGTATCTTCATATGCTGAATTCTCCGACCAGGTAAATCAGGGAGTGGCAACAGATGATTGCGGTATTGCATCAGTTACTTATATTGATGTAGCAGTAGGCACTTGTCCAACTATCATTACACGAACCTGGACAATAAAAGATGCAGCAGGAAACAGTGCATCATGCAACCAAACAATTACGCTGGACGATACAACCTATCCCACATTTACGGCTCCTGCCGATATTACTATTTATACAGATCAGGAATGTGAATACAATATTTCAATTGCAATAACTGGCGACGTAACCGATGAATACGATAACTGCTCATCCGGATTACAGGCTACTTATGTTGATTCTGAGCCCGCTCCCGGTATATGCGAAGGATCGGTTATCATTACCCGGACCTGGTCAGTTGAAGATGTATGTGGAAATCTTACAGAACACGATCAGATTATTACCATAATAGACAATACTCCTCCAACCTGGATTACTCTGTCAGGAGCATTAAATGCCAATCTTGAATGTGGCGATGAAACTGCACTGGCCGAAGCAATGGCCCTTATTCCTGAAGCCACAGATAATTGCAGTGATGTGACAATTGAAGAAGTTGAACCTGAAAATCCTCTTAATGAAGACTGCATAGGTACAAACGGAGGAAATATCAATGCAGGTAATGGCAGTTATTTCAGATTCACTTTGAGCGGATTTGATGGCCTACTCGCAAGTGAGATTGAAAATATTGAATTGCAATTCCAAACCAACCAAGGTAAGGGAAGAGCTGAATTTACCCTTGTGTCACCAAGTGGCCAGGGAATTATATTAGTTGGTCCATACTGTATTGGTGGAAATTGTGATGATGGTGATGGTGGTTGGGAAACTTATGCTCCAACTTTCTATCCGGCTGCTTCAGGTTTCACGGCTTGGAATAATGCAAACGCTATTCCTGAAGGTGCTGGTAATTTTACTCCAAATGGAGCACTATCTTCCAGTAACTCAACATATATAACGGGTTTAACTGGTTATGTTTCAAAAATAGAAGATCTTACCGGACCGATGAATGGTGAGTGGTTTGTATATGCCCGAAAACAACAAAGTGTTAACGGAAGTATAAAGCTTGACTACGCTTGTGTTAATCCAGATATTCCGGAAGATTGTGAAAATAATACAATTATAACAAGGTCATGGATTGCCAAGGATGCTTGCGGAAATGAAAGCGATCCTTACAATCAGATCATAAGAATTACTGATACTCAGGGTCCTGTAATTACAGCTCCTGATAATCTGGAAATTGTTTGTAACAAGGCTACTGATATTGAAGAAACTATAGTTAATTGGCTGGCTGAAGCAACTGCTCTTGATGAATGTCAGGGTAGTGTTGAAGTTAACAACGATTTTAACGAAATCGACATGACTTGCGGTGCACAGGTAACTGTAACTTTCACAGCTATGGATGCTTGTGAAAATGCAGCAACTCCTGTAACAAGGACCATCACCGTAATAGATGAAACCGCTCCTGTAATTACCGCTCCACAGCCGTTAACACTTACTTGTGATCAGTCAGTTGATTATTCAACACAGATCGCAACATGGTTAGCAAGTGCAACAGCTGCTGATGCCTGTGATCAGGACATCACTGTAACCAATAATTTTGAGGGTTACACCCAATCATGTGGCAATGTAATTACCGTTACATTCTATGCAATGGATGATTGTGAGAATGCAGCAGAACCTTGCACATCCACAATTACATTCATAGATGAAACTGCACCTGTAATAACAGCACCGCAGCCATTGTATTTGGCTTGTGATGATCAGAATGCTGAATATACAGTAGCTCAATGGCTGGCAACAGCTACAGCAATTGACGCATGCGATACCGATGTACAAATCAACAATGACTTTGTAAGCATTGATGGATATAATTGCAACAACCCGTTAGTTGTAACTTTCACAGCATACGATGATTGTCAGAACGCTGCACAGCCTGTAACTTCCACCATTTACATTGTAGATGATGAAGCTCCGGTTATTACAACCGCTCAGGGTGGGTTAGATATGACCATCGAATGTTCTGATGAAGAATCATTAAACTATGCCCTGTCATTAGTACCTGAGGCAACAGATAATTGCTCAGTACCCGGAATCATTCTGGTAAGTGATGTTACAACCCCGGATGCAGAATGTGCTAATGGATACATCAGAGTCCGTACATGGAAATTTGTTGACGAATGCTTCAACGAAAGTACAGTATACACCCAGACAATCACGGTTGAGGACAATACTGCTCCTGTATGGACAATTATTCCTTCAGCAATGCAGGTTGAGTGTGACGGAGAAGGTAACCTTGAGGACATCAACTACTGGTTGAATCTCTTCACAGGTACCGATAACTGCGGTGAAGCATTTGTAACCAATAACTTCACAGGTTTAAGCGACCTTTGCGGAATGACAGGAACAGCTCAGGTAACATTCACACTATCTGACGCTTGTGGTAACTCAATTTCAGAAACAGCAACATTCACCATAGTTGATACTCAGGATCCTGTATTCACATACATACCTGAGAATATCACAGTGGAATGTACAGAAGTGCCTGAACCAGGAACTCCGGTAGCAATGGATAATTGTTCGGATGTGACTGTAGTTTACAATGGTGAAGAAATAGAAACTGGTGATTGTGCCGGAAACTATACCATAACACGGACCTGGACTGCCACTGACGAGTGCGGTAACAGCAGCCAAGGTTCACAGAATATTACTGTAGAAGACAATACTGCACCTGAATTCACTATTATCCCTGAGGATATGACAGTTGAATGCGATGGTGAAGGAAACATTACCGATCTCAATGCATGGTTAAATAGTGCTGAAGCAACCGATAATTGTGGCGAAGTCACTATCACAACTAACTTCAACGGATTGTCAAACGGATGCGGCAATACAGGTACTGCAACTGTAACTTTCACAGCAACTGATGAATGTGGTAATACTGCTACTGCCAGTGCTACATTCACGATTATCGATACATCTAACCCATGGATTAATGTTCCTGCTAATGTTGTTGTTGACAATGATGAAGGACTCTGTGGTGCTCAGGTTGATCTGATCGCAACTGCTGATGACGAGTGCGGCATAGTTACCATCACTAACAATATTACTGGTACTAATGATGCCAGCGGATTCTACGAAGTAGGAACAACTACTATATTATGGACAGCAACTGACGAGTGCGGTAATACTGTAACCGGTCAGACTACTGTAACCGTAAATGATACAGAAGCTCCTTCAATCACTTGTCCGCAAGACATTACTGTTAGTGCTGATCCTGAATCATGCGATGCATATGTAACGGTTCCATGGCCACAGTTCTCTGACAATTGTAATGTAAATAGCATAGTAAACTCCTTTACAGGAACAGCAAATGCAAGTACTACTTATCCAATAGGAACTACCGAAATTACCTGGACTGTTACTGATGATTATGGCAATACTGCTGAATGTACAATGACAGTTACAGTAGTTGATGATATTGATCCTGTTATTTCTTGTCCTGAGGATGTTGTTGTAAACAATGATCCGGGCTTATGTGGTGCTGAAGTTTCAATACCACAGCCTGAAGCTTCTGATAATTGCGGTGTAGCAAGTATTGTAAATGACTTCAACGGAACATTAAATGCTTCAGGATTCTATCCGGTTGGTACCACTGTAATTACCTGGACAGTCACCGACGATTATGGCAATACAGCTGAATGTACAATGACTGTTACAGTTAATGATAATGAGAATCCGGTTATTACATGTCCGGAAGACATTACCGTATCAACTGATGCTGAAATATGCGGTGCTAATGTAACAGTTCCTGCTCCGGTTGCAACCGATAATTGCGGAATTGAAACTATTGTAAATAGCTTTACCGGAACATCAAATGCTTCAGGCGAGTATCCTGTCGGTACAACTACCATTATATGGACAGTAACCGATATCCATGGCAATACTGCTACTTGCGAAATGACTGTTACAGTCAATGATGATGTGAATCCAACAATCGTATGTCCTGAGGACATTACAGCGAATACTGATCCGGGAGCTTGCTCTGCAATGATTGAAGTTCCTGCTCCTGAAGCAAATGACAATTGCGGAATTGAGTCAATAGTTAATGACTTCAACGGAACTGCTAATGCATCGGGTGAATATCCTGTTGGAACAACAACCATTACCTGGATAGTGACTGATATCCATGGAAACACCGCTGAGTGTGAAATGACAGTTACTGTTACCGATACTGAGGCTCCAGTAATTGTATGTCCTGAAAGTATCAATGATGTAGTTGCTTCTGAAAATTGCGAAGCTTATGTTGAAATTCCTGAACCTGAAGTTTCTGACAATTGTGGAATCGAATCAGTGATTAACGACTTCAACAGCACAGCAAATGCCAGTGGTTATTATCCTGCAGGAACTACAACAATTACATGGACTGTAACCGACATTCATGGAAATACATCCACATGCTCGATGACAGTAACTGTAATTGCTCCACCGGTAGCTTTGGATGATTTTGCTACAACTGAAATCGACACACCGGTTACAATTGATGTACTGGCAAACGATACTGATTGTGATAGCAATATTGATCCAACGACCTTAATCAACATTACTGACCCTGCTAACGGATCCGTAATGGTTGTCGATGGAGACTTCTTATACACACCAAACTCAGGCTATACCGGAACTGATACTTTCAACTACCGTATATGCGATGAGGACAATTTGTGTGATGAAGCAACTGTAATCATAACTATCCAGGGTGAAACTCCTGAGGACATCTACTTAATAGCCAATCCCGATAGTGATACAACAGAAGTCAACACTCCTAAGGTTATTGTCAACCTGGAGAATGATATCTACAACTTCGAAGGGGTAGTGCCTGTAATCACAATACTTGAAGCTCCTGTTCATGGAACTGCTATTGTTAACAGTGATAACACAGTGTCTTATAATCCTTATGCTGATTACACAGGAACTGATGTTTACACATACATACTTTCAGACCTGAATGGTGTTGCGGTTTCGGATACTACAACTTCAACTATTGTAATTGCTCCGGCTCCTCCTCGTGATACCCTGATTATTTACAACATAATCACACCTGACGGAGATAACTTCAACGATTTCTGGTTCATCGAAGGAATTACTGAATATCCTGACAATGAGGTATTGGTATTCAACAGATGGGGTGATCAGATCCGCTACTTCGAGAGATACAATAACACGACGATAAGATGGGATGGTACTAATAGAAATGGCGAATTATTACCAGCCTCAACCTATTACTACATTATTAAACTCCGCTCAGTTGAGAAAATCTATACCGGATGGGTTGTAATTCACTCACACGAAAAGAAATAACTCAGAGTAGGCAATAGAAAAAAATGATCAAGTTAAATAGAAGCAAGATGAAAAAGATAGCTCTCATATTCGGTCTGGTATTGATGACATACTGCAGTTTCGCCCAGCGGGATGCATTGTACAGTCAGTTCATGTTCAATAAGTTGATTATCAATCCAGCTTACTCTGGTAGTCGGGATGTAATGACTCTTACCCTGCTAAACAGATATCAGTGGCTTGGTTTTGATGGAGCTCCACGAACCTTCACCTTTAGTGCTCACAGTCCTCTGAGAAATGAGAAAGTTGCACTAGGCTTATATGCTTATGCTGATAAGAATGGTCCATTCAGTGATGTGGGTTTCATGGCTAATTATGCTTACAGGATCAGAATCCATAATGGGATACTATCCCTGGGTTTACAGGCAGGTTTTAACCAGGTAAGTATTAATTGGGATGAGTTTAATGCACACGATCAAAACGACCCTTTAATTCTTACCCGCCCGGCTAATAAATTAAAACCGGATGCCAATTTTGGTGTATACTATTATACGAAGAGTTATTATATTGGACTTTCATCAAAACAACTGTTCGAAAGTCAATATGGTAAGGTTGAAGAAGGAGAAACAAGTACTTACGGGAAATTAGCACGACATTTTTATGGAATGGCCGGTGTGGCAATTCCCTTTGGTCCAAGTGTGGTTTTCCGACCGGGTGCACTGGTAAAATATACCAACAACGCTCCTTTAAATTTTGACCTTAATGCCAGCTTCCTTTTCAATGATCTGATATGGCTTGGGGCTTCCTACCGTTCAAACTTTAATGCTGAAACTACCAAGAATGCCCTGGTATTCATGGTAGAACTCAACCTAACCAAAAACTGGCGGTTAGGCTATTCTTATGATGCGGCTCTGAACGAAATCAGATTACATAACGACGGATCGCATGAAATCATGATTTCCTATGAGGCTAATATCTTCAAACCACGTGTACTTACACCAAGGTATTTCTAAACAGGTTGATGTATTGATTAATGAATGTAAAAAATTAGTGAAATGAAAAACAGATATATCGTAATCTTATCGGCACTGGCAATAATCATAGGAAGCTGTACACCCATTCGGAAAGCCGAGCAAATGTATCAGAGGTTCGATTATGCAAAAGCCATTCCTGTTTATGAAAAAATAGCTACCTCAGGAAATAAACATTCTACACTGGCAATTTCTCGTCTTGGTGATATTAATCGTTTGTCGAGCAATTTCGACAAATCAGCAGAGTGGTATGCTAAAGCTGTCACTGAAGAAAATGTGATCCCTGAAGCTTACCTTAACTACGGTCAGGTGCTTAGGAGTCTTGGAAAATATTCTGAAGCTATTGAGCAGTTCGAAAAATATATGCAGATCAAACCCGAAGATCCAAGAGGAAGGATATATGCTGACTACTGCCGCATGTTTTTTGAACGGACTGAACAATCTGATATATATGAAATAGCTAACGCCGAAGGACTTAATTCACCATATTCTGATTTCTCACCTGTAGTATATGGTGATAAAGTAATATTTGCCAGTGATAGAGGTGACCAGACAGGAGCCAAAACTTATGGATGGACGGGTGCCTATTATCTTGATATGTTTGAGGCAGATATCCCCACATTAGATAATCCCGAAAAGGACCTCAATGCAAATATCTTTGCCCGCGAACTTAACATGATATATCATGACGGACCTGCTTCATTCAGTCCTGATAATAATACAATATATTATACAAGGGCATTCAGGAAAATGGGAAGCGTCGATACTTCACGTTATTACACTAACCGCCTCCAAATGTATTCATCAACTCTGGAGAATAATAAATGGACTGAGCCTGTGCCTTTCTACTTAAATAGTGAGTTATATTCTGTAGGACATCCTACTATCTCAAGCGATGGTAAAACAATGTATTTTGTTTCGGATATGCCCGGTGGTGTTGGTGGTACTGATTTATGGAAAGTTGAGATGGTGGATGGTGCATGGACAAACCTGACTAATATCAAAGAATTGAATACTTTCGGTAATGAAATGTTTCCTTTTTATGATAAATCCGGAGCATTGTATTTCTCATCGGATGGATGGCCGGGACTTGGTAGTCTCGATGTTTTCAAAACCTCATTTACCAACAATAAATGGTCAGAACCTGAACATTTAAAAGAACCGGTAAATTCACCTGCTGATGACTTTGGATTTTACAAAGCAGAATCCGGACTTGTCCTATTCAGTAGTAATAGGCCTGGTGGCAAGGGTGATGATGATATTTACATGGCTAAGGCTGCTAAATTCTACGAGGAAATTTTAGTTTCAGGCTTGGTTAAAGATCGTCAGGATGGTCAGATTTTACCAAATTCAACTGTTCTGGTCTGGAATACTGATATGCAGGAAGTTACTGTCCTTAAAACCGACAATCAAGGTCAGTACTCAATCCTTCTCAAAGGTGGACACTCATATATTTTCAAGGCAGTTAAATCAAATTACAGTACCGATTGCCTTAGCCTGGCAATACCACCCAGATCCTTAGACTCTACAATGTCAAATCGTGACCTTCTGTTGATGAAGCTCGAAATTGACGAGATATTCAAACTGGAAAACGTATATTACGATTTCGATAAATGGAACATCCGTTCGGATGCAAGTATTGAACTCAACAAAGTGGTTGATTTCCTGAATATAAATCCAAATGTTACAGTTGAATTAGGCTCACACACCGACAGCCGCGGCTCTCATCCGTATAACGAAAAACTTGCTGACCGCAGGGCAGAGTCAGCTGTAATGTACATTACCGGTAAAGGTATCAGTAAAGACAGAATAACCTTCAAAGGTTATGGAGAAACTCAACTGGTAAATAATTGTGCCGACGGAGTCGATTGTACTGAAGCCCAACATCAGGATAATAGAAGAACCGAGATCAAGATTACCGGCATCGATGAAACAGCACAAAAATCAAATTACGAACCTCTCGAGAATTACTCTAATGGACAGGTAATCAAACTGTCAGAACTCGAAAACGACTTCTTTTCAAATTGTATGGATAAGAAGGAGATTTAATTCGCCCCCTTTTTCCTTTAATATGTTTCCCATGAAAGCTCTCCACCCTGGAGAGCTTCTATTTTATTGATCTGTTAAAATGTAACAATTAGGTAATATTGGCTTAACGTAATGTTAATATTCATGGAAGACTTTTGTACCATGTCATTCCAAGAACTTAACTACGTGAAAAAGACAATTCCATTACAAGTAATACTGATTACATTTCTAACAGCCTGCTCATTTTATTCGTCTGCTCAAACAAGCGTAATTAAAGGAAAAATTCTTGATGCAAATTCATTTGAGCCACTAATTGGAGCAAGTGTCAGAATTGAAGGAACTACTATCGGAGCTGCCTCTGATCTTGAAGGTAACTTTACTGTCAAAAACGTTCCCGAAGGCGACCATAATCTTATAGCCTCTTACGTTTCGTATATTCCTGTCCGCCAACCTGTTAAAGCTGCCGGTAAAAATAAGGAAATTGTGGTAAATGTCTTCCTGAACTCTGCTGATATGGATCTGGCAGAATTTGAAATAGTCGCCAAGGCAAATCGTGAAAGTGAAAGCATACTTTTAATTGAGCAAAAGCAAGCTCTGATAGCTACTCAGGCAATTGGTGCGAATGAATTATCCCGCAAGGGAATTGGAGATGCAGGGACTGCTGTAACACAGGTTGTTGATATCTCTCGACAAGAGGGTGTGAAAAATGTATTTGTCCGCGGATTAGGTGACAGGTACAATATTACGTTGTTAAATGGGTTTCCTGTCCCTTCTGAAGATCCGGAGTATAAAAATATTTCACTCGATTTCTTTGGTTCAGATGTGATTCAAAATATCAAAATAAGTAAGGTATTTGCTGCCCGTGATTTTTCGGATGTAAGTGGAGCTGTTATTGATATATCGTCGAAAGAACTCTTCGATGATCAGATATTTTCAGTTGACATTTCAGCCGGAATGAATACTATCTCAGCCGGAAAGAGTTTTCTGCTTCAGGATGGTTCCAATTACTTTGGATATTCTAATAGTGATAAACCTGATGGAACAAAATTCACAAACAGCCTCGATCCAATAGCTATTTCCTTTCCATTTAATCATAGTTACGGTATAACAGCCGGGAAATATTACCCGTTAGGGAAGTCAAAAAACTCATTTTCAGTTTTCCTAACTGCTTCTCATAGTTCAGACGATGCTTACAGAGAAGAGATTATTCGCAATACAACTACTAATGGAACAGTCTGGCAGGATCAAACAGGTAATAGATTTTCAAAAACCATCAATCAACTGGTCCTTGCGAATGCTGTACTAGGCTTAAACAACCATATAATCAAATACAATTTTATGCTTGTTCATGCTAATGATCAATATGTAGGTGAGTACAATGGATACAATTCCGAACGTCATCAGGATAGTCCCTCAAATATGGGCATTTTAATAAGGCAACAAACAAACGATAACATGTTGTTTGTAAATCAGTTGATTACTGAATGGAAATTAGCCCCTTCTTTAACTTATGAAATTGCCGTTGCAAATAACAATGTTACCGGACTAGAACCTGACAGACGTGTTAACTACTTCTCTCTTAAAAATAACGATACATATGACCTTACCCGAAGCAACAGAAATAAACGGTTCTTCTCAGAATTACGAAACAATGACTTTAACGCCAGGACATCAATTACATACAAAATAGATGATAATTTTAAAAGTAGCCATTCATCAATTAGGATTGGTTACAATGGGCGATTTCTTGAAGACTCCTTTGAAGCTATTGAGTATAATTTCAGCCCCCTCGGTATGGATAGTTTTACTATTAACAACCTACTGTTGGATGATCTTTTTGTAGAAAATCTTGCCAATGGTCGGCTAACGATGGCAGTGGGACAAACTAATTCTTATGCTGTTACTAAGTATATTCACTCAGGTTATAGTGAATTTTCATATCAACTAACCGGAAAATTATCGGCAAATGCTGGATTGCGGGTTGATATGGTTAATATGACCGTAAATCATGATGTTCAGCACGTCCAACCGGGCAACGAAAAAATAACACAAACTTTTATTCTTCCTTCTCTGAATTTAAAGTATGATGTGAATAGTAAGAACAGTATCCGTTTTGGTGCAAGTAAGACATATACCTTACCTCACTCTAAAGAAATTTCCCCTTATCAATATGTAAACATCTCTTTTGCAAGCCAGGGAAATCCCAACATTGTACCCTCCAAAAGTTACAATCTTGATTTGAAATGGGATTTTTATTTGAACTCTGGTGAATTATTGGCATTATCGGGTTTCTATAAGCATATATCTAATCCTATTGGCCGTGTTGATCAGGGAAATTCAGCAGGACTGCTTACCTACGAGAATATAAGCGATAAGGCACAGGTTAGCGGGGCAGCAATTGAACTTCGCAAAAATATATTTAACAATACAAGCCCTCAGCTAAGCAAAATAAGCCGGCTAACCATCGGACTAAATGCCTCATATATCTTTACCAAACTTGATCTCAAAATAATTAATACTCCGGTTCGTAATAGCATGCTTGAGGGTGCATCCCCATTTATTACCAATATTGACTTATCGTACAATTTTAAACTTAATGAGAAGAGTCTGGTAACATCAATCCTCTTCAATTATTTCAGCGACAGGATTCACACAGTAGGTGCCAAAGGTTTCAATGATATTATTGAAGAAGGCTTTCCAACACTTGATTTTGCCTCATCACTTAGTTTTAATAAACACTTCTCAATTAAAGCTAAGGTGTCGAATATACTAAATTCCAAATACATATTGATGCGCAAGAACATTAGCGGTACTTCTGATAATGACATTGCAACCGGTACCCAGATTATACTTAATGAGTATCAGACAGGACAAAATATTAGCTTGGGAATTAGTTACACTTTTTAATAACAGTATTAAACTATAAACCAATAAATAATCAGAAAATGAAAAAGCTCTTTTTTAATCTCACTTTGATAGCAATGTCAGCAACCTCGTTAATTTTTACCTCATGCGAGAAAGATAATGAAAATGATAATCCCGAACCAAATCCGGTAGTGGAAAATAAGCTTTCAGGTTCAATTCAAAATGTAAAAAATCTAGAATCAACGATTGAGTACATTTTAACAGGTCCGATGATTATTGAAGAAGGTGGTGTCCTTAATATTCCGGCTGGAACAACAATTAAAGCGCAGGGAGGATTTGGAAGCTACATACTTGTGTTGCAAGGAGGTAAGATTAACATTAATGGAACATCACAGTCTCCTGTCACTTTCACTGCTGATATCTCAAACGCCGGACAGGGATATTGGGGCGGACTAATAATTAATGGTCGGGCACCTTTATCGGGTGGGGAAACCGGTTCAACTGAAACTAACTCTGCATACTCATATGGAGGTACTGATCCTTCTGATAATTCTGGTACCATAACTTATTTAAAACTGGAATATACAGGCGCCCGTTCAAGTGCTGATGTGGAGCACAATGGATTAACACTTAATGGTGTTGGAAACGGTACAAAGATCGAAAACATATTTGTTCCCAATGGTGCTGATGATGGAATAGAATTTTTTGGTGGTACTGTTAATGTAAAAAATCTTTTGGTCTTAAATTCTGATGATGATATGTTTGATGCTTCACAAGGATGGAGTGGTACAATTGAAAATGCTTATGGCATTTGGGAAGAAGGCTACATAAGTTCAGAGAGTGATCCTCGTGGTGTGGAAGCAGACGGTAATCTTGATGGAAATAATCCTGAACAGGAAGGGCAGTCGGATTTTACCATTAAGAATATGACAATCGACCTACGCCTAGCACCTAAATCTGACGAAGGATACTATATGCACGATGTTATAAAAGTTCGTCGTGGTGCAAAAGCAACAATTACAAATGCATTAGTCAAAGGAACGGGTCAGGTGAAAGACCTGATTGATATGAAAGATGGCAAAGGCAACGGAAACTCATCTTCATTAATTAGTATTACCAATAATCTGACTGCAGCAATAACCGGTTCTGAGATTAACGGTGAAGCACAGGTTACAATTGAATCGGGTAATACAGGATGTCCAACCGACATCTTTTCATGGACAGGGTATCAATTTTAAAAGAATGTGTTTTGGTGTATAGAAATGCCCCTGAAAAGGGGCATTTCTATTTAACGAGATATGTTGAATGCCGAACATAGAATCTAAAGGATGCAACCTCAGATAAGTTCTGTCCTATATCATTTTTGCGGGATTAACCCATTCGTCAAATTCCTCATTGGTAAGTAACCCTAGTTCAAGAGCTGCCTCACGCAATGTAGTGCCTTCAGCGTGTGCCTTCTTGGCAATCTTAGCTGCATTCTCATAGCCAATATGAGTGTTTAGGGCTGTTACAAGCATCAGCGAATTCTCAACATGCTTTTGGATGGCTGAATGATTTGCTTCAATACCAACTGCGCAATTATTATTGAATGAAACACAGGCATCGCCTAACAATCTTGCCGCCATCAGGAAATTATAGATGATAACAGGTTTGAAAACATTTAACTGAAAATGACCATGGGTGGCACCAACAGTAATTGCAGCATCACAACCTATAACCTGGGCACAAACCATGGTAAGTGCTTCGTTTTGTGTGGGATTAACTTTACCCGGCATGATGGACGAACCCGGTTCGTTAGCAGGAAGGGTAATTTCTCCAATCCCCGATCGGGGACCTGATGCAAGAAGTCGTGTATCATTTCCTATCTTCATCAAACTAACAGCCAATGTTTTAAGTGCGCCTGATGCCTCAACCATCGCATCATGTGCTGCCAGCGATTCAAATTTATTGGGTGCGGTTACAAAAGGATATCCGGTTAGTTCCGAAATCTTTTGAGCAACCATTTCTGCATAACCTTTTGGAGTATTAATTCCCGTTCCAACAGCCGTCCCGCCAAGTGCCAGTTCAGCAACATGTGGAAGCGTATTCTTAATGGCTTTTATTCCATTGTCAATCTGTGCGACATATCCCGAAAACTCTTGTCCTAAGGTCAATGGTGTTGCATCCATAAGATGGGTGCGGCCAATCTTAACTATATCCTTAAAAGCTTCAGCTTTCTGAGCAAGAGTTTCGCGCAACATCTGAGCACCGGGCAGGGTAGTCTCCACAAGCATTTTGTATGCTGCTATCGACATAGCCGTTGGGAAAGTATCGTTTGAAGACTGTGATTTATTAACATCGTCATTAGGATGAATAAATGACTTTCCTTCTCCAAGCCTGCCCCCGTTTAAAACATGGGCCCGATTAGCAATCACTTCGTTAACATTCATATTTGATTGTGTACCAGACCCTGTTTGCCATACAACCAGCGGGAACTGGTCGTCGAGTTCACCTGCAAGAATTTCATCGCAAACCTTTCCTATCAATTCCGCTTTTTCACCGGCAAGAACACCAAGATCGCGATTAGTGAAAGCTGCAGCCTTTTTCAGGATGGCAAAAGCCCTGATGATTTCAATGGGCATTCGCCCGTCACCAATTTTAAAGTTTTCCATGGACCTTTGGGTTTGTGCCCCCCAATACTTGTCGGCCGGAACCTCTATATTGCCCATTGTGTCATGCTCAATTCTTGTTTTCATATTGGAATTTTAATTAGTATTATAATGTTTTATTAGCCTTCAGTCTTCAGCCTTCAGCAGTCAGCAGTCAGCAGTCAGCGCTCAGCAGTCAGTTCTATGCGGTAAGCAGTCAACTGTAAGCTCTCAGAACAAAGAACCAGGAACAATTCTAATCAACATTCCATTCTATCCCCCTGAATGCTGAATGCTGAATGCTGATTGCTGATTGCTCTCAACAGTTCAAAAACGCTTCCATCACCTGAGGCGGATCGGCCACAACCGCATGATCACCTATCAAAACAATGGGACGCCTGATCAGTTTGGGATAGCTTGATAATATTTTATACCATTCCTCATCTGTTATGTCTTCGCCTTTGTAGGTTTCTCTGTAGAACTCTTCTTGCTTCCGCACCATTTCTATTGGTGATTGACCAAATTTTTTGAAAAGCTCCTTCAATTTCTCAATAGAGATACCCTCATCAACGTACAAAATAATTGATGGTTTATAGTCGTGGGCTTGCAAGTATTCAAGTGCTGCCCTTGACTTCCTGCATTTCGGATAATGATATATAATAATTTCCATGATACGATAAACTTAAATGGTTAAAACGCTGTTACAAATATACAAGTTAACAATATTTGGTCTCAGTTTAAAAACAGTAAAACTATCTTAAAGTGATACAAGAGATTCTTCAATCAAAAACGGATAGTGCGAAGAAATATGCGTTAATTACCGGGGCCAGTCAGGGATTCGGTAAAGAGCTTGCCGAAGAACTGGCAAGGCGAAGCCATAACCTTTTACTTGTATCCCTGCCAAATGAAAACCTTGATAAAGTAAGTAACGAACTAGCATCAAAGTACAAAATTGATGTAAATTATTTTGAATCGGATTTAACACACGAACGATCAGTCTACGACATTGCTGAGTGGGCATTGTCGAAGTACAGAGTTAATGTTCTTATAAACAATGCCGGGATTGGTGGGTCAATGCCATTTCAGTTATGTACAACGAAGATGCTTGATGAAATGATTCAGATTAACATCAGAGCTGTCACAATTTTAACCCGGCTTATGATTGAAGAACTAAGGTCACATCCAAAATCGTACATTCTTAATGTGGGAAGTCTGGCTTCATTCAGCCCGATGGCATTTAAAACTATCTATCCTGCTTCAAAGGCATTTATCTATTCTTTTTCACACGGATTGAATCAGGAATTAAAAGGTTCAGGAGTTACAGTTACTGCAATACATCCCGGCCCTATGAAGACAAATGCAGAAGTAACAAGCAGAATTGAACGGCAAAGTCCATTAGGGAAGCTTGGGCTCCTATCGCCCAAAAAGGTGGCTAAACAAGCTATAAACGGACTTTTTAAATCGCGTACGCAGATAGTGCCCGGAATCTACAACAGAATATTTTGGCTACTGATGAAAATTACTCCCTTAAACTTTCGCTTAAATCTGGTGTCAGATGTTTTCAAAATGGAAGCAAGCAAGACACATAACGGAGGCAAGCCCTTCAGTTAAATAGAGTAGTGATGAAAGTATTGGTTACTGGCGCAAACGGCTTCTTGTCTGGTTATATTATCAGGAATCTTAATACTGAAGGGTATGAAACCTATGGAATGTTGAGGCAAAATGCCAATATAACCAATCTTAAAGATCTTACTCTTCAATGCATTTATGGCAATCTGAATAATGAAGATGATGTAAATGAAGCTGTTAGGGGAAAACAAGTTATTATTCATGCAGCCGCACTCACATCACCTTCAGCTTCCTGGAATGAGTACTACAAGGTAAATGTCAGGGCTTGCAAGACCCTCATTAATGCCGCAATCAATCAGGGTTGTGAAACTATTATCTATGTTAGTACTGCCAATACAATTGGTTATGGTGACGAGGAAAGCCCGGGCAATGAAAAATTAACCATGTCTGAAGAGTTCAAGGCATCACATTACGCTTACAGTAAATATCTGGCTGAGCAATTATTTTTAGAAACTGCTCAGGAGGGTAAGATTAGGGTAGTAATCGTAAATCCCTCATTTATGCTGGGTTATGATCCTGTAGGTAAAAGTTCAGGTTCGATTTTCCGAATTTTTGCAAGAAACAGGATCTTACTAATTCCTCCGGGGGGTAAGAATTTTGTCTATGTCAATGATGTGGCGAAGGCTATTTGTACAGCTATTGAGTTTGGCGAGAATGGACAGAGATATTTGCTGGTAAACCGGAATTTAAGTTACGAGGCATTCTTTGAGAAACTGAAAAATCTTACCGGCATAAGGAAAAAGATTATTAGGATAAAAACACCCCTTATAATGGTAGCAGGGTATGGCGGTTCCTTTCTGCGAGCATTCGGACTAAAATCCTCTTTGAGTAAAGAAAATGCGAGTATTCTGAGCATTAAAAACTATTACACTGCAAATAAAGCAATTAAGCACCTCAGAATGCCACAGACAGATATAGATGTGGCTATCATGGAAGGGTGGAGGGCGATGAACCCTGAGAAGTTCTGAGTTCTGAGATCTGAATAGCTGAGTGTGCTGACTGCTGATAGCTGTAATAGGGATTGAGTAATGCTGAATTGTATTATCCTCTATGTACTATCTGCTATTTCTACGGCTTCGATCTAGTTAAAGACCCTTAATGTGTAGATCGATAGTAGATCAATAACGGAGATAGAGTAGATTGGAGTAAAAGGAATCACAGGTGCTAAACCACATATTGAATGTGGTTATATACCTTGTCTGAAAATTTTCTTGAAGGTTAAAATCTCAATTTATTTGAAGTACTATTTATTGAGTTTGGTCAAGTTTTGAATAATGTCTAGTAACTTTTGGTTTTTAATACCAAGGGCTTTATTTTCTTCAATTAGATTTTGTATTTCATAATTATATGGCCACTTAGCCTCACTAGAGATTTAGTTGGAAACTTACATAATGAAGATTATTGGAGTAGCACACCTGTAACTAATGATCCCACTTCAGTTCATGCACGATCATTTCTAACGGGATTTTCCCAGCAATATGTTAAAACAACTTCGCTTCAAGTAAGAGCAATTAGATCTTTTTAGAGAGTTATAAAATTATATCTTTTTGTTTTTTTTAGTTGTAATAATTGCTTGAAAAAAAATTAAACAAAGTCACACCCTTTATGGGGTATAAAACCTCTTGGGTGTGTCTTTCTCACAGCATTTTTTAAGCTGAACAAAAGCTTTATTTCATTTTCATTTTCCAAACGTAGTAATACTTTACAAGCAACTCTTTTCTGTAAACCGGAATCGTATCGGGAGGCAGAATGGTGAATTGATCAGAATATTTGCCGGTAGGGTCTTCAAAATCGTAGCTTGAGGATATAAACCAGGCATCCATTCCCGGTTTTATACCACCACGAGCTTCGGTTATCCAGGCATATTTATGCGTGCGTTCAATGGGAGCTAAGGTGAGAACTTTTATATCCAGTGGGCGGGCAACATAATAATCGAGATTAGCGGCAGGAAACCACCTGTGCGAAAGGATAACAGCATCTTTATCCATTACGCCGGTTGAAATATCTTCCTTATATACCTTACTGAACTTCTCTCCCAATTGCTTCCAGCCGTACATATCTAAAGTTATATCTTTCATTCCCAACCGGCGCCCGGTTTCGGGATTAATGCCTTTATTTAGAAATACTCCATAGTGTATCTGAAGAAGTGCCACCATTAGTATCAGTAGCGTAAATGCCACTCCGGCTGTCAGCATCTTTTTCAGTATTCTTTCTTTGTGTTCGGTCCACCAACCTGCAACCAATGGAATAAGGGTAATGTAAGCAGGTCCTGTCCAGTGTGGTAAGGTGGATTTAAATAATGAAACTCCCAGAAATAATACAATAGGTGGTACAGCTATCAATAACACCAAAAGATTTTTCCTTAACCGGATGCCTCTGGACTTAATAAGAGCAAACAAAGCCCACCAGGTAAGTATAAAGTTGAACGGATTGTTGTAAAAAAACTGGCCAATCAATTCAGTTCCGAAATAAGCAGGCCGGATCAGACTCTCTGATACCTGAACTCTGTTGGAATGAAATGTAAAGCTAATAAAGTCATTCTGCACATTCCACCAGATTACCGGGACAAAGCAAAGCAAGGCAATAATAACAGCAACATATAAGTACCATTTTTTGAACAGTCCCCTTTCAACAAAGAGTATGTATAGAAAAGCGCCGGCAAAAATAAATGCTGAAGTATATTTCGAAAGCAGTGCCAACCCGCCGGCAACACCAGCCAAAATAAAATATAATGCTTTGTAATGAGGCTTTTCCTGATGAGAGGATGAAGTTACCTGGAGAGACTTTATTATAAACAAGAGGCATAATAACCAAAACAAGATCTGGGGAGCATCGGGCATCATAAAGGTACCTGACACAATAAATCCATACAAAGAAATGGTGAACATCACTGCTGAGTACCATCCTGCTCTTTCTCCTCCAATTCGTTTCCCTATATGGTAAATGACCCATGTGCTTAGCGTTCCTGTGACAATTGAAGCCATCCTTATCCAGACTTCACCATCAAGCGCGAGATTGAAAGTAAACAACTGAATAAGCCATCCAACCATTGGTGGGTGGTCGAAGTGGCTTAAATCAGGATATAAAGCATATGTGATATAATAGACTTCATCGTTACCCAACTCTGCAGAGTTACTTAAAAATACCCGTATTCCTGCTGAAACAAGTAGCAAGATGAAAAGCCGGTATTCTTTAAACCGGGCAACCAAACGCAACATATTTATTAGTATACGAGTGTTGAAATACTATGGGGCATACTTTTTACCGGAGCGGCTTGTCCGTCGATCCATAAAAAGTAATCAGTTTCTTTTTCAGTTGGATTCATAACAATAACTACCACCGTACCGTCAGGATTCAGAAATGCAGTTGAAAGCAACTGGCTGCGACTAGGTGAAGCGATTATCCTCTTGGCACCTGGTTGTATGAATTTCGAGAAATGGCCAATGTAATAATATGAGTTGACATACCTGACTTCACCTGTTTGAGTATCGGCATGTATGGGTGCGAAGCAGAAATTGCCAACATGGTTTGGGCCACCTTTCTCATCCAGCAGAATATTCCAGTCAGTCCATGCAACAGCCCCATTATTAAAGTCGTGGATCATAGATTCGCCATATTCTTCGCCAAGTGACCACATATCATATTCAGCCGGGTTAAAGTCTTCGGCTGTTCCCTCAGTAAAAATGAGCTTCATGTCAGGGTAAGCTTCGTGAACTCTCCTGAGGTTTTCAAACATTGGATCGCCTCCACTCCAGTCTTCATACCAGTGGAACCCAATTCCCCAGGCATATTTTGCAACTTCCGGGTCTTTAAAATACGTCTGAACTCTTTGGTATATAATGTCACGATTGTGATCCCACATAATAATTTTCTTATCCTGAAATCCTGCTTTGTGCATGGTGGGACCGAGGTTCTTAACAAGGAAATCTCTTTCTTCTTCGGCTGTCCAGATGCAACTTTCCCAGGTTTGTCTTGCCATTGGTTCATTCTGGATGGTAATTCCCCAAATAGGAACTCCTTCTTTTTCATAAGCCTGAATAAATTTTACAAAGTAATTTGCCCATGGCTGATAGAATTCGGGTAATAGCTTGCCACCTTGAAGCATGTTTTGATTATCCTTCATAAAAGCCGGAGGACTCCATGGACTGGCATAAACAGGGATATCGCCGGTTAACTGAAGTGCCTGCTTAATGAGAGGTAACCTGAATTGTTTATCGTGATCGATATTGAAAGATTTCAGATTCTTATCGCCATCATTAATATAGGTATAACTTCCGCTTGAAAAGTCACAGCTATGAATGGTTGTCCTTATCAAATTGTAGCCTATACCTTTTTCTTTGCTGTAATAAGCATTAAGTACTTCTTCCTGTTTTGCTTTGGGTAGCTTGGCAAAAACTTCAGCCGATGCATCGGTTATTGCACCTCCGATGCCAATAAATTCCTGAAATGTTTTTGACGGATCGACAAACACACATATCTGTGTTTCAAGTGGTTGTCCGAAATTTGTAAAACTTTCCTGGCCAATTTGTGTTAAACGAAGGTCGGTATTTTGAGCAGTAGAATAAATTGTTAATGTCTTAGTTTGTGGAGCATACGATATTGTCTTTCTTTGTGAGTAGGCAGTAAAAACCACCGAAAGACACAGTATAGTCAGCATAAGGGCTTTAAAAACTTTCATAGTCGTTATGTTTTTGAGTGTAAATATACAATAAAAAAAAGCGAAGGAATGAGATACATAACAATTCTGTTTGTATATTAGCATTAGAATTGCATAAGGAAAAAATATAAGCTTGTGCAACTATCAATGCAACCATCTATAAAAGATAAGCATCTTAATTTAACGATTTATAGGCTATTTTTATTTGAGTTCAGAAGTGTTTTTAATGATTACTACAAGATAATTAACAAATTGTTTGTTAATAGTGGTATTCAAAAGTATATTTGTCACCAAGAAAAGCTTATATTTTCACGAATAAATAATCAAAGTTCAATTAAAACCAACTAAAAAACCATGAAACAGACATTCAAATTAAGCTGGGTATTGATTGCTCTCCTGGCTGTTACTGTTATCTCCTCATGTAAGAAAGATGATGGTGATGATGATGTACAGGAAGTTATCGCAGGTTTCACTTATGAAGTGGATGCCGATGATCCAATGACAATCAAGTTTACCAGTACATCAAAAAATCAAACATCCCTGAAGTGGGAATTTGGTGATGGCGAAGAATCAACTGATGCCAATCCAACTCACACTTATGCTGAAGAAGGTACTTATTCAGTAAAATTAACTGCTACTAATGCCGGTGGCTCTGACGATGTTACGCAGCAAGTTGCTGTAGTTAATACAGGTGCTTTACTGGAGGTTCTCGCAGGAGATAATGGTAAAACCTGGAAATTAATACGTGACGTTTCAACCGGAAGGTATCCTCTTGAAGTAGGACCGGATGACCCATGGCAGATCTGGTGGGCTTATGGTTTACAGGAAGAACTTGCAAACAGGGTTTGTATGTTAAATGATGAGTGGAAATTCAATCCTGATGGAACAATGATTTTTGATGCAAAAGGTGATTTTTGGGCAGAAGGTGGTGTTTATCATCCTGATATTGAAAATACCTGTGCTTCAACTGATAACATGATTGGGCCAAACAATGAGGATCTGAGTGCCTGGGGTAATGGAAATCACACCTGGTCAATGGATGGTGATATGCTTACAGTGACTGGAACAGGTGCATATTTAGGCCTCTCAAAAGCTGCTACTTCAGGTGAAGTTACAACACCACAGGAGTCTGTTACTTATAAAATTATTAAGTTAGAAGAAGGAACAACTGCTGATACTCTAATTGTTCAGACTTCATATATGGCAGGCGATACACCGGCACACTGGAGATTTGTCCTTGTTCATTATCCAAACCCAGCTGACGAGCCTCCAATTCCAGGTCCGGTTCCATCAGCTTCATTTGATTATACAATCAGTGGTTTAACACTTACATTCACTAACAATACCACAAACGCTGATAGTTACCTTTGGGATTTTGGTGACGGTCAAACTTCTACAGAAGCCAACCCAACTCATACTTATGCTGCTGAAGGCCCATACAATATCACCCTGACAGCAACAAATGCAAACGGAATTGCTACTGCTTCCAGATTTTTATTCCTGACTCAAACTACATTAACCAACGAAATGCTGATTGGTGATCCATGGAAAATCCGTATGGCCCCGGTTTCAGTATTTGTAGGTTCCGGTTTAGGTGGTGCCGATTGGTGGCAAGTTCCATTTGCTGATATGCAGGAAGGTGGATCATGGGCATGTATGATGAATGATGAGTTTATCTTTAGCGAAGGTGGCGTTTATGAATATAAGACCAATGGTGATGCTCGTCACGATGGATGGATGGGCGGTACACCCGGTTGTTATACTGATGCTGAATTAGCACTAATGGACTTCCCATTCTTATCAGCAGTTCACTCTTATGAGCTGACATTTGAAACCAATCCTGTTATCACCTTAACACAAGGCGAAACACCTAATGCTCCATTTATTGGATTCTATAAAGGTTATTATGGTGGTGAAAATGCTGGAGATGCTACTGTTCCTAACGGAGGTGTAAACACTAACAGATATGAGGTTCTTGGTTATGCAAATGCAGGCGATAAAGAGTATCTATTTGTAACCGTTGACATCACCGGTGATCATAGCGGTGGTTCTTCTTGGTCAGTAATACTAGAAAGATAATAAACGATAACGTTTGAGAAAAATAGGAGTGAGAATGCATTTTTATGCTCTCACTCTTATTTTTTTAATTAAATATATGCAATGATGAAACTACTTGTATCCTTTATGTTACTCCTGGTTGTTACCGCCTGTTCTAATAGAAATGACAATCTTATCTGGAGTGATGAGTTTGATGGTTCCGGTGCACCTGACTCAACCTGGTGGTCGTTTGATCTTGGCGATAGTGGCTGGGGTAATAATGAGATTCAAAACTATACAAGTGATTTGAAAAATGCACGTCGTGAAAATGGCGTTCTTATTATAGAAGCAATTAAGGAAAATGGAAAATGGACATCAGCGAGATTATTAAGTAAAGGCAAATACAACTTTACGCATGGTAAGATTGTTTATAGAGCCAAATTACCTGCAGGATCAGGTACATGGCCTGCTTTATGGCTCTTAGGGGAGAGTGCAGATACTATTGGATGGCCTGATTGCGGGGAAATTGATGTTATGGAACATATTGGTAAACGACCGGGAATTGTACAGTGTGCTTTGCACTCAAGGCATAGCTTTGGCGATACCGATTATGTTGGCTATATCGAAGTGCCCGATTTCGATTCAGAATTCCACACCTATGAAGCCAATAGAACAGACAAAAAGATAGAATTCAGCGTTGATGGTAAATTGTACTATACTTATGAACCAGAAGTAAGAAACGAGGAAACCTGGCCTTTCGATGATCCATTCTTTATCATTATGAATATTGCAATGGGTGGAAACCTTGGAAGTGATCCGAATCTTGAATCCGATGGATTAAAGAACGGAATCGACCCAAATTTGCAGAAAGTACGGATGGAAGTTGATTATGTTAGAGTGTATTCAAATTAGAAAGAATTTTTAATGATCGAAAATATAAACCAAATCAACAATCTATGAAAAGGTTAATTACACTAATGTTATTATCCCTGTTTACTCTTACTGTGTGGTCACAGGGAAGAGTAATAACAGGAACGGTGACTGATGCTTCCGGGCAACCCATACCGGGTGTAACAGTTCTCCTGGTGGGTACCGGTACAGGTGCCATCACTGATCTTGATGGGAAGTATTCATTGACAGCCACACAAGGTACATTACGATTCAGCTTTATTGGTTTTACTACCCAGGAGGTAGTAATAGGGAACCAGAATGTAATTAATGTAATACTTGCCGAAGAACTCACCGAACTCAACGAAGTAGTTGTTATTGGATACGGTGTTCAACAAAAGAAAGACCTGACTACAGCGGTGGTTACAGTTGATGATGAAGCTTTCCGCGACAGGCCTATCACTTCTGCAGCCCAGGCACTGCAAGGAAAAGCTGCAGGAGTTCAGGTAACGCAGCCATCCGGGAAACCTGGATCAACTTTATCAGTCAGAGTAAGAGGTGCAACATCTGTATTGGCAGGTAATGAGCCTCTTTATGTGGTTGACGGAGTGCCAACAACTGATATAAGGGGCTTGAACCCAAACGATATAGCCTCGATGAGTATTCTTAAAGATGCCTCCTCAGCCGCCATTTATGGAGCCCGTGCAGCCAATGGTGTGGTAATTATCACTACCAAAAGAGGCGAGGAAGGTAAACCTGTTATCAACTTTAATGCCTATTATGGAATTTCAAATATCAGGAAAACCATAGATGTGCTTAATACAAAGCAGTACCGCGATTTGATGGAAGATCTTCAACCAGGATCATGGGAGCCTGCATGGACAGATTACACTGACTGGACCGACAAGGTGTTTAGTACCGGACAGACTCAGTCATATCAGATATCAGTTTCGGGTGGTGATGAAAAATCAAAATACTTTGTATCGGGTGGATATCTTAATGTTAATGGTATTATTAAACCCGCAAGGTTCGACAGGTATAGCATAAGAATGAACCTTGATAATAAGCTGACAAATTGGTTGAAAATAAGTACCAGCATTAATTATCTTGATCTGAATACACAGGATACACCCGACAACCTGAGTTCAGGAAGGGGTGGAGTTGTAATGAGTTCACTCAACACTCCTCCGTTTTTAAGCATATACAACCAGGATGGAACACAGTATGCACCAAATCCATTCCAACCCTCATGGGAAAACCCCATTGCATATATGTTCGGACCTGATCAGGAATCAATCGACCGCCGACTATTTGGTAGTGTTAGTGCTGAAGCTGAGATTATCAAGGGATTGAAATACAATTCCCGCTTTGGTCTTGATCTTAATAATCATGAGTGGAACTATTACCTCGATCCCTTTATGACAAATTTTGGAAGACAAAATCATGGAATCGGAAGAGCTGATAAATCAATACAATCAGTTTGGCTATGGGAGAATACACTTAATTATTCCACTAACATTGATCAGCATAGTATTGAGGGATTAATAGGAAGCAGTATTCAGGAATCCAGATATTCCCAATCCTACCTCGAAGGAACCAACTTCCCTTCTGATACCAATGTACGTACATTATACGCAGCAAACACCATAACAGGGGGAACCAATATTGGCGAATGGGCATTGGCTTCCTTTTTTGGAAGAATTGCTTATGATTATGCTGATAAATATTACTTAACAGCCAGTATTCGTCGCGACGGGTCATCAAAACTCTCTAATCAATGGGGAACAATGCCTTCGTTCTCTGCCGGCTGGCGTATATCCGCCGAGCCTTTTATGCAGGGACTTAATTTTATTGACGACCTGAAGATAAGAGGAGGCTGGGGAGTGAATGGTAATCAGGAAGGTATTCCCGACTATGCTCGTTTTGGACTCATAAACTTTAACAGGATTACCCCAATACCTGGCGAACCTCTTTCAGGACCCGGCAGTACCAGAGTAACTTATGGTAACCCTGACTTAAAATGGGAAACAACAGAGCAGACAAATATCGGGTTTGACCTTACCATGCTTAATGCAAGACTTATAGTTACATTTGATGCATACCAGAAAAGGACTAAGGATGTACTGTTAAATGTTCGCTTATCGAATACTCTGCCAATTACCACCATTCAAACCAATGCAGGTGAAATAGAAAATAAGGGAATTGAATTCAATATCAGATCAATCAATTTCGACAGAACTTTTAAATGGGCTACCGACCTCAACATGAGTTTTAATACCAATGAGGTAATATCTCTCGATTATACTGATGTTTATTACTTTGGAAGAATATACAGTAATAATCAGGATGTATCTATCGTAAGAGAAGGTTTAGCGCTTGGTTCTTTCTATGGTTATATTTCGGATGGTGTGGATCCTGAAACAGGTGATATCATATACCGTGATGTGAATGGAAATGGAATTTTCGATACCGGTGACCGTACTGTGATAGGCTCAGGTCAGCCTGACTTTACCTTTGGTCTCACAAATACTTTCAGTTATAATAGGTTTGATTTCAGCTTGTTCTTCCAGGGAAGCTATGGCAATGATATTTTCAATGCCACGAGAGTT
The DNA here is from genome assembly GCA_023434665.1 of Bacteroidota bacterium. Taxonomy (GTDB): domain Bacteria; phylum Bacteroidota; class Bacteroidia; order Bacteroidales; family Lentimicrobiaceae; genus Lentimicrobium. The sequence goes on along the minus strand of JAEYSM010000062.1, from coordinate 57,732 downwards.
GACCTTGAAGGAATGTTCGACAGCAAGAACCAATCGGTAGCAGTACTCGATCGTTGGACGCCAGAAAATCCTAATACTGATATTCCAAGAGCACGCTTTGGCAATCTTGATAATGTTCGTAACTCTTCACGATTCATTGAAGATGGTTCGTACTTACGACTCAAATCAGCAACCTTATCTTACAGATTGCTTGAAAACTACCGTTTCATCCAAAACTTATCTGTTTACATAACAGGTGAAAATTTGCTCACCTTTACCAATTACAGTGGGTTTGATCCTGAAGTTAATGCTTATGGTGCAAGTGCCGTTGAACTTGGCATAGATTATGGTACTTATCCGCAGGCCCGTTCAATAATTTTTGGTGTTAACGTTAATTTCTAAGGAGGGAAAAATGAAAAAGATAATTAATATCCTTATAGCAGGTTCAATTGCGGTTTCAATGGTGTCTTGTGAAGATTTCCTTGATGTAAGGCCTATTTCACAAGGTATTGCAGTTGACAATGCATCATCTGATTCTTCAGTTTATGCTTCGGGAGCTGAAGCGGAGGCCGCTTTAGCAGGTGTATATGCTGAATTCAGAAATGAGTACTGGGAATTGGATTACTTTGTGAATTCTGACGCAAGATCTGATGATGCTTATGCCGGAGCAGATAATCCAGCCAACTTCCAGATAGACGAGTTTAGGATAGATGCAATAAATTCAAATATCAGCCGCGATTGGGCATATCTTTATGGAACCATCGGCCGGTCGAATGAAGTCATCAATAATGTGGATGATGTTACTGACCTTTCAGCGCAACGAAAAGCTGAGATTAAAGGGGAAGCATCATTTATCAGAGCCTTCCATTACTTCCAGTTAGTGCAGTTGTGGGGCGACGTCCCTTTGCAGTTAGTAGAAATCCAGACTGTTAGCATTGACATTCTTGATTCTATATATCCGATTATGTTCCCCGCAAGGGCTCCGAAAGAAGAAGTATATGCACAGATTATCAGTGACCTTGAGCTAGCTGCGGAAACAACACCTATTAACTCCTCGAATAAAGGATTTGTTACACAGGGTGCTGCAAATGCCATGCTGGCAAAAGTATATGCCACCAAAGAACCTCATGAGTGGGATAAAGTGCTGGAATATACCAGTAAGGTTATAAACGGACCTTACAGCTTATTGCCGGAATATGATTGGTTGTGGGATGGTGAGCATGAAAATTCGGCTGAAGCTATCTTTGAAATTAATTATGAAGGCACTTCAAGTTCAGGTAACTGGGGAGCAAGTATGTTTCTTGGAACCGACTGGAAGAAGTTTAATACTCCATCAAATGATTTGGTGCAACTCTTTGAATCGCAGGGTGATGAGATAAGGCTGAATTCTACAATTAGTTTCCAGGATGTATCTGGTAAGTGGAGCGATCCCTATTGGCCATCCGCTTCATTCCCATTTGCCTATAAATACAGAGATATTTCAAGCCCAAGCCCGCAGAATTACATTTTCCTGCGACTTGCTGATATTCTACTCCTCAGAGCAGAAGCTCTGAATGAAACGGGTGACCAGAATGGTGCTGCTGACCTTGTGAATCAGATACGTGAGCGTGTTGACCTTGCTCCGGTTTCGGCAGGTTCACAGGATCAAATGCGTGATATTATTGCCAGAGAACGTCGTATGGAGCTTGCTTTTGAGGGACATCGTTGGTTCGATCTCATGAGAACCGGAAGGGCTCTCGATGTGATGAGTAATGTAACAGGCCGCGACGGTCAACCATTAAATTATCCTATTAACGAAGACAGGCTTTGGTTCCCAATCCCGCAATCTGAACTTGATAACAATACAAAACTGGTACAGAATCCGGGATATTAATGTATTGAATGAATTAATCCGGGGAGGGTGGTTGCAAACTGTTTATTAATTGTAATCACCCACCTGGCAAATTCTCATTCCAAATAGGTAACAGAAAATTATTTTTGCAATATTCAGGGTTATTTTCAGGTTGCATTTAAACCTTGGTGACTACTTAAAACAAAACTTTATGAACTTCTTAAAAACACGGGTTTTTCTGCTATTGGTTTTTTCTTTTATCGGTTTAACGGCCTGTGACGGAAAAGACAAGGATGATGATGATACGATAAACCCACCTATAACTGACTCTGTTTTTGCGCAGGTTTATTTAACCAGAGGAGATCAAACTAAACTGTTCAACCGTGAAGCTGATATACCGGTTAAGAAGATCCAGAATAGCAGCTGGCCAATTGTAATAGTTGATACTGCTGTGACATACCAGACAGTTGAAGGATTTGGTGCAGCACTAACGGGGTCATCTGCTTATCTGCTTAATCGTAAAATGAGTGCAGGAGCTAGAAATAGCTTACTCAATAATCTTTTTGATCCTCAGGCAGGTATTGGAATATCATATTTGCGCCTTACTATGGGAGCTTCAGATTTTTCTTTATCCGATTTTAGTTACGATGATATCCCGGCAGGGCAGCAGGATTATAATCTTGAGCATTTTTCTCTGAGTCAGGATACGCTGGACGTCATTCCTATGGCAAAGGAAATTGTAGAAGTATATCCTGAAATGACCTTTATGGGATCACCATGGAGTCCACCCGCCTGGATGAAAACCAGCGGAAGTATGATAGGAGGCAAACTTCGTACCGATGCTTATGATGTTTATGCAGATTACTTTATTAAGTATATACAGGCAATGGCTGGTCATGGTATTCGCATTGATGCGGTTACCCTGCAAAATGAACCATTATATTTTACTGCAAGCTATCCATGTATGGAAATGCAGGCTGGTGAGCAGTTAGTGTTTATAAGGGATCATATTGGTCCTAAGTTTCAGAATTCAGGTATAAATACTAAGATCATCACATACGACCATAACTGGGATCGCCCTGATTACCCACTTACGATTCTTAACGACCCTCAGGCAAAGGAATATATAGAAGGTTCAGCTTTTCATGCATATGGAGGCCAGGTGGGTGCTATGTCGCAGGTCCATAATGCACATCCGGACAAGGGATTGTATTTTACCGAAATATCAGGAGGTGATTGGGCAACTGATTTTTCTGACAACCTGATGTGGAACATGAGTAATATATTTTTTGGAACTATGCGCAACTGGTCGAGAAACACCCTGTTATGGAATCTGGCACTTGACGAAAACGATGGTCCACAAAACAATGGTTGTGGTGACTGCCGAGGCGTTGTAACCATAAATTCAGGTTCTGGTGCTGTGACCAGGAATGTGGAATATTATGCTCTGGCTCATTTCTCGAAATTTGTGAGGCCGGGCGCTAAAAGAATCAATACCCGTATGCCACAGGCTCTGACTAATATTGAGATAATCAGTTTCATAAATACTGATGGTTCTAAAGTTACGGTAGCTGTAAATTATGATGAAACAGCCAAAGTGTTTGTCCTTGAGCAGGAAAGCAAGTTTATGACTTATACACTTCAGGGGAAATCTGTTGCGACCATTGTGTGGAAATGACAGAAAGAGCCGTCAGCTCTCAACTCTCAGGAATTAGCTTTCAGGAATTAGCAGCTCAGAATATTGAACCATGAAAAAAAAGCCTGCAATTTTGCAGGCTTTTTTTTTGTAATCTATTCTTCTTCTTTCTCCTGTTCTTCGTAAGCTTTGAGGAGTGTAGTCTGAACATCTCCGGGCACCTGTGCATACTCAGCAAATTTGAGTGAGTAAGAACCTGAACCACTGGTGAGTGAACTGAGTGCAGTTGAATATCTGTTCATTTCAGCTAAGGGAACTTTTGCTTTTATCTTCTGATAGTTACCTTCGCTGTCCATACCCATGATGATAGCACGGCGTCCTTGAAGGTCAGTCATAATATCACCCATTCGGTCACCGGGAACGATAACTTCTACATCATAAATTGGCTCGAGGATTTTTGGACCGGCATTTTTGAAGGCTTCTTTAAACGCATTACGGCCAGCAAGTTTAAATGCAAGTTCATTAGAATCAACCGGGTGCATTTTCCCATCATACACGTTCACAACTATATCACGGGCATAAGAACCGGTTAATGGACCCTCTTCCATCTTTTCCATGATACCTTTCAGGATAGCTGGCATGAAGCGTGCATCGATTGAACCTCCAACGATACAGTTGTTAAAAATAAGTTTACCACCCCATGATAATTGATGCTCTTCAGTTCCGCGGATTGGGAATTCTTTCTGAGGAGTCATATCATCTGAATAAGGCTGAATTAGCATGTGAACTTCACCAAACTGACCAGATCCACCAGATTGTTTTTTATGGCGGTAGTTTGCTTTAGCATTCTTGGTAATGGTTTCACGATAAGGAATTCTTGGAGCATAATATTCAATAGGAATTTTTTCCATATTTTCAATCTGCCATTTTGCAATGTTAAGGTGCAACTCACCCTGTCCACGCATAATTATTTGTTTCAATTCCTTAGAATATTCAATAGAAATTGTTGGGTCAACCTTTTGAATTTCAGTCAATACTCCGCCTAATTTCTCATCATCACTCTGATTTTTGGCTTTAACTGCCATGCTGATTCTGGGTGATGGGAAGTCAATCGGCTCAATTACATCCCCTGAATTCTTTGGGCTATTGAGTGTGGTATTTGTGCGGCTACTTTTAAGTTTGATTGTAGCAGCGATATCACCGGCAACTACTTTTTCGATTTTTTCGCGTTTTTTACCGGCAACGGCAAATAACTGAGGTATGCGTTCCTTTGAAGAATTGGTTCCGTTAACCATATCCATTGCCTCGGTAATTTCGCCAGCATAAACTTTGAAGAATGTAATTTCACCTAGATGCTCTTCAATTGAAGTCTTGAAGATAAGAGCTGAAGTAGGCTCAGATGCATTACATTTTAGTAATTTACCTTCGGTAGTCTTTCTTCCCGGCATTTCATTTGGAGCAGGAATGTAACTGACGATAAAATCGAGTAAACGGTCAACACCAATATCAGGCTTTCCACCAATACACATAACAGGAAACATGCCGCGTTTAATGATACCGAGTTTGAGTCCGCTTATCATTTCTTCTTCAGTAAGTGTTCCTGCGTCGAAGAATTTCTCCATCAGGGCTTCATCGTTTTCTGCAGCAGACTCGATCAGTGCAGCATGCATTTCGGCAGCTTTATCCTGCTCTGAAGCCGGGATATCCAGGATTTCTGCTTTACCGCCACCTGCAGGATATTTCAGCATTTTCTGCATTAAAACGTCGATAATGGCATTGAAACCAATACCTTCATTTACCGGATACTGAATAGGCACTACACTGCCTCCAAATTGCTGTTTTAACTGACGCAGTGATTCTTCGAAAGAAGAATTTTCATGTTCCAGGTGGTTTACAAGGAAAACTACGGGTGTATGTGATTTATTAGTCTGTCTCCAGTTAATTTCTGTTCCAACTTCAACACCGTTCTGACCATTAATCACCATGAAAGCTGTATCACAAACATTTAGTGCTGCAACCACCTCGCCGATAAAATCATCAAAGCCCGGGGCGTCGATGATATTGATTTTGTGGCCTTTGTGTTCCACATACATTGCTGTGGAAGAAACTGAATTCTGACGTTCAAGTTCAATTTCACGGTAATCGGATGTGGTATTCTTATCTTCAACAGTTCCTCGACGGTTGATAAGGCCACCTTCAAATAACATTGATTCTGCAAGTGTGGTTTTCCCTGTTTTGGCACCTCCTATGAGTACAACGTTTCTTAGCTCATTTGTTTTGTAAACCTTCATATGGATAATTAATTACGTATTTATTTTTATCACAGGGCGCAAAGATAAAAAAATATGCATTAAAACAACAATGTTTCAATAAGATAACTGTCAGGAAATTATGCTTTCAGCACTCAGCAGTCAGCAGTCAGCACTCGGCATTCAGCAATGAGCAGGCAGGGTGGAGCTTAGGTAAGGATCAATTCACATTTCACCAGACTCAGGAATTGGGCAACCCTGTCGTAGAGTTTGCTTTCTTTCATATCCTGTAACGCTTCTGTGCCAAATTTTTCAACTGTAAATGATGCTAGTGCAGAGCCGAAAATAATGGCCCTTTTCATGTTGTCGAAGCTTATATCATCTGTCTTTGCTAGGAATCCGATAAAACCGCCTGCGAATGTATCTCCGGCACCGGTAGGATCAAATACTTCTTCGAGTGGCATGGCAGGAGCATAAAACACCTGATCTTCGTAGAATAATAACGCGCCATGTTCACCTTTCTTAATTACCAGAAATTTGGGGCCCATTTTCTGGATCTTATGTGCAGCTTTTACAAGTGAATATTCGCCCGATAACTGGCGGGCTTCTTCATCATTGATAGTAAGAACATCCACCATTGTCAAAACCTCCTTAAGATCTTCAAGAGCTGTATCCATCCAAAAATTCATAGTATCCATCACAATAAGTTTCGGACGGACCGGCATTTGCTGGATGACTTTTTTCTGTATGGCCGGTGTTAAGTTGCCGAGCATAAGATACTTACAGTCTTTATATGATTCGGGCACAGTGGGGTCAAAGTCGGCTAATACATTTAGTTCTGTAGTCAGTGTATCGCGGCTGTTCATATCTATATGGTATTTTCCTGCCCAAAAGAAAGTTTTTCCTTCAGGGATTACCTTAATGCCCTCAGTGGTAACACCTTTTTCGTTGAGAAGATCGATGTATTCGCCTGGGAAATCACCTCCTACAACTGAAATAACCTTAACATTATTACATAAACGGGCTGCGGCCATGCTAATGAATGTTGCTGCCCCACCAAGAATTTTGTCGGTTTTCCCGAAAGGTGTTTCTATAGCATCAAATGCCACAGTGCCGACGATCACTAAACTCATTTAGAATATATTAGATAAGTGAAAGATTAATTTTAGGTCTGCAAAAGTATAAAAAAGAAATGAATAAAGGGAGGAACGAAAACGTTCCTCCCTTTACAATAGTCAATGAATTTATATATTGTGTGTTGATTAATAGCCCTGATTCTGCATGAAGGAGCCGGCTGAAAGGTCAATTTCAGTTTGTGGTATTGGCATGAATCCGCGGGTTTCAGGTTTAAACTGTACATCGAAGATCACCTGATCGCCTACATATAACGGACCTCTCTCACCGATTACAGTCAATTCCTGATTAGCGTAGCTTATTCCTTTTCTCAGCAGATCGAAATACCTCAGGCCTTCGAGTGAAAGCTCGAGTCGTCTTTCAGCATAGATATTTTCAGGCGTTGCGGGGATGCTTCCCAAACCTACTCTGTCTCTTACTCTGTCGAGATAATCCTGAGCATTCGGACTTCCAAGTTCAGCAGCCATAAGAAGAACATCAGAGAAACGAATAACCCTGCGATTAGCAGTACGGTTCAGTTCAAATTGTCCGTTAGATCCCCAGTGTTCAGCATCAGAACTGTATTTCTGTGAGAAGTAGCCGGTGTGCTGATATGCTTTTTCGAGAGTGCCATCAATTTCGCCTTCTTCAAGGACTGTCCATTCATATCTTGGGTCGTCCTTCAGATCATCAACCAGTTTCTGACTTACGGTTGCAAAACTCCATCCTCTGTTCCAGTTCTGTGAGCCGGAAACCCTTGGACCCTGCATCTGAGCTGCCAGGTTACCCTCGCCGCCTCTTACATATCCCCAATCCCACCAGGGTGGAGTGTCGCCATATGATACTTCGAATACTGATTCGATACCAAATTCACCTGCAAGCTTAAAGTTATCTTCGTAGTTTTCGAATAAATCGTGTCCACTATTAGCAATGAGATCTTCGAGATAATTTAGCACTACAGTTCTGTTAACTGTCTGGTCACCAGCCATTAGTTCTTGTCCATAAACACCATTATAGAACAAGTACACTCTTGCAAGTAATCCCTGTGCTGCCCATTTGGTGATTCTTCCAGCTTCGGCCGGGCTAACTGTTTCGGGTAGGTCAGCCATAGCTTCTACAAGGTCAAGAGCAATTTGGTTATAAACTGCTGAAGGCTCTGCCTGAGGTTGATTATATTCTGAAGGTCCTTTAATAGTTGAGGTAAGGAGAGGTACATTCTCGAAATAGCTTACCAGCTCAAAGTTAAAGTAGGCTCTGAGGAATTTTGACTCAGCGGTAAGACGAGCTTTAAATTCATCAGATGCTTCTACCTCACCTATTTTCTCAAGTAGTAGGTTTGCCCTGTAGATTCCTGTATAGTTCTTGACCCAGATTGCATGAACCAGAACATTGTTGGTAGGAATGTTGAATGTGTTTAGCTGGTCTTCTTCCATACCGTCGTTTGCATCGGCTCCGCCTGCAAAAGCATCGTCGGAAAGCATATCCGAAACTGTTAATGTTGGAGCCCAGGAAATACCGGGGGTTTCATCGTAGCCCAATACATCGTATATAGCTACAAGGGCTTGCATTGCCTGGTCCTCAGTTTTGTAGAAGGTTGTAGTCACTTCCTGGTCGAGCGGTTTCAAATCCAGGAAATCGTCGCTGCATGAAGTAAATATTGCAGCAATGATCATAAATCTGAATATATTTTTTATCGTTTGCATGTTTTCTGTTTATTAACGGTTAGAAAGTAATGGTAGTTCCGATCCTGATGGTTCTTGCCTGAGGATATATTCCTCTGTCAATACCAACATCAAAAGTACTTGTAGCCCCTACTTCAGGATCTGCTCCAGTATATTTGGTGAAAGTTAACATGTTTTCGCCCGAAATATAAATTCTGAAAACAGAAGCCCTTACTTTTTGAAGTAGACTAACAGGAAGGTTATAACCAATCTGGATGTTTTTCAGCCTGATGAATGATCCATCCTCTATGTACAGGTCAGAGATGCGATAATTGTTGTTTACATCCAGCCAGGTGTATCTTGGCATTCTGTCAGAAGATCCTTCTTCTGTCCAGCGATCAAGTATTGCCGTGGTTCTATTGGTATATCGCAGGTCCTGACGCTGGCTTCCATTAAAGATTTCATTTCCGTAAGAACCAATCCATAACATAGAGAAATCAAAACCTCTGTATTCAGCTGATGCATCAAATCCAAATGTCCAGTCGGGATAAGGATTCCCTATCATAGTTCTGTCATCAGGATCAATTTTGCCATCGCCATTAATATCAACAAATCTTACATCACCAGGTTTTGCAGATGGTTGCAGGTACTGTCCTTCGGCATTGTCATGACGGTATACATCGTTCTGGTTCTGGAAAATACCATCGGTTACATATCCCCAAAAATACCCAATTGGTAAACCTTCTTCAGCACGTGTTACCATACCTGAAACTGCCCAACTTGCTCCAGGAAGAATCTTTTCATCATTTCCGATGTAAGTCATTTCATTCTGGTTGTAAGTAGCGTTTACACCAATAGAATATCTGAATTCTTTAACTAGCTGACGCCAGTTGATATTAATTTCAACCCCTTTATTTTGTACACTACCTACGTTTGCAACAGGAGCGTCATTACCTACGTGAGCAGGTATTCTAACAGTTTCGAGCAAACCGTTGGTATTTTTTATGTAATAATCGACTGAAGCAACCAGCTTATTGTTTAGTGCTTCAAGGTCGATAGCAAAGTTGGTTTGTTCTGATTCTTCCCATGCAATGTCGTTATTCTCGATATACGATGGTGAAGCCCCGATAATTCTGCCATTACCAAAGATATAGCCGCGCGATTTATTGATAGTAGAAATAAAGCGGTAATCTCCAATTCTGTCGTTACCGTTAATACCATAAGAAGCTCTTAGTTTAACAACATTAATAGCATCAATCTCAGGGAAGAATGATTCATCACTCACAACCCATGAAACACCCACCGAAGGGAATATACCATACCTGTTATTGGCGCCGAATCTCGAAGAACCGTCTCTTCTCACGATACCGGTAAGAGAATATTTTTCTTTAAAGTTGTATGTTAAACGTCCAAACAATGAAGCTTTTGTGTTCTGAGCTGCACCACCATAAGCTGTCCATAGTGTATCAGTTGCCATATTCAGGTAAACATGGTCGGGATCTATGATAGGTACACCCCGGTTAGAACCGGAAAGGTTTTCCCAAAGATGTTTTTCGGCTGAGGATCCAACAAGTATATTGAAGTTGTGATTATCTATAGATGTGCCGTAAGAAACGGTATTATCCCACTGCCATCCCAACCAACGTTCCATTGTTTTGTTGACGGAAGTTGAGGTAAGGTTACCCTGTGCACCATTTAGATAAAACAGTGGACTCCAGCTGTCATCTATACCATAAGAAACTTCACCTCCAAAAGTAGAAGTAAATTTAAGTCCTTTTATCGGCTCAAGTTCGGCCATCAATGTTCCGTAAACATTGTCGAGGCGATATTCGCTATTTTGGGTTTCAAGCAGTGCCAGAGGATTAACTACTTCACCACCAACCCAGTTAGAGATACCATATACTCTTCCGAATTCATCCTTTACAACCGGCTCAGTTGAATAAGGTGCCTGTGCAAGTATTTCAGGATCTGTTTCATGAAGCGGAGTTAATGGATCAAGGTTCAGAGCACTGCTGAATGCTCCGTTAAATGAAGCATTTGAAGCAATACCCCTGCGGGTGACATGTCCGTAGGAGATATTATTCTGGAATCTTAAGATTGGATTCACCTGATGGGTTGTATTCAATCGGGCGGTCAATCTGTCGAATTGTGATTTTTCACCACCTATAATACCTTGCTGTGAAAAATAGGAGACAGATGACAGATAAGTAGACTTGTCATTTCCGCCTGACACCTGAAGTTCATGATTTTGCATTGGGGCATTTTTCACAAAAAGCAGATCCTGCCAGTCAGTATCGTATTTTGCTATTTCATTGAGGTCAAAAGGTTCAGTAAGCCCGGCATTACGTGCACCCTCATTCATCATCATACGATATTCATCAGCATTAAGCATATCGAGGCGGTTAGCTGTATTCTGAAAACCTCTGTAACCGGAGTATGAGATGTTCATTTTACCAGCTTTACCGGATTTGGTAGTAATAATTACAACCCCATTGGCAGCACTTGATCCGTAGATAGCAGCAGAAGCCGCATCTTTTAGTACTTCAATTGATTCAATATCGCCAGGGTTAAGCTGATCGAGACCTCCTCTTACAAAGCCATCAATTACGTATAATGGGTCTGAGTTACCTGTGGTACCAACGCCTCTTACACGGATAGTTGGTGCTTCGCCCGGTTGTCCCGATTGGTTCATAACCTGAACTCCTGCAGTTCTTCCCTGTAAAGCCTGATCCACTCTCAGTAAAGGCATCTTTGCAATGTCCTCATCTTTAACCTGAGCAATGGCACCGGTAACAACTTTCTTTTTCTGCGAACCGTAACCTATGACTACTATTTCGCTCAGGTCGGTGATTTCGACCTGAAGATTTACGTCAACGGTTGACCGGCCGCCGATGTTAATTTCCTGTGTGTGGTAACCAATAAAGGAAACAACTAAAACTGCATTCGGCGATGATACCTTTAAAGAGTATTTGCCGTTAACATCAGTGGTTATTCCATTGGTTGTATTCTTTTCAACGATTGTTACTCCGGGAATACCCGAACGGGTGTCACCTTCATAAACAAAACCGGAAACTGTATGTGTCTGAGCAAACAGGAAGTTTGCATTCAGAATCATAAACAGCATGAGGATTAAGTTGTGTGATTTGATGTTCATATTTGTTGTCTGTTAGGCTTATAAAATATTGTGTTATATGTGAAATTGCTAAACGTTTTGAAAGACTCTTATATAATCAACTCTTAATTGTTGCGGGAACACCGTAGTAGAATTAGGATTACCCGGCCAGTTGCCACCTACAGCAAGGTTGAAAATGAAGAAATGTGGCTGGTGAAACTCCGTCATGTGACCAGGTGTGATATCGATAACATGGAATTGCGTTCCGTCAACATACCAGCGAATGAAATTCTGGTCCCAGGTAATGCTGAATACATGGTATTTATCGGCGAAGATTCCTGAAGTGAGGGAATATTGACCTCCGGCTTGTACATGTCCGTTGTCATCCCAGTGCAGTACTCCATGAACAGTTTTTTCGCGATTCTGGCCTCCAACCATTTCCATCATATCAATCTCTCCGCATGCAGGCCAACCGACTGTAGAAATTGAATTTCCAAGGGTCCAGAGTGCAGGCCACATTCCTTGTCCTCTTGGAAGAGCAGCACGTATATCAACCCTTCCATATAAGAAGGATCTCTTGCCTTTTGTGATCATCCGGGCTGAGGTATAGTTACTTCCCTGATGGGCTTCATTCCGGGCTTCAATCACCAGAGCGCCATCTTCAGTCCAGGCATTTTCCTTGCGATAATATTCAAGCTCATTATTACCCCATCCGCAGTTATTTGGGCAACCGGTGCCAATCTCAAATGTCCAGTTTTCCTGATTGATTGTGGAGCCATTAAACTCATCACTCCACACCATCTGCATTCCTTCGTATTCAAGCGGACTGAACCAACCGTCCTCAATATCAGGCCCTCCCGAAATGATAACGGTCCTTTCAGCTTTCACATATTTGTTGTCCTTGCCATATGCCCTAACTTCAATCAGATGGCTTCCGGGGTTATTAAAAACATATTCAAAAAGTCCGGTACTGTTTATAAACTCCGGTTCGGTTGCTGCATCAATAAAGAGCTGATATTCATTTGCATTATCTGCTGTAGCCTGGATGATTACTTTGCCATATTCAGTGTCGGATAATGTTATTTCTACCTGCAGGTTTTCAGGAAATTCATATATAGGATCTTCAGTTTCTTTACAAGATTGCGCCACTATCATTATCAAAATAAGTGACATTAGTAGAATGCGTTGTATATGGTTGTTCATCAAAAATATTTAATTTAATGGGAATAAGTTAAGTACAAAAGTAAGGACTTATATTATTGGTTCTTAGTCAGTATTGAAATATTTTTATCACTACTTTTACAACCATAAACACTTGATATATCATGAAATCATTCATTACTACTAGTATAACTACATTAATCTTTTTATTCTTTTATTCGGTTCAGGCACAACCAATTAAGCTGCGCCAAAACCTGGGTGCTGAAGAAACAGCAAAAGGCTTATCAAATATTTATCTTACTGAGTCAAATCTTCCAATCATTATTATCGACACGGATGATGTTACAATTCCTGATGATCCTAAGATAGAAGGGCATATGGGCATAATCTGGAATGGTGAAGGGCAGATAAATCATGTTACCGATTCTTTCAATAATTATGATGGAAAGATAGGCATAGAAATAAGAGGGCATTCTTCACAAATGTTTCCCAAAAAATCGTATGGTTTTGAGACCCGTGACAATGAAGGAGAGGATTTGGAAGTTTCTTTATTAGGCCTTCCCGAAGATAGTGATTGGGTACTATATGCTCCTTACACCGACAAATCGATGCTCCGGAATGTCATGACTTTCCATATGGGCCATCTGATGGGGGATTCCTATGGAAGCAGAACTCTTTTCTGCGAACTTATCATAAACGACGATTACAAAGGCGTATATGTTCTCATGGAAAAGATTAAAAAAGGCGAATACCGTGTTGACATAAATTCATTAAAACCCGATGAAGTATCGGGGGATGCAGTAACAGGAGGATATATCCTGTCAGTTGACTGGGAGGATGAAGGTTTTACTCTCGGACGCGATGGATGGCTATCGAGCCCCGATCCTTCCTATCCAAATGCAAAAGACATCACTTTTCAGTTTGATTATCCTGCATCTGATAAAATAGTTGAACCCCAAAGAAATTATATTAAAGGTTATGTTACAGCAGCTGAAAGAGCTTTAATAGGGAGTAATTTCACCAATCCTGCTATAGGATGGAATAAGTATTTTGATGCACCTTCATTTGTTGATTTCATGCTTCTGAATGAAATAAGTAAGGAAGTTGACAAGTATCGTTACAGCCAGTTCTTTTTTAAGCAAAAAGATAGTGATGGTGGCAAATTGTTTGCAGGTCCTGCCTGGGATTTTAATCTGGGATATGGCAATGTAGATTATTGGACTCCGGGAATTCAGACATGGGGTTGGGTATATACTGACGTACAGCCTGTCAGCTGGAGCATCATTTACTTTTGGAAAAGACTTATGGAGGATCCATATTTCAGAGATCTCGCCAGAACAAGATGGAATGCACTACGCGAAGGTCCTCTTAATAACCAGGTGCTAGAGTCTTCCATCGACTCAATTGTATCTTTTATCAATGAAGCCCAGGTTCGCAATTATGAACGTTGGCCTATTCTTGGCGAATACGTCTGGCCAAATTACGATTGGCAGGGAAATACTTATGAAGATGAAGTTGACTTCTTCGAGAACTTCCTTTTCGCACGTTTGCAATGGATGGATAATAATCTGCAGGGTTCAGTTTTACATCCTGAAGCCGGTATTACTGCTGAAGGAAACAAAATAAGACTTTTCTTATGGGGAGACCGCTTCAGGAATAATGTTCTGAAAGCAGACCACTTTTTGCTTAATAATGCCCCCGAAAGTCTCTCCGTTACAGAAATAGAATATATAAATCCTTCAGAATGTATTCTTACACTATCTTCGGATGTTACTCAGATCAAGCAATTGTCAGTAACAATAAATGAAAAGGCCATTAATACCTGGGAGGATATAACCACTTCAACACTCGAATCTTCAGGGATTGAAAAGTATGTGGATGGAAACATTAAGGTCTGGGCAACTGGAAAAACTGTGGTCATCAGGACAGAGAAACCTGAAACATTACCTACAGAGGCAGAAGTATTCCATATTTCAGGGCGTACAGAACAAATTTTCAGAATAGAACAAACAGAAGAGAATATAATATTTCATGATTTGCATCCCGGTGTTTACATGCTTGTTCTGAAGGGTGTAAATTATTATAGAACCTACAAGTTCATTATTACCGAATAATCTGATGTTAATAATTTGGTCCATGCGATTTCGAAAAATTTGTGCACTGGTTTGCTTAGTCTTGAACCTAGTGATGATAAGATCGGGCATGGCACAAAATCTTTCAATGAGGCAGTATACTGTTGATAATGGGCTGGCATCATCAGATGTTTATCATGTATTTCAGGATTCAAGAGGGTACATCTGGATGGCAACAGATATGGGAATAAGCAGATTCGACGGCCATAAGTTTGTCTCTTACGATAGTGAAGAAGGTTTACCACAAAATACCGTATTCGAAATTTACGAAGACGCCATTGGAAGAGTTTGGTTCATTAGTTTTCCTTTTCAGCTTTCTTATTACCAGAACGGAGCCATCCATCTTTATAAGTACAACGACGTTGTTAATAAAAATATAAGACAAGGATTGGTTCCATTAAAGAGAAATTTCATAGTTGATGCCACAGGAGCTATATGGTTCAGTCTTATAAATGACAACTACATTTATAAAATAGATCAGAAGGGGAAGATTTCACATTTTCCTGAAACACCCAATGATTCAATATACCTGACAATCATGGAAAGAGAAGGGCAACTTATGACTTCTCAAAATATGAGAGGTCGAAGATTGTACAATATATCAGTTAATACAAAAAATAATAAGTTCAATATAAAGTTACTGCATAAAGTATCAAAGTATTCCGGAGCTTTTTTTATTGTAGATCAGGATACTTCAGGAAAAGTCTATATAGCGCAAAATGAATTTTTATACACATTGCATCCGGATGGTAAATATTCATCAAAAGAATTTGAAAGCAGAATTCTTTGGATGCATATTCAGGATAATGAGAATCTATGGATTGGTAAAGAATTTTATGGTGCTTCAGTTTACAAATTGGATGAACTTGAAGGGAAACCTTTTCAAAACTACCTGCCGGGGAGATCTGTTACATCAGTTAGCCATGATTCGGAGGGAGGAACTTGGTTCTCCACTCTAGGAGCAGGTATTTTTTATTTGCCAAGCGAAGCATTTTATTCTTTTACTTCCGAAGATGGATTATCCGGGAACAACATTAAGTCGGTAGAAATATTCAAAGGGAAACTATATGCTTCTACTGACGACAGTTATTCACTCAATGTCATTGATAAGAATGGCGTTAGAGTTGTTGAAAACTTTGGTCAGGAAATGAGCAAAATCAGAGCAATAAGCGCTTATAAAGATTCCATCTTGTGGATAGGTACTGACATACTTATATATTCCTATGATGGAATTACGTTCAATGGATTTCCTTACAACCATCCAAAGTTTGCACAAGACAAGGTTAAGGAGAGGCGGGCAAGGTTTGGTATTAAGGACTTGGCACCTAAGAGCTACAATGAAATAATGGTGGCCCAAATGGCCAGTTTGACAAAAATAAGAGACCGAAAGGTTATTTACGATTCATGGATTGATGACTCATTCAAACTGCGCATAGAATCAGTGGAGTGGATAAGTGGTGATGAATATTTGCTGGGTACTTTTTCAGGCCTATGGAAATATGATGGGAAAAATTATGAGTTTCTTGGAAATGAAAATCCTCTATTCGAAGAACGTATAACCGATATTGTTCTGTTCCCTGATCGACGTTATTTTGCATTAGCTACTAAGGGGTCCGGAATAGTTATTAAAACCATTAAAGGAGTCTTTCAGATAACTAAAACTGATGGACTTTCAAGTAATTTAATTACTTCATTACATTTAAGAGGCGATGAGTTGTGGGTAGGTACGAATAATGGCCTTAACATGTTGTTATTAAGTGAGGTATTATCTAAAAGTGGTAAACCTAAAATTCATGTTTACCGAAAACAACATGGTTTAATCTCAAATGAAATAAATATGGTTAGGAGCGATGACAAGAATATTGTGGTTGCAACTAACGGGGGCTTGACTACCTTTGATCCATCACAGTTTAGTTGGAAAACTGATCCTCCAAGAATACATATTGAGAACATTAGCATTATGCGAAAAGATACTCTTATTAGAAGTCCCTTTACTTTAAAGCATAATGAAAGCATAGTACAATTTCAATTTACAGGAATTGCCTTTAAAGATGCAGATTTGCTTAAATATCGATATCGCCTCTGGGGATTAAATAATCAGTGGATTACGACAACCAGCAATGAGGTAGAATTTGCATTTCTACCTCCCGGCAATTACCGATTCGAGGTTGTTGCCGTAAATTCATTAGAAATGGTCAGTCATTCTCCTGCAATAATAACATTCACTATCAGGCCTCCTTTCTGGAGAACATGGTGGTTCAGCACTATAGTAGCATTAGTAATAGTGGTGATTCTCTATGTGATCTTTAAAGCAAAGTCACGGCACGAGAGGTGGCGCCATGCACTGGAGTTTGAGACAAATGTCAACAGACAGCAGGCACTCATAAAGCAGATGGATCCCCACTTTGTCTTTAACACGCTGAACAGTATTCAGTCGTTTATTATCAAAAATGATAATATGGCCTCATCTCTTTATTTATCCAAGTTCTCAAGGTTAATGCGGTTAATTTTAAACAATTCTCAGAAACCACTGGTGAAATTATCAGACGAGATTGATTCGCTAAACCTCTATTTGGAAATTGAATGCATGAGATTTAAGCAGAAGTTTGAATACAGCATTACTTGCGATAATTCCATAAAACCGGAAGTTACCTATATACCGGCTTTTGTTGTTCAACCTTTTGTCGAGAATTCAGTGTGGCATGGAATGATGAATCTCGACAGGCAAGGATACATAAGAGTCAGGTTTAACAGAGACGTTGATGACTATGACGTTGTAACTTGCACTGTGGAAGACAATGGTATTGGTCGAAAAAAGGCTGCTAAGATGCGATCGGGTTTTTTGCTTAATAAATCAGTAGGTATTAATAATGTCGAGAAAAGACTAAAACTGATCAGTAGTCTTCACAATAAAGATTTTTCACTTAATTTCATCGATGTTGGAGATAACGATGAAGTTAAGGGAACAATAGTGAAAATAACCATGCCATTAACCGAGTCGCATTAAAGCTTAATCACCCTAATACCTTCGTTATTATTATTCGTAAAAAAGTAAGCACCATTTGGGGCTGGTTCGCCAGATGTGCATTTCCCATCCCATATTACTTCATAACCCGGGTGCCCATTGCGAAGTGTGATCGGATTACAGTCCTTTATATTGATTTTTTTTATCAACTGACCCGAAAAATTGTATATAAGAATTTCGCCTGGGACGTTAAAGCAGATTTTTATTTCAGACCTGAAAGGATTGGGATAAGCTGTAATAGTTGGTTGCGCCGGCTTATTCTCATCAATGAGCATAGCGCTCTGGTATTCATAAGGTCCCATGTCAATCAGGTTGTTATTGATACGAGGATTGCCATTCAGATCCACCACCGGCAATTCGAGAAATGTAGCATCGGGAGTTCCGGTATTTACACAAGGTGAATTGCCCGGCAGTTGGTAAGGTAATTTTGAAGTTTCAATAAAAAGAGGGTCGGCATTTATATTATTCTCATACCTTCCGGAAAATCCTTCAAGAGCACCGGCACCCATAAACATAGTGGTGTCGCCTTCAATGTTGCAGTAATAGAAATCGGGAACCGACAAACCATCAAAGATATAAGCGCTGATACCATTGCCTGCATTTCCATATATTATCGTATTATATAAAGCCGCACTTGTTGAATCATTGAAGTAAATTCCGCCTCCATACATTGCTTTATTATCAGCAATTGTAATATTGGAGAGAACTCCATCAGAGCGAATGATGCAAATTCCGCCACCAAAGAATACAGCCTCATTATTTACTATCAGGTTATTGCATATTGTTTTGGTTAGATTTGAACGTAAAATGCCAAGCCCCCCGCCCAGACCACTTATGTTGCCATCCAGAATATTAAAATTAAAAGTCGGATCACTACCTTCAAAAGAAACTGCACCCCCAACACCCGTAGAAATATTCTGACAAAAGTAATTATCCTTTATAACTGGTGAGCTGAACATAGAGCAAACGGCACCTCCATATCCATATATTGATCCCGTATTTCCTGAATAATTCTTGTTAAACTTGCAATTTTCGATAACAACATCAGAATTCATAAGATAAACTGCTCCTCCGCTGAAGTAAGAATAATTGTAATAAAAGTAACAGTTGCTGATTCTTAGATTGTGATAAGAGTTTGCTCTGATGGCTCCGCCAAAAGAGTTGAGCGAATCAATGTTCGCTTTCCCAAATTCAAACCTGCAATAAGTGAAATAGGAAGAATCCTGTGTTGTTTGTGAGTAGCTGTTGTTTTTTATAAACTGATTGAGAAATACAACGCCGGCCCAACCACCCCTCTCAATTTCCTGAACATGAAAACCTGTGGTATCTATAACAGTAAACAGTATGGAGTCATTGATATTCCCGGATGCTTTTAAAACACCCATAACGGAGAGCTTATAATGACCATTAAATATTACTCTGGTCCCGGGATCAATTGAAAGAGTATTGTTTGGTAATACCCATACGTCATCGGCAACGAAAACTGTATCAGTTGACCATTGCCCATTCACATTACCGCTAACTGTTACAGAAGTTGCCAACGTGCTTAATTGGCATAATGAAAGGAGAGTAGTGAATATTAAAAAAGGGAATAGACGTTTCATATTATGATATTTAACTTGCAACAAATATATAGAGTAATCAATAACTTGCAATCCTGAAATATTCATTAACTTTGCATTTTTATTATATTATTCAAAAACAGAAAGATATGCTTGATTTTACCTTCTATAATCCGGTAACTATTTACTTTGGGAAGGACAGTCTGAATAAACTAAAAGGGGCAGTTCCTGCAAATGCCCGCATCCTTATTACCTACGGTGGCGGTAGTGCCATCAGAAGTGGACTAATGGAAAAAGTTAAAGGTATTCTAAACGAGTCGGGTCATCAAATCATCGAGTTTGGTGGAATTGAGCCCAATCCAAAATACGAAACGCTGATGAAAGCCGCTGAAGTCGTGCGAAAGGAGAAAATCGACTTCATACTTGCTGTTGGAGGAGGATCAGTAATTGACGGTACCAAATTTATATGTCTCGCTGCTTATCATCCCAGCGATCCGTCTGTAATGCTGAAAGCAGGTTTTCGTAAGATTAAAGCAGAGGAAACAGGGAAAATTATTCCATTTGGAAGTATTCTCACTTTACCGGCGACTGGTTCTGAAATGAATAGTGGTGGTGTGATCAGCATTGGTGATGGAAAGTTTTCAGTAAAGAGCGACCATACTTTTCCGGTTTTTTCTATTCTGGACCCAACAGTTACTTACACATTGCCTAAAAAGCAAATAGCTAACGGAATTATTGATGCGTTTGTACATACCACCGAACAATATCTTACTTATCCGGTAAATGCTCGTATTCAGGACCGTTTTGCCGAAGGCATTCTTCAGACACTCATTGAGATTGGCCGTCCTGCTATTGAAGAAACAGATTCTTATGAAGTCAGGGCTAACCTGATGTGGGCAGCTACCATGGCACTTAATGGTCTTATTGGTGCCGGTGTTCCACAGGATTGGGCTACTCATATGATCGGACATGAACTCACTGCCCGGTATGGCATTGATCATGCTCAAACCCTGGCCATCATACTGCCTTCTCTTTTAAACGTAAGACGCGGGCAAAAGAAGGCGAAATTATTGCAATATGCCGAACGAATCTGGAATATTAAAGAAGGTAATGAAGATGAAAGGATTGACGAAGCTATTGAAGCAACCCGCAATTTCTTCGAAAGCCTGGGAGTGCGTACACGGATTTCCGACTATGGAATTGATGAATCGGCAATCGCAATTATTCATAAGCAATTGATTGATCATGGCATGACTGCCTTATCCGAAACAAGGGATATCACTCCTGAAGTAAGTAAAAGCATTCTTGAACAAGCATTCTGATACGATTGCAAGTGATTAAACCATTCAAAGACTTTATCTGAAATGTTAACCGACATTCACCGAAAAGAAATAGCCGGTCTATACCAAACACCAATTGTACAGCAAACAGCCTTCTGGTCGGCTGTAAAGGAAAGACTGGGAGCAGAAACACTGGCTATCAACTTCCGATCTGACGAAACTCTTCTATATAACTTGCAAGAGTCACAAACCACAAGTTCTATCACTTCTGATTTGCTTGTTATTGTTACGCCTGTCAGTCGTTCTCATAGTATCGCTTATGTTCCTTATGGGCCTGAACTGGAGCCTGATGAAGATTTTCAGGGGATTTTCCTTGAAGAGCTTTCGGAGAGCCTCCGTTCTTTTCTTCCAAAGAATTGCATCATGATCAGGTATGATCTTTGCTGGGAATCATGGTGGTCGAAGTATCCTGAACATTATGATGAAATGGGTAACTGGCGAGGTGAGCCAGGCGTCGATTCGAGAGAACTTCGGTTTAATATTAACACTGTTAACCGGAATTTACGTAAAGCAGGTCATAACATATTGCCATCAAATACCATATATATCGATTTGAAGCCATCAACAGAAGAGATACTTCAACGGATGCGACCCAAGACACGATACAACATCGGTCTTGCTTCACGTAAAGGTGTTAATGTGAGGATGGCCGGAATTGACAATCTTGATGTATGGTACCAACTCTATACTGAAACAGCCCATCGAAACCGTATTTATTTGAATGACCAAAAATATTTTGAAGCTGTTCTGCTTGCCAAAGCTGATAACACGCAGTCACCGGCTGATGTAAGACTTCTCATTGCAGAAAAAGATGGTACTGCACTTGCCGCTATGTTCCTCATTATTACCGGAAATCGCGGGTCATATCTTTATGGAGCATCTTCCGATGTAAATAGGAATTTGATGGGCACTTATGCCCTTCAGTGGGAAGCAATTAAAATAGCAAAGGAGCTTGGCTGTACTGAATATGATATGTTTGGAATATCACCAAATGCGGATTCAAGCCATCCTTTATACGGACTTTACAAGTTTAAAGTTGGATTCGGAGGTAATCTCTACCACAGTCTGGGATCGTGGGATTACCCATTACTAGAGCCTGAATATGAAGGATTCAGATATACTGAATTAACATCTAAAGGATTTCATTTGAATTAACATGTAAAAAAATTTATTACTTTTGTGACAAACAATTTTTATAAAATGGGTGAGAACATTAAAATTACAGATGAAACCAGGGCAATATTAGAAGGCTACCTGGCTAAGCAGCATGCCCGAAAAGCAAAAAGGCTTGCAGCAAAAGGCAAGGTAGAACCTTTCAATATCCTTGATCCAAAGAAAAAAAGCGAATCTGTACCTGAACCAGCTGATTCCGGACATGATGCGGTTCCCGAAAAATCAGATTACGCAAGATTATCCTCTGCATTAGCACAACTAGTTGAGGAAGTAAGAGTAAAGCAGAAGACCTCTAAAGATGACATTATGGTTCATCAGAGACTCGAGTCTGTCGCAAGATACATCGAGACTGCAAAGGGACTTTTAGAATCCCTTATTGATTAAAAAGAAAAAACCTGCCAGATGACAGGTTTTTTTTATACACACTAATAAGATAAATTGTTTTCAGAGTTCCAGTCAGAGACTAGGAATCATCAGTTAAAGAACCTTGAGTTATTTAATCTGAACTTTCTTATAATTTACTCCCTTTTCAGTTGTTACCTGCAATAAATAAACTCCTGTCCGGAAGCTGCCAACATTTATCTCATGCCGGCTGCCCCGAACAGTTTCCCGGAAAATTTCCTGACCAGCCAAATTGAAGAGTTTTAATTCTTTCATAGGGACATTCATCGCGACATATATAATATTGTTTGCCGGATTAGGGTAAACAGCAATTTCAGAAGGGCTGAGATCATTAACAGAAATAGTTCCTGTGGAATAAAGTAGTGTGATGTTTGGATACACATCAACGCAATATCCCCATGGTGGAATTACTAACGGGTTAAATGGTTCGTCGTCTCGCTCAGCAGCGCGTGAACGCTGACTGGCTGTGTCGTATGAGCATATGAAAGAAGTAAATAGTTGTCCTTTACTATAGGACTTAACCGATTGAATGACCAGATTTCTTCCATTATAAGTATAAGGAGTGTCGAAAGGGATAAAGAAATCGTTCATGCCCTTTCTGAAATTAACTGTACCATTAAATACTTCAGTAAGTGTTGTTGGATCAAGCCATGCATCGGTCAGATTTGTTTGATCTGTTTCGCCGAGCCTCAGGTTGATTTCCACACCTTCTTCATCCTCATCAAATTGAGCGGTATATTTGATGCCTGTGATAGGTTCGTCTGTCATGCCAATTTCGTCAGCCATATACAAAGTCTGGGTAGAGCTGTATAATTGAAACATATTGTAAGGCACGAATTTAACCGGCGTAAAGTTGTCACTGATCTCTACGAGCTCAATGTCTTGGGGTTGAACCGTTACAGGCAATAGTGCCGATTGGTTATTACCAGTTACTTCATCATTGCTGAATTCAATAACAGCATACAATCCGGTATTTCCTGTTTCACTTGTTTGAGGCACCCAGATTAAATTCATTTCAACTTTCTCTGCGAACGCAATGGACGATCCCTGAGTTGAAGCAAGCACTTCGCCACTTTCTTTAAACAGACTTACAGTGTAGTTCGACTGAGTGGTGAGGCCACCATTCTGAATTTCAATAGTATAAGTTTCGTTTTCACCAGCTACCGGTGTGATATTACCATTTATAGAGGTTATCAGAAGGTCGTTATTTACAACTGTTTCAATCTTCACATCGTCGATTAACCATAGATTAATGGCATAACAATTACCATCATACCTGAAAGCATATTGCATGTTAGCAGCACCTTCAGGAACTGCAAAATAGTATGAATATTCACCCTGAGGGATATTGTATGTGCTCAATGGCCGTTCCCAAAGCACCTGCCAGGAATTACCACCATCAAAAGTTACATCCATTCCAATTATTTCACCAAAGTCCATTTCATAGTTAATAAGGAACTGTTTGTAACTTATTTTAAGCCCTGTTTGTCCGGTTACATCAATTTCAGGTGAAACCAGTCGGCTCAATCCTGCAGCCATGCTATAACCAAGGTAAAGTTCAGGAGCTACACCGCCAGCCATTTGAGAAACATTAACCGACCAGCTTGGAGGTTGCTCAGCCTGAATTTCCCAACCCGGTGGGATCGTTCCGGCCGAATAATCAAATGCCTCAGTGTAAATAACTGTTTGAGCCGATGCCTTTACATTTATTAAAAGGAATCCGACAAAAAGCAGTGTCAGGAGTGGAGTAGAAAGTTTTTTCATTTTATAGTTTTAAGGATTACTACAGAATGGCAAAGTAATATAAAAGAAAATCACAATTCAATTCGTGCTGACAGGTAATTTTAATTAAAAAACAATAAGTGCCGGCACTTAGTATTGGTTAGTGCCTGCTCGTATTTTATTCAAAATCAGTATGCATGAGAGAACATTTTACCCGATTATAATGTAGCTTTGCACAAAGCTCCGGCAATTATCATTATTTTCAGTTTCATGCACTATCTCTCTTTATTACTAATATTAATGCAGAACATTATCAGGAGATATATACCATTTCTACTTATACTCATCACGCTAACAGCATGCACCAATGCTAACAGGAAGGTTGATGATATAAGCAAAACAGCTGAAGCTGCCGACCTTAAATACAATTATATTCATAAGCTTATTTATGATAACCCTCTTGCAGCCAGGGAAGAAGCAACAGAATTGCTTAAGAACTTACCTTCAGACCAATTTGTTGATCGGATAATTCTTTTTAAACATATCGGATCCTCTTATGTATTTGAGACAAATTATGCTGAAGCTATTAAGTTTTATAATCAGGGATTAAAGATCGCTGAAGAGAATAATGTATTGGCCGAAGTGGCTCATATAAATAATAATCTGGGTGTTATTTATAATGAAATTGCCAATTATAAAATGGCGTATATCCATCTGGCTGAAGCGCTTAATAACTATGATCTGGCCCATATTCTTCACAAGAAAGCCGGTGCTTATAATAACATCGGCATCATTTATATGAATCTGCGTAATCATGATAAAGCACTTTCATATTTTGAGCAGGCCATCGATTCTACCCTTACTCCTAACGACACCATACTGGTAATTTCGGTGCTGAATAATATCGCATTATGCTATAACTTAAAAGACAATTCTTCAGAATCTCTAAAGTATCTGGAACGCGCCATTGAGCTTTCGAATAAAGTGAACAATAAATATGGATTATGTATTTCCTACCAACTCATGGGGAATGTGTATTTAAAACTTGACCAGACTTCAAAATCACTTGAAGCTTATTCAATGAGTCGCGATATAGCCACCGGGGGCAACCTGACTTACCAGCTTGCCCTTGCACAAATAGGACTCGGACAGGTTTATCTCAGGACCGGTAAGCATGAGGAAGCCTTAAAAATGGCATTCGAAGTTCTGGAGATGGCCAAAGAACACAAAACACTCTCACTTGAAAGCGATGTACACCAACTGCTCTCAGGAATATATGAGCAGAAGGGTGATTTTAAAAAAGGTCTTGACCATTTCCAGAAGCATATCAGTAAACAGCAAGAGGTAATTAACCAAACCATCATACACCAGATTTATGATATGGAGCTCGATTATCTTAACCAGCTGAACAAAATGCAAAAGCTTGAACTTGAGAAGAAAGAATTGTCCATAAGCAAAAAAAATAATTTGCTGTTTTTTGTTTCTTCAACATTCATTCTCCTGCTTACGGGTTTATATCTCCTATACCTTAATCATCATCATCGTCAGGAAGTTAAGTTTCAAAAAACTATTGTAGAACTTACTGAGAAAAAGTCGAACGCTGCTTTGGAAGCGGAGATAAGAGAGCGCAAAAGGATAGGACAAGAATTGCACGATAGTCTTGGTCACCTTCTTTCCATCGCCGGTCTTCATGCCAGTGTACTGCAAAAGAGAAAAGAACTCTCTCCTGACAAAAAAGAAGATCTGCTCGAAGCACTGATGAAAACTATCGATGATGCATTCAGCGAAGTTCGCAATATATCGCACAATCTGGCTCCTTCCCTGTTATCGGAGCAAGGGTTAAAAGGTGCACTTAAAAGTATTACTGACAGGGTTAATCAAAGTACCAAACTTACCATGAGCTTTGATACCTTCGGTCTCAACGGTTCGATGGATTATCTAATTGAAAATACCCTTTTCAGGACCATTCAGGAGATCGTAAATAATACAATTAAACATGCCGAAGCAAGCTCACTGTTTATTCAGGTGACCAAAGGGAATGATGAAATATCGCTGATGGCCGAAGACAACGGTAAAGGATTCAATATTGATGAAATTAGCGATTACTCGAGCAATGGGCTGCAACACATGCGATCGAGAATTGAAAACCTGAATGGGACGATATTCATCGATTCAAGTCCGGGAAGGGGAACCATTATAAGTATTCTCATACCACTACATAAAGCCGAATATGCCGAAGGAAACAATTAAAGTTCTGGTAGTTGATGACCATCAATTAATGATCGATGGTCTCAAATCATTACTCGAATACGAAGATGATATTCATTTTTCAGGAGGAACCAATTCAAAGGATGAAACACTTGCCTTCCTCGAGAAGAACAAGGTTGATGTGATTCTCATGGATATCAATATGCCTGGTGGTTCAGGTATTGAAACCACAGCCTCCATCAAAAGTTTGTATCCTGAAGTCAAGGTAATTGCCCTTACAATGCATGATGACATTTCGGTCATTACAAGAATGATCAAAGCAGGCGCAGCGGGTTTTGTACTCAAACGCACCAACATGAACGAATTGATTGAAGCTATAAGAATCGTTTTCAGGCAAGGCAAATATCTTAGCATTAATACCCAACAGATCATTATGGACAACCTGGGTACACCTGCCGATCTGATTGATCAAAAAGATGAAATCAGGCCATCACTTTCTGCTAGAGAAATTGAAGTACTTAATCTGGTTGCACGTGAATTCAGTAACGAAGAAATTGCCGGAAAGCTGTTTATCAGCGAACGGACAGTGGAGGCACACCGCCGCAATATATTCATCAAAACAAAAACGAAGAGTATCGTTGGATTAATGAAGTATGCAATTAGTAAGGGTCTTATTGATTAGCTTACTCAACCATTTCCCTGAAAAGGTTATTTAAAGTTTCATCCAGATCATAACAAATGCCCGGGTGTGGTCGCGAAGTCTGTATGGTGGCACTCCTTAATGCTGTCAGCCATCTGAAACGCTCGGGAATATCAAGAGCCGCAATGGGACCTCCCTCCGGTTCTCCTGCAGCAATTTTCCTGAATGCTTCGAGATTTGCGGCAATTTCATCAAGTTCAGCATCAGGTTTAAAGGCAAGGATCATCTGTTCGCGCATCTTCACCATCACCTTAATATACTTTTGCTTTTTGCAGAAAAGTATTATGCCGGTGTTGACGAATTCCTCACGTTCAACCAGTGGTACTACCCTTATAACGGCATAATTATAAATGTTTCTTTGCTGCATCCTGTGCTTCTTTGATAAATTCTTTTGAATGACCCAACCTTATAATCAGAAAATTGCAATACACTTCTCTTATTTCCTGAGGAGTAAGATCGCTTTTTTCCCAATTAAGCCAGTCATCGGGCACCATACCCACCACTTTTCTGATGGTTTTTTCAGTAATCAATTCCCTGCAAAGTTGATCGGCTTCATCAAGTCGGTTTGCACGGGGAAGTAAAACATGGTCTTTGATATATGTGAAAGGGCCTGTAGCCTTCTTTTCCCATCCATCCCAGTTATAATGAAAGTAAAGGCATGACCCATGATCTATAAGCCAGAGTTCTTTATTCCTTACCAGCATGTTGGTGTTTCTGAATGTACGGTCCACATTCATAATCAGACTGTCGAGCCATACGATCTCTGAAGCGGTATCCTCATCCAGGGTTGTCACTACAGGATCGAAGGTAAAAGCTCCTGAAACGAATTGAAGACCCAGATTTATTCCCTTACTTGCTTTCAGTAAGTCCTGAATCTCCTCATCGCCTTCATTCTTTCCAAAACTATCATCGAGGTCAGCAAACACAAGTTCAGGAACCCTGAGTCCCAAGGCCCTGGCAAGCTCACCACCGATAAGCTCGGCAATCAGAGTTTTTACTCCATGGCCACTTCCACGGAACTTTACTACATACTTATTCCCGTCATCGGTTTCTGCCAGTGCCGGAAGAGATCCTCCTTCGCGGAAAGGCTGCATATATCGGGTAACTGTGACCGTTCTGATAGAATCCATTAATGCAAATGTATAAAATAAACTTATTTGTGAAATTATTCTTAACTTGCATCAATTTTCAACCTAAAACCTAAAATTATATGAAGAAAGTTTCCGTGCTAGTTTTGATTTTAATCGTGCTGTCGACAGCAGTGAACGCACAAATGGATAACTTATCAAACATTAGTGCCAAATGGGTACGTGGTTTGGCTAGAAATGCTGCGCTTGACGGAAGTGGCGACATGGTGGCGTTGAACCCTGCCGGACTGGCTATGCTTGATGATGGTATATATGTTAGTTTAAGCAATCAGACCCTTTTCAGAAATCCTGAGCACACTTACAATCTGGGAGCAGGACCAGTTACACGAACCCAGGATGGTATCGATCCCATTCTTCCCATGCTTTATGGTGCATGGAAAAAGAACCAGTGGGCAGTTTCAACCGGTGTTTATATTGCCGGTGGTGGTGCAGCAAGCAATTATCCCGAAGGTTCAATTAATACCACACTTATGGGCTTCAGTCTCCTACCATTTTATGCAGAGGGTGGGGGCTATACCAGTTTTAAAGATGAACACCTGTTGGGCTCCTCATTCTACATCACAATCCCTCTAAATGTTTCATACAGGATAAATAACCAGTTGGCATTATCAGTAGGTGGACGTTACCTTATGGGACGCAACAGTACAGAGGCAGGCCTTACTTTTACCGGTTCTGAATTTGCCCCTGATATGCCTTTAACCATTGATTACAAGAGCAATGCAACCGGTATTGGGGCAGTGGTGGGAGTAGATTTTCGTCCTAGCGATGATCTGAATCTCTCTGTTCATTACGAATCAAAAGTCAAACTTGAGTTTGAAGCAACCGACAATAAGGGTAATTTTACACTTGAGGAGGATGGAGCAAAGAGCCGCAGGGATCTGCCTGCTAACTTTGCATTTGGTGCAACTTACAGACTGACTGAAAAGCTGATGGCTGCTGCAGATTTTAACTATTACTTCCAAACAGCTGCCGACTGGGGCAACATTCAAAGTACAGGTGGCCCACTTAAAGCATCAGAAGTGGCTGGTGATAGCTACAAAGCCGGAGTTGGTTTCTATTATAATTTAAATGAAATGCTAGAACTTAGCGCCGGTGTTGCTTATACCGATTATATGTACGATAACATGGAATTGTATTACACAAAGCTCGGCCTGTTTGAAGTTTTGAAATATGATAACCTTAGTGTGGGACTTGGTGCCGGTATTGATCTAACAGATAATATTCAGCTCGATTTGGGCATTTTACGTAATATATGGAAGGATGAGTCAATAAAGATTCCGGCTCTTCCACTTCCTGTTGATGTAAAAAGCTCGGCTTATGTAATTGCTGTAGGACTCGATTTCAGATTTTAAATTTTTCTTTACACCATTCTTATTTCAGCGCGTTGTACTGGTTCCGGCCTTTGTGCCGACACCAGTATTTCGCGCTGTTTTATTTATTAATCACCCATTTTCGCGGGAATTGCTTGTTCAAAACAAATACAGGGATTGATTCAAGTTCAATTTTACTTTGATCTACTTCTTCTTCGATACAAGTACGTAGATAAAGCGGTATTGATCTACATGCCTCGCAGATCAATGCCGGAGACAGAATGTTCAGTAAGCAGATCGTGATACAATTCAGCATTAATAAATCTCTTCTCTTAAAGACGTGAATTTAGAAGTGAATTTCTCATACAGGCATTACTATGAGGTAACCTTAACACGATAAAATGCCAAACGTTATAACATTTTGAGCATTTTCTTGTTTTATACCAAACTTAGCCTGACTACCAATACTCTCGCTTCTAAAATACCGACCCTGTTAGCTTTTTTATTAGGTTGCCAACAGGGTAAGGGGGAAAATACTACAAACGGATTAATTAAATAGTGATGTCGACAGGCAATAGAGAAAAATATATCTGCAAACAAATTAAAACCTATTAATATGGAAGATTTTGATACGCTGAAGCAACACCCAAAAATGAGTGTGGGTGCTTCAGGAAAAAGAAACACTGACTGGTGGCCCAATGCGCTAAAACTGAACATTCTGAGACAACATTCTTCAAAGTCAGACCCAATGGGTGAGGATTTCGATTATGCATCAGAATTTCAGACTCTTGATTATTATGGACTGAAAGAAGACCTTAAGAAACTGATGACAGAATCGCAGGACTGGTGGCCAGCTGATTTTGGTCATTATGGTCCGCTGTTTATCCGGATGGCATGGCATAGTGCGGGAACTTACCGAACCGGTGATGGTCGTGGAGGTGGTGGAAGGGGACAGCAACGATTTGCACCCCTTAACAGTTGGCCGGACAATGTAAATCTCGACAAAGCACGCCGGCTTTTATGGCCTATTAAACAAAAATATGGAAAGAAAATTTCATGGGCCGACTTGTTGATTCTTGCCGGAAATGTGGCTTTAGAATCCATGGGATTTAAAACCTTTGGTTTTGCTGCTGGTCGTGAGGATGTTTGGGAACCGGATGAAGATATTTTCTGGGGCACCGAAGGTAAATGGCTCGAAGGCGATTTGCGCTATTCAGCAGAACGTGAACTTGATAATCCACTGGCGGCTGTCCAAATGGGTCTGATTTATGTAAACCCTGAAGGCCCAAACGGTGAACCCGATCCACTGGCTGCAGCCAAAGATATAAGGACTACATTCGCTCGTATGGCAATGAATGATGAAGAAACAGTTGCTTTGATTGCAGGTGGCCATACTTTCGGCAAAACACATGGTGCTGGTCCTGCAAGTCATGTAGGCCCTGAACCTGAAGCCTCCGGTTTAGAAGATCAGGGACTTGGCTGGAAAAGTAAGTTTGGCACCGGAAAAGGTGGTGATACAATTACCAGTGGGTTGGAAGTTACATGGACCACTACACCTACTAAATGGACCAATAACTTCCTGTGGAATTTGTTCGGTTATGAGTGGGAACTCGAAAAGAGTCCTGCTGGTGCTTTCCAGTGGCGACCAAAACATGGAATGGGAGAAAATACAGTTCCTGATGCTCAT
Organism: Bacteroidota bacterium; assembly: GCA_023434665.1. Lineage (GTDB taxonomy): Bacteria > Bacteroidota > Bacteroidia > Bacteroidales > Lentimicrobiaceae > Lentimicrobium. The sequence goes on along the minus strand of JAEYSM010000062.1, from coordinate 26,581 downwards.
GACAAATCGAAGAGACATGCTCCCAGAATGCTGACTACCGACCTTGCACTAAGGTTCGATCCGGAATTTGAGAAAATTTCAAGACGTTTCCTTGAAAATCCTGACCTGCTGGCTGAAGCTTTCGCAAAGGCATGGTTTAAGCTTACCCATCGTGACATGGGACCACGATCAAGATACCTGGGGCCTGAAGTTCCGGCTGAAGTGCTTATCTGGCAAGATCCTTTGCCTCAGTCTGACTACCCCATCGTAAATGAGAGCGATATAGCTGAACTTAAAAACCGCATCCTTATTTCAGGATTGAAGGTTTCGCAACTTGTAACTGTTGCCTGGGCATCTGCATCTACTTTCAGAGGATCGGATAAAAGGGGTGGAGCTAATGGAGCACGCATACGACTGGCGCCACAAAACGACTGGCAGGTAAATAATCCTGAAGAACTGAGGAAAGTTCTATCTGCTCTCGAAGGCATACAGAAAGAGTTTGCTCAGACACATGAGGGTAAACATATTTCTATGGCCGATTTAATTGTTCTGGGCGGTTGTGCGGCAATTGAAAAAGCAGCAATTGATGCAGGATTTCCAGTAAATGTACCATTTGATCCGGGCCGTACCGATGCATCGCAGGAAGAAACAGATGTCGAATCGTTTGCCTTCCTTGAACCGGTTGCTGATGGTTTCAGAAATTATCTGAAAAAAAGATATTCTATTCCAGAAGAGGAATTATTGGTCGACAGAGCTCAATTACTTACGTTAACCCCACCCGAAATGACTGTTTTGATAGGAGGTTTGCGGGTGTTGAATGCTAATTGGGATCATTCTTCATTGGGTGTCTTTACTCACAGAAAGGAAGTGCTGAGCAACGACTTTTTCGTGAATCTGCTTGATATGAGTACTGAATGGAAGAAAGTATCTGACGAGACAGGTGTTTATGAAGGATATGACAGGAACACGGGCGAATTGCGATGGACAGCTACCCGTGCTGATCTAATCTTTGGCTCACATTCTGAACTAAGAGCCTTAAGCGAAGTCTATGGAAGTAATGATGCCGGATTGAAATTCGTACAAGATTTTGTAAAAGCCTGGCATAAAGTCATGAACCTCGACAGATTTGATCTAAAATAATAAAAAGAGATTTCTTAATTGGGAGGGGTGGTTTTAATCCATCATTCGCTTGACATAATCATGTCCTGCATGGCCACCTTTCCCGTTTAATATACTCTTGATGATGCTTTCTTTGTGACCGCCATAAAGCCAGTAGGTTAGTTTGCGTTGAATATTTTTCTCCAGATGGGGTGGGACTTCAATGGCCTGATCCACAATCACAGGGGCTTTAAAAAAGACACAGTAAATGCCTAACGCCCAGGCCTCGTGTGTCTTAACATGGTCAGCCACTTTATATGAAGCATACCCATTCACCATTTTCTTTCCTTCGGGTGTTTCAACTTCGTGCATGAAAGCTTCAGATGATGGTGGGTCATATGGCATTTCACTCTGGTAGAAATACATCCTGCCTCCATTACCATTCCATAAAGTCTGGTATTCATGGAAATGCTCACAAAACAAGCCGTAGATGGTCACATCGTCACCATTAACAATTAAACCATTGCGTGTAACATTCTCATCCCAACCCACATTTTTACCATGGTCGGCACGCCAAAGCCAGGTATGATCAACTATCACGTGGTGGCTGTTGATTGTCAGACAGGCTTTGGTTTTTCCTTCCCCATATCCACCTACCCGTATAAAGATGTCGTGAAGCAATGTTGGATTACTTTTATGTGAAATGTCAGCTCCATCAGGACCCACCTTCACAAGAGTCTCGGAAGTTTGCTCTCCTGCATCGATGATCAGTCCTGCTATTGACACTCCTTCAACGTCATCTACCTCAATCACAATATTTCCATTGCCCGATCGGAGGGTTGCCATTCCCAATCCCATTAGCACAGTGCCGGGTCTTGTAATCTTCAGGCTTTCATTCAATTCATAAATTCCGGGGGTAAACAACACATGCTGACCTTTTGCGAGTGCTGCATTGATAATAGAAGGTGTTGCATTATGGGGTTTTATGATGAGAAATGCATCTAACGGGTAGTCAGTGTACGACGGCTCAATACCTGTGTTCACTTTTTCAGCTACTTTTGAATCAACTTCAGGTGAACCGGTTGCTGCAGAATCGGTCACCATTTGTGAGTCGAATTTAGTAGTCTTGTCAGTAATAGTTATGGGGGGCCTTTCTCCTGAGGTCCAGTCAGGTCCTTTTGATTCATTCTTCATAGTAGGTTTCCGAAGAACGTAACCCGACGAACCCAGTACAATAAAAGGTTTTTCACGGACCAGCGGTACAGTGGGTAAGGAGGTGAATGGTTTATCGGGCCATTCATCTTTGGGTGTGTTGGCAGTACCCATGAAAAATATATTCCAGCTTCCACCTTCCCATTTAGTTAATTCGGTGTTTCTGGTAAACCATTGTTGTTGTCCTCCGGCCAGGACTGTACCATCGATTCGGGAATTGGCAATAAAACCGCCACTTGCCCATCCATTATCATGTAGCTGTATATCACCTTTTATATGCATCCTACGCATTGGAGCAGCCTGAGATACTCCCCATATGTTAACTACTCCTTCAGGCGATTGTATAGTAAGGTTTTCTACTGACCTCCAGAAATTGGTTGTTACATTGCCGTTCTCTGTCCCTTTCGAATAAATAATTCCCTCAACTACAACATCACCGGGTAATTCACCCAATCCGATATAGTTCATGTAATAGGCCACTTTGAGATCAAGTTTATACCGACCCTGTTTTAAAAGAAAAGCAAACCGGTGATCGCCAAACTCGCTGGTTCTGGGTTGATGTTTCTGATAGAGGGAGTCGATAAGCGCCTGAATTTCCTTCATATCCATACGTGGGTCAAGCACAAACACATTCGAACCGAATGTTTCATCACCATATTTTATAACGTCGTCAGCCATAGGATTACTTTGGTCATGGCGGGTGTTCTGAATTTGTGCAAAACTCAGATGGCAGATAATCAATGTTAAAATCGATGCAATTATTTTTTTCATTTCCTGGAAGTATATATCAAATTAACAGCATTTTATCTTACAAATCTTGACTTTTGTTTTTTTTCCGGGAAAGCAACCAAAAGGATGAAAGAAGGGGCTTCCGCCCCTTCCTTCAATTAATAACGTGTTATTAATGCCATTTCCTCAAAATCAGTATCTGTATCGTGGGGAATTATGATTAACTCACCACTGCGACTAATCAACTCTCTTATAATGGTATCAACCGGATCAATTACACGGTAATTCAGTTTGTCATTCTGTGGCATCGGAACAAACGCTCCCTTTTCAAGAATATAATCAGGATGATAATCGGTCTTAACGAATAAAGTTTGACCGCGGCCTTCGATTATTGCCTGATAAACTTCATTAATGGCAGTTAACCAGTTCTTGCTGCTTCTGGCAAGTTCAAGCCGCTTAAGAGACTCCACTTTCATGTCAGTCACAATTTGTGAGGTTACCTGTTCCCAAGTTAATGTTACAATTTTTTGAGCATCTTTGGGTACCAGGCTCAAGGGTAAATGTCCTATGATATTGCCCGGATTGTCAGCCATCTTTTGATAATAAGGGAAGTTGGAAGCTTCAGTTGCTACAATTACGGGATAATCTTCTTGTTGAACTATGACGTTTAATTGTTTATCCACAACATTAAAGTATTCGTTCAGCAGGTTTTCAGCGCGGTTGCCCTTTGAAGCCTCTTTTGCATTCTCCGGAACCCATCTTGTATTAACAATAGGGAAAGGATCTTTATATTCTTTGTGTAATCTGTTGTTTATTGCTTCCAATAATCTTGATTCTTCTTTGCCCAGTACCAGTATAAAATAGCGGTATTGCAACTTCTGGGCATACAATAAATCCCTTATCAGAAAATTCTCAGCAACAACTACTTTATCCTGTACAGGAATTTCAAGTTTTACCCCTTCAGCAAAGTTCTCGTTTACAAAAAGCATCAGACTGTCGAGATTATTTCCATGATCAACTTGTTCTGCAAGCTTTTTCAAAGATTCAATAACATCAGCGGCAAAACGCTTGTCGAATTTTTCATAAACTGCCTCCTCTGCCACTTTTATTAAGTTTTTTAGCTGTATTGGGTCTCTTTCGAAATCCGGGCGGGTACGATGGGTTTTCATTGCTATCGAGATGCAGCATTTTCCTTTAAAATTGATCATCCTGTTGACTACCTGTCTCATGCTCATAGTGTTGATATTTAAGTACATAGGACTAACAGCACATATAGCAACCTTGTTTAATGAATTAAATACCTACTTTTGCTCCCGCTTAAAATCGTTCAGAAATGTTGAAAATGATTTTTATAATAGGTACCGGTAGCTTTGTTGGAGGTGTATCCAGATTCCTAATCTCCCGTATGATACATAATTATTTCGTCTCGGGTTTCCCTGTCGGAACATTGTCAGTTAATATCATTGGTTGTATGATCATAGGATTTGTTTATGGAATATCAGAGCATAGCAATTTCCTTCATCCCGATTGGAGGATTTTTCTGACAATTGGATTTTGCGGTGGTTTCACAACATTTTCTGCTTTTGCAAGTGAAAATGTGGTAATGATTCAGGACCGGAATTTTATACTTTTTGCACTCTATACGGGATTGAGTGTTTTTTTTGGAATACTGTCGACATATCTGGGCATAATGGCAGCAAGATTCTAATTTTATTTTGGAAAGTTGGTTATTGAAATTTTTATTATAAATTGTTGCATTTTAAATATTACCTTTTAACTTTGCTATCATTATTTTAACCAAACAGCTTAATAAACCAACAACCCCGACCAAGATGAGAAGAACATTTACAGTATTTCTGACAGCAGTTATGTTCAGCCTGTTGTTACCTAATTGTGCTACTATTTTTACTCCGAGTAGCTATCCGCTGGCAATTAATTGCAACCCTCCGGGATCTAAAGTAGAAATTGTTGATAAACATGGAGTTACAGTATTCATGGGTACAACACCCACAACTTTAAAACTGAAAGCAGGAGCTGGATTTTTCTCTCCGGCGCGTTACACTATTTATTTTTTCAGTGATGGTTACGACCAGTCAGCAGTGAGTATCAATGCCCGCCTCGACGGATGGTATTTCGGTAATCTTTTAATTGGAGGATTTCTTGGAATGCTCATCATTGATCCGGCCACCGGAGCAATGTGGAAAATTGATGAAAGAGTTCTTAATGTAGACCTTGTTCCTAATAACCAGCAGGTTTTGAATATTATAGATATAAAGGACTTGCCTGAAGAATACAAGGATCATCTGGTAAAAATTACTGAGTAAAAAAGTTTAAGAAAAAAGTTATTTCTCTTTTCAAAACAAAGGCTGCTTATGATGGGGCAGCCTTTTTATTTTTCTCAGCAGATTACGACCAAACATTTTTATTAGCTTTGCCCTCAATTACTTAATGCACATTTTTACTGTTAATAATGCCGTTTATTGAGCCTTCCTCGGATATCTGGAAATCAATCTTAATCAGAAAGTCATACGATTTCTATCATTTGCCTGAATATGCAGAACTTGAAGCCGAAATTTGCGGTGGCTTTGCATTAGGTTGGGTTCCTTCGGATGTCTCCATTTCAAATGAGGTGCTTATTCCCCTTGTGGCCAGATGGATACCTGAATCCGACGAATTATATGACCTCATAAGTCCTTATGGTTATCCGGGAATTCTTTGTGATTATATGCCGGTTGAAAAGCTGTCAAAACTTCTCGAAGAATTTAACAGAGAAGCCACACAGGCCGGTTACGTAAGTACTTTTATCCGTCTGAATCCATTTTTGAATAATTGGGATCTGCATTTATCTGAAGCAACAGCTGAGCATCTCCTACAGGACAACCGTAATATGCCTTCAATCCGACATTCAGTACTTGGCCATACTGTAAGTCTTGACCTTTCAGGTTTTAAATTAAATGCAAATACAGAACAGGAAGATTATATATTACCATTTTCTAATAACCATCGTCGTAATCTTCGTAAACTTCATTTGTCAGGTTATCGCACCATTATTAATGACACCGGTTATATTCAGGATTTTATTGATGCTTACTATCAGACCATGCACCGACGAAATGCACGTTCCTACTATTTTTTCCCGGAGCATTATTTCAGAAAGTTTATCGATATCACGGGTGAAAAACTTGTTTTTGTGAGTGTCGTATCTGCTGAAGGTCAATTTGAAAGTGGAGGTCTGTTTACTATTTATAATGGCATCATGCAATATCATCTTGGTGCGACTGTAGATGATGCAGTCGTAGCCAGTCCTTCAAAACTAATGATGGAAGCTGCAATCAGAGAAGGGATCTCAAGAAATGCTAATGTGTTCCATTTTGGAGGAGGACTAGGTGCTGTTAACCAGGATGGTGTTTACCGCTTTAAACAGGGTTTTGCCCGCGACAGACACAATTTTGCCTGCCTCCAATTCATCCATAATACTGAGAATTATCGCCGTTTATTATCCGGTTCAGATAAATTGAGGCATAACAGTCATCTGATTTTTGAACCTCAGTCAGGTTATAAATCGAATAATAATTTCTTTCCTAAATACCGGCAGGCAAATGATTGAAATTATAAAAAGGTTGTCAAAAGACAAACGTTTACATGCTGTACGTGAATTGCTGATTTTTGCTGTCATTCTGTTTACCATTCACTATTTGTATATATGGTGGTCAAATGCCCACTTTTATCCTCTTGCTTCTGCCGTTGAATCTCTTTTCATTAAAGCAAGCAATATGCTTTTTAATCAGGGTCAGCATATGCTTAACTTACTCAAAGTAAAGCATTACATTGTCGGGCAAACATATTACATTACCAGCCTATCGGGCGAACTTACCTGGCTTGAAGTAAGTCCGGGATGCACAAGCCTTAAACAATGGGTACACTGGATATTTCTCATGTTATTATATCCGGGGTCATGGCGACATAAACTATGGTACATACCAGCCGGAATAATTGTAATACATTTTATAAACCTCGTTAGGATTACCGGACTTGGCATTACCCTGAAATATTGGCCGGTTTATTTCGACTTTGCACACGATTATATTTTCAAGACCATGTTTTATGGAGTAATCTTTCTGATGTGGGTAATCTGGGTGGAGAAATTCAGAAAACACTCCCAAAAATTAATGCGGTAAAAAGATATCGAATCGCGCTCCTTTTCCCAGAGCACTTTCAGCGGTTATCATACCTTTGTGGTTATCAATGATCTTTTTTACTATAGCCAGCCCTATTCCTGTCCCTTTATACCTTGATCTATCGTGTAACCTGGTAAATAAGCCAAATATCTTGTCCTTGTATTCCGGATCAAAACCAATGCCGTTGTCTTGTACCGATAAATGGCAATACTCTCTGTTTGGCAAAAGCCCTTGCAAGTCTATTTCAGAGCTATTAACCTTTTTACATTTTATATCAATGATCAGAGGTTTTGATCCGTCATTGAATTTGAGTGAATTACTTATTAAATTATGAAGCAGTTGACGGAACTGAATAGGCACAATACGGATTGAGGTTTCTGATAGACAGTTTATAACCGCATTTTTCCTTAAAATTTCTTCACTGAACTCTTCCGAGAGTTCTTCAATTATTGCATGTAGATCTATCAGTTCGGGTTTACTTTTATTAATATTGATAGTTGTGAGTTCAAGGAGATCATCAATTACTGTTTGCATACGACTCACCGCTTTATGCATACGATAAAGCAGATCTTTCCCATTGACTGAAATATTATTAATTTCTTCCTCCAGAAGTCTTTTTGATATCAACTGTATTTTCCTGAGTGGTTCCTGAAGGTCGTGACTTGATATATGAGCAAATGACTGCAATTCACTATTCATTTTTTCGAGTGATTTATTCTTACTTTCCAGTTTCTTCTGATAAGCCAGAATCTCCTTATCACTTTTTTTCTTCTCCGTCAGATCAGTTACAATTACCCCCAGCGTATTCATTTTAGGCCTTAAGGAAGTCATCGATAAATACACAGGCACCTCACGAAGTTTCCCTTTAAGATTAATTTCAATTTTTGAGTTTCCTATTCTGGCTTCTTTTAAAGCTTTTTCGAAGTCGGTTTTGAATTCTGGAATTATAAAATCGGTGAGCATTGCACCCAGGACCTCACTATCGGAGTAGTCTATCATTTTGTAAAAACTGGGATTCGTATAAACAATTAATCCATCTTCAGTTATATTCAATGCACCTTCAACACTTTCCTCGACTAATACTCTGTAAGCGTAGTCTGAACTCTCAAGGGTATAAATTTCTGATTTGTTGTTGTGGTTTATGGCAAAAGCATCCACTTCACCCGCAAGAATTGCTTCCTTGAGGTGCTCGGTTTCCTGAAGTTTGGTCTCCAGCTCTTCAATTCTTTTTATTAGCTCCTTTATAGTAAAGGCCATAGTCATTCTTTAATCGTTATACCCAGGGCTTTAATAACCTTAGTGGAATCTGAGAAGTTTCCAACAAGTACTTTTTTTGGAAGTGGTGACTTCTTGATTAGTGAGGGGCTGAATAAAACCTGTTGTTCCTGAAGTTTTTCAGGATGTTTGTATATATCAACAATCTCGAGGTCAAAGAAATCAGTGAAATATTCCTCACAAATTTTTTTAATGTTTTCAATTGCCAATAAAGAGTTTTGCGACATACCTGCAACATATAAATGCAAAACTATCCGTTCGCCATCATAAATGAATTCGCTATTGCTTTCTTTGTCGCTCATTTCTCAATCTTTTAAAGGGCGAATATTAAGTCCTACCAGCACTTTCTCTTCATTAGAGAGATCACCAATTATTTTCCTGATAGGTTCAGGGACTTTCCTGACAAGAGTCGGAATGGCAAATATCTGGTCACCTTCGGCCAACTGGGGCGTCTTAAGCAGGTCGATAATTTCAATACTATATCTTCCATTAAGATGCTTCTTGCAGTATCTGGTGAGGTTACTTAAAGCTGATACCGACTTGGGCGTCTGACCCGCAATGTATAACCTTAATTCCCATTTTTCCTCGTTCTCATTAGTCATCAGTGACACTTTAGTATTGATTGTAAAAATTTATTAATCTTCGAACACAATTCCACTATTTGTGATTTTGAATTTTTGCTCCTTGTTAGAATAGCCCATTCCTCTGCTTTTTATAATTACAAGTGAACGGCAAAGCTCATTGTCATGTTTATTGACATTTTTTAAGTGAATCCAATTGTCCGCCAAAGAAGAAACCTCTCCCATAGTACTTAACAGTACGTTATCTGTTTGATTATCAGAAAGTGAAGTAAAAACCGCATTTATCTGTTTATTTTTCAAAAAATCAATCATACGGATTATCATTGTCCTCACTTCATTTCGTGAACCGATACTAAGTAAACTTGTAATCGGGTCAACAATCACTGTTTTAGGTTCTAATTCTTCTATTATCTTGATAAGAGTAAACAGATGAAATTCCAGACCATTCAGTGAGGGACGTGATGAATGTATTTCAAGAAGTCCTCTATCAATATACGGTTGAAAATCCACACCTATACTTTTCAAATTGCGAACTATCTGTCCTGGTGACTCTTCAAAAGAAAAGAACAGAACTTTCTCATTCCGTTTACAACTTCCAAGTGCAGAATATGATGCCAGAATTGTTTTTGAGGTTCCCGCTTTGCCGGTAATTAGCGTACCTGATCCTCTGTATAGGCCTCCCTTATAGAACAGATCATCCAATGCTGGTAAACCTGTAGATATGACTTCCTCCACTGAAGGGTAATCAAGTTTTAAGTCGGTAACCGGCATAACTGAAATACCTGAATTGTCAATGAGAAAAGGGTATTCATTAGTGCCATGGGTGGAACCTCTGTATTTTACCACTCGAAGTCTCCTGGTTGCAAGCTCATTTATGACTCTGAAGTCTAATAAAATAACACAATCAGAGATATATTCTTCAAGTCCTTGACGAGTGAATGTGTCTTTTCCTTTTTCAGCAGTAATAAGAGCTGTAACCCCTTTAGTTTTCAGCCACTGAAATAACCGGCGTAGTTCCGATCGTAGAATACCCAGATCATTCAGGCCGCCGAATAATGCTTCAATAGTATCCAGAACTACTCTTTTAGCTCCAATTGTGTCAATGGCATAATTCAGTCTCACAAAAAGTCCTTCAAGGTCATACTCTCCTGTTTCTTCAATTTCTGAGCTGTCGATCTTTACATAATCAATCTTCAGCATTCCTTCCTTCTGAAGTTTATCAAGGTCAATACCCATTGAACTTACATTCTTGGCAAGGTCGGCCGGTGTTTCTTCAAATGACATCAGTACACCGGGTTCGTTATATCCCGATATGCCATTTATCAAAAATTGCATACCCATTAAGGTTTTGCCACACCCGGGTCCGCCACTGACCAATACAGGCCTGCCCTGGGGAAAACCTCCTTGTGTTATTTTATCCAGGCCTTCAATGCCCGAAGGAACTTTAATAAGTTGAATCGGTTCTGTTTTATCCATACTTAGATCTGTAATCCGTTTTCGACTGAATAATGATAACAAAAATCTGAAATGATAGTTTTTAGCGTAAATATATTAAAAAAATGATACACTAAAAATTTTACTCATATCGGATGTAAGGGTCTCAATCATGTTTTTATGAAACTGCTGAAGACGTACACTTAAATTTACCGGGGCTGAACTTAAAATGACATAAATAGTTATATAAAGTACTTTGATAAGTAAGATTTGTGTATTATCTTTACTAGGTTGAAATTGTATAAACTAAGAAATAAATTATGAGAAGACTTTTACTATTTACTTTATTTGTAGCTGTTACCTTTGGGTTAAATGCTCAAACAGTATTTTTCAATGAACCCTTTGACAGCATGGAAGAGCTGCCGGCAGGCTGGATTAATATTGATGCCGATGGTGATACTGAGGTTTGGTACGAGGATTACTACGAAGGTGATGTTCTTGAAACTTACGCAGTATCCCGATCATGGAACGAGGTTCCGCTGGAACCGGATAATTATCTGTCAACTCCACAGATCGACCTTAGAAATGTGGTTGCTCCTGTAATCCTTTATTGGACTATTGGTGTTGGTGATGAAGAATGGCCTGCAGAAAAATACCAGGTCAACATTTCGACCACTACACCTACCGTTGAAGGATTCTCAAATCCTTTGTTTGAAGAAATTCTCGAAGCCGATGCTTATTACTGGAATAAAAGACAGATCGACATTTCTTCGTATGCCGGCCAGCAGGTTTATATCGCATGGAGGCATTATGACTGCACCGATAATTATAAACTATTGTTAGATAGTGTAAAGATTACCGTGAGTGGAACTGTAAACACCTCTGATATAACTCCAGCTGTTTATAAAGTATATCCCAATCCGGCATCAGATCATATCCTAATTAATTATGCTAACGCTAATCGTTTGGTTATAAGTAATCTTCTGGGAGAAATTGTTCTCAATGCTGCATTGGTAAATCAGCAAAGGATAGATATCAGTAAACTACGCAAGGGACTTTATTTCGTTTCATTCTACAAAAATGAGTCTCTGAATTTCACAGGGAAGCTAATAAAGAAGTAAAAGAGTCTCTTAATCCTTTACAGGGTGACTTCATTGTTGTTAACGGCAATCTGGTCACCCTTTTTAATTTATGCTGCCATAGGTAATTAATTCATTACCTGTTCAATAAAAAGGCGGATGAAATTAATCGTCTTATTACACTTCCGGAGGTCAATACTGCTATATAGATCGTTTGGTGAATGATAGTCATCATGGAATCCACTGAAAAAGGTTGCAACCGGTATACTGCGATCACGAAAATAGGCATAGTCACTTCCATAATGTCCATCTACTTCCCATAAATCGAACTCAAAGAAGTTGCCAAAGCTTTCGTGGTTCAGTCTGCCGGCGATTATTCGTAAATACTCATCGGATTTGCGCGTCCCAATGCTCACTATATTGTTTAAGGTATCTTCGGGTGCTGATCTTGAAATCATATCCATGTTAAGATATAATCGAATGTCTTCATCTGCTGACAACTGAGAAGCAAAATATTTGCTTCCAAGCAAGCCTTTTTCTTCTGCTGCCCAACTGGCAAAAAGAATATTGCATGGTGGCTTTCTGCCTGTTTGTGAGAAATACTTAGCAAGCGTAATTAAACCAGCGACTCCTGATGCATTATCGTCGGCCCCAAAATAAATAGTATCACCTCTCCGTCCCAGGTGGTCATAATGAGCTCCTATAATTATAGTGCAGGTTGTGTCAGTTCCTCTGAGTTTTCCTATTACATTGATGCCTTCTAAAGTGTCTGTATGCACCTCAGGATTATTTATGCTGTTTCCCTCAGTATTATAGAGGCTGGTTTCCTCTTTGTCTTTCAGAATGGAATCAGCTAAGAGCCGATGGTTTACCGACCGGATAATAATAAAATTCTGGTAGAAATCCTCAAATACAGGATTACCCGGCTGTGCATGATTAAAAGGTTCTATGCCAGCCTGTAGAAATTCCGAAGCAATATAGCGAGCAGCCATTTCAGCACCTGCTGTGCCTGTCTCCCGACCTTCAAACTGCGGGGAAGACAAATACTGTATTACCGCAGCCATTTCATGTTCATGATCTAACAATATCTGACGTGTATCTGTATTGTACAGATCACTTTGCCTGTCCAATGGCTGTTGCATCTTCTCCTGTTGAGCAATCACAAATGAAGGAGTTAAACAATGCCAGATCAATATCAGCAGAAGGTTCTTATACACCGGTAACCATCCTCCCGTTGGCCATCAGGTATTTTATTTTCCAGTTGTCGCCTAAAACCAGAATATCGGCATCATAGCCTTCACGGATAAATCCTTTGCCATTCAGCTTAAGTATAGTAGCAGGATTAGAGGTTGCCACTTTGAGTGCTGTTTCAAGTGATATTCCTTCTTCTGTAACAGCTTCAATTATTTCACGCAATACAGAATCGGGATAGCCCATTTCAATTTTAACCAGTTTGCCTGTCACTGGATCAAAGCCCGGCAACGAGCCGCAGGCATCAGAGGTGAAAGTTATATGTTCAATTGGTACCCCGCTCTCGAGCAGTATCCTGAGTGCTTTGGAAGGTTTTATTTCTTCATCCTTGTAATAAGGCCATGAACTGGTAGTAATATCTACATATCCTACTTTCCCATATTCCCTGGCATCTTCAAATATATAATCATTCCTGTTAATGTGCGTAGGCACAAACTGCTTGTAATTGAGTTCAGTAGATGCAACAATATCATGTATTGGCCTGAAAGGATCTTTGGCATCGCCCATATGGAAATTTATAATCCCAGCCTTTCCGCCGATCATACCTGCAACCCTGGTATTTCCGGCAAGCTTTGATAATTCCTGTATGGTAGGAGCTGATGACCTGTGATCGGATATAGCAACTTCGCCCACGCCAATTACCTCTTCAATCAGGGCAATGTCGCGTGCTGTATCACCTGTAATGGTTGGTGGAGGCACCTGATACGATCCGGTGTACATCCATGCCGACATACCCTTTGCTTTAATGGATTTCACTTTCATCAGTACACTATCCACAGAGCGTGTAATTCCATCTGTACCCAGACAACCTACCACAGTAGTCACCCCTCCATCTGTCATCATACTTATTTCAAGTTCAGGCATTCGCGAGGCAGGTCCTCCTTCACCACCACCACCTGTAATGTGAACATGTGAATCAATCAATCCCGGCATAAGGTTCAAACCTTCGCAATCTATTATTTGTAATTCAACACCCGAAGGAGGATCAATGTGCTCATTAATTGCCAGTATGGTTTTGCCGCCGGTCAATACGTCCCTTACACCTATAAAATCAGGCGTGTATATGTTTGCTTTCCTGAATAATGTAATCATAGCAAAGTGCTTAAGTAAGATTTATTATTTACAAAGATGCTAAAAAATGTCTATATCTGATGCATTTAACTATCAACCTTTGCAACATAAAAATGTTTCCACAATTGTACATTAGCTTACAATTGTCATTATATTTGCTTATATAATACAACTTTAAGTACATGAGACTTCTGCTGGCCGCAATACTTCTGCTTTTTAAATGTATTAATTTATCTGGTCAGGTTTCAATGCCAAACAATGACGATTTTCTTTTTGAAGGAGGAGCCGCCTTTAAGGGCAGTTTGGTAATTGCAGGTGGAGGTGTTGAGCCTGATAACAGTGATCTGTATTCTAAACTTGTCACCCTAGCCGGCGGAGCAGAAAATGCTTCCTTTGCAGTTATCCCTGCTGCTGGTGGGGTACCGGTCCAATCATTCGTTTTAATCAGGAGTACGCTCATTTCGTATGGGGTGAATCCGGATAGTATTCATCTTATTCCTGTTGCTGTGATAGATGACGACAGTACACTGGATGTTGATGAATCGCAGTGGAAGGGAAATGCCTTCGACCGGGAATTAGCCTTAAAGATAAGGGAGTGTTCGGCTGTCTGGTTTACCGGAGGAGACCAGGCAAGAGTCATTCAGGCCTTATACAGTGATGGGAAAGCCTCACCGGTTTTGCAGTCAGTCTGGGAAGTATTCAGGCGTGGAGGAGTGGTTGGTGGAACAAGTGCCGGCGCTGCTATCATGAGCGACCCAATGATTTACTCGGGATCAAGTACTGGAGCCATGAGTCCCCAGAATCATCCCGGCGATACGCTTGAAATGGGGAAAGGACTCGGGTTCTTTAATAGGGGTCTGGTAGATCAACATTTCGAAGCCCGCGCACGCATAGGGAGACTCATAGTGGCATTACGCAGACTTTCAAAAGACAATCCTTCATTCAGTGGTCTGGGTTTCGGAGTGGATGAGAATACTGCCTTGGTCTTCTACCCGAGCCAAAGCAAAGTAGAGGTTGCGGGTGCTTCAGGGGTCACTATCGTTGATATTTCAAACGCTGATTTTAACGGTTCTGCCGGTTTTTATAATGCCTCAATGCCTCTATCTGTCTCCGGTATCAGGATAGATTATCTGACAAATGGCGACAGTTATAAACTCGATTCAAAGACTGTTACCTGCGCGGATGACAAATCACCCATTTATTCACCAAATGATAAACAGGAGCCGGTTGATAATGAAAATAACTGCATTCCGTCGCAGTATGGTATTTTTTCAGCGCGACCTGTCGGACTGACCGATCTGCTTATTGATTTGGTCTCATGTAAGGGTGATATGCAGTTAAATAATTTTAGTTTTTATGATGAACAGTCCGCTTATAGGGCAACAGTTAAAAAAATGACTGACTTTGAGGGTTATAAAACTTCCGATAAATCAAAACGAACCAAATATATGATAAGGGGTGCCCGCCTTGACATTCAGCCTATGAGCGTCTCCTTTAGTCCGTTAAATTAAAGATTGACAACCAACAAAACGAACGATATATGTGTAGAGCGATTAAAAACTTTATGATGCCGCTGATACTTCTGATGTTCACCGGCAGTGTACTGGCGCAGACAATAGAAGTTACAGGCACGGTTACTTCAGTTGCTGATAACAATCCTATACCCGGCGTCACTGTGCTCGTCAAAGGGACTCAAACAGGTGCAATCACTTCCACTGATGGCACCTACCGTATTAAGGCTCCTTCAGATGGCACTCTGGTATTTTCATTTGTAGGCATGAAAAAGGTTGAAATGCCTATTGCAGGGAACAGGCGGATTAATGTGTCACTGGAAGAAGAGAACATTGATCTTGGAGAGCTTGTGGTGGTTGGATATAGTACTACCAGTCGTAAACTGATATCAGGCTCTGTCGAAGTGGTTGCAAGTGATGAAATTCAGGACGCTCAACTTCGTACACTCGAGGGTGTACTGCAAGGTAAAACAGCCGGAGTAACCATCAGCCAGAATTCAGGAACCCCGGGTGGTCAGAATATGATTAAGCTCAGAGGCGGAAGCTCCATCAATGCAAGTAATCAGCCCCTGGTGGTAATCGATGGAGTGCCTGTACTGACAGGCAGTTACGGACAAATAGGATACAGCGGTCAGGAAATCAGTGCTATGTCGGACCTGAACCCAAATGATATTGAATCATTTACCATTCTTAAAGATGCCTCAGCAACTGCAATTTACGGAGCAAGAGCTTCGAATGGTGTTATTCTTATAACCACCAGGAAAGGTAATTCCCAGAAAACTTCTGTTAATCTGAATACATCTTACGGATGGCAGACCATGCCGGCTGAGCGAATTCCCGAACTGATGAACGCCGAACAATGGAATGCATATAAAGAAACTAATGTACAAGGGATTGATACCGACTGGATGAAGGAAATTACACAGGTTGCTCCAACTTCTAATACCGAAGTCTCGGTGAGTAGTGGAAACGACAAAACCCGACTCTTTGTATCCGGAAGCTACTTCCTTCAGGATGGAACCATCAAAGCTACTTCGTATGAGCGTTATTCAGGCAGGATTAATGTGGATCATTCTCTCTTAAAGAATCTCACCATAGGAGGTGGAGTGAGCATGAGCTATTCGCTTAACAACCGTGTAGAAGGTGACCAGACCTTGTTCGGCCCGCTTCCCAATGCCCTGTCAATTCCTGCCATCTATCCGGTTTATAATCCCGATGGAACGTATAATGAGGAAGGACCGTATGCTAATCCGGTTGCCATTATTAACGAAACCAAGAATGTTGCCTATACCAACAGGTACAACAACAATATCTATCTTGACTATAAATTCTGGGATGGTTTTTCATTCGTAACACGCTGGAGTGCTGACATATATAATTTGCGCGAACATGAATATGATCCTATTACCACTGCTCAGGGAGCTAAGTACAACGGCCTGGGCATTGAAGGAACGAACTATGTAAGCAACCTGGTGACCAGCAATGTGCTGCAGTATGTTACCGATCTGGACGAGAAACATAACTTTGAAGCGCTGCTCGGATATAGTGCGGAAAAATATGCACGACGAAGCACTTATATTGAGGCCATTGATTTCCCAAATGAAAACCTTCAGTATATAACCTCTGCAGGCACCATCAGGGCAGCTTCTGCCGGAGCTTTAAACAGGGGTATGAATTCATTTTTCGGACAGTTCAAATACAATTACCTTTATAAATACATTTTTACACTGACTGCCCGTGCAGATGGATCTTCAAAGTTTGGTGAAAATAACCGATATGGTTATTTTCCTGCTGCTTCATTTGCATGGAGAGCATCGGAGGAAAGTTTCCTACAGGGAACAAATTGGCTGAGCGACCTTAAACTCCGTTTGAGTGCAGGTTTAACTGGAAACGATGGGATCAGCGATTTCTCAAGTTATGGACTTTATGGCGGAGGTTTCAACTATGGCGGTGGTTCAGGAACTGCACCCACACAATTGCCCAATCCCGACCTTAAGTGGGAAAGTACATTCCAACTCGGCGCTGGAGTTGATTTGGGAGTTTTAAATGATAGGATTACACTGAGTCTTGACCTTTATAATAACCGGACCTATGATATGCTGCTTGAGAGACCACTTCCGCTTTCTACCGGATTCTCGTCAATAAGCGCAAACATTGGTGAAATGGAAAACAGGGGTATTGAGATCGTGCTCAATACCCAGAATGTAAAACGGGCATTTACATGGAATACCTCATTGAACTTCTCTCTCAATCGTAATGAAGTGCTTAAACTATACAACGGTCAGCCAATAGCCGATATTGGTCGTGGTGGAAACTGGGTAATTGAAGGAGAACCTATTGGAGTATTTTACGGGTATCGTTGTCTTGGAGTCGATCCCACTACCGGAAATCTTGTATATGAAGACATCAATAACGATGGGCAGATAACCTCTGACGACATCACAAAGATTGGTGATCCCAATCCCGATTTCACGATGGGTTTAACCAACACATTCAGTTACCGTGGATTTGACCTCTCGGTATTTCTGCACAGCATCTATGGAAATGATATCTTTAATGGAACGTGGATATATCTTCAGTCAGGTACAGGCGAGGATAACCAGACCACTGAAATGCTTCGCCGCTGGCAAAAACCAGGTGATATTACCGATATTCCAAGGGTAGGCGATACCTTCAAATCATCAAGATTTATCGAAAACGGTTCTTTCCTGCGAGTTAAAAATGTAACCCTGAGTTACAGCTTTAACAGAGCCATGATCAGCAGAATTAAACTGAAAGCACTTCGTGTTTATGTATCAGGCGAGAATCTATGGCTGTTTACCAAATATACAGGTATGGACCCCGAAGTAAATTATTATGGAAATGATAATATGGTTTTGGGAACTGACTTCTTCACTTATCCACAGTCGAGAGTCATAACTGCAGGTATTAACGTTGGTCTATAATTTTTAAAACGAAGCGAAAATGAAAAGGACACTAGTATATATATTCACAGCCGGCCTGTTAATGGCTTCATGTACCGACATCATGGATGTGTACCCGACAGCTTCCATTGCCGATGACCAGGCTATTAAGGACAAAACGGGAGTTCAGCGTGCTTTAACAGGAACATACAATGCCCTGCAGCGGGGTGGAATGTATGGGATGGATTTCCTTATCGTGGGTGATCTTGCTGCCGATAACCTTAAATGGTCGGGCACTAGTCAGGATTACGGACAGATAGAAAACAAACCTATTCCCGCAGATAACTCTATTGTTGAAGGACTCTGGGCAGCCTCTTATGATGGGATCAACAGGGCAAATAATATCCTGGCTAAACTTCCATCTATTGAAGGGTTGAGTCAGGAAGAAGCAAATGAGTACAGGGGTGAGGCACTTTTTATCAGAGCACTCCTTCACTACAATCTGGCAATGTATTTTGGTAAAGCCCCGTTAAAGCTTCAACCAACTGCTAATCTCGATAATATTGATCAGGCCCCTTCATCGCGAAATGAAATACTGCAACAGGTGGCTGAGGATCTTGTTGAAGCCCGCGATTTGCTCTCAGAAAATAAAATTACTGGAAGAGCCAATAGTTTCAGCGCATCTGCATTGCTTTCAAAGGTGTATCTTACCCTTTTCCATTTAACAGGAGAAAATGAACTGGCTGATGATGCCATTACTGAAGCCAATAGAGTGATCAATGAAGGGGGGTATGAACTCGAACTTGAATTTGCCGATTTATATGGATCAACACCGGCCTCACGTGAATCAATTTTTGAAGTGGTATACGACCTTCAGAACTTCAACCGGCTGGCTCAGTACTTCTTTACAAGAAACCTTATCGGACGCTATGAAATATCTCCAAAGCCGGCTTTTATTGAGAGCTTTGAAGAAGGGGATGAGCGACTTGAAGGTACTATCTGGTACGATGATGCCCTGTTACCTTATGGTGCTAAATATGTGGATGTTGCTGGTGGAACTGACAGAGTTTATGTATTGAGACTGGCCGATATCTATCTGATCCGTGCAGAAGCCAAAGCATATAGTAATGCACATGACGATGAAATTAAGGCAGATATAGATGCTGTAAGGACAAGAGCAGGCCTGCAGGGTACCGGAGCTTCAGGAATAGATCTGCTAAAACTGGCCATTGAAATGGAAAGAAACCACGAACTGGCATTCGAAGGTCACCGATGGATTGATCTGGTACGTACAGGCAGAGCAGCTCAGGTGCTTGGAATTGAAGAAAAATACACCGTTTTCCCGATTCCTCTCTCCGAGATGCAGACCAACAATAACATGTCACAGAATACTGGTTATTAATGCATTTAAAATCTGACAAAAATGAAACACTTAATAAAATTTATCAGCCAAAATCACCTCAGGTCATTATTTGCACTAATCGTGATGCCGGCCATGCTCCTGACAACCGGTTGTGAACAGTATGAAATGGGCAATGCTCCTGCCAGCACAGTGGCCGACTTCACATATACGGCCACCAATAGTGGGAAAGCACCCTGTGATGTCACATTTAATAATACTTCATTAAATGCTGTCGGTTATTTATGGGATTTCGGAAATGGAATAACATCCACTGAAGTCAACCCGACAATCACTTACACTGAGCCGGGGCTATATATAGTAAAACTGACTTGTGGCACGCAAAATGATGTTTACTATAACAAAAACATAAAGACCCTTGCTATCAACATTAAGGACCCTAATGCCGGTCAGACGCATGTTCTTTATTTCACCTCACGCAGCCCCGAAGGAGGAGGTGCGCATTATGTGATCCTTGATGGAAACGAACCTATTGTGCAGGACTTTGCAGCTGTAAGCTTCTCAAGACCTTATGGTATTGCAGTGGATACGGCCAACAAGAAAGTGTATGTAAGTGATTACTCCGAAGGATTTATTTATAGGTTTAACGCCGATGGAAGCGATCCGGTGAAGATCCTTGATGCAACTGTTCCCGGACAGGAAATAACAGGCTCACCCGAGGCGATGTTTGTGCTTGACGATAAACTCTATTGGGGTACCCCGGGCGGAATATGCAGGGCAAATCTCGATGGTTCCAATCCTGAGCCATGGATTCAGACAGGTGGAAATGCACCTGAATTTCCTATTGATATGCAATTTGACCCTGTTGCAAACAAGATTTACATGGTTAATGACAAAACCGATTACTCAGGAGGATATTTCTCAATGAATCTTGATGGATCAGCCATCACCGAACATATTCTTGATATTGATGGCACTGCACTGGAGGCTGATCTGGTTAATGGCAAAATTTATATGGCCATTTACGGACCAGAGCCGGAGGATGGGGTTTACATGTGTAATCTGGATGGCAGCGGTCTTACCAAGATAGGAGAATGGGGAAGCAAAGCATGTTGGGGAATTGGAGTTGATAATGTAAACAACAAGCTTTTCTGGAGTTATAAAGTATCAAATTCAGATCCTGATGGTAAGATTATTCGTTCAAATCTCGATGGTTCAGCTCAGGAAGACTGGATCACAGGGATTAGTCCACATGCTATAACAGTAACGTTTATCAAGCTTTAACTATCGTTAAAGGCATACCCTGATAACCGGATACTTACTCTGGCTCATCAGATACCTGAATTCTTCATAGGTGGGAAGACCAAGCATTGATTGGGGTTCTAGTGCCTGTACCACTAACAAGCCTTTCAGCTGTGCGGTTGGCACCAGCAGATAATTTTCCAGGATTACATCAACAGCTTTATTGGTTTTTACCCTGGCAACTGCTATTATGTCTCTCTCAAAATCTACCGAATCAACACCTTCGATAGCATATTCTTCCAGGCTGAATGTATTTTCTTTATCCTTTGAAGAAGCCAGAGAGCCTGGTTTCTCAGTAATCAGATCAAGTCTTTTTATCCAGTCCATTAGTTTATCATCAGCCACAGGTATCAGATATCCATAGGGCAGTGTAACATCAAGAAGAGATTTAACAGTGGACCTGTAATCCTTTACCATAACCAGTTTCTCATATGTGTCATAGAGTGGGGAACTAAATTTTACCACCGGAAGTTGCAAGATACGGCCATCGTTAACATGTTCAGCCTGAATAGTCACCGACTCCCAGCTACCCGGCAATGACCTATCGGCCGGGCTATTATCCATCTTGTAACCGGGGCCATTCTTCAGCAAACCGGCACGGCTTTGGTTCACTATATTAATTACCATCTCATGATTCTCATACAAATAATTCAGGAAGCCCTGTAAACCTGCAAGCTGTCCCGCTGCACGATGAGCAAGGTTCTTAACATAAGTATCAGTTCCGTTCATGCCTTCCTGTATAAACGAGAAAGTGTTTTGTATGCCAAAACTCTGACGGCCATCGTTGATATCGAAAGTGCTATGGCGGATGTAATCTACACCCGGAGGTCCGCCGGGTGTATAAACAGCTGAACTGAATCCTCTCTCTGTAATGAATCTGAGTACCGTTGGGAGGGCATCATTGTTTGTCACCTTTAACAGACGGGGATTAATATTCGGATTAGTAAGCGCACCTAAAGTCACTGATGCATTTTTCCTGAACCCGTATTTTTCCCACGATTCACCGTAAGGCGAATACTCGTGCACATCCACTGTGGCATGAAAAAGAAAGTCATCAAAAAACTTATGTAAGGCCATTGTCTCAGGTTGATTCAATATCAGGTGATTGCGGTTTAGGTCAACGTCATTGGCATTCCTGCGTTTGTTGGTTTCCGAACCATCCGGGTTAACCTGAGGAATTAAAGCAATATCAAGTCGTTTGAGGAGGTATTTGTTCTCTTCTTTAAGTAATTCAGAAGTCAGTAAAAGCACAGCTTCCTTGCCCGATTGTTCATTTCCATGTTGTTGTGCGAAAATTAAAACTTTAGCTTTCGAAGGATCCTTACCGAATTCAGTTTCTGAGAAACAAAGGGCATATATGTCGCGACCTTCAACTGAAGAACCAATAGTCCTTACATCCAGCAACGGAGAAGTGCCTGCTTGTTTTACGAAGGCGGTAATCTCTGAATAGGATGTCGGAGTAGTGTACTGCCGCATACTGGCCGGATTGATAAGCTGTCCGGATGTTGATGTTGCCATAAGTACAAACGTAATAAGTGCCAGTTGTTTTGTTCTCATTTCGCTGAAAATTTAAAATCCTGTTAACTGCATGGTCACCGTTGGTATCAGTACAAGGAACCCAATAATTACAAGCAGTAATATTATTTTCCATGCCCAGGCAAACCATTTGCTGAAAGGGATACGGGCAACTTCCAGTACTCCGATAAGCACTCCCGAAGTAGGAGTTATCATGTTTGTAAATCCATCCCCTATATGGAAGGCAGTTACTGTTGCCTGTTTCGACATTCCTATCATATCTGAGATGTCCTTTAGGATAGGCATAATAAGTGCGGCTTTGGCTGTCCCTGAAGTTATAATCATGTTAATCAGGGATGTAAATGTGTACATCAGTCCGAGGGTAGTAATTTCACCTGCTCCTTCAATGGAATTTGAAATTCCATAAAGTATGGTGTCAATAATTGCACCTTTTTCAAGAATCACTATAATTCCTCCGGCCAGTCCCACCACCAATGCTGCCGACATGATATCGCGGGCTCCTGCAATGAATGATTTGGCAGTCTCATTGGCATCTTTTCCCATGGCTACGCCCGATATGAGCGCCATTGCGAAGAATAATGCAGCAAGCTCCATTAATCCCCATGCAAATCCCGTTACGCCTATAACCAGCCAAAGGATGGTAAATATAAGTATATCGAGTACAAAGGCCTGTATGGATTTGCGGGCAGCAACATATCCTGTTAACGCAAATAAAACAGCCAATACAGGTAGCGCAGGCATCTTAAAAGCACTGGTTCCCAATGCGATTGAATTCACCGGCCAAATAATAGCTGCTGCTGTCATGGCTGCAAGAGTTGCCACATAGGCTATCCATGTTGAGGTGCGCGATTTTTCTGATACGTTCATGTCGGCTTTTGCATGGTGTTCACGCCAGTAAGCATCATTTTCATATACAATAGAGCGCTTGGGATCTTTTTTGACACGGGCAGCATACCAGAGTACGAATCCAATGCCTGTAACATTGAAGATCATCCAGATTATAAACCGGTATTCAAGACCGGAGAACAACTGCAAGCCGGCAATTTCCTGTGCTATGCCAAGGGTGAACGGATTCATGAGGCATCCGGCAAAACCCAGTCCCGCAGCCAGAAAACACATACATACCCCTACTATTGAGTCGTACCCCATGGAAATGGCCATAGGTACGAAGATTATCACAAAAGCGATGGTTTCTTCGCTCATCCCGAAAATAGCCCCGAAGAAGCTGAATATGAGCATGACCACCGTAATGATTATATTATTAATCCCCAGGAAACGGATAATCCTGAACTTGTTTAGTTTGTCGCTTTTTCGCAGAAAGGCATATACACCAAGGTCGATGGCACGGCTTTCATTAAGAATCCAGAAAGCACCACCCAGGATCAGGATAAAAACAATGATCTTAGGTGTACGTACGAAGCCTTCGTAAAAGGCCGAGAATATTTGCCATGTTTGAGGAACATTCTCGGTATAAGTGAAAGAGTTGGATACAATGACCTGACTCTGACCGCCCGATGTGGTAATGGTTTCACGTTGAAATGAACCGCCAGGTACGAACCATGTAAAAACAGCGGCAATAATAATGATGATGAAAATGATAACGTAGGTGTGTGGAATTTTCTTGCCTAAAGCCATAAGTTGTGTGATTATATACTTTAGCAAACTTAATAAAATTCATTGTTCTTTTATAATGTGACAGAAAATCTAAAGTTCATACCCTTCTGAACTTTTTTTAAAAAACATTGTCTAACATGGGTTAGATATGTCAATATGAAAAAAGTCACTACACTTCTCATTATCTCAGTATTTTTTCTGATTCGTGTTTCTGCTCAGGATAACGAAAAATTAAAGCTCAATCTTTCCTTACCAATAGTGGAGGTGCCTGAAAATATCGATTTGCCGCATAATTATCCATCAATGCAGCAAGCTCTCAGGTTTTCAGATAGCTTTTATGAAGTTGCTTATTGGGGAATTGATGAGTTTGGTAATTATATTTTTAAAGATGAACCGGGCGAAAGGTTCAGAAATAAAGCCTTCAAGTATATAATAGGTCTTGGATTCGCTAAATTTGGAAGCGAGTTGCCTATACCCTTAGGCGTGTGGGCTCATGAAGAGTATCACCGGTCAGTACTGGGTATGAATGGTATCAGCTCAGAAAATGGTAACTGGTTGTTTACCAGATGGGATGGTACAGTATTCGGAATTTCAGATTCCACTTTATCACAGCTTAAACGCAATGACATCAATAAGTTGCTCTATGCTTACACAAGTGGCATTCAGTATGAAGTGCATCTGAACAAGATAATCTCATTAAAGGACTTCTATGAAAAAAGAACACATCACAAAAATGCACTTTTACTCTATAATGCCTGGTATGTTTATGACTATTTCAAATTCGCTTCAAGCGACAAAAGTGATACTGTTAAGTTGAAAGCACCCGATCATGAAGACCGTAATCCTATTGAGAGGGATTTTGCCGGATCGGACCTGACAGCATGGGTTTACGACATGTTCAGTCCTGATGCTCCCTTCGCTGCCCGTGACAATTTTCCCGATGGTGAAGGGGTGAACAGAAGGATAGGATTTGCCGACCTTACGAAAGACGGGCAAGATTATCTCAAAAAGCAGAGAAATCTGTCATTGCTCAATTTTGTAAATCCCGCTATATTCTTCATCAATGGAATCAATATCAGCGATAACTTTTCATTTAACTTCTTTACTCAATATTCCCCCACTTACTTTGGAAATGATATAGCTCTTTACATACCTTTTAAGTTAAATGATAACAAACTGTTGATCAATTTCCATCGTTATGCCAGTTATCACAATACGGGACTGGGTATAGGTGCAGGTTATTATGGTGCAAGACTGACAGATAAACTAAAGAGTGATATAGAATTGACTTTCTGGAACCAGCCTGAGACTTTTCTGAATGATTCAAAAGTTACGGGTGGTTATCTGAATATTGAGACAAGCTATGAGCTTAGCAATAACTTCTCATTATTTATAGCACTGGATGGAAAAACCGAAGGATGGATGATAGGTGAGCCCGACATTGAGAAGAATTATTCAATAACCGCAGGTCTTCATTATAAGCGGTACCGATGATATCCAGCCCAGGCTGTCTGATTTCCACTTTACCTTTCAGTGAGTTCCCTGAATGCCGACATAGAGTTAATGAGGTTATCCTGAACAATGGGATCAGTGATCCATCTGGGATATTTAGGTTTTTGTTCTGTATAAATGGTATAGACTACCTTGTATGACTTGTCTGACACTCTCTTCATGACCCAGCGACCACTTAAATGCGTAATTCTCTCTATACCCGGTTTCTTTGGAAGATATGAAGGCACACCATTCAGTTTGATCGTATAGGTATTCCCATTGTCTGAGACGATACTTGTGTAATCTATTATGCAATCCTGGTTATTTAACGGCCAGGGAATTTTATATTGAATATATGCTTTCCAGTTGTTTTCTGACGACCGGCTTATAACAGAAAAATCCTCAATTCCCTGCATCCATTGTCTGCTGAGCTTGTCATCCTTAATGGCTGAAATCAGTCTGTTAATGCTTGTATTAACCGTAAATTCAGCTCTTAGTTCCCTGGTAGCACGACCATCTTCCAGGATGATTTCCCTGCTTGATATCGAAATTTCCTTTTCATTCCTGATGAATTTGTAGTCATTGGTTGACTGACCCGAAATAAACCATCCGAGTGTAATAGCAGCAAGTGATAAAAACTCTATTGTTGCAGTCATGTGTTTTTAGTTATAAAATCTTAGGTCATTGAAAAGTAAATCGCTTCAGGAACAACCCTGGTTAGTTGTACGTATATTAATTCAATGCATTTAACGGTTTTTTGTTCGAGAATGAATTACGCATTCATATAAAATTTTCATGACCATGAAACGGCCATGCTAATCGATATCTGAAGGGCAATGGTTATTAATCGGCCACCAGGCCCCAGTATGGAAGATCCCTTTACTCCGCAGAGTGGAATTGCAAATCATTTTATGTTAATTTTACATGGATATTCAAACCTTCAACGCCATGGACTTTTTTACATCTTACTGCAAATA
>JAEYSM010000038.1 GCA_023434665.1 Bacteroidota bacterium | reverse complement strand
CTGCCGGATATATGCATCAGGTCATCGCGCATATCCTTACTAATGGTTTCAATTTCGGCGATAAGACTCTCTTTGGTTGAAGTGAACTCATTGGTCATCGTATCATTTACATTGTGGAGGTCAGTGTAAAAAAGGTATTTCATGTCCTCGGAGCTCTGCCCCACTATTTTATAAACATCATTCTTCAACTGGTCGGCCTCAATAACTATCCTGTAAAACATGGCATATTTCAGGTTTTTCTTTGCTTTCCTTATCAGGATGACTAAGACTACTATTGAGGCTATAATCACTGCAAGACCTATTGCCAGGCACAGAATATAGCGTTCCAGCCTTTTATTAAGCTCGGTGTTTTTCTTTTGGAATTCGGTCACCTGCTCTTCGAGCAATTTCACTGATTGGTCGATCAGGCTTTTGTCGATATTACTATTCCCCCTAAGTTCATCATACGTATATAAATGTCTGTCAAATTCCTCTGATAAAAAATTGATGGAGTTACGGGTTGTTCTAACCTCATTGCGCAATTCAGCATTTTCTGCTTCCAGTTTAATGATTCTATCATTCAGAGATTTGTCAGTATTCTGAGCAAAAAGAGCACCTGAAAAGAGTATCCAGAATAAAACGGAGATGCGGATTTTCATAGATCAATACGACTTTTGAGGGCACCAAAGTTACATTATATGGATAATATTACCATAGCCCCCAAACATATATTTATTTAACAATTCCTTAATGTAAATTTAACAATTAGTTAATATACCGGGGGTACTTTTGACAACCTAAAAAATATACAATACATAAAATTATGAAATTTTGAGACAAAATCACATGAAGAACCTGAATTTATTATCCATTATTATATTGATGTTCATGGCAATAGCTTGTGGACAACCGCAAAAAGCGGGACAAATCGAAGGTAAAATATCCATTGATGGATCAAGTACAGTATATCCGTTATCGGAGGCTGTTGCTGAGGAATACATTAACGAAAACCCCAGAGTAAAAATCACGGTAGGTGAGTCGGGTACAGGTGGCGGTTTTAAGAAATTCAGCAGGGGTGAAACCGACATAAACGATGCTTCACGTGCTATTAAACAGAGTGAAATTGACGAATGCGCGGCCAACAATATTTCATTTTCTGAATTGCTTGTAGCTTATGACGGAATGGCCATAGTAGTTCATCCCAACAACACCTGGGCAAGAGATATCACGGTTGAAGAACTGAAGAAAATATGGGAACCTGCAGCTCAGGATGTCATCACCAACTGGAACCAGATTCGTTCGGATTGGCCCAACAGGCCGCTGCACTTATATGGAGCAGGAACAGCATCAGGAACATTCGATTATTTTACCGAAGCCATTATGGGTGAAACAAAAAGCTGCCGCGGTGATTATACCGCCAGCGAAGACGACAATGTGCTGGTACAGGGCGTTGCCGGCGATGAAAATGCACTGGGTTTCTTTGGTCTGGCATATTTCGAAAACAACTCCGATAAGATAAAGCTGGTGCCGGTTGACGACCTTAAGCCTGAGAACGGCGATGGCCCGGTACTTCCCACGCTCGAAACAGTAAGAGATAAAAGCTATTCCCCACTTTCACGGCCGCTGCTTATCTATGTAAATAATAAGGCCGCTGAAAGAAAAGAAGTACAGGATTTTGTGACTTTCTATCTGGAAAATGTCAGCACCCTGGCAAGTGAAGTCGGATATATTCCATTGACTGATAGTGAGCTTGAAGCAGAGAAAGGGAAATGGACAGAATTCGTACAGACACATCAACCAAAAGAAACAGCCGGGCAAACGCAGGAATAACTGCTCAGAATAAAGCAATCAGAATAAATCAAAAATGCCAAAACCGAAAGAAAAATTTATTGTATCTATTCTGGCCCTCAGTGGGTGGCTCACCGTTTTTACCACTGCAGGAATCCTGTTTATATTACTTTTCGAGAGTGCACTTTTTTTTAAAGATGTAGGCATTTGGGAATTTATCACCGGGACTGAATGGACGCCACTCTTTTCGAAAAAGGAATATGGTATATTGCCGCTGCTCACGGCCACACTCCTTACGTCGTTCATTGCCTTGCTGGTTGCCTTGCCGATAGGACTAAGTATCGCCATTTACCTGAATGAATATGCCAACCGAAAATTCAGGCAGGCTATAAAGCCAATGCTCGAAGTGCTGGCTTCGGTGCCTACCGTGGTTTACGGATTCTTTGCACTCACTATTGTGACACCGTTTTTGCAGCAATTCATACCCGGGCTGGCAGGATTTAACTCCATATCACCGGGTATCGTAATGGGAATAATGATCATACCGATGATTTCCTCCCTAAGTGAGGACGCCCTTTTTGCAGTTCCCAAATCACTCAGGGATGCCTCATACGGGATGGGTGCCACCAGGTTCCAGACAGTATTCCGGGTGCTGATACCATCGGCCTCATCAGGCATCATCGTATCGGTCATCCTTGCCATATCGAGGGCAATAGGGGAGACCATGATTGTAGCAATTGCCGCGGGACAACAACCTCGTTTTACGCTGAATCCACTGGTGCCGGTCGAAACCATCACTACATACATTGTGCAGGTCAGCATGGGAGATGTTCCACGCGATTCGATGGAGTACCGCAGCATTTTTGCTGCAGGCATTGTACTCTTTATACTCACTTTCGTGATGAATAACATAAGTCTCTGGTTAAAAAGGAAATATCATAGGCAGTATGAATAAGTTGAGTCAGCAATCAGCCGCAAGCAATCAACCCTCAGAACTGAGAACAATGAATCCAGAAACCAATACAATCAACTCAGAACTGCTTTTGTACCATGAACATCACTAAAAAGAACAGATTAAAAGACCACGCATTCAAGTACTTCGGTCTGATGAGCACATTCATCGGACTGGTGGCTTTAGCTGTCTTTATTTATGTAATTCTGCAATCGGGACTGCCGCGTTTATCGTGGGATTTTCTTACCTCACTGCCTTCACGGTTTCCCGAAAAGGCCGGTATATATACAGCTATTGCAGGCACCCTTTGGATGCTGGGACTTACCATCATATTCTCGGTGACACTGGGCGTGATGGCAGGAATCTACCTCGAGGAATATTCCCGCAAAGGGCTGCTTTCAAAGCTTCTTGAGATAAATATCTCGAACCTTGTTGGTGTGCCATCTGTGATCTATGGAATACTTGGTCTTGCTTTCTTTAACAGGTACCTCAGTCTGGGAGGCAGTCTGCTGGCGGGAAGTCTTACCCTCTCGCTCCTCATCATCCCGGTGATTATAGTTACCACACGCGAATCGCTTAAGGCGGTTCCCAGGACAATAAAAGAAGCCTCCTATGCCCTGGGGGCAACCAAATGGCAGACCATCAGCCGCCAACTCCTACCAGCTGCCTCGGGGAGCATTGTAACCGGCGTGATACTTGCCCTGGCACGTGCCATCGGTGAAGCCGCACCCCTGATCGTGGTCGGAGCCCTTTCATTTGTACCGTTTACACCCCGCACCCCGATGGACGATTATACCCTGTTGCCAATACAGATATTCAACTGGACATCGAGGCCTCAACCCGAGTTTCAGATCAACGCATCAGCAGGAATCATCGTGCTGTTGTTTTTGACTTTCCTGATGAATGGTGTTTCAATTTATCTGAGAAATAAATGGCAGAAAAAGGTGAAATGGTAAGGTCAGCATTCAGCATTCAGCAGTCAGCAATCAGCAGTCAGTAAAGAATAAAAAAAGATAAATGAATAAACTCATTGCAAAAAACATAAACGTCTGGTACGGGGATAATCATGCCCTGAAGGACGTTTCGATGGTCATCGAGCCCAATCAGGTGACTTCCCTCATAGGTCCTTCAGGCTGTGGGAAATCAACCTTCCTCAGGCTGTTTAACAGGATGAACGACTATATCGACAACTTCAGGCTCGAGGGCGAAATCCTGATAAATGACAACAACATTTACAATCCTTCGGTGAACACTGAGGAGCTCAGGAAGAAAGTGGGTATGGTTTTCCAGAAACCCAATCCCTTTCCGACGAGCATTTATGAGAACGTGGCATTTGGATTGCGAATTCAGGGGATGAAGAAAAAAAGTCAGATCGATGATATAGTAGAAAGTTCGTTGCACAAAGCCGTACTGTGGGAAGAAGTAAAAGACAGTCTTAAGAAATCGGCCTATTCGCTGTCAGGCGGTCAGCAGCAGCGACTGTGTATTGCGCGCACACTGGCGGTTGAACCTGAGATTATACTTATGGATGAACCGGCTTCGGCACTTGACCCCATTTCGACCAGCAAACTGGAAAACCTGATCATCGAACTGAAGAAAAATTATAC
>JAEYSM010000017.1 GCA_023434665.1 Bacteroidota bacterium | reverse complement strand
ATTGCTTCCATTAGGCAACAGTGTATCAATAACGGTTTGCATGCTGTCCTGCGGGTAATAGTTATACCACATATATCCTACAAAGTGAGGCTCAAGATCTTCAAAGGTCATGCAATTGCCGCCGATGGCTAAGTCATTAAGAATCCAGTTTGGTGTCCATGGCGGTATACCGGTTAAATGATTATTAGCGAAGGCCAATGAAATATACGAGCTTACCAGGGAGAATTCATAAGGGATTTCCCCGGTTAAGTTATTGTCATGCAGGTAGAGAATTTCAATTTGATTGCAATTGGAGAGGGATGGAGGTATTGTACCCGATAGTTGATTGTTGTTTAAGCGAAGTTCCTGCAACTGGGTGCAATTGCCCAGTTCTGGAGGAATGGGGCCACCTATCTGGTTGTCATGTAGATCTAAAGTAAGCAAGTTGTCGAGGTTTCCAATTTCGGGTGGGATAGACCCGGAGAGGTTAGTTTCCCATATGTTGATGAATTCTAAAAGGGAACAATTCCCAATTGTATTGGGGATTGTGCCCGTAATAGCACAATTCCCAATGAATAAACCCTTTAATCCTAATATTTGTCCAATTTCTGGTGGAATCACACCATGAAGCATCGGTTCATAACCAAGCGCAAGATTTGTTAGGTCGTTTAAGTCACCTATGTCCGGTGGAACGAAACCATTTAAATTATTATTATACATGACCAGTTTTGACACTCGATTTCCTTCCACGGTCACCCCATACCAGGTACTCACCGGTCCGGTAAGCCAGCCGGTGTTGTTGTTCCAGTTGGGGCCGCCTGTGCTGTTGTATAAAGCAACCAAAGCAAGGGAATCCTGGGGCAGCACTTGTGCAGCCGGATAAAAAGGGCTACCGATAAAAAGAGCTATAAACGCGAATAATAATAGTTTGGATGTTTTCATGGAAAACTATATTATGATTTATCGAAGGTATCAATTTTTGACGAACTTTTTTAAAGCGGAACGCTTTATTATCTTTAAAGGTGAACATATAAATGCAGGTTTATTTTAAAACTTCCAATTCCATCCCACATTAGGCATAAATGGGAAAAAAGAAGTCTGCATAAGTACAACCCGTTGATAATGGGTATTATTCGGTCCCGGTACGTTCAACGTTGAAAAATAATAGGCATTGGGATTTCTCTGGTCGTAAAGGTTTATAACACCCAGCGAAAATGTTCTGTGATATCTTTTCTTTTGTTTATGGAAGTTGAAACTAATATCAAGCCTGTGGTAAGGATTTGTTTTAAAATCATTACGAGCAGAGTAAATGTATATTTCATTCATGGTGGTATAGTCACCTGCAGTAACCGGCACATAGTACTTTGAAACAGGCAGGGTAAGTCTATATCCGGAATTGAAAACCCAGGCACATGAGAAATCTTTGTTTTCCCCAATTTTTAACATTAGGGCGAGATTAATGGTATGTCTTATATCGAATTGATCAGGAAATAATTTTCCATTGTTTATATCTTGAAATTTTCTATCACTGCGAGCCAATGTATAGCTTGCCCATCCTGTGAGATTGCCATGATTTTTCGTAGCCATAAATTCTGCACCATAAGCACGCCCGGTTCCGTTTTTGGCAAAGAGGGACTCCCAGTTCTCACGCCCTTCCCATAGCGAAGCTCCGTCATGGAGCATTGCAAGTCGATTAAAGTACTTATAATACAATTCTCCGCTGTACATAATCCTTAAAGGAGAAACATATTCCATTCCGGCTGAAATTTGTTTCATAATTGAGGGTGGTAGTTGATCTGTTGCAGGTAGCAAGTATTCTACAGGCATTCCAATACTGTTGTTGCCGGTAATTTGCATATTCTGACTCATCACATCAAATGATAAGAAACTTGTCAGATTATTGTTGTGATGAAAACTTGCCTTTAGTCTTGGTTCAGGTATAATATAAAATCGGTTGTTTATAGTAAACGTGTTAATTCTCCCTCCCAGTTCCAGAGAATGACCAGCAGGTCGGGTATATTTACCACCGGCATAAATTATACCTTCAAAAGCATGTATCAACGTGGTGTGAATGTAGTCAGATTTCAGGGAGTTGTCAGCACCTGTCACTTCGTAGTTGAAATTGTTTGGCTGAAAATATCTATAAGTTAGCTGTGTTCCGGCAAATATGTTGGTTTCAGGTTTTATGTAATATTCCATTTCCGATTTCAGGCTATACTCGCCTATAGCCGAGAGTAAAGTATTTCGAGTAGTGGAGTTATTGTTGTCACTCTTATATTCTGAAATAAAAACGTTTTTTACCCTGTACCGTGAGAAATGCATTGTTGTATTGCTGAATATTCGGCTGTTGAAGATATGGTTCCAACGCAAAGCGGCCATTGTATTTCCCCATTGATTGCTTTGTGAGTAAAAATCTGAACCGTTGTCTTTTTTTTCATTAAAACCGGCAAGTGTTTTATCGTCACCTGAATAAAAACTAAAATGAATTTTGTTTTTATTATCCAATATTCTGTTCAATTTAATATTAAGGTCGTAAAAATTGTAACCTATAGTTGAGGCTGGATTTACACGTTGCACCAGAGGTTTGGCAATCAGATCAAAATAAAACCGCCTGAAGCTGACCAGATATGAGCTTTTGTTTTTCTTAATTGGGCCATTCAGTGATAATTTCGCCGAGATAAGTCCCAGACTTAGGTTTCCTTCTGTTTTTGAAAGATTACCATCGGCCATAGTTACATCGAGTACCGATGAAAGTCTACCTCCGTATTTAGCAGGAAATCCGCTTTTTAGAAGTATTGAACTTTTAATGGCATCAGTATTAAAAGCCGAGACAAAGCCTCCAAGATGGTTGATGTTATAAAGCGGTACATCATCGAGCATTATCAGGTTCTGATCAGCTGATCCACCACGCACATGTAAACCTGAAGTACCTTCATACCCCATCTGTACACCGGGGGTTAGCTGGTATACTTTTATGAGATCGGTTTCTCCTCCAATTGCAGGTAACGATTTAATTATTTGAACATTCAGATGCATCCTTCCCGAAGAAGAAATGCTGCCTGAGTTACTCACAGCTTTAATTTCAACTTCCTTCAATTCAACTCCAGCTTTCAATCTGATGTTTACTAAAGTGTCTTTCTTCAGATTGCTAAAAATAAGGGTGTCGTTAATGTACCCTACATAAGTGACTACCAGAACGATGGGTTTGTATTGATGCAAAGCAGGGGTTATGCTGAAATAACCATAGCTGTTGCTGCTTGTTCCTCTGGATTTGGTTGTATCGTAAACCGTGGCATACAACAATCGTTCTCCCGTTTCAGAATCTGAAATAAATCCATTTATGGTTTGCCCGGATACATCATTTTGTATCAGCAAAATCATTATGAGTCCCAGCAAAACGGGTTTGTATGTTACCGTAAACCGGTTCTTTTTATCTGAAATCATAAACAACAGTATCGAAGGTAGATGTATAAAGTGAGAATAGTCCGGCACCATTTTCAATGTTGCCATTTACGGAAACCGGCATAGTCATACCCTGCCAGATACCACCTTGATTGTACATGAATTTGTAAAGAGATTTGTGATATAGGTAATGCTCACGGGTAACATTTCTAAGCTCCGAAGCTACAATCACTTTTTGCAGGGATTCAGTGAAGAAGTTGAGGAAATAGTACATGGGAATGCTAACTTTTGAACCATTAAACATAGCATCACTGAAAAGCATAGTTATGGGTTCATATTGCATTATATCCTCATTTACCATAATGGGGTCAAACGATCTGAAATCATGGTATCCAAAGCTGCTGGCTGAATCATCCTTAATCTGAGTGACGTTTAGACTAAATTCATAGTAATTGGTTTCATCCCCTGGGTCGTTAAAACAAAGTTGCACTCTTGAAAAATAAACATCCTCAATAAGCAAAGCAGAGGGTGTAATTTCAATACTGTGAGCAATGGTAGAATGTGGAATTACCGTTTGTGCATAGGTGTGTTTACTATTTATTCCGGTTATCTGTAGAAATATAGAGTCACCGGAATTAAATGTTAAGTCTTCTGAAACAAATCTTTTACCATTATACTTTAGCGGGAATTGTTCTCTGTTATAAAAAATCATTGCTTCAGCCGTTGAATCGCAACCATTATATCTATTAGTGTCAAAAATGTGCTTAGTATGAGCAATATATACCTGAAGGCTATCATTATACGATTGGCTTGCAAAGGCAATGGTAGTAGTTCCATTTTGGGGAATGTCTATATCAACCGGCGTTTCACAGGCAGTAAAAAGAAGGATAATAATTGTAGTTAAAAACAGTTTAATTCTTAGCATAAAAATAAGCTCAATTTTTCGTGAACGTGACAAACTACTTAAAATGGTAATTGAGTTTGTATGTTGGTACAACTTTGGTTGCTCTCAACAAATAATAATCCGGCGAATATTTAACCATCAAATCCATCGAAATTTTTTTCTTGTAAAGGTTAAAATTGACACCTGCAGAACCATACCAATCTATCTTTCTGGTACTGTACCCTGGTTGTTCCAGGTAGTATATAAGGTATTTACCATACTTGTAATTTAGACCAGGCTCAACTATAATTCTAATTTTTTTTGAATTTAGAAATGTCATTCTTGCAAAAAGTCCTGTGTTTATTTCGCTTCCCGTATTTCCTGATCTATCATTATAAAAGAAGGCAGACATTTCAGGACCTACATACAAATTCTTGTAAATTTCAATTCCATACCGAAGCGTAAATGTCCGACATCTGGATCTGTTTTTTGTCAGGTAAGGATTAAGTTGAACCCCAACAAACTGTCTGCTTCCTTTTAATAATGTAGTATCGACGCTTTGGGCATTAGTTAAGCTACTACAAAGGATAAATATGGTTACTATTAAGGCAACCTTTGTTCTTTTCATTTTCATAGATGTAACAATAAATGAGTCCAGTCTGGAAAGAAGCTAAAAATTGCAATGAAAGCCAGAATTTGCAGGCAACCGATAAAGTACAAGGTAATGCCAGAGAACTTCAAACTAATAGATAATTGGAAGTTACAACTTCTAATTGTCATTTTCAAACTTCACAGACTGGACTCGCAAATTTGATTAAAAATTAATTAATTCGGAAACATATCATTATTATTTACTGCCGCGGTATTACCATACCTTGTTCCAGAATTATTACAAATAACCGAACTGACAGTAAAGTCTACATGTCCATCTGCTCTAACAACCTCAACAGAAAGTTCATCTGAATAAACTGCAATTGTTTGAGATGGAACAATTACTGAAGGCCACCAATAACCATTTTCTTTGACGACATACTGTCCTTGGTAATTAAAATGCTTTATTTCGTCGATTTTTGCTTTAACCCAAGCACCAGACCAGTGCTTTTGTTGTGAAGTTGTTCGATTTTCAAAAGTATACTTGCCTAATTTTTCGTATTCAAACAATCTTACTACAATTCTTCTATCAGACCACCCTGAAAAATATGCAGTTCTATAGCTGTATTCCCCTAATTTTGTATTTTGAATATTATTATTTATTTTTATAATATCATCATCTGCCAATGCCATTGTTGTGTTAGATAAAACATCAATTTTTTCAGGATTTTTAGTTGAAAAGAAGTACTCTGGCGTTGTTCTATAATAAGTCTCTCCTATCTGATATATTCCATATTGATTTACATAAAAGCTTGAAATGTATTCAATCGGCATCTCCCAAAATATCGTATTATCCTCCAAAATAATTTTTTTAAAACACTGAGGGTGTTTTGATTCATACGATTCAAATTTTCCAAAATCACTCATGCTAGTGCCATGATTATAAATTTGCCTGAATGATTCAAATCCAATATTTTTATTAAAGTCATCAATAATTTCTGGTCTCAATCGGTTTTGATTTATCCAATTTATATGTTCATTATAAGTAACAGAATCTTTAAATACTAAATGACCGTTCTTAATATTTATTCCGTCATTTGATGACTTGTTGATGATCGTTTCACTGTCTTTTTTACAACTGGTTAAGATGAGTGTGACCACGAAAAGTGTAAAATAATGTGTTGTAATGTTTTCATAATAATTGTTTTTGCTCTTCAGATTTGAATGGGTTGTTTTTGATTACCTCTTCATAGTTAAGAGGACATTTCCCTCAAAATCGGTTATAAGCTGGTTAATAATTGGTTTGTTAGTTAATACTTATTGGTAATATTTCCATGACATTGCCTACAATGATATATTTTCCTCCTTTCATCATCATTGTTTTTTATGGATTGTAAGTAACATCATTCTGTATTTAATATGCAATAATAACAAAAAAAAGACTAATACGACAATAATATTGTTGAATATTTTTGGATGAAGAAAACATATAATAGCATAAATATATTTCGTAATGGTGGTCTTTCTAGATATCCCTCAATCTTCCATCAATTAACAAAATCTGATCATTCTAGACAACATCTCGTCTTGTGGCTTTATATAAACCTGCTTACCTTATAGTGATTTGCCCTGAATTATACACTTGCGGATTTCCATCTGGTATTCGCCTCTTCCAACTAATTGCTGAAACTTAAATGGCATAAGAACTTGTTATCCTGCAATATTGAATTCTTGTGCTATATAAGTTTTGATTCAGCAATTTTCTGAAATAATTATTTCTCTTATTTATTCTATCTTATTAACACAGGATTGATTGAAGATTGATTGTATCCGGCTCTGCCATCCAGACGACTACAATCTGGTTTCGATCTACATGTTTAGTAGATCAATACCGAAGCAATACCGTACCAAAGGTAGATCGAGAGCAGATCGTAGTAAAATCAATCTCAATGGAAACTCCATGATTGGTTTCAAAAGCAATAGAAAAATATCGTCACTCCATAATATATTCAGAAGCGAAAAAAATCATATATATTATTTGCAAACTTTTAAAAAAAAGTTATTACATTTACCCTAAGCAATAAAATATTTACCTAACACAAAAGAAATGAGAGCAAAATTACTTTTTACGGTTTTTACTTTTGGCGCTATTTTTTTTAGTGTAAAAGCGTATTCCCAGCCATATCAAAATGGAGTTTTCTGGATAATGTTTAGTCAGAATGAGATATTAGCCAGAAACGAAACAGAAACCACTGATGAAAGAAGGATTACTGACTTAAAAGGTTCCATTTTGGGATTAAAAGAGTTGACAAAAAATCAGGACAAGCTGGAAATGAATATTGATAAATTTCCCTCAGG
>JAEYSM010000049.1 GCA_023434665.1 Bacteroidota bacterium | reverse complement strand
GTTACATCGGTAAGCTTTTCGTCTTCATGCCAGTTGTTGATGTTGGCAATGCCCTTGTTGTCGATGGCTGACGATACGGTAGAAACTGCAGGGAGGTAATAGCCTGAATTGCCATCGAGTTTCCGCCATGAGCCGAACCATGATACCCTGAAGCCTTTAAACAGGTCGAGGTCGGCACGGAGTGTACCGAAAAGGTTATTGGTAGTGCTTTTATTGACGACGGTATTTGCAACTGCATAAGGATTTATGTACTGAAAAACGGCAGGGTCGGTAAAGTAAGAGCCATCGCGGTTAAGCACCGGATCGGTAGGACGGCTGACATAGGTATTGCTGATAAGATTAGAGGTAAAGGCAGCGCGGCCAATGCTTGAAGGACTGCCCGTGTTGTCGCGGGTTGATGCACTTACACTGGCTGAAATTTCAAGTTTACCGTCTATAGCTTTCTGCGAAGCCTGCAGTCTTCCGATGTAGTTCTGGTTATCGGAATTGATGACAATACCATTTTGTAATATGGTGGCGACAGAGGCACGATAGTTAAAATCATTGGTTCCGCCTCCGATGGCAATGCTGTGGTTCTGGGTGGTTCCATTCCTTGTAAGCAATCCGTACCAGTCGGTATCGGAGCCGTGATCGGTAGATACGGGCACGGCCCACAAAGCTCTTTGCTGACGCCATTCATCGGCCGTCAGCATATCGAGTTTACGAGTAATCATGTCGAGCGAAGTGCTGGAATTCACTTCGATCTGCGAAGAGCCTGCTTTACTTTTCCTGGTAGTGATGAGAATTACACCGGGGGCTCCGCGGGAACCATAGATGGCGGTGGCTGAAGCGTCTTTAAGAATATCGATACTCTCGATCTCATCGGGTGACAGTTGATTCAGGAGGTCGAGATTCCCCTGCATTCCATCAATGACCACCAGTGGGTTGCTACCTCCTATGAGAGAGGTGATTCCCCTTACCCGGATGGACGGAGCGGAACCGGGCTCACTGCCTGTTTGTGTTACCACAACACCGGCTGCCTTTCCGGATATCTGTTGCAGCGGATTGGTCACAGGTCCTTCATTAAGACTGCTTTCACTGATGCTCACCACTGAGCCTGTGACATCTTTGCGGCGGACCGTACCATATCCTACAACCACTACTTCCTCGAGGGATGAAACTTCACTTTCAAGAACGATGACAGGCCCGATGGAACCTGCGGTAAGTTCAACGGGGTGGTAACCGATGAAGCTTATTTTAATGATTGACCGGGTGGAGGCGACATTGATCGAGAAACGGCCTTCGATATCGGAGATAACACCGTTGGTGGTTCCGGCCTCCAGAATGGTTGCACCGGGCAATGATTCACCACGGGTGTCGGTTACTTTACCTGAAACCGTAAATCTGCCCTGCGCCATGGTCAATGTGGACAGCAGCAGGAGGATACAGCTTAAATGAAGTTTGATTTTCATAGACGAGTTGTTAGGTTGTTCAATGTTTTATTAGCAGTCAGCGGTCAGCGGTCAGCAGTCAGCATTCAGCATTCAGCATTCAGCATTCAGCGGTCAGCATTCAGCATTCAGCGGTCAGCATTCAGCATTCAGCAGTCAGCAGTCAGCAGTCAGCGGTCAGCGTTCAGCAGTCGGCATTCAGCATTCAGCGGTCAGCATTCAGCATTCAGCGGTCAGCGGTCAGCCGGATTTTCTTTTTGATGTTAATGAACCAAAGTTAGACAGGTATTGAGCTGATTGTTCTGAATTGGTTGTGGTTGACTGCAAAATGTACGGTCAAATGATGCGGTTGAAATTGTAAGGCAAAGATAATCAATGTTTTAGAATTGCACGCCGGAAAAGAAAATGTACGGTTGAAAAGGGGTTAAAAACGTCAGCAGACCATATCAACCACCCCTTTTCAATTGGATTGAGGCAAGGAAACCGTTTTCACTGATTGAATTCAGTAGTTACTGTTTTCACAGACTGGATTCCGTCGTTAACTGTTTTCACAGACTGAATTCTCATGATCTCCTGTTCAAAATGATCGTTAGGAATCAGCGATTTGTTTTTTGTACGGGTCTTATAGTTTTTGATCGTCGAAACGGAGAAGTCGAGCAGTCGGGCAATACGTTCATTCTCGGTAATTCCCAGTCGTATGAGCGCAAAGATCCGCAGCTCGGGTGTGAGATGTCCGTCAGCAGCTATCGTAACTCTGTCGGCCTCATCGAACAGCTGGTTATAGCGTTCGATAAAATCGGGGAACAACCTCATGAAGATCTGGTCGAACAGTTTAAACATCTCTTCTTTTTCCTTGCGGTTGCCGGGCGAAACGGACTTAAGCAGTTCTTCGGGGTGGCCGTTTTTGATGTAGCGGACAACCATCCGCTTATATTCCTCCATCCGCTCGATGTAGCTGGAGTTGGCACTGAAGAAAAATCCGATATACTCATCTTTTATACGATGAACTTCCATGAGCTTTTCGTTCATGGTTATGAGGTCGGCATTCTGACTGCTTATTTTATCCTGGGTGTACTTGAGCTGATGATTTGACTGGCGGAGCTCGGCGTTCTGATTAAGGATCATTTTCCTGGCTTTCGAGAGTCTGCGTTTCTGCAGGAAGATGATAAGGGCAGCGGCAAAGAATAATACCAGAAGGATGGAGCTAAGGATGGCAAAAGTGAGGATCTTGTCTTTCTGCCGGTTGATGATGTCGAAGCGCCCGTCTTCAATGATTGGAAGTATCTGGCCAACCTCGATCTTACGGTGGCGGGCATTATAAAAGTTGGCATCATCCAGGGCTACCATGGCATAATCATAGGCATGGCGGACATCGCCTCTTTTATAAAACAGGTCAGCCACCTGCCTGATGGCGGATGTTTCTTTAACGGCCATCCGGATATCGGCAACAGCCGCCCTGATCAGGTATTGAAGGGCTTTGGCCGTGTCGCCGTGAACTTCATAGAAAAAGGCTACGGTTGAAGCACCAATGGCAAATTCATGAGGGCTTAAAGTGGTGTCGGCAAGGTACTTCTGGCCGGTAGCCAGGGCTTCACGGTAATAATTTTTCAGTTGGTATTCCCTCATTTTCAGCATGAGCGCAGCGGGACTGTCCTTATCAGCCAGAGCGTATGCTTTTCGTGTGTAAAGAAGTGAATTTGAGCGGTAAATGTCGAAATATGGTTGAGTGGCGGTATAATCAGACATGCTCAGGTACATGACGGAAAGGAAGGAGTAAAAGGCCTCCTTATAAGGATCAGCCAATACGGTGGTATCGACAGATGAAGCAATTTCAACGGTTTCTTTAAAGAGTCCCGCGGACATACAACTGAAAGCCAGGGCAATTTTTGATTCGCAAAGCAGATTAGGGTCGTTTATGATTTCGGCAAAATGCAGCATCCTGTTGGCATAGTGCCAGGCAGAATCGTACTTGTATGATTTAAATTCCTTAAACAGCTTTGATGCATTTTCATACTGCATTACAGGGGAATGGCCCGGTTTTAGCTCATTCCGGAGGGAGACGAGTTTGCTTTCCTTCTGCTCAACGTATGTATGCGATTGATTTATAGTCCGGTCGAGCAACTCAACTAATGAGTCGCCTTTTGGTATGGCATTCAGGCTGACTTGTGCATTGACAGCGAGAGTAAAAAGCAGTAGTGTTAATAAATTGAGTGTAAGTTTATTAAGCATGGAGCAAAAATAGTAATTTTCAGCAATCAGCAATCAGCGGTCAGCAATCAGCAATCAGCAATCAGCAGTCAGCGGTCAGCATTCAGCACTCAGCACTCAGCGGTCAGCAGTCAGCAGTCAGTTGCATTTTCGAAACAAAACCACGAAGTGACCATCAGTAGGAAGAGCAGGATTGTGTTGTGATGGCTGATAAGCCGGGTGTATGGAATTATGCTTCTCTTGACGATGCCAATACGATTTATGAAGCTTTGGTATTGGGTTGGTCATGAGAGTAAACGAAAAGATGTCTGAAATTTGCACAATGAAATGTCTGAAAAATGCACAATGAAAAGTCTGAAAAATGCACAATAAAAAGTCTGAAAAATGCACAATAAAAAGTCTGAAAAGTGCACAATTAACAATTTTGGTTTATATTTGTATTTGAAAAAGGTGCAAAATGACTTATCTGACAAGATTAATTGAGAAAGATTTAGTGGAAAATTTATCTGTCTCCGGTGCCGTGTTGATAAAAGGTCCGAAATCATGCGGTAAGACAGCTACAGCAACTCAATATGCTAAAAGTATTCTTGAGATGGACAGGGATCCGCAGGTTTCTGTTGTGATGGCAACAAAACCTAAGATATTGTTAGCAGGTGAGACCCCCCGGTTAATTGATGAGTGGCAGGTATTTCCTGATATATGGAATTATGTACGGCACGAGGTTGACGACCGCAAAGTGAAGGGGCAATTTATTCTTACAGGTTCGGCAAATCCGGATGATGATGTCAAACTGCATAGTGGTGCAGGACGGTTCACAGTAATACAAATGGATACCATGTCGTGGTTTGAATTGGGTCATTCTTCAGGTAATTACAAGTTAAGTAGTTTGTTACAAGGCGAAACGCAAGATCTTCATGAAGCAGCAATTTCCCTGGATTTTATAATTGACAGATTATCGACAGGAGGATGGCCGTCTTTGATAAATGAAAGCTCAGAGGGCGCATTAAAAGTGAACAGGGGTTATGTTGATTTGCTTTGCGAGGTAGATATGAGCAGGGTATCTGGAGTTAAACGCGATCCTTTAAAAGTACGCAGCTTATTAAGATCATTAGCAAGGAATATATCCACATTAGTGGATAACAGAACATTAGAGCTTGATGTAAATGCTAATGAAAAGAGTGAGTTATCGCGAAATACCATATCTGATTACCTGGATGCGCTATCGCGATTAATGATCCTGGTTGAGCAACCTGCATTCAACCCGCATATTCGGTCATCGGCGCTATTGCGGAAATCACCAAAGCGGCATTTGTGTGACCCATCTTTGGCAGTTGCAGCTTTAGGATTGGATAAAGATTCGCTGATAAAGGATATGAAA
The DNA here is from genome assembly GCA_023434665.1 of Bacteroidota bacterium. Classification (GTDB taxonomy): domain Bacteria; phylum Bacteroidota; class Bacteroidia; order Bacteroidales; family Lentimicrobiaceae; genus Lentimicrobium. The sequence continues at coordinate 25,709 of JAEYSM010000049.1, read as the reverse complement.
TTTATGGGATTTTTATTTGAGTCGCTCGCTATTCACGAGTTAGGTGTATATGCTAAATCAAATGATGCCGGTGTTTTTCATTATAATGATTCGTATGGCAATGAAGTAGATGCGATTGTACAGAAGCGCAATGGAGATTACGCGGCTTTTGAAATAAAACTGGGAGCAGGCCATATTGAGGAGGCTGCCATTAGTCTGAACAAGTTCAAGGAAAACATAGATAATACTAAAATGGAATTGCCGAAGTCGCTGAATATAATTACCGGAACCGGGATGAGCTATTGTCGTGACGATGGGATAAATGTGATTTCGCTGGCCTCGCTGGGGGCTTAAAGCTAAAAGACCGGCCGCAGGTTGGAATACCTGAACGACCGGCCTTGTGGGTGAAAATAACTTGTATGTGTGGTCCGCTATTAGCGGTGCTTAGTCCAATTACTTCCTGATGAACCTGGTGGTGGATACCTGGTTGCCTTTGATGGCTTTGACGATGTAAACGCCCTGCGAGAGATCCGATACATCGATTACCTTTTGGTTGGTGGATGTGATCTGCAGTTGCCCGTTAATATTGTAGATATTCACTTTGTCGGGCTGTACGGTGGCCGAAATGGTGATGTGGTCAGTGGCAGGATTCGGGTAAACCGCCAGTTGATTTTCGGGTACCTGAATGTTACTGTTGTTTACCATAGTCTGTGAAATCATGAATGTAAGACCGGTGGCAGTGCTTCCGTCGGTGGTAAGACTGGCTACATACCCGTAATCTTTGGCGATCCGATCAGTGGAGTTTTCTAACAAGCCTGAATTTTTAACGCTTCAGTACCCAATGCCGGTCCTGTCCATTCCACGCCATGCGGTTTATCGGACAGCATAAGGTTTCTGTACCCAAGGCCGGTCCTGTCCATTCCACGCCGTTTGGTCCATCGGACAGCATCTGGATGGGAAAAGTACCAAAAGATCACGGTTTTCGCGTAAGACGCTTAAAAAGCAAGGCTATCATCGCGCCATTTGGAATGAAAACCAGCCACACTATTGAGATGGCGGCGATTTCGTAGTAATATTCTCTGTGGATGCCGTATGCAAGGCAGGTGAGTAACAGGGCCAGCAGGTTGAGGATGAAGCCTGTGAGGAAAACTATCTTTACAGCGCGGTTGAGGCCTTTGCCTTTAAAGAGGAGCGCATACAGCAGGAATGTGATGCTGATGAGCAGATAGCCCAGTTCTTCCAGGGCAATGAATACTCCGTGTGGGTTGTATTGTGTGAGCATGGAGATGCCATCGGTTTCGTTGTTGAGGAGTGCCGGTTGTATGACGGTTATCTGAAGGAAATAGTCTGTTATGAGTATGAGGGATCCGGCAAAGCCGAACAGCAATGCGGTGTGGCTCAGAAATTTCTTGCTTTTGCGTGTGCTTTGGTGAAGCACGACCAGGCATGCTATGTAAACAATGTAAAGAAGTATGGCGGTGTACATCCAGTAGTAATCGCGGGGGAATCGTGAGGCGATGTCAAGGAATGGGTATTGAAAGCAATCTGCAGGACAAAGGGGTCCGGAGAGTGGCGGCGTGAGGATGGCGATGGCGAAGGTTATGAATGTGATCACTGATAACGAGAGCCACATTATGTAACCGGTACGGGCAAATGGGGTGGTGTTTTTCATTGTCGTGGTTGTTGGTTGTGGTAAAGTTAAGATTTTATAATTTGTTTCGTATATTTGAAATTAAAATCACCAAAACATGAAAACAAAATTACTTTTCTCATTAATCGGGGCGGTTATAATATTCGCCTGGCAGTTCCTTTCGTATGCGATGCCTAATTTTCATAAGTCGGCAGCCCGGTACACTCCGGCGCAGGACAGTATTTTGCAGGAGTGTGTAAAACAGGGACTTACTGAGGGTATGTACTTCCTCGGACAGCCTGATCCATCGTTGAGTATGGAACAACAACAGGAAATAATGGAGCAAATGGAGGGTGAGCCCTGGGCTGTGATCAACTATCATGAAACAAATGCCATGAGTATGCCCGTGAATATGATCAGGGGTTTTCTGGTTTGTTTCGTGATCTCTTTCCTTCTGTTCTGGCTGTTTATCCAGCAAAAAAGTCCTACCCTGCTGAACAGGCTTTACCTGGCACTGGCAGTTGGAATGATCGGATTTTTCTTTGTTCCCTACACCAATTTTATCTGGTACAAAGCCCCCGATATATTTGCCCATTTTGCCGATGCCATCGTTCCGTGGGCTATTTTAGGTTTGATCGGGCATAAAATGGCAGCGAAATTTGCTTTATAGTAAAAAAAGTCAATGTATTGACTGAATTTACATTAAAATAGTCAATTGAATGACTATTTTGGGGTTGTATAAATTATCGGGGCTTCGGGGCCGAGCGGAACATTGAAAGTTACCCATAATATGAGCAGTAGCATCCAGAATATGGTGAAAATCAGTGTATAGGGAATCATGGTTGATATGAGGGTGCCGATGCCCATGTTTTTCTGATATTTTTCGAAGTAAACGATGATGAGGGCGAAGAAGCTCATCATGGGTGAGATGATGTTGGTGACCGAATCGCCGACCCTGTAGATAGCTTGTGACAGTTCGGGGGAATATCCGAGCAGCATGAACATGGGGATGAACACGGGCCCCATGATGGCCCATTTGGCCGAAGCACTGCCCATAAACAGGTTGATGAAGCCTGAGAAGAGTACAAAAAGGATGATCAACCAAACCACACTGAGATCGGCGTTCTGCAGGAAATGGGCTCCGTTGATGGCAAGCACCAGTCCGAGGTTGCTCCATTTGAAATAGGCTACGAATTGTGCGGCAAAGAATACGAGTACAAGGAAGAAGGCCAGCGATTTGAAGCTTTCGGCCATTCCTTTCACCACGTCGTTGTCGTTTCGGAATTTACCTGTTACTGCCCCGTACACTATTCCGAGTGATGCGGCACCGAGGAAAAGAAATGCTATAAATCCCTTGATGAGCGGCGAATGGAGTATGGAATTGTCGGTCCCTCTTAGGAAGCCGTGATCGGGAATGAGTCCTGTTAAAATCAGTGCAGTCCACGCCAGTGCCGTAACACCGGTCCATAACAGTCCTTTCTTTTCGAGGCGGGTAAGTGATTTGATTTCTTCGGCCGGCACATCGCCTGTATATTTACCCAGACGTGGTTCGACGATTCGTTCGGTTACCACTGTTCCCAGGATGGAAAGCAGCACGGTGGATGCTACCATGAAGTAGTAATTGGCGGTGGGCAGCACATAGTATGCGGGGTCGAGTATGCGGGCGGCTTCGGTTGAAAGGCCGGCCAGGAGGGGGTCGATGGTTCCGATGACCAGGTTGGCGCTGAAACCTCCGGAGACACCCGCGAAAGCTGCTGCCATGCCTGCGATTGGGTGTCTGCCGACTGAATGAAAGATAACGCCGGCAAGCGGGATGAGCAGGAGATATCCCAGGTCGCTGGCTACGTTTGACAGGATGCCTGAAAACACCACCATGAAGGTGAGCAGTCGGGCGGGCGATTTGAGCACCAGGATTCTGATCACGGTACTTATCAGGCCGCTGCTTTCGGCGATGCCGATGCCCAGCAGTGCCACCATGACAATGCCCAGGGGTGCAAAACCGACGTAATTTTCGACCATTTCGAGGATTATTCGCCTGAAGCCCTCGGTTGATAGCAGGTTGTTGACTTTAACTATTTCGGCCGTTGCCGGATGGATGGCCTGCCATTGCAGTGCCTGGCCGATGAATGAGAATACCAGCACCGTAAGTGCGAATAATGCAAAGAGGCTGGCGGGATTTGGCAGCATGTTGCCACCTTTTTCGACAATAGTCAGGAATCTGGAGAATAGCTTATTCCCGGCTTGTTTCATAGTACAGAAGTTTGGAATATAAAACAAAGATAAGGCTTAATGCACCATTGTCAACACTTTTGTCAACATGGTTTTAGCGGTTTAGGAGGGTGGTTGTTATATTTTTGGCCGTAATAATTCTGTGACAGCCTGGTTAGGGTGTTACTTTTATTTGCTAATTTAAATAGATAGACTATGACATCTAAATTTTATTTTATCGCTGTTGCTGCTCTTATCATGGTAGCCGGCGTTTTTAAGAGCTCGGGGCAGGGTGTTTTAAGGCAAGATGCAGGGTATGATTTTTATACACATCCCGATAAGGGAATGGATGTGCCTTTTGCTTCGGTAACATCATCAGAAGGTTTCACTTTTGTAACAGGGACAAGTGCTGATTTTGATGAGGCTTCAGGCAAATTTCAGGTTATTTGTATCGATGAGAGCGGGTCGCTTGTATGGGAAAAGCGGTTACCCGGAACCACATATAGTTCAGATTATGGTCTGGCAATTACGCTTGATGAGGCGGAAAATGTTATCGTATCAGGAGTTAAATGGAATGGTCATGACATGGATATGCTGACAATGAAGCTGGATGCTTCGGATGGTACTACCATTTGGGAGTCGCTGTATGCAGGAACGCAACAGTTTATGGATGTTCCATATAAGGTTATAACTGATGCCGGCGGAGATATCATAATAACGGGTATTACTTATACAGGTTCGAACACTTCGTGGTTAACGCTGAAATATAATGCATCGGGTTCGCTTTCATGGGCTAAGGTGATGGAAAATAATCTCGTTGATTCGTATATTGAACCGAAAGATATCCACGTAAGTGCTGACGGAAACATCGGTATAACCGGGTATCACGGCAACGATCAGTATTATCAGTGCTTTTATACTATAGTATATAATGAGGCAGGTGATGTTTTGTGGGACGATTTGTATGAGCCCGGGGGGAGTGACCTGATAAATTCCAGTGCCCGCGGTATTACCGGTGATGAGGATGGCAACTGGTATGTTACAGGGATACTGGATTTAAGCAATCCAAAAATGCACACCCTGAAATATGGACCGACAGGAGAACTTATGTGGGAGAAAACTGCCGTGGGTGAGTGGTCGCAGGGATTTTTTATCGAGAACGGAGAGAATGCTGTTTATGTGGCCGGACGTCATTTCGGCGATTGGGTTGATGACGGAACACTCCTTATTTCCTATAATTATGATGGGACAGAGAATTGGACCCAGGTGACCAACGATCTGATAGATATACGATTTTCGTTGTTTGTACTTGATGCTTCAGGCAATCCGGTAATTTCGGGTCTGGGTTATGACAGCGAGACTTTTAATAACCGGTTAAAAGCCATCCGCTACGACGCAGGCGGAAATGTAACTGATGAATGGGTTTACAATATCGAGAACACCGCTTTTGGATCTTTTACTGAGTATCAGCAGTTATCGGCAGATGCAGCCGGTAATATCTACATGACATTTAATGCTTTCTACACAGAAATCGGTGGCGTTTTCGAGGTAACGAAGGTTGCTTTTAGTGGTGAAGGTTTTGAGTGGGACTTCAGGTTTGGCAAAAACGGTGCTTCGGCAATTGAGCTTCTTTCAACCTTTAATGATGATCAGAATAACACCTATCTTACCGGGATGTATGATACGATCATTGGAACCGACCTGTATAGGGTTTATGTGGTTTCAAAGTATAATTCCACCGGCTCGCTTGAATGGGAAAAGTTATTAAGTGGTTTAAACGGCAATGAAGCTAATGGAATCCAGATGAGAGTGGCTGACAATGGAGATGCTTATGTGTTTCTCGGAGCCGAGTATGGTGGTCCGATAAGGATAAAGAAATATAATACTGAGGGTGTCTTGCAATGGGAGAAGGAAGAAATGCCCGGGACCCACATCTATGAGGTGTTTACGCTTGATAATGATGGTAATTTTATCATGGCGGGAAGCGGTGAATACGAAGGCACAATGCAGTTTTTTACCCGTAAGATCGCCGCTTCGGGAGAGGATTTATGGACAGCTTATGACAATAGGCCGGGCTATTCTGATGAACTTCACAATGTTGGAGAAGTGGTCACGGATGAAACCGGTAATATATATCTGACCGGAAAAGCGGGAACAGGAGGATGGATCAGTCAGGAAACTGACATAACAATATTAAAATATTCCCCGTCGGGTGAGTTGTTATGGATGAGCTCCTTCCCCGAAGAGGGCATGAATACTGTGGGCGAGTCGGTATTTATATCCTCAAACGGCGATATTTTTGTTAACGGATATATTGAAGACAGGTCGAATGGTCATCAGCAGATGCTTGTGATGAAACTTGATGAAGCAGGTGAGCAGATGTGGAAACAGTATTTCATGGAAAGCGGACGACGTGTGAGTTCATACAATACCGTTCAATTAAGTACCGGAGATATTATTGTGTCGGGCTTTAGCGTTATAGATGGTGTGGATAATAAGGTTATTTTGGTGAAATACAACACTGACGGCAATTTGATAGAGGTTTATGAGACTGAATATTTCAGGTTTTACAGAGATATTCATGTTGATGCAGCCGATAACTTATACCTTTACACTCAGATGACCTCGTCGCCTTATCCCATGAAACCTTACTTCTCGGCCGGTGCCATGCCATTGGGAACATTGGTAAAACTGACATTTGACGGGCAAATGAGCGAGGAGAAGTATTATGGTCCTGAATTATCGGATTTTTATCCATGCATGCTTTTGCCGATGAATGACGGAAGATTATTGTTGTCGGGAAAGATTTCGAATGAAATGGCGCAGTTTGGCGGATTTTATTTTTTCGAGGCTGAGCATGTGGCTGTTGGAATCAAAGAACCGGTACTTACCGAAGCGAAACTTGCAGGACAGGTATATCCGAATCCTGTTAAAGAATTTGCTGTATTACCGATTACGCTTGACAGAGGTGCAGATGTAAGCATTGAAGTGCTTGATGTGAGCGGACGGACTGTGATGGTGCCATTCATCGGGTTTATGCCCGGGGGAGCAAACCAGGTAAAAATTGACGTTTCGGAATTGCAAAAGGGGATGTATATTTTTAATGTGAGATGTGGGATTATGAAGGAATCGGGTAAGTTTGTAGTGAATTAAGCATCAGACTGCCGGTGTTGGCGGTGTGCATTATTAAGAAAGTGAATAAATGATTTTCGGACAGGAATTTATTCAGAAATGGAGTAGGCTGCTGCTGTTTATTATGGTAGCAGCCGCGCCACTTTCATCAATAGCTTTATCAAGGGACACTGTATCGGTTACGGTGATCGAGGGAATAAACCGACAGGCGGTGGATGAATGGAGTGCAGGAAATTTTCAGAAAGCACTCGACCATATTACCAAAGCTTATGAGTTGGCCCATAAAGGCGGGTATGAAGAACAGATGGCAATGGTTTTGAACACGCTGGGACTTGTTTACTGGCGATTAGGAAATAACGAAGACGCCATGCAGAGTTACGTGCAGAGTGCTGAACTTGCTGAAAAGCATGGTATGCAATTGTTGTTGGGGCTCACACATACCAATATCGGTTTGGTTCATAAAGAACAGGGCGACTTTATACTTGCATTCAGGCATAATAATTTGGCCATAGAGATTTTCAGAAATAACCATAGTTACCGTGAGTTAGGAATTGCCTGTAACAATCAGGGGCAGATTTTTAAGAACATGGGAAGACTTGATTCTGCCCGGATATATTATGAGGAAGCATTAGTGCAGTACAAAAAAATTGAGTACAAAGACGGGGAAGCTGCCACATGGTACAATCTGGCTGATATATTTCAGCGCGAAGGGCGGATGCATGATGCCTTAGAAGCCGCCGGCCAGAGTCTTAAGATCAGCAGGATGATGGAGAGCGATTTGAGGATTAGTGAAGCCTATCAGAAGTTGTCGCAGATATATGAAGTTTTCGGGAAACCGGATTCAGCATTAAAGTATTACAAGTTATACAATCAGCTGAATAATAAGATAATGATTATCAACCAGTCGCATCGCCTTGCCGAGTTGCAGGCAGAGTTAGGTGCCGAGGTAAAAAATCTGCAGATCGAGAATCTCCGGAAGGAAAAAATTCTGGCAGTGAACCGCAACTGGCTAATAGGGATTTCGGCCCTGATAATCATAATAGTGGCAGCCTTTTTCGTGTACAGATATCTGATGAGGATAAAATTCAGGAAGGAGAATCTGGAGCGGGAATTACTGAATGCCGCTAAGATCATTGAAGTGAAAGAGCAGGAGCTCAAAGGATACATTATTGACCTGACGCGGAAGAATGCCATATTAAACAAAATGCAGGATGAGGTGACAAAGACTGCCGTATCAGTGGGGGTTTCGGATTCTCAGGTCGAACAATTGCTTGAGCAAAAGATACTGACAGATGAGGATTGGATAATTTTCAAGGCTAAGTTTAAAGCAATATACCCGGGTTTTTTCACCAGGATAAAACAGCATGCGCTAAGCTTAACAGAAGCAGAGGAGAGGCTGTTGGTGCTGATTTACCTTGATTTGTCGGGCCGTGAAATGGCCAATACGCTTGGCATTTCGCCTCAAAGCGTGAGGGTTTGCAAGATGCGGTTAAAAAAGAAGTTGCAGGAGAAAGGGATTGAGACAGTGGAGGCATTGTTGGTGGAGTTGGTGAGGTGATGAGATTGTTTTGAATTCGGAGTTCGGGGTTCGGAGTTCGGAGTTCGGAGTTCCTGACTGTTCAGTCAATTTTTGGAAGGGTGACTATAAATTCGGCACCCAGATTGGGTTGGCCTGAGGCTGTGATTGTGCCGCCGTGGCGTTCGACTATTTTTTTGCAGATGGCGAGGCCGATTCCGGTTCCTTCGTAGGTGTCTTGGGAATGGAGTCGCACGAAGGTGTTGAATATTTTGTCGGCATGTTCGGGGTCGAAGCCTATGCCATTGTCTTTGACGGTGATTTGTATATAACTCTTAACGGGATCACCATCCGATGTAATAGGGGTTCCATTACTTTCCAGGTTCACATCCGGTACTTCTTCTTCTTCTTTAGGGTTTTGAAATTCCTTTCCACTGATGGTGATGATTCTTGTGCCTTCTTTTTTGCTGAATTTGAGGGAGTTGTAGATGAGGTTGTAGAAGAGCTGATAGAGTAGCTGCGGAATTCCTCTTACCGGGGGAAGCTGGCTGACATTAATCCTGGTTTCCTGCTTTTTGATGATCACCTCCAGATCGTCGAGTATCTTGTCTAACAGTGGATTCAAATTAACCTCGAAGAATTCGAAGTTAGGATTTTCTATATAAACATAATCGTAAACTCCTTCAATAAGATCCCTGAGTCGCTTGCAGGCGCTATTGATCCGGGTGATGTAATGTTGTTCTTCGGCACGGATATTACTACCAAGGCTTGCCTGAAGCAAGGAGACAAAAGTCTGGATTTTTCTCACGGGTTCATGGAGGTCGTGGCTCATTGCATGGCCATACTGGATTAGCTCGGCATTGATTTTCTGAAGCTGCATTGTGCGTTTCAGCACTTCCTTATTCAATGCCTCGTTAAAGCTTTCGAGTACTTTTGTTTTGGCGACCTTTTCGGTGACATCGGTGAACAGAGTAGCTACTTTCATACTGCCGGGGCCCCCGATCCTGAAAGCATTTGTTTCGAATATTTTACCGAGTTCTTTTACTTCCTGGGTGTTTATTGCGTTTTTGCCTGATAGTGCAACAGAAGCATAAAATTCGATCCAGAATGGTTCAACATCAGGAAAAAATTCAGTGATTCTTCTATTGACGATATCTTTAAATCCGGTTAATCTTTCGAATGCCGGATTGGCCTCCAGGAAAAGGAGATCGACCGGTTTTCGGTTTTCATCGCAGATTACTTCGGTAATTGTAAAGCCATGATCCATAAGATCGATCACACCGTGGTATCTGGCCTCATTTTCTTCCACCCTGCGACGGGATTCAACAAGTTCGGTGACGTCATTGCCGACGGCAATGATACCGGTAACTATACCTTTGTCATTTCTGAATGGCTGGAGGGTGAAGTTAAGAACTAGTGACTCCTTGTTTGAGTGGTTAAGGTGAATGGGCATTTCCTTTATGATCGTAGTTTGGCCGGTTTTAAATACGTTTTTTAGCAGAGCCTCCAAACCTTGTTCTACGAGTTCAGGATGTACCTCAAAAACCGGGCGCCCAACGAGGGGCTGGCTGGTGCCAAGGGTATTGTACACTTTCTGGTTGGCAAAGTCGACCACAAATTCCGGACCCCGGAAGACCAATATTGAGATTGGCGATTCCATAACGATTGCCTTCAGGTCTTCATTACGCCGGAAAATGGCACTGATTAATCGTTTTAACATTTGGGAGATAATTTTTAATAACTTGGTGCCCAGATACCTATATAAAAAGAAACACAGAATGATGGATTGAGTTTGCCCCAATCGGTCATATCTGATTAGTGACTTGACAAGCACAAGTTACAATTAAATATTTACGATGTGCAATCCTCGAATGATTAAAGTGAAATGGTGTAACAAATTACATATATATGTTTGTACATTTGGCGCTTATATTTTCTTGTAAAACCGGCAACCGCTAAGCTCATTGCATCCCGATAACCCGGATTAACTTTGAGAGTAACCCTGACAGACAGAGGTGAGCCTGGAAACAATGACAGTATAGGCTTTACTTTGTGGAATGGTGATGTTTTAGTACACTCAAGTTCCTGGATGAGTTATTATACCGAAGAGCTGCCAATTGGTGGCGGTAATCTGGTGGTTCATAAGGGTTTGATTCAGAATTCTGATGTGAAACCTCTTGAAATAACAGATGACGAGACTCTTGCTGCAACTCCGTTGACGGTGTATCCAAACCCGACTAAAGATAAGGCGTTCTTTGATTTTGTTCCGGCTTCGGACAATAAGGCTCGTCTGGATATTTTCACTATTGATGGTGTTCATGTTGAAACATTGTTCGATGGTGATGTTGCTGCCGGCAAATCGTACCAGATTGAGTACAGGCCAGCATTACGTAATAACGCAGTTTTGATTTACAGGCTGATTATGGACGGTAAGGTTCAGTCGGGTAAACTTGTTACTCAACAATAACCTGATGTCCTGATGGGTGTCTCCGATGTTTTGAGTCCGGGGTGCTCACTTTAATTGTAATTCATTTATTAAAAGAAGGCAGGTGCACATTCAGGTGCATTTGCCTTCTGCTTTGCTGAAAAAATCCGAACCAAACGCTTCATAAAATGTTTGAATAGGAAAAATTGAAACATGAAAATTGCAATTACCGGATCAACCGGCAAACTAGGTACGCATGTCATTAACATGCTGAAGGAAAAGATGCCCTCTGATGATATTATAGCCCTGGCCCGCCGACCTGAAGCAGCCGCCAAAATGGGTGTGGAAGTGAGACTGGCCGACTATGACCAGCCTGATACTCTGAATGATGCACTCAAAGGTGTAGATATTCTTCTGCTTATTTCTGCTAATGAAATTGGCAAGCGTGCAAAACAACACAGCAATATTATAGATGCTGCGAAAAACAGGGGTGTGAAATGGATAGTTTACACCAGTCTGCTTCATGCCGACAAGACCTCCATTAACCTGGCTCAGGAACATCTGGAGACTGAGAAAATGATCAAAGCTTCAGGAATTCCATTTACTATTCTACGAAACGGATGGTATACTGAGAACTACACTTCCTCAGTACCCGGTGCTATTGCCGGAGGTGCTTTCGCCGGAAGCGCAGCCGATGGCAGGTTATCGCTGGCCGCCAGAAAGGATTATGCCGAAGCAGCAGTGGCAGTGCTTACCACAGAAGGACATGCAGGAAAGACTTATGAGCTTGCAGGTGATGAACATTATACGCTGGAAGATCTTGCTAAGGAGATTTCGCGTCAGACAGGTAAAGATATACCATACAGGAATTTGCCTGAACATGAGTATGCCAGTATGCTTAAGAGCTTTGGCGTGCCCGAAGGTTTTGCCTCCGTCCTGGCATCCTGGGATGTTTCGGCTTCAAAGAATGATTTGCATGACAATAGTGGTACGCTTTCAAAACTGATTGGCCGGAAGACAACTCCATTGAGTGAGTCGGTGAGAGAAGTGATTTAAACGGACTTTTGTCCATTGCGTGTCCATGGGACTTTCTTGGTGCATTGACAAACAGGGAAGTATATTTGCTGCAATGAACATTAGTCAACAATTAAATCTACTTTATGAAATTTAAGTACTTTCTATTTTCCGCGCTTCTTATCACATCAATGATCAGCGTGAAGGGCCAGACACATTACGCAGAATGGGTGGCAGTTTTGGAATCAAACGGTGAAATCACAAGATTCAATAATGTACTGGGGCATGACGATCACGTTCTGGTGAATGGGAGTTATTCAGGTTCAGCATCTTTTCTGGGTGTCCAACTGGAGGAATCTACCGGAATAAATGGGGTGGTTACTAAAATAACCAATAATCTTGAAGTGGTCTGGGCAACTACTATTACCGGTTCAAATATAACAAGCTTTTATGATATGAAGGTGGATTCGGATAATAACATTATTCTGGCCGGATGGACTTCTACAATTGATACTCTTAAGGTGAACGGAGTTCCTGTTCTGCCGAATAACGGTATGTGGATTAATCATGCCATAATTATGAAACTGAATGCTGCTGACGGCAGTCTGATTTGGTTTAAAGGAATTCCAAGTCAGGAGTACGGGACTCTGAATGCTTCAAGACTTACAGTGGATGAAAACAACATAATTTACGTAACCGGATATTATAGTCACCCGTTTACATTTGAAGGTATTGATTTTCCATATGTTCACGAATATGGGGATAATCTGTTTATCATTAAGTTTGATACGGATGGCGTTGTAGAGTGGGGCCAGTATCTTACAGCTGCTTCTAATGGTGGCTGGGCACAGATACGTGCTGTGGAAAGTAGTAGCAATGCTTTATATTTTTCGCTTGAATATTATTCACCTTATCTTGTAAATGGCGAACCATTGCCATACACCGGTGAATATTACTGGAATGCCTTGCTTAAAGCTTCTACTGAGACCGGGGATTTTACCGGGGTAAAAGCATTTGGAAGTTTGGGCGGACAAAGTATAAATGATATTTGCGTTGATGGCGATGGCAATCTGTTGACAGCTGGATTTTTTACTTCAGAAACCCAGTTGGTAATCGACGATATTACACTTTCGGGAAATGGTTATGATGAAGGTTTTATTCTTAAAACAGATGCTGATCTCAATACTTTATGGGCAAAGCCGATGGGTGGCGGTTATGCTGACAGGGCTTTTAATGTAAATATTGACCAGTACAATAATATCTATATAGGGGGTGGTTTTGATTGCTATACTGACTTTTCATACGATGGTGAAGTGGTCCTTAATGCAGCAGATCCTAATAGTTTGAGCAATTTTCTGGTAGTAACAGACAAGGATGGGAATTTCCTTCAGTCGGCTGGTCTTTACGGCGATTCACAGGAATCGGTTCTTAACATGGGCTCGTTTGCTGTTGTGGGGGGTGAAAATGTGGTTGAAGTATTCTGTGCCGGCACCTTTAGTGGTGGTGTTGAATTTGTTGAGGGAGAGCTCGCTTTTACTGACCATAACAGGGGTGTAGTTTATAAATGGGTGCTTCCGATGCTGGTATCTGCTGAAAATATGGATACTGCCTCTGACTACGGCACATTCCCTAATCCTTGCAATGATTTTGTAAAGATTTATGGCCTTTCAGGTAATACCGAGGTGGTTATATATGACCTAAAGGGAATTGTTGTAAGCAAACAGCACGTTGACCGTATAGGACTAGTAAGAACCGGTGACCTGAAGACAGGTACGTACCTCATCCGCCTGAGCGATAAAAATACCGTGCAAAGTTTTAAGGTTGTTAAGAATTGAGAGTATCTTTATTAAATGTTACGCTACTTTATTTTTTGGTGCATTTGCCTGACGAGCATAGGGTTATCGGCTGGACCGAACGTACCTGATTCGGCCGGTGTGCTGAAAAATAAGGTAGCTGCTTATATAAGGAACAATGATATTATTTCGGCCAACCGACTTTTAAACAGCAATAACTGGCTGGAGCCTGAATATGTTATCAGCACGCTGAACCACAATTTACTGAAAGCAGAATCGGAGGAAAATCAGGAAGCTTTAGCCTATACATATCTCTCAATCGGTAATTTTTGGCTTATGCGAAGCAATAAGATCGAGGCATTTGAGAGTTTTTTTAAGGCGGAGAAGGTTAGCAGAGCAGAGGGCTTCGACAGAATTCTGGCGCTTACCCTGATGAACCGGTCGCATATTGAAAGTGAGCCTGGTGAAATTATTCTGCTGCTTCGTGAAGCGGTAGCCATGTTTGGCAAACTGAAAGATACGCTGAATCTTGCAAAGGCAAATCTGAACCTCGGTAAGGCTTTCAGCGATTATTACGCTTTCGCGGGAAAGGCGGACGGAAGGATGTACAGGGATTCAGCATTTAAGTATTACAATTTCGCCGGAAGGCTTAATGATAGTATTAGTCATCCGGAAGTAGAGGCATCAGTCAATGTGCATTTTGCAGAATGGTTTAAGCATGAAGGTGATATGGATAATGCTGTGGTTCATTTTAATGCTGCTTCTTACTTTTTCGGACTTGCAAACCAGGCGAAAGGCCAAATTTATTGTTTGATTCATCTTGGAGAGATACATCTGAAGAGACGGGAATTTAAGGAAGCTTCTTATATTTTCGCCAAAGCATTAAAATGGGCGTCGGAACTTGGATTTACTGATTATGTGGCAGAGATCTATAATCACCAGACAGCGCTATATGAACAAACCGGCGATTTGAAGAAGGCACTGGAGTATAACCGGTTGTATATGAAAGTTAGAGAGCAATTAAGTGAGGCCACCAGCCAGGATAAAATTCATGCTTTAAATCTGGAGTATTCACTGGCCGAACAAAATTTACTGATTGAAGCACTAAACCAGAAAAAGCGGACTCAAAGACAGTTGCTGATTCTGGTATCTTCTGCTGCTGTCCTTGCCTTGATTTCTTCGTATCTGCTGATTCAGAATAAGAGGCGCAAACTTCAGCTGGTGGCTCAGCAAATGGAGGAAGCCAGGCGCGTTAATAAGATGCAGAACGAATTGATGGAGGTGGATTTTGCCCGTCAACAACTTGAGAAACAGTTGCTTGAAGAGAAGGTGAAGGTGAAAACCGAGAGGATTATTATGATTGCCAATCAGATAAAAAAGCTGGATACTTTCCTGAATTCTATTAATGAAGACCTGAAATCCCTGGTAAATAATGGTGGTATTGAAGGTTTGACTCAAAAGGTTAACGATCTGAAGCTTTCACTTTCGCAAAGTATGCACGAACAGATGAATCTGCGTGAGTTGCAGGCATTGTCGACCGAAGTAAATCAGGACTTTTTGTTCAGGATAAGCAAGAAGTATGAGGGTATAACCCGGGATGATATTAAGCTATTGTCGTTTTTGGTGATGGATATGGCTTCGAAAGAGATAGCGGTTTACTTTAACATTTCGCAGGATAGTGTGAATAAAAAGCGTTACAGGCTTCGCCAGAAGCTTCAGATGCCACCAGGGATGAGTTTTGCCGATTTTTACAGAGGGATGTTGGTTGAGGAGAGCTAAAGATTACGTAGTGTTTTAGCTAAAATCTTTGACATTACTTTATATCCTGTACAGTTGGGATGAACGCCATCCCCTGAATAACTTTTTTTGAGTCCCATGTTTTTATCAACCATCTTGTTGTAGTATTCTACGTAAGGAATATTGTGCGACTTAGCATATTCTCTGAGCATCTTGTTGAGTTCTACTACTTTGGTGGCAGGTTTCAGTCCGGGCCGCCAGGGGAAATCAGCAGCGGGAAGCACTGAACACATGATTGGGCGGATATTGGCGTCTTTTGCCAGTTCTACCATTCTGAAAATGTTACCGGCTGTTTCTTTGAGTGGAATAGGTCCTGAGTTTTCAGCGATGTCATTAATTCCGGCAAGGATCACTACTGCCTCAGGCTGAAGTTCAATAACATCAGTCTTGAACCTCATAAGCATCTGTGGTGTGGTTTGTCCACTAATCCCTCTGTTGACATAGGGCTTGTCGCCGAACGACTCTTTCAGGTTCCAGAATTCAGTTATCGAATTACCCATGAATACAATTCTGCTTTCAACTTTGCCTGATTCCATAAGTGCTTTATTATGCTCTCTATATTTGGCCATATTGGCCGGGTCGTTCTGTGCGTTGATAATCATTGGTGTAATCATCATAATAAGAGCGCTGATGATGCTAGTGATGCTTTTCATGACTATGATTTTATCTGTAAAGGTAAGTTTAAGTTTGATGAATTGCCTGAATTATTTAAAATTTGACTGAACGTTTGATAACTAGAACCGTACGTTTGATAAATAGAATCGAACGTTGATCCTCTAAAACAGTACCTATATAGGTGTAGTTAATATAATGTAGTATTTTGTTTTCATATATTTGTAGCTGTCAGAAATCTATATTTAGCTTCTATGAAAAAGATTGTCATTTTAATAGCTTCGGTTATGGTACTGGCAGGCGGGGCATGGATTTGCTACTATCAATTTATCGACACACTTTTATTGTCGGAAATTGTGGAAGAATCGGGCCATCCGGTTGAAAATTCTATTGCTTCAGTTTTTGATTTTGACACTGGATTATCAAGACATGATGTGAAACAGTTAAAGCAGAAGTGTGGTTACTGGAAATCCCGTCTCGATGATTTGAATGATATTGATGATCTGAATAAATATGATGAGGAGATGAGAAAGTTACTGGTCGATATGGATAAGGATCCACAAATGAAGAAAGTGGGTGAACTGATTAAAGTGAAAGGTGCTCTGGTCGTAGAATTGGTATTAGAAGTATTTTAAGGGGGCAAACTAACCACCCGGTCTGCGACCCCCTTTCACTATGCCATTTAGTAAGGAACATTTA
The DNA here is from genome assembly GCA_023434665.1 of Bacteroidota bacterium. Taxonomy (GTDB): domain Bacteria; phylum Bacteroidota; class Bacteroidia; order Bacteroidales; family Lentimicrobiaceae; genus Lentimicrobium. The sequence goes on along the minus strand of JAEYSM010000049.1, from coordinate 8,904 downwards.
ATTTGTAAATATCATAAACCACCCCTCTTGCTCCGAATCCTTCTTTCTGAAAGATCAGGTTATGGTTGAGATATTTGCCCATATGTTCGGTAGATTGGCCGAACTCAAAAACAGGAATGTTTGCGTAGGTTTCATTGATGAGCTTGTAGAAGATTAAGTCGAGGGCACCGAGTTCACGTCCGGCTTCGGTAGTCGAAATATACTGCACATGGACGGAGTATGGTGTGCAGAAGGTAACTACTCCGGCCAGGATATTCTTACTGTTTGTATCGTCACCCAAAACAGCCACATGCAACCGTATGTTGTTTCTGAAACGATTGTTCAACATAGTAATTTCAGAGCCTGAGTGCACTGCCGTTTTGCCAAATTTTCTGGTGAGGTTTTCATTCAGGATTTTCCAGAATGTATTGAAATCTTCGGACTCAATTACCTGTATGCCTGATTTAAGTCCGCGTTTCACACCCCTTTTCCTCAGTTCATTAAACCCTAGTTTGTTGCTCTGGTATATGGCTGAAGATATATTGCATCCTATTTTCTCAGCACCCATCCTGAAGAGGGCATAAATATCTTCCTGCGAAGGAGACCGGTGATAGAAAAACGGAATGGGTTTGTAGATTATTTCTGTGACAAAAAGTTTCCTCAACTCGATGGTTAAAAGATCAAATATTTCCAGAATATCGATAGTAGTGACTTTATCGGATATCAGAAGACCTCCGTAAGTTAGTCCCTGATGAGAATAGAATGTGTTATCGACAATGTTGCCGGGTAGAATTGCCTCAACCGAATCTTTTTTTGTGAAAATAAAGGAGCAATCAGTAAAACGATCGGCATGATAATCCATATAATCACGGTTCAGTAAGAATGTTCCGTTCCGGGATTTAGCAACCAACTCATTCCATACCTTCTTATCTGCAGTGGTGTACTTACGAATCTTTAAAGTATTGGTTTTTACAGGTTCGCTTAACATTGTGTGGTTTATGATGGATGTTTGTTTGTGTGATGAGTTTGCAGATAAATAAATATAGATATGTGACTTGTTTAAGTTTGAAAAAGTAAACTAATAACATATAATAGTTATATATATCTGAATACAAACTTAACACAACAAGTAGCAGAAGTGTTCAATAAACACATACGGTTATTTCGATGTTTTGTTTTTACTAACTCTCCTAACTAAACTTACTTTATGTCCTCAACTTCTACTTCAATAAAATCGGCTATTTCATTTTTAGTAATAACCGTATTACTCGTAATGGGCTTTATTGATCAAGCAAATTGTCAGGTTTCATGGCAGCCCACCAATGGTCCCTGGGGTGGTAATATTTCAGGTTTGGCGGCAGGACCGAATGGTATGGTATATTGCATTTCAAGTGCTTTCATCTGGAGTGATGAAACTTATCAGTACCATTTATTCAGATCCATAAATTCTGGAGAACAATGGTCAGAAATCGAAAATCCGGGTCTTAATTATGTAGTTGGTGTTACTTCGCAGGGTTTTGTATTTGCTTCTAATTATCAGAGTTTATATAAATCTGCTGATGAGGGCATTACATGGCAACTCGTCTCAGATACCGTGCCTTCAATGCCTGATTTCATTGAGGGGCCCGACAATCATCTTTATTGCTTTTCGGATTTCCTTCTGACTTCTTCTGATGGGGGCGATACCTGGTCTGTTACCCGGGATACAGCCACTTACCATATGGTCGTAAACTCGGCAGGTCATCTTTTCACTCCAGGCAATAACACTATGTTCAGATCGGTGGACATGGGAGTAACATGGACTGCGTTTGCTGATATCGGACCATTGCAGTCTACCATAACTTCAATGGATATAAACAATTCAGGTGAAATACTCATTGGAACTGAAATCAATGGATTACACCGGCTTTCGGCTGATGGTACAAATGTAACCGAAGTTAACAGCAGTTTTGCATCGATAAGTGATGTTAATATCACAGATCAGGGGTTAATTCTTTGCCTTATGCATCCCGGTTTGCTTTATATATCTGATGATGATGGACAATCCTGGTATTTATCGACCGAAGGTATGGTGTCGCCCATTATTGAATTGTATGAAGAAAGTTCTGAAGGTGCCCTTTTTGTCTCCTGGATTGATGGATTACTTAAGTCTGCCGATAACGGAATGAGCTGGGAATTTGCTCAGAAAGGAATCGGTTTGGCTACACTAAACAGTCTCCTGATTAATGCTATGGGAGATATATTTGCTGTCAGTAATTACTATATATTCAGATCAAGCGACCTGGGGGAGAACTGGGAGGTTATATACGAAAATAACTGGACCTCAATTATTCTAAATATGTGGATGATGCCCGATGGCTCGTTGTTTGTAAAAACATCTGATGTGGTTTTTTATGAGAACAAGAGGTTACCATGTCTGGAATACAATTGTACACATGTATACCGTTCCATGGATAATGGTAGTACCTGGGAGCATGTTCATGAAAGTTACCTGATACACGATGTTGATATGAATTCGCAGGGGAATCTGTTCATGACTACTGATAGTGAAATATTTGTTTCAGGTGATCATGGTAATACCTGGAATGTACTTAGTAATGACAATGCACTTGAGCTGATAACCATCGATCACAATGATGTTATTTATGGACAGAATTCATTTTCGGGGTATTATAAATCGGAAGACGATGGTGAAACATGGGTTGCAGTTCATCCACCATTAGTGGAAGGTTACGATCCGCACATTGCTTTAGTTACTAATGATCAGGGACATCTCTTTTCGGTGGTATCATATCAGAGCAACTATTTTTGGATAAAACTTTTCAAATCAGAGGATGGAGGATTGACCTGGGGCGACATAACCCCTGAAGGCAATTATTACATCAGAAATGTGGTTTTTGGCAAATACGGCGAAATTTATCTTCCAACACATGGAGGCTTGTTCAGATCATCGGATAATGGCGATGACTGGATTATCATTTCGGAGGACGATGGGCGGCATATCATAGATGTAGCTGAAGATCCTCAGGGAAGATTGTTTATCTCTTATGTCGAAGATGTTCTTTACCGGAGTGATACCTGGGTGGCTGCACCTCAGAATGTAACAGTGCAAGACAGGTTGAATATGGAATTGTATCCAAATCCTACCAGAGATCGTCTGGAGGTAAACCTACCCGTAGAAATGGTTTCGGATAAATTGTATGTGTTTAATTCGCAAGGACAATTACTTATTACCGGTGTAATTTCTGAAAATGGGATTGAGCTTAAATCGACCAATGACAAGATAAATCCCTCAAATCCCCCAAATCCGGGAATAGTGAGGGAAGATGAATTGAAGGAAGACTTTATCAGAATTTCACTTGATGTTTCTTTTCTTCCTTCAGGGGTTTATGCTCTGAATATAGAAGGTGTGACAAAGCAGTTTGTTGTTCTCAAATGAGCCTAAGATTGCTTTCACCTGAAGGTGGTAGATGCTGCTTCCAATAGAAAATAACTGTCACCCCCGGCCTTAGTAAGTTTTACTTAATACAAAAGGCCATGAAAATATTTACATCTGCACTGATACTAAGTTTATCTCTTATTTGTTTCAGCATAAGATCTCAGACGCTGAATCAGACGCTGAATCAGACGCTGAATCAGGGAGCTGTAAATCCCTTGAATGGAAGTTCATCATCTGTATTCCCAAATGGGCATAGCGCTCTGATTGCCTTTTGGCCTGAGACAAATGAAATTCCATCAGAGTTGTTGGAGGAGATGAAAACATTCAACCTTCCAATAAAAGCTTATCTTATATTACCTCCTGTACTGAAAGAGAATCCCCGCCCCATGCAGTCGCCTTTTTTTGATGAATACAAACAGCAGAAAAGATCTGAACTTACAAAATTGATAGTAAGTTCAGGGTTATTGTTGATTAGCGGTTTTGCCGATGGAACCAGTGAAGTGCTGAAAGTAAAGTATAATCGTTTTGAGAGTGTTTTTCCGGAGGCAAATGATCAGTTTTGGGACTACAATATTTCCTGGACAAACAAGTACAAAAATGGTGAGCCCCCTCAGGCAAAATTTGCAGGCTCAAAAACTGCCCTGGTGTGGACAACTGACGGTTATCATTTGATGCGGATGATTAGAAATTGTACTATGATTACGGCAGTAGCTATTCCAATTGGATCCCTATATAAAAAGCCGTGGAGTAGTTACCTGAAAGAAGGGGTTATTTATTACTTATCGTACACAGCAGGATTCAACCTGGCATATGATGTTGTATTTAAGTGAGAATTTTTTATTAATTTTAATGGGCTCCACTTAATGATTTTGAGCATTTAAGGATAAACGTCCGTGTCTAATTATCAAACGTATGGTTTGGGTTATCTGATGATAACTGTTTAATCAAAATTAGTGAGTAATTTTGCGGTCAGATGAGAAACTAATCAGGAATGAAAAGATTTTATATTACAATTAAAGGGGGTAATGTTCAGAGGTGTGGCTTTAGAAAGGTGGCAGTAGATCTGGCTCAAAAAATGTCGCTTACAGGTAAAGCTACTTATGTAAACCATCACCTGATAATTGAAGCTGAAGGTGATGAACAATCCTTACTGAATTTTGTAGGCTGGTGCCAACAAGGTCCCCGAGGCTGTATGGTGGATTCGCTTGAATACACTGAAATTCCGGTTACAGGCTCCAAGAATTTCGAAATAATACATGGAGTTGTTATAAAAGACTCCAAGGCTATTAAAGCATAGATGCCGGGAAGTTGCTATTTTCTCTTTAAGATCATCAATCCGGCAAAGGTTATTAAGCCATTGAGGATAAGTAGTTCAAATCCAAACTGATAACCTATCCATTCATAGGAGTTATCTGCCAGAATATAGCAGACAACAGGTGAAATGACAGCCACTAATGGCACCCATTTATCTTTAACAGAATACCGGGTAAACAATCCAAATGAATATAAGCCAAGCAAAGGACCATAAGTGTATCCTGCAATGGTAAAGAGTTTGTCAATTAAAGCTTTATCGTAGAACGACCTGAAGGAAATTATCACACCAAGCATTAACAGGGCAAATCCTATATGCACCATGTAACGGATATTGGTACGTTGCTTTTCTGAAAGGTGCTTTTTGTCCTGAAGTCCCAGGAAGTCGATTGTAAAAGATGTGGTAAGTGATGTAAGTGCACCGTCGGCACTCGGGAAGGCTGCTGAAATTAAGCCGATAAAGAAGATAAGACCTGCCAGAGGTCCTAAATATTGTATGGCAATTGTGGGGAATATGTCGTCTGTGCTTCCGATAGCCTGAAGGTCGATTCCTTTTTCCCCGGCATAGATATAAAGAGCTGCGCCCAGGAACAGAAAGATGAAATTGGCTGCCACAATTATAAAACTGAAAGTTATCATGTTCTTTTTGGCATCGCCTATATTGCGGCAACTCAGATTTTTTTGCATCATTTCCTGGTCGAGTCCTGTCATTACTATAGTAATAAAGATGCCGCTCAGAAACTGCTTGAGATAATGGTTGCGTGCCGACCAGTCGCTAACGATGATGTTAGAATAGTCACTCTTAAATATACGTTGTGTAAGTTCTGCAAAGCTGAAATCGAGATCTTTAGAGATAAGGACGATTGACAATACCAAGGCCAGCAGCATAAAGGTGGTTTGCAGGGTATCAGTCCATATAATTGTCTTAATTCCACCTTTAAAGGTATAAAGCAGGATCAGTGTTATGAAAATAACTACGGTCAGCCAAAAGGGAAAATTCCATGAATCGAACACATAATGCTGCAAAACATAAATTATGAGAAACATTCGCAGTGAAGCTCCCAGCACTCTTGATAAGAGGAAGTAGAATGCGCCTGTTTTATACGACCAGAAACCAAACCGTTGTTGGAGATATGTGTATATGGAGGTTAGCTGAAGCCGGTAATAAAGGGGCAAAAGAATGTTGGCGATAACCAGATATCCGAAAAAATAACCCAGCACCACCATAAAGTAGGAGAACTGACTTGTGCCTACCCACCCGGGTACTGACATAAAGGTAACACCCGACATGGACGCACCTATCATTCCGTAAGCTACCACGAACCACGGAGATTGACGGTTGCCAATATAAAAACCTTCAGAATTGGCCTTTCGGGCTGTGTACCAGGTAATAAGGAATAGAATGGCAGTATAGGCCAGAAAACAAATTAACAGGGTTGCAGGTGTCACGGGTGGTTTTTGTGCAAATTTAGCATTTTCTTTACCGCCGGATAAAAGAAAAACCCTGTCAATAATTATTTTGTATACATTTGCAACCTAAATAAGTGAGTGTAAGGGAGAAAGGGGATTTTGCCTGTCACTCGATCGAAAATACTAATTATTAAGTTATGCTTGAAAATCTCAAGGGAATAATCAATTACCTTGAAGATGCTGTATTTATTCATTTGATTAACGAAAACGGGGAAGCTGGCGAACTGGTTGAAGTAAATGATTATGCATGCAAATTGTTGGGTTATTCCAAAACAGAATTACTATCACTTTTTAGTTTTTCTTCCGAAAGAAAATTAAACATTTCCATTTTAACTGTAAAGATAAGAGCAGGTAGTAACAACGATCCCGAAAGGTATGAAGGATTTATACTTCATAATAGCGGAAAGCAGATGTCTTTCAGGTTCAGATCGTATTACGACAAGTGGGAGGGTAAAGACTGCATTGTGACTATTGGGAGGGATTTGGGTTGTCAAAAAGAAACTGGATGTTTCATGAGAGACTCTTATTATGAACTTGAAAGCCTTTTAAATAAGTCGGAGTTTTTTATCTTTATTCTTGACAAAACGGGCAAAATTATCAATTTAAACAAGTATGGTTTGGAAAGATTAGGCTACGATATGCAGGATTTAACAGGAATGCATAAGTCCTTGCTTCATCCTGAATCTGAGAAAGCTAAAATTGATAGCATCTATGAAAAAGTCACCTTTTACGCTGAAAATATTATCAATACCTCTTTGGTTACCCGGAATGGTGTACAGATACCAGTTCAGTCGAGAATTTTCCCTGGGACATGGATGGGTACTGAAGTATTGATTCTTGTGGCGTGGGATATCTCCGAAAACGTACAGTTGAAGCAAGAGACGGTTGATTCCAGAAAGAAGTTAGAGAACAGGTTAGCTTTTGAACAAGTTCTTTCTGAAATATCAACCAGTTTTATTAATATTGATGATGTAACAATTAATCAAAGGTTTCAGGCGGCATTAAAATGTCTGGGTGAATTTTTGGGAGTTGACAGGGCATACATATTTCAGTTGCGTGATTATGATTTTATGGAATTTACGCATGAGTGGGTTGCTGAAAATATTTCAAAAGCTAACATGATAGGGTTTAAAACTGCGGAATATCCATGGCTGATGAAGAATATGGGAGAATTTAAGTCCATAAATGCCATAGATATTAAAAAGGATTTACCTGAAGAAGCTGCTATAGAAAAAATAGTACGGATGGCCTATGGTGTAAAATCTTTTCTGATTGTCCCAATACATTTGAAAAATACACTGATGGGATTCATTGGTTTTGATTCAATCAAGAAAGAAAAAGTCTGGGATGAAAGTGATATCCGGATGCTGAAAGCAGTAGCGGTTAATTTGGCTATGGCACTGGAATCAGTAAATTCAATAAAAGAACTAATTATAGCAAGAGATAAAGCCGAAGAATCTAACAGACTAAAAAGTGCTTTCCTTGCAACTATAAATCATGAGCTAAGAACGCCACTTAATCACATTATCGGGTTTAGTGATCTTCTTCACGGTATTTCAGTGAGCAAGGATCAGGTGGAGTTTGCTGAACTTATACATAATAGCGGGTTGCATCTGCTCGGATTGATCGAAGATATATTCAGTCTGGCTTTAGTCGAGAAAGGCGCGGTAAATATCAGGCAGGACACGTTCACAGGAATGGATATCTTTACTGAGAACAAGAAGCTTCTGGAAGATATTCTTTATCATTCAGGAAAGAACGACAAGATACGATTACGTTATTCACCTGACAGATCTTTGTTGCTTAAGATGCTTGTAGCTGATCGTTCAAAAATAAACATGGTTATGAACCAACTGCTTCGGAATGCGGTAAAATTTACTGAAGAAGGATTCATAGAGTTTGGTTTTTACAAAGATGACAATTCATCTGTTTCTTTCTATGTGAGTGATACGGGAATCGGAATTTCAGACGAGTTAAAGGAATATGTTTTTGACTTCTTCCGACAGGGTGAAGATTCTTATTCTAGACGTCATGAGGGACTGGGAATTGGTCTTGCTATTGCAAAGAGAGTAAGTGTTGCCATGAAGGGCAATCTTGATCTTGAGTCAAAGCCCGGTGTAGGATCTTTATTCACTTTAAGAGTTCCGGTTCTGATTGAAGACGAAGAAAGTTTTCATAACTATTTGCAAGCGGATATTGCATAGTGTTTCAGGAGTTGACCATGAAGTTTCAGCTACAGTTTAAAGATTTTTAATACCTTGCCTGCTTAATCAATTATAACAAACGAGTGAAGAGAGTTGTATTGATGTTAATACTGGTGTCAGGGTTTATATCTGTTTCCGCACAGATGAAGCGTGTTTTATTCCTTGGAAACAGTTACACGTACGCAAATAATCTCCCACTTCTTGTTAAGAACATTGCTGCATCAGCCGGCGATATTCTATATACTGACTCAAATACTCCCGGTGGCTACACTCTCGGTTATTCGCCTATACAACACCTGACCAATCAAATCAGTCTTGATTAATCCCGCACATGCGGGACTCTAACCAACTGAGCTAAGGGTAAATCAACAATGTCCAAGGCACATATTTTTTCTACAAAAGACTTGCTCTTCTGCTTTTTAATGAAGCGTTCTATTTGCATGGTGGTACCGACATCTTCTGAAGCAGTAAAGACAGCCTTTAATTTCCAGGGGCGGTGTT
>JAEYSM010000041.1 GCA_023434665.1 Bacteroidota bacterium | reverse complement strand
CTAAAGTTCCAAACGGAGTACAGGTTTGTGAAAAACAACTTTTCCATCATATTGATAGAATGGAGAATGTGGAAATAGATACTGAAATAGAATCATTCCTGCCAGTGATTTACAGAAAACTTGATTGGATGACCAAAGAGGATCTTATAAGAAGATTTGTCTCACTTGAATTCAACAGATTCCTAGAATACTATAGGGATGCCAAAGATCTGAATGTTGAAGAAGATAAGAGGCAGAGTAGTGAAAGATCAGATAGTCAATCCCGTTCAAGAAAGGGCAATCGCTATGACGATGACCGTAACCTTACGAGAATGTTTGTAAGTGTTGGAAGAAAAGACCGGATAATGCCCCAGCAATTAATTGGTCTCATAAATGAAGTAACCAAAACCAGGGGTATTGAGATTGGCCGAATTGATATAATGGATAATTATTCATTCATTGATATAGATTCGGGTGCCGTTAAAAAGGTTCTTAAAGCATTTGCGAATTCCAATTATAATCCTGATGGCGTAAGAATTGAAGTGGCATCTGAAAGAGACAGTAGTGGCGGTGGCTCAAGGAGTCGCTCTCCTATTCGTGATAAGCGCAGATCCGACAATTCTGAGAAGAGATCAGATAAAAGGACTGGAAAAAGGTCGGAAAAAAAATCTGATGAGTATGGCAAAAGATCAGAAAGTTTTGAAAAAAGAACTGAAAAAAGATCAGGTGGATTTGAAAAACGTGATGATAAGAAGAAATCACCAAATGATGAGTTCATGTTTGATTCTCCATGGAACCGACCTGCAAGGAAAAGTTCCGGAAGAGGTAAAAGAAGATAAAAACAAAAGAAAGGCTCGCTAATGCGAGCCTTTCTTTTTGAAAACAGGTTAAGTAAATTAATTAATAGCTTCTTTTATAGTACTATTTTCTGCAGGCTGATCGAAAGAGCGAACACTTTGCAGAAAGCGTTCAGTTTCAATGGCTGCCATGCATCCTGTTCCTGCGGCTGTAACTGCCTGACGATAAACGTGATCCTGAACATCACCGGCTGCAAACACTCCGGGAATATTTGTCTGAGTAGTACCTGGAATTGTTTTGATGTAGCCATTCTCATGCATGTCAATCTGACCTCTGAAAATTTTTGTATTTGGCTCATGGCCTATTGCAACAAAAAAGCCCTGAATCTCAATTTCTTTGAGTTCTCCGGTTTTAACATTTTCAAGTAGTGCACCGGTTACAACCTTTCCATCACCTAATATTTCGCGGGTGACATGATTCCACAGGACCTCAATATTTGCTGTATTGCGAACTCTATGCTGCATTGCCTTGCTTGCCCTAAGTTCATCCCTTCGGACAATCATATATACTTTTTTGGTCATCTTTGCGAGATAAGTGGCCTCCTCAGCTGCAGTATCTCCTCCGCCAACAACGGCAACGGTTAGTCCTCTATAGAAAAAACCATCACAGGTTGCACATGCTGAGACTCCATGTCCATTATAACGAACCTCCGATTCTAAACCAAGATATTTGGCTGTGGCTCCAGTTGCAATTATGACTGTGTCGGCTAATACTTTTTTACCGTCGTCAGTTGTTAGTGTAAAAGGCCGCTTAGATAAATCAGCTTCAGTTATCATTCCCCATCTCAAATCGGTACCAAAACGTTCTGCTTGCTTTTGGAGATCAAGCATTAACTCAGGACCCATTATACCATTGGGATATCCTGGGAAATTATCCACTTCTGTTGTTGAAGTTAATTGACCTCCTGGCTGCATACCTTGATAAACAACCGGTTTAAGATCTGCCCGTGCTGCATAAATAGCTGCTGTATATCCGGCAGGGCCAGAACCAATTATCAAACATTCTACCCTTTCTAATTCAGAATCATTTTTCATTTATTATGACGTTATTTGATACACTAGATTTGTCGGTAAAGTTAAAGTTTTTACCTTAAAATTGTTCAAAACAATAACCTTTGTTCATTTAGATTATAAACGCAGGTTTAAAAAGAAAGATACAAACTCTATGCCTTTGTTGGAATATTGACAAAATGACATATTTCTCTATGAATCCTTGCCTATGACACTGTTTGCGACAAATGCACCCATTGAAAAACAGGCCTGCAATAAATATCCGCCTGTCGGTGCATCCCAATCAACCATCTCCCCTATTGCAAACAAAAAAGGGTAATTTGTGAAAGAAAGGTCCTCATTCAAGGCGTCTACTGGGATTCCACCAACCACACTGATGCATTCATCCAATGGGCGTAATGAATGAACCGGTATTATTATCCGCTTCAATACCCTGCAAAACTTAAAAGGATTCTGATATTCTGCTTTGGGAACAAATGCTTTTATTACAGACAATTGGGCTGCGTCGAGGTGAAATATCTCTTTATATTTAGAGGACTTGGAATTCTCATTAACTTTTCGCATCAAAGCCTCTGAATTGTTCTTAGGTTTAAAATCTACCTGTAGGTAACATTCTTTACCTTCAGATAAAAGTCGCCTGATAACAGGTATTAATGGATATATTACAGTGCCCTGCAATCCATATTCTGTTATAAGTGCTTCTCCCGACACCTTGTGGTCTTCGTAACCGGCAATTCCACACTCAATATTCTTCAGTGGCTTGCCTGAATGGTGCAACTTTATATTTTCGTTCCACAATATGTTGATTCCGCAATTGGAATGTTGGAATGGCAATGTTTTAATTCCAATGTCTTCAATCATCTTAATCCATGATCCGTCAGAACCTGTAATTTGCCATGAAGCACCACCTAATGCCAGGATTATATAATCTGATTTAAGTGTAATCTGTTTCTCCTCTGAACTCTGAATGTAAACGTCTTCATTTTCATTTTCAATTAGTATATCAGAAGAATTTCTTTCTTTTCCAAGATAGTCAGTTTTATACTTAGGAATACTGAAGGTTAATGATTTATCTGCAGTAATACTTACTAACCGGTGGTTTGGGATGAAAACTACGCCTCTGTTCGTCAAGCTGTTAAAAATGGCATGCAAACAGTCAGAAACAGTTAATCCTTTTATTGGGAAAATCTTACCACTGCTCCCGGTGTAAGTGTTAATTCCAACACCCGACAACCATTGACGGAAGGTTGTATTATCAAATTTCCGGATAATTGTATCAAGAAAATCCTGTGGATGGTACTTTTTTACAAAATCATCAAGATTCTCATCATGAGACAAATTTAATCCGCCCTTACCGGCAACAAGCAATTTTCTTCCCGGACGTGAATTTTTATCAAAAAGGGTAACTTCATAATAAGGGGCTAAAAACCAGGCAGCTATCATTCCTGATGGACCTGCACCAATAATTGCAACTTTCTTTCTTTGTTGTTTTATCATTTAATCTTTCAAGAATATGTAGTTTTATTATGCCAGGTTGGAGTGAGCAAAGTGATTAAAAATCCAAAAGTACTATTTAACTTTACATTCAATAATTTATTTGCAAACAAAACTGATTATCAGA
>JAEYSM010000029.1 GCA_023434665.1 Bacteroidota bacterium | reverse complement strand
CAAAGTGTGAGTGAGAATAAAACAGTTATAGACAGCCGCTTATACCCTGACGGTATATACATGGTTAAATACATCGCAGAAAATGGTAATTCTATTTCAAAAAAAGTAATGATACTTCATTAAAGTCGTATACATTGGGCGACTCAAGTGTGTCAAACAGTTTCAAATGACCTGACAGTTGATCCCCCTTGAATCAGGAATGTACTTTATAAAAGTATCACACAACCACCAGAATTCAGGAGGGAAATTGATGAAATTGTAAGTAATTGGTTACGTTTAATTTTCAAATCATGCAATATTATAAGAAATTTCTCAGCTATCACTTTTTCTCATTAGCCTCATCTTCATGGATTACCTAAAGGAATAGGTACTAGCCCTTCTTAATCCTTTGCATACAAGTAGCTGAATATATTAATTATTTAATGGCTCAAGGAATATTTTCACTCTCTTTCATCTTAAAATACAATATGAAAGACCGTATGATTCCCACGTATGTGACTTCCTGACGTCTGTGGAAGCAGGTTTTATTAAAATTATGTTTTTAAATATTTTGTCACATGAAAAAAATTATTTTAGCAATTTTATTTATTTTTCTTTGTTCAGTTAATTTTGAGAGAGTTTCAGCTTCAGAAATCGATCCTTGTATTACAATTAAATTGAAATGTGATTGTGATGGATCGCTTCATACTGTTATTGTTTGCGAGGGTGTAGATATTATAGCTTGGCGTGATTTACTTTGTTGCTCCCAAACTAATTAAAAAATTAACACGTAACAGATGGACAATATGTCCATCTGTTACTTACTTATTATAGTTAAATTCTTTAGAAAAATGAGAAAAATTAGTATAATTCTATATTTCGTCTTATTCAGCCTCATCACCAACGCTCAACGAGTATTTCATTACGAATACGACAAACTCGATGATGCTGAGTACCTGGTTACATACAAACACGAGTTTAAGCCTGATTCTACAAACAATGAATTTGTCCGCAATTCGGAAATGCTTCTCTTTATAGGGGAAAATATAAGTAAATTCATCAGTCAGCCAGCCTATGTTATTGATACTAATATGAGAAGAATCCCAACTGATGAAATGTTCATTGAATACTTTAATAATACCAATACTCCTATAGTAAGAGTTTCATACGAGATTTATAAAAATCATCCCAAAGGGAAGCTTACCTATATTCAACATATTCCTTCGGAGACTTATAAATATGAGGAACCACTTGGTAGCTTTACATGGAAACTTAGCAGCGAGACTAAAACCTATATGGATTATAATGTGCAAAAAGCTACGTGTAGTTATGGCGGAAGAGAGTGGATTGCATGGTTTTGCCCTGAATTAAATTTTAATGATGGTCCTTATAAATTCCACGGATTACCGGGACTGATTGTACAGATCTACGACACACGTCATCATTATAATTTTGATTTATCCTCCATAAACAAGTTAGAACCTTCAATAGCAATTGAGATTAAAAGAAAAGAATATATTAATACAACAAAGTCGGGACTTCATAAAGCCGAAGACAACTTTAGAGATGATATAATTAACAGGGCAAAAAGCGCAGGTTTGTCAAACACATCCCAGCAGGCGGCTGCGAAGAGTTTATCTATTAAAAATAATCCGCTTGAGCTGCTGCGAAAGTAAACACGAAGACTTATGTTGAGGCAATCCAAAATATCGATCATCGTTTTAAGTCTGTTTTTTGCTTCTCCTGTGTACCTTTTCTCTCAAACTGTTATTGAAGGAAAGATCACCGATAACCATAAGGAACAATTGCCCGGGATTAATATTATGGTTCTTATTCCCGGTCAAAGTTCAATTAGTGACTTTGCTATAAGCGACCAAAATGGAAATTATAAGGTTACAACAAACGTAAATTCTGATAGCCTGATTATTAAGTTCTCTTCAATAAGTCATAAAAATTCACAGCATTTAATAAAAAATACCTCACAACGACTTGACATTGTTCTGGATGAGGATACTAAAACTCTTGAAGGTATTACGGTACTGGCTTCACCTATAAAGAAGTATGGCGATACTCTGAGTTATCTGGTTCAATCATTCAGGAATAAAAGCGACAGAACTCTTGAAGATGTATTGCAACGACTTCCGGGTATCGAAATAGAAAAGAACGGACAGGTACTTTATCAAGGATTACCCATAAATAAATTTTATATTGAAGGGCTTGATTTGATGGATGGCAGATATAGCATGGTTACAAAAAACCTGCCCCACGAATCAGTTTCGGTTGTGGAGGTAATTGAAAACCATCAGCCACTTAAACTATTAGAAGGCGAAATACCATCTACTCAAGCTGCAATAAATATAAAAATTAAAAATGGAGTTAGTGTTACAGGTCGTGGCAGTGCCAGTGTTGGGCTTTCACCATTCCTTTGGGATGTAAATTTTACGCCTATGATGTTTAGCAAGAACTTTCAGGCTATTGGCTCGGTGCAATCAAATAATATCGGATACGACCTGAGAAACCAATCTCGTGTTTTGACTTCAAATATTGAATTTGCCGAGGTGGGTGATTTAAATAGTCGGTATTTTTTACTGGGGTTATACGAACCTTCGACACCTGACATCGATGAAAAACTATTTCTTGATAATTCGGCATTTCTGACAAATTTAAATGGATTAAGCAGAATAAGCAAAGACTACTTTCTGAGGACAAATGTATTTTTTGTACGCGACAAGGTTCAAAAGGAAGCATCAATAATTCGCTCGGTCTTGCTTCCTAATGATACTCTAAACTTTTTTGAAGCAACAAATAACACTCATGACAGTCGCGACTTAACATTGATGTTAACACTGAATAAAAATACTCCTAAAAGTTATTTTGATAATTCGCTTTCAGTTTCATTAATTGACCAGGATGGAGAAGGCGCAATAAACCAAACAACCAACGAGGTAATTAAACAGAGTGTTAATTCGAATCGGGCTAGTGTTTCAAATAATTTTAATTCACTTTTTAAATTTGGAAAGAAAATTATTGATTTCAAGTCGACAGTAAATTATGAGAATATACCCGAAACTATTAAAGTTAGTCCGGGTCAATTTGAGGAGCTTTTAAATGATAACATTGAGTATTCTAATCTGAATCAAGATCTTGCCAGATCAAAAATCTTAACCACTAACTCTGTATCGGTAATTTTCAATAAGGGGAAATTCAGACTAAAGCCAAGTGCAGGACTTGATTGGTATAGGCAGAATCTTACAAGCTCAATAAGTCTTGTAGGCAAGGACTTTATTAAAGATTCATTGCAGCGCACTAGCAATGATTTAGCAAACAGAATGTTGGATTCTCATCTGGGTGCCGAAATATTTTACACACTCCCCAAATTAACGCTAAGTGCAGTACTTAATCTTTCAAATCAGGATTATTCAATACAAGATGTTGAAAAAGGTGGGAGATTAACAAATAATGATTTTTTCTTTGACAAAAAGTTTTCAATTAATTACAAGATATCGTCGTTTACAAAATCAATTACTTCAGTTCAGTTCAAAAACAAGTTTGCTGAGATAAATGATTTCTACAGTTCCTACATGCTAACAAACGTGAGAAGTTTGACCTCAAAAGATCTTATTATATCTAAATTAAACTACCAAACTTTTTTCCAAAGACTTGAGTACAAGAATCAAATCAGTTCAGCTTTTGGTTCGTTACATTACCTCTTCGCTATAGTAAGTTCTGATAATTCAACAACTTATATTCTTAAAGAAGATGGTACAACCGTTGCTTACAGGAAGTCGCAGCCTCAAAAAATCTATTCACATAACGTGTCGGCTTATGCTAGCAAATTTATAAGTGCCACTAAAACAAGTCTTGGCTTCAGGGTTACTTTTTCAAGGCAAAACGGCACTATTTCATTGAATAATTTAACTGCTGATTTTTCAAATACTGTAATGGTTTTCAAACCTGAGTTTTCGGTTCGTATTACACCATTAATCAATGTACAGTACGACTTGAATATCGAAAAGCACTTTACATCGATAAATAAGAAGCAAAAGGATGAATTGCTGGTTAGCAGGCATAAGATTAATAGTTTTTTCTTTATTACTAAGAGCCAATTGATTAGCTGCAGTGCTGAATATTATTTTCATAACAGTAAGAGCACCTGTGTGGCTGATGCCCTGTACAGATATACATTTGAAAATCAAAAGATCGACCTGGAGTTGAAATTGTCAAATATTTTTAATGCAGGGAGTTATTCTACAATGAGAGCCGACTATTTTTCGACTTCAGAAACAATATACCGGCTTCGTCCACGGCAAATTTTGTTAAGTCTTACAATAAATGTCTAATCAATCAGGTAAGGAAAAGCAAGTTTATCCCCACGCAATGACACATGTATCGGCTTGTTTGGCCACTTAATAATACTTCAAAAAAAGGTAAGCATTCGCTAAACTGCATATAGCTTACTAAGGTAAGAAATTTAAGAAGCCAGTTTTACAGTTCTCCGGGAATTAGTTTTTTAACCTGGTTTGCCGGCCAGTCAGGAATTACTTCCATAACTTT
>JAEYSM010000052.1 GCA_023434665.1 Bacteroidota bacterium | reverse complement strand
TGATTAAAGCAAATCATTAGCCAGATTTGCAAGTTCAGATCTTTCTCCTTTTTCCAGCCTAACGTGAGCATATATAGCATGATGCTTTATTTTATCAATCAAATAAGACAAACCGTTACTTTGGGCATCCAGATAGGGTGTATCAATCTGATAAATGTCACCGGTAAAGATGATTTTGGTATTTTGACCTGCGCGTGTAATAATAGTTTTGATCTCATGAGGAGTTAAATTTTGAGCTTCATCAACAATGAAACACACATTTGAAATACTCCTTCCTCTTATATATGCCAGGGGTTGAACCACTAATTTTTCATTTTCCAGCGAATCTGTTATGTTTTTAAATTCCTTATCCTTTTCACTATACTGACTTTGAATAAATTTCAAATTGTCATTCAATGGTTCCATATAAGGATTCATCTTCGATTTAATATCTCCGGGAAGGAATCCAAGATCCTTGTTGCTGAGAGGCACAACAGGTCGTGCCAGGAACACCTGTTTAAAGTTGCGTTTTTGCTCGAGAGCTGATGCAAGCGCTATCAATGTTTTCCCGGTTCCGGCGACACCTTGTAATGTCACTAGTTTAACATCAGGATTGAGAACTGCATGCATTGCAAAAACTTGTTCAGCATTTCTTGGTACGATTCGGAAAGCTGTACGTTTTTCTATTCTTTCTATCCTCTCAGTGATTGCATTATAATATGCAAGTGCCGAATTGTTGGTATTTTTTAGAATAAAATAAAGATTAGGTGTAGGATTCTTATAGCCGATGTCTTTAGGTTTACACCATCCTTGTTTGTATAATTTGTCTATAACACTTGAAGGGAGACCCGAAACATGTGCTATTCCGGTATATAAACCTTCAACGTTTTTAATCTTACCTGTGAGGTAATCTTCTGCAGTAATGTTGAGGGATTTGGCTTTAAGACGAAGATTTATGTCTTTACTGACAAGCACTACTTTTCTTTCGGGAAATTCCTGAGAGAGCGAAAGTGCGGCATTTAAAATTCTGTGATCGGGTTTATTATCATCAAATATTAGCCTTGCATCCAGCATACTGCGTTCATTCATGATTACCTTGAACTTTCCACCCTTTGCTTTCTCAAGGGGAATCCAGTCAGTAAGAGTCGCATGCTCTGACATTCGGTCAATAATCCTGATAAACTCCCTGGCTTCGAAATTAATATTATCGTTACCCTTTTTAAAATTATCGAGTTCCTCCAATACAGTTATCGGAAGTGCAACATCGTTATCATCAAAGGTTTTAATACAATTATGATTATAAAGTATAACGGAAGTATCGAGGACAAAAATCTTTCTGTCCAAACTTGATTTGATTTGGACACTGACCGATTTTGATTTCGCAGCTGGATCTTTTTTAGTCTTGGACTTTAACTCTTTTTTCGACTTTTCTTTATCAGTAGTCTTTATTTCATCTTCTTCCCTATCTGGCTTTGACTTTTCAGGTTTAGCCTTTTCTTCCGTATCCTTGCCTTTGAATTTAATTATTTTCCTGGTCTCTATCGTTTTCAGGGCAATCTGGTCTTTATCTGCTACCATACCATCCGTTAGAGATTCTTTCTTTTTCTTGCTTTCGTTATGATCAGACGTTTGTCTCTTTTTTTTCTCAGGAATTTGAATCAACTTATCTTCATCTGATTCAATCAAGTTTTTTGTTCGAGGTTTTCTTATTGTTGCCATAGAAGAAAAATTAGCTAGCTGTTTCTAAGAGTATTCCGATCGTTCACTAATTTACTGACCGACCTTCTCTGTAAATATAAAATGAAAAAGATGCGTTTTCGGTCAGACGTCTAAAATGATATTAACAATTTAACAGTTAACAATCATTTCAGTTAACAATTCGTTTGACTTTGAGCTCGTAGTGCTGTTAACAACTATCTTTTTAGCACGTAATCTATTAATGACTACTCATAAGTCCATTATGATTCAGGGAAGCATTAGCTTGTAATAAAAAAAGAGGTTGCCTTTTAAACCAGGCAACCTCCAAATACCTGAAGAGAGGTAATTAATCTTTCGGACCAATCATTAACAAGTCAAGCACATTAATTTCAGTTATGCAATGTGTGATACCATCTTTATCATCCCAGTAGCGATACACAATTTTTCCTTCCACTGCAATCTCTTTCCCTTTACAAAGGTATTTCTCACACATTTCACTAAGATTGCCCCACACTACCAGATTATGCCATTGCGTATCTTTTACTTTTTCACCATCTTTATTAAAGTAATCGCTATTGGTAGCCAATGATAATCTTACCATTTTCTTGTTTCCTTCAATAGTTCTAACTTCCGGTTCTTTTCCTAACCTGCCGATCAATGTAACTCTGTTCCTTAAATTATTCATGGTAAATATTTTTATAATTATTGTTCGTTATGTTTTTGAAATTCTTTTATTTACGTACACTTGCTTCTACTTAAGATTTTCTTAATTGCAGAGTTGTTTACCCCTGATCATCAGAAGATCATTAACAGTGATTTCAGTACTTAAGCGATTGTG
Source organism: Bacteroidota bacterium (assembly GCA_023434665.1). Classification (GTDB taxonomy): domain Bacteria; phylum Bacteroidota; class Bacteroidia; order Bacteroidales; family Lentimicrobiaceae; genus Lentimicrobium. The sequence continues at coordinate 70,043 of JAEYSM010000052.1, read as the reverse complement.
TCCTTCTTTGTCTGTAAAAGAATGATAAGCCAGTCTTCCATCAACAGCGATTTCTCCACCTTTTTGCAGATACTTCTCACAAATTTCAGCGAGTTTTCCCCATACAATTAGCTGGTGCCATTGAGTCCTGACCCCCCTTTTACCTTTCTCAATAGTGGCTTCATTAGTTGCCAAAAGCATTCTGGCCATTACTTTACCATCTTCAAATTTTCTTACTACCGGGTCTGCACCAAGAAATCCGATCAACTGCACTCGATTGTTTAAAGCTTTCATCTTTTTTTGATTTTTTTGCCTTTTGAGGCATGTTCAACATTAACCTTTCTTCTCTCTCCAAACTTGACTATGTATGTTTGAACGATGAAGCAAAAGTATACCTGCCAGTTTTCTGGATTCGGTTAATAACTATTTACATTCGGAAATACACATTTATAATCGTTTATAAACGACTTTGTGCTTGATTATGTGATTATTAAAAAATCAGACTTTTAGCACTTATTTGAACCTTTGACGGATTTTCTTTTTTTATTATTAGAAAACAACAGAGTATGCCATACAAAAACATCGAAGATTTACCAGAAAGTGTAAAAAATAATCTTCCAAAACACGCCCGGGAAATTTATCTTGCAGCCTATAACAATGCGTGGGACGAATATAAAAAACCAGAAGATCGTGAAGGAGATTCCTCCCGGGAGGAAACTTCTCATAAAGTCGCCTGGGCTGCTGTCAAGAAAAAGTATGAGAAAGGTGATGACGAAAGGTGGCATCTCCGTGAAGATGGTTGAATGCTTCGGCACAAAGGATTACTCCCAAGCAATAATAAATAGCACACTAAATAGATTATAGCCAATAAATATGTAAATTTGACATGTCAACCTTATTTTAGGGAGATGTGGACAAATGGTAATTAACAGTCTGTTTAACCTATTTAATCCAATAAGTCATGGCTAAAGGAAAAGATCAAAGAAAAGAAACCAAGAAAGAGCCTACTAAGTCTCTAAAAGAAAAACGACTTGAGAAAAAGGAGAAAAAAGCTAAATCAAGTTAAGAGCCTAAAGCTATATTCGATGATCTACGCTCAAAAGCATTTATTGTTTCTGGATGGCACTTATTGCACTTATAAATTGTAATATGCTTCATAAGCGATCCATTAAAGACAATAAAAGCAATGAGCGTATTTTTTAACAATTTCTTCAAGTTTTAAATAATGGAAAGGTTTTGTCTTGACTGCAACGAACCTCTTATAGGTCGTTCAGATAAAAAATTTTGCAATGATCAATGTCGCAATAATTACAATAACAGAATAAATAGCAACATCTCTGAATCTGTTAGACGCGTGAATAATTATCTGAAGAAAAACCGCAAAATACTTATAGAGTTAAACCCAACAGGTAAAGTCTCAGTGCACAAGGATAAGCTGGTTAATCTCGGTTTTAATTTTAACTATTACACTCATGTCTATGTTACCCAAAAAGGTAATACTTATAAATTCGTTTACGAGTATGGCTATCTTCCTTTAGAAAATGATATCTATATGCTCGTTCAGCGGGAAGTAAAATAAATATTTCGTTGATATAACTCCAAATCAATCAATCTATGTCCGAAAGCAAGGGAAAAGTATTTCTCTTAGACGCAATGGCCTTAATTTATAGGTCGTATTATGCATTGAATAAGAATCCGAGAGTAACATCAAAAGGTCTGAACACATCCGCAATACTTGGATTTGCAAATACACTTTATGAAATTATCAAAAACGAGAAACCCGATTTGATGGGAGTTGCTTTTGATACGCATGCACCTACTCAGCGGCATGTAGATTATATTGAATATAAAAGCACCCGTGAATCTGTTCCTGAGGATATTCTTAAAGCAATACCATATATTATCAGACTAATAGAAGCATTCAATATCCCTGTCCTTGTAAAAGATGGCTTTGAAGCCGATGATATTATCGGCACACTGGCTGTAAAGGCTGAATCTGAAGGATATAAGGTCTTTATGATGACTCCTGACAAAGATTTTGCACAACTGGTATCAGAAAATATCCTGCTATACAAGCCTGGAAAACCCGGAGAAAAAGCAGTGGTAATGGGCGTTAAGGAAGTTTGTGAACGTTATTGCATTAAGCGTCCTGAACAAGTTAAAGATTTACTCGGCCTTTGGGGGGATGCCTCAGATAATATCCCGGGAATTCCAGGGGTTGGTGAAGTAACCGCCCGCAAATTAATTGAGCAGTTTGACAGTGTTGAAAACCTTATTGAAAATGCAATTAGCATCACCAATGAAAAAATGAGGGCTAAAGTGATTGAATTTAGCCAACAGGCTTTGCTATCAAAGCAATTAGCTACTATACTGCTCGATGTTCCGGTGGAATTTAATGAAGAAGCATTAAGATTGACCAGTCCGGATTTTGATCAGTTGAATCCTTTATTGGAAGAATTAGAGTTTAGAACTTTTGGGGAAAGAGTTAAAAAAGATTATGAGAAATCAATTCAATCAAAATCTGCTGACTCAAATTACCCTCTCCCTGACTTGTTCAGTCAGGAAAGTTCCGATACACTCTTCTCAAGCACCGGAATAAATGATTTGAGTAACACGACTCATTCATATCACCTTGCTGACACCGCGGAAAAAAGACAGGAACTACTTCAGGTTCTGCTTAAAGTTAAAAGTGTAAGTATTGATACAGAAACTACCGGTAACGATCCTAATACAGTTGAACTTATAGGACTAACTTTTGCAGTAACTCCGGGAGAAGCATGGTATGTCCCCGTTCCTGAAAATTACCATGAGGCATTGAAAATTGTAAAGGAATTTGATCCGGTATATAATAATATTGAAATTGAAAAGATCGGTCACAACCTGAAATATGACATTGCTGTACTTACCTGGTACGAAGTGACCATTACAGGAGCATTGTTCGATACAATGATTGCTCATTATCTCATTGAGCCTGATCTAAGACATTCAATTGAATATATCGCATCAACATGTTTGAATTATAAACTTATACAGATAGAAGAATTAATAGGACGAAAAGGGAAAAACCAAATTTCATTAAAGGACCTCCCTGCTATTGCAGTCAAAGATTATGCCTGTGAAGATGCCGACATCACCCTCAAGTTAAAATTGCACCTTGAGCCATTGTTAGTAAAATCAGATTTGACAGACTTATTTCAAAAATTAGAGATGCCGTTGGTACCTGTCCTTGCAGCTATGGAGGCTGAGGGGGTAAAGATAGATATCGATGTATTAAACGGATATTCCAAAGAGCTATCGGAAGAAATTTCAATTATAGAACAGGAAATTTATCAATTGGCCGGAGAATCTTTTAATATTGGATCGCCTAAACAATTAGGTGAGATTTTATTCGATAAATTAAGGATATCTGAAAACACAAAAAAGACAAAGACCAAGCAACATTCAACTGGTGAGGAGATATTAATAAAGCTGGTGAATAAGCATCCTATCATTTCTAAAATACTTGAATACAGATCACTCACCAAACTTAAATCAACATATATTGATGCGCTACCTTGTTTAGTCAATCCACGTACAGGAAGAATTCATACAACTTATAATCAGGCAGTAGCGGCAACAGGCAGATTAAGTTCAAACAATCCAAATCTGCAGAATATCCCAATCAGGTCAGAAAGAGGACGAGAGATTAGAAAGGCATTCGTTCCCCGCAATGAAAAGTTCGTTCTTCTATCGGCTGATTATTCACAGATAGAATTGAGAATAATTGCTGAGTTGAGTGGTGATACAGTAATGCTTGATGCATTCAGAAACGGCATCGACATCCACACTGCAACAGCTGCTCGCATATATAACGTCGACATAGCCCACGTCACTAAGGACATGAGGCGTAATGCAAAAACAGTAAACTTTGGAATTATATATGGAATTTCAGCATTTGGATTATCAGAGAGATTGAATATTCCCCGAAAAGAAGCCTCAGAAATCATCAATCAATACTTCCAGCGTTTCCATGGAATTAGAGAATATATTGATAAAACAATAGAAAAAGCCCGCACCACAGGGTATGTTGAAACATTAAAAAAAAGGCGCAGATACCTGCGGGATATAAATTCATCCAATGCCATAATAAGAAATTTTGCTGAAAGGAATGCCATCAATGCTCCTATACAAGGATCTTCAGCTGACATGATTAAGATAGCCATGATTTGCATTCATGATACTTTTAAAAAGGAGTCACTTCAATCAAGAATGATTATGCAAGTTCATGATGAATTGGTTTTTGAGGTACCTAAAGACGAAATTGAAATTGTGAGACCTATCATAGAAAGCTGTATGAAGAACGCCCTTTCGCTGAGTGTGCCGATTGAAGTAGAATTGAGCACAGGAAGTAATTGGCTTGAAGCTCACTAACAATATTTGACTATAATTAAATTTTAAGTGTTAAATAACTTATTTTTGGAAGATAAAATTAAGAATGTCAATTGAATCCCAGAGGCTTGGGATAACAATATTTAAAATCTAAAATCAGATAAGAAAGATGCGTTTTCAGAATGACAACCGTATAGTTATGGTACTCGACGCAGGTGGTACCAACTTTGTATTTTCAGCAGTACAATCAAATGTTGAAATCATTGATCCAATTGTGATTCCTGCAGATGGCAATACACTTGAATCAGTTTTAAACAAGATTATTCAGGGTTTTAATGAGGTTAAATCAAAGCTGAAACATGCTCCTGTAGCCATTAGTTTTTGTTTCCCAGGGCCTGCTGAGTATGAATTAGGAATAATTGGTGATCTGGAGAATTTACCCACTTTCAGAGGAGGTGTTGCTTTAGGACCTATGCTTGAAGAAAGGTTTAATATCCCTGTTTATATTAACAACGATGGAGATCTTTTCACTTATGGTGAAGCTATTGCAGGTTTTCTTCCTGAAATCAACAATAGGATTAAAAGCAGCAACAGCCCCAAAGTTTTCCAGAATCTGCTCGGAGTTACCTTTGGTACCGGTTATGGTGGAGGGATAGTTTCACGTGGTGAATTATTTGTTGGCGATAATTCAGCTCAGGGCGAAATTAACCGTATGCGCAACAAATTGCACACAAATGCCAGTGTTGAAGAAAATGTCAGCATAAGGGGAATAAAAAGAGTTTACTGTCGCGAAGCAAATATTCAGTATGAACTTTGTCCCGAACCTCGCGAAATATTTGAGATTGGTATGGGAAAAAGAGAAGGAAACAAGGAAGCCGCAATTAAAGCTTTCCACAGAATGGCAGAGGTAGCAGGCGACTCAATAGCCAATGCTTCTACACTGATAGATGGTTTGGTTGTTATTGGAGGCGGACTCGCAGGAGCATATCCTTTATTCCTGCAAAGGCTGGTTGATGAAATGAATGCCAATTTTACAACTATGATAGGAACTGCTCTCGACAGGCTCGAAATAAAAGTCTTTAATCTTGAAGATGAGAAGGAGTTTGCTCAGTTCTACGAAGGTAATACTACTGAAATTAAAGTGCCTTTCAGCAACAAAAGAATTAAGTATGATTCTTTAAAGAGAATCGGCGTTGGAGTAAGCCGCTTAGGTACTTCTCAGGCAGTCGCCATTGGAGCATATGCATTTGCTTTGAACTCATTAGACAAAAAGTAGTTATGTTTAATCTTTCATGAAATATCAGGGAATTCAAGTGACAATGAAAGTATCGCAAAGGTGTTGTATGAAACATTCAGCGGTTCAGTCATGTAATCCGGTTGGTCAAATGAAAGATCGAACTTTCCACCATTATTTGTGGGAGATATCCTTATCTGGTCATCTTCCCAGACTACTTTACCTATTAAGTGTGTATCAGTTTTCTCCTCAATTTTAATAGTGAAATATCCACACTTTAAATTCTTCAACTTCTCTATTTCTGGGATAGAGAAGGACTTTTCAGTAGTACTGCCCACTCCGTCTCCTAATGGAAAAAATATTTTTGAGGTTGCCTGAAGTGTCAGTATATTATGATTTTCTCTCATACCCACGCATCATATCTTCCATCGTCGTCAGGACCGTTATCCTGCTGAAATAGCTTGGTAACTATCTCGTTTTCGAGGAACATTCCGAAGCTTTCGAACTCATCATACACTTCAAAACCAGAGATATCTCTTGTTTCATACTTTTGTGAGCGTGGGTTGTAAGTATAGATATCATCATCTACACAACCAAAATAGAGAAGCTCTTCATCGTAATATTCCAGTTGTTGTTCCGTGTAGGATACTATATCAATCAACTGAAAACCGGTCTCGGGGTCAGTCACAATATCTGTCCCGAAAAGCTCCACACCATTAAATGCAAATCCATTGCAATGCTTTAAGAAATCTTTATAATCCGATGGAATTGGAGGCAAATTTAAGTTTAACAATTCACTATTCGCTTCCCTTATATCTTCCTCAGAAGCAGGGCGGACAATCATTGCATCATCAAGCGAAACAATTCTATCAAAAAATGACATCATATCTTTATTCTAAAAAAATTACTCTTAAGCAACTCATTCCATTAATTAGTTCAGTTTCAGACTGAATATCAAAAGTTCCGTTTTTGGCAACTGCTATAGAACTTTGATAAACTTCTGTTCCGTAGATAATAATCGTATCAAGGATGAAACCTTCTTCGGTTTGGGTAACAATTGTAGGTCTGATGGCTCTTTCTAAAAACCTTAAGTCTGATTTCGATGGTTTATCGGAAAATTCAATTTCATCCATTATCTCCACAAGTCTCAAACTCCCCTTATCGTTCCATACATTGTCGAGCACAAACCGAACATAAGGCACAATATTTTCCTGATTAAGTGTTAATCCGAGTTTATCGAGGTTATCAAAAACAGCATCCCTGGTACCATTCAGTTTAATAATATCGTTATTCTGCTCATTCCACAGATAGCTCATTGTAACCGGTGGAATAGTAGAAAAAGTTTGCGCCGATAGCAGGCAATAATTGTTGAAAAAGGGCAATTGTGCATTTTTCAGATGTGTTTTATTGTCAGTGAATATATTGTACGTTGATTTCGCATTCAGTAAGGGAATCAAGTTAGCATATTCAGTAATTTGTACTACAAGATAAGGATATTTCATATTAATAGCCTGAATGAGTGGTAGTTGTATCTACATATGACCCCTTGTATTTCCTGTCGAGCTCTGATGAGGATTTGCGTGACCCATACTCTTCATAATCGCAATGCTCACACTTATAAGTCTGTTTATAAACATGCACCAGATAAAGTACATTGTAAACATCGTTGTTATATGTTCTTGTAGTATGCGTGACTTCTCGTTGATTGACAGCCCGTTCTGTTTTACTACCATCACTCCACTTAGTCACTTCAGTATCGTGAACCCATTCACTCCTTGAGCGCGAGCCAATCTTGGTACTTTTGGTCTCCTGACGCCACTCCTGATATTCGTTTATAAATTCTTCACTATCGTAATTGATGGTGTATAATGATTTGCAGTCGGGGCAGCGATTAGATGGAAAATCACTAAACCAGTCGAAGACCTTATTTGTGATCCAATATGTAGCAATCAGTACAATCGGGATAAAATACCACCAATGAAATGATTTGCATAAGCCTAGTACAATCCATATATACGTGCTGATAATTGTTAACACCAGGACTACCTTTGGAAAAGCTAAATTGGAAATAAATTTCAACGGTAAGCGAAAACGCAGAAGACCAAACATGAGGAATAATATCGTCTGGTTCATAAAAGCAACATATCCGATTAAAGCCAGGAAGAAAATAATTCCAATGAAAAAGGCAGCTATTTTGAGGAAAACAGAGTTCTTTTGTGAATCAAAGTCCGCATCATCGAAAACATTTGCAGAAATCAATTGTGAAAAGAAACTCACGTCGATAATAGTTGGAACCAATGGCAGATACTTCAGAAAAATCCGGTTAGTGGTTCTTGTAACTTCAGCTTTATAAGATGTTGCCACATTATCCTTATAATTAATAATTACCTTATAGAATTTACCATCGCTTTTATTAAAAACTCGTAAGTCATACTCAGCTGCTTTTCCATCCTTTGTATTTCTGACATGTATTGCAGGACGGTAAAGATTTTCGTTCTCCTGAAATGTGTTCCCGATATATTTACTTTGGAATTTCTTATGTGAGAGAATGTAATCTCCACCATTGTAATCAAATTTGCGCACTTTATAACCAGTTACTGTTGTAAGATCGCTAATACTCACTTCATCTTGCTGACCATTGACAGCTTTGAATTTCATCTTTTGAGCATACTTATCACCCGAACGTCCCAGAAGGATTACTGTGTCGCCACTTATTATCTCGGTTTTCCCGTTATCGGTGATGAGTTCTGTATCATAAATAATACCTCTGTTGTCAATAGCTTCCTGTGGGATCCAACCTCTTAAGCCGTTGTCAGTGGCTACTAAAAAACGAAATTCTCTAAAATCGGCTCCAAGAATAGTTAATGAATCGCCCTTATTAATGGTGGCGAAAGAATCAGAATAGTCAGAGATTTGTGTGTTTTGGATTGCAGCCACCCTTATGTTGGCAGGCTTATTTCTAGTGAAACTATTGAAAATAATTGTTCCAACCAGAATTAATGATATCGCGAAGAATAAAATTGTGATGTCGAAAAAATGTTTCATACCTTCTTTTGTTTAAGTGTTTAGGGTTGAGTCGACTTTTATATGGTAATTAGTTTACAATTCTTAATAATATCACGCTTACATTATCCTTTCCTCCTGCTTTCTTTGCAGCTGTAACCAATGATTCTGCTGAAGGGGTCTCTATTAGTATATTTTCAATTTCCTGATCAGAAATCATATCTGAAAGCCCATCTGAGCAGATAAGGTACAAATCATCATCCAATAACTGCCCACTGATGGTTTTTATATCGATAAAGGTAGTTTTTCCGGCTCCTAAAGAATTATAAATCTGATTGGAACTTTGGGAGAGAATACCGGTTAATTGACGAATAGAATGATCAGTTGACAGTTGTTTGAGAATACCACCCCGAAAGCGGTATAGCCTGCTATCTCCAATGTTTAGAGCAAATACCATATCACGGTAGAAAAATAATCCGCAGAAAGTGGTACCCATACCTTCGTATTCAGGCTGATCAAAACCGGTATCGAGGATTAGCCGGTGTGTTCGTTCTGCCCACTGCTTAAGAGTTTCTGTTATATCATTTTCACTCAGGTTTGTTGGTAATTCAAGCAATAAGTCCTCAAATTGTCGTAATGCCATTTCCGAAGCTATATTCCCTCCGTTATGCCCACCTATTCCATCAGCCACGATTGCGCCAAATCGGGCAGTATCTGAAAGTTCAAAAATTTGCATATCGCTTTTATCACGAAAATACTCACCTGCAAATAAGATCATATCTTCGTTTCTGGCTCTTACACAACCTATATCACTGATTATATCCGATTTTATAAGCATATTTCTGCTGATTATTCAACAATGAATTTCAAATCATAAAAGGCAATCGTATCTCCTAAGCTGAAAGGTGCGGACTGATTAGGAATCAGTTGGACACCGTTTAAGAAAGTGCCGTTGGTAGAGTCAAGATCTACTATTTCCCATTCACCTGATTTCTTTCTATGGAGACGTGCATGAGTCCCTGAGACATACCCCTGGGTAGAAAAGATATGTAAGTAATTACCTGTTTTACGACCGATTACAGCTCCATCCTGAAGAGGCAGACTTGCGTTAAGTTCTTTACTGACTAAAAACTGTGGCACTTTGGGTTGTACAACCTGTCTGATTGTCGATTCTGATGCTTGAGGTGCTTTTTCTTTCTCAACGGGCGCCTCCATCACCTGAGACTTTTCCAGATGAGCAGGACTCACTGCTTGTTTTGATTTTGCTGTTGCAAGTGGTTTGCCACACTCATTACACATTTTGTTTTTCTTAAAACCATGCCCGACAGGACAGACCATTAATTCCTTTCCGCATTGGTCGCAAAAAAAGCTATCCGATTCTATTTCCTTGTCACAAAAAGGACATTTTACCAAATCCATCCTTTAAAATATTATGTGAGTTTCGTTCTGCATATTTTACAATAATCTCATCCAAAAGGCGAATGCCTGAATATGGATTTCTGATTTTGGTTCACATCTTCAGGAAGCAGTACTTTGTATTCTTCAACATTGAAATCCGGTAATGCCATTCTTTTTTTCAACCTACTGCTTTGTTGCCGTTTAACAAGATCGAAATAGTTGCCTACCTCACGGGCATTGGCAAAATTCCGGCCTCGGTTATCATACAATGCTTTGAAATAATTTGCCATTATGTCATCAGCTTCAGGTGTCAAAGTTAACTGATCTTTAACGGCTTTCATTCGGAAGATTGCTGCCATTTCTTCACCGGTATAATCTTCAAAGTGAATAGTTTTAGTAAAACGGCTTTCTAATCCGCTGTTACTATCAATCCATTCCTGTATTTCACGAGGATAACCTGCTGCAATAAATATCATCTTGCCTTTATAATCAAGCATCATTGGCAATAGGGTGTTTGTAGCTTCTTGCCCGAAATCATTAGGACCTCCACTCTTAAGTGTGTAGGCTTCATCAATAAAAAACACACCACCAATTGCACTTTTAACCTTTTCCTTTGTGTTAGGTGCTGTTTGTCCAACATATCCTATGACGAGATCCTCGCGCTTTACTTCTACAAGCTTATTTGTTGGCAACACATCAAGAGTATAGAATATATCTGCCATAATTCGGGCAACGGTGGTCTTACCTGTTCCGGGATTTCCAACAAACAGATAGTGGTCGCCAACTCCCTGGAATTTTTTGCCTAATGCCTGAGCTTTCTCCCTCTCCACTTTAATATAATCAGCGATTTCCCGTATTGTTTCCTTCACGTTATTCAGGCCGATCAGATTGTTTAATTCCTTAAATATATCCTCTTCAACAAGAGCTTTAGGTGCATCGTATGGGATATCTTCCGCTTCGAAGATATGGTAGTGTTCATCTGTTAGTGTCACTCCGCTGTCTTCAAGATTCATCAGGCGAACTGCCCTGCGTGTTTCAGCTTCTTCAAGCAGTTTCACCATTTCACCGGCATTCCCGAAATTTTCACTCTTGGCATCCACTATTTGTGAAATGAGCTTTTTGAGAATTGTACACGCGTCTACTGTTAGCGTATCCTTGTTTTTTCTCGCGTTAAGCATGAAGATATCGTAAAGCTCATTGGCAGTGTAATCCTCAATATGGAGTTTGCTGGTAATTCGTCGATCCATACCGGGATTGGAATTGCGTATAAATTGTTCGATTCGTGTACGATAACCGGCAAAAATGATCACAAATTTACCGGCATCTTCACTCATCCTGGTCATTAGTGTATCAACAGCTTCCTGTTGGGTGTTGCGAGCGTAACCTTTATCATCACCCAAACCATACGCTTCATCTATTAACAGAACTCCACCCATAGCTTCATCACAAGCCTTGTTTGTTTTCACTCCGGTGTCATTAACGATTGACGATTGCAGATCTGCCGGTTTCTTCACCACAACTTTTGCAGATGATAGCAGTCCAATCGCTTTAAAAATCTCTCCAAGCTTATTAGCTATTGTTGTTTTGCCTGTGCCCGGATTACCTGTAAGAGCTATATGTACATTGGTCAACCTGGCATCACCTTGTCCCCGCTCCATTTTCCGCTGATTGAATAGAAGTTTGGTCGCCAGATCGCGGATAGCTTTCTTTACACTATCCATCCCAATATATTCATCGAGTTCCGCTAATATGGTATCAAGGTCTTTTCCCTTGATATTCTCAGATCCCTCGATATCTTCGCGGGTAAGCGTCGATATCATTTCCCGGGTTATTTCCATCTTCTGGCGTAATTCCTGTAAACGGAGGCTCTTGTTGCCGATAGCTGCCCGTAAAACATTTAGTACATCCCGGGCATTCCCGAATTTCTGCTTATCGCGTGCGATATACATTTTTTTGAAGAAGTTTAGTAAGTGTTTGTCGGCTTCTTCATCGAGAGTTAATTTCTCCTTTTTGGCCATTCGGCGGAATATTTCACTTAACTCCTCAGGCTTGTAGTCGCGGAAGTTTATAGTTTCATTGAAGCGGGAAGCTAAACCGGAATTTGTAGTTAGAAAATCGGCCATTTCTTTTGAATAACCGGCAGCGATACAAACAAATTTACCACGTTTATCCTCCATCAATTTCAGGAGTGTGGTTATAGCGTCTTTACCAAAATCATTACCTGCAAGTTCGTATGCTTCGTCAATAAATAACACACCACCCATTGCCTTATCCACCGCATCGGCTGTTGCCTGGGCTGTTTGTCCCACGTAACCTGCAATAAGGTCTTTAGCTGAAACCTCGACCAGATGACCACTGGGCAATACTTCAATTGCGGCAAGAATATCAGCGAAAATTCGGGCAATTGTAGTTTTACCTGTTCCCGGATTTCCCAGAAACAGATAATGGTCTTCCAATTCGGGTTTGGTACTACTCCCTGTTAGCTGTTGCTCATCATTAATTTTATTGATAACCTTTTTTACAGTGGTTTTTATCTCATCTATGCCAACAAATTCATCGAGTTGAGCCATAATCTCATCATAGGTCCTTTCATTAAACTCCTTCCCTGTTATATCGTCTACCTCAAAAGTAGTTGCACTGAAATCCCGCTGTATTGCTTTTTGCCATATTTGCTCAGCTTTTTTTACAGCAAAATGGCCATTGTTTCCAAATTGGAAATCCTCATCCTGGTTTCGGAAAGCATATTTAAATACACGTTCCAGTTTTTCTTTAGTCGCCTCACCAGGCTTTAAATTGTAAGTTTCTTCGAGTCTATGGATGCAAATTTCACTTAACTCTGAGGCACTGAAATTATTTAATCTGAAGTGGTACTCGAACCGACTGGCTATGTCAGCATTGGTATTCATAAATGCATTCAGGCCTGTGAGACCCGACAGGATAACGATAGGATCATTGTTCCACTCATCATTCATACATTTGAATAGCTTGTCGAGCTTGTTGATATCATCTGATTCTTTTTGCGGAACCAGTTTTTGTGCATTTTCAATTACCAGTAATCCGCCTTTTGCTTTAACGATATTAGCTTCCCAATTTTCTTCTTTAGAGAAGTTTTCATAATCAACTGCATCAATGATTTCTGCCTTTGGATTTTTAATAATTCCTGAAGAGTATAGCAATGATTGAATGACGCTAATTAATCTGGTTTTGCCTGTTCCTGTATTACCGGTGATTACCATATCCATTCCAGGGCGCACCTTTACACCAGTTTTTTTTGCTCTTAAGGCCAGCATTTCACAGATTTTAACCAAATTATTCAATTGATTTTTTACCTGTGTCATCCCCACTAACTTCTCCAAAGGTTCGCTTGACTTAGCAACAACACTCTCACCGCAATTTTTGCAGAAAATAGCTATATCCCTATTGGGTTTATCGCAAATAGGACAATTCATAGTAATTTATTTACCTCTTAAATATAAAATCTACCTTTTTCTTTGTCTTATAATTCTGGTAAGTACCCGACATTTCCGAGAAGTCATCATTGAATTTCCCGTTATATTCACCATCAAGGTTACCGTTGGAGGCATCCACATCGTCGAAATGGAAGGTCTTTTTCTTAATATTGATACTGCCTTTTAAGCTTTCGGTTATTAAATTTCGATATTTAACTGTTATCGATCCTTCGGTAGCATCATTTTTTGCCTGGCTGATTTGTAAAACAGCATCACGACGATCGAATGTCCCTTTCCATTCTCCTATTACTATGGCATATTGCTTCTGAGTATCAAGAAATTGAAGTGAAGAATCAAAGCTTCCTAAAAAAATATAAGCAACAATACCTATAATTATAATTGTCCAGGGCGCTATTAGCTTCTTGTAAAATGCTTTTGTGTTCTCCTTGATATCATAAACTAAATCTGATATCCTGTCTTCGATTGAGGATCTGAAATTCTCTCCATCTTCTGCCCTGAAAGCAAAATTTAAAGGTTCTACAATCAGTTCCTCCTCTGTTGGATAGAATAAGTCGCTATAGTTACTTTTTCCCACCGGTGATTTTATTAAACGGAATAGCACAATGCCCACTAAAACAGCCAGAATGGCCGAAATAACGTATACCAGGTATGGTGCAAGGAAAAGTAATCCGAAATATGTAATAACTGCAGCTAGTCCTCCACTGATAATAACTCCCAAACAGCCCAGCTCGATACTTATATCATAAATAAGATATACCACTGTAACAACTCCCATAGCAAAAGCCACAATATATATCCATGTGGAATAATAATCTCTCTCTTTGGGAATTTCAATATTAAGTAGCCAATAAATAATTGCCGCTGAAGCAATAATGGTTAGTGGTACAATTATCCATTTTGAAAGTAGGTTGAACTTGTAATTCCGTTTTAATCCACTCAAAACACTATTCAGTTGTTTTGTAGCAATGCGATAATTTTCAACATCAACGTGACTTTCATCCAACTCTTCCAGCTTCTGCATATATTTGTCAGTAGCTAATTCATACGCGAATTGAGGAGATAGGTCAAGAGCCGGGTCTTCCTGATAGAAAGTTGTTAACCAGGCATCCAGATAGCCTTTTTCCATCTCAGCCTTAATTTCCTTTCGTGGAATTCCTTTCAATTCATCAAGTGTGTATACAACTTTGTCACTTTTCGGAAAATAGTAATATGGATCAAATCCAAGACCTTTGATTGCTTTGTAAACACCGATTCTCCAATTATATGGACCTGCTTTATTGGCGTTATCTTTAGAGTTGACATCGGCACAATATTTAATCCATTCTATTTTATCGTCATAAACACCACCTTTGGATTTCAGATATTGATAGAGTTGTGAATCGTCAATGTAGCATAGCATGTTTACTTGTTCACCGGCATCGGAATTGTCATCTTCATTCTGGATATATTCCTCTAACTGAATATTCATGTAATTGCCAATTTCTGCGGCAGTGAAGAAATAGTTGTTGGAGCTCTCATCAAGCTCAAAATTATAAGATAGCTCAGGATTAAGATTATAAAATAATGCAAAGATGTCAGTATCGTGCCCTTCTACTGTTCTTAGTTTTCCCTCAAGTGCTTTGTCCCTTGTTCCAATCCACTTGAGAAAAGCTTCCGATAACAGATCATCGACTGAGTCATCACTGATTGGGAAGTCGGTATTGAAAGTAATTAGTATTATATCGTCCACTGTTTCACATTTAACCGTCTTGCCGGTTTCATCAGTAAGTGTCCATGGCAATGAAGGATTAAGTGCGTAAATGAGCTGAAACAATGCACTACGGTTAGCTTCACCTTTTTTGAATAACGGAATCAGCTTTTTGACATCACCACGACCGGTGGCATTGAGATATATGAAGAGCTGATGATTCTTGTCAGTAAGAGCCTGACTGTAGTAGTCAAAATTCTCAAGAAGCGAGTCTGCTATTTCCTCATTTTCTTCTATTTCCCTGTTGTTTACATCCTTATATTTCAAACCGGGATCAAGGAAATAGCAAGCAGCCCAGAAACCCGCTTCCTTGTTTTTAGGGAATTGAGTATCGATAATCTCTTCAATTGGGGTCAACAGTTCAATGAAATTAATTTCTTTGAGCCAATTGGAGATTTGCCCTCTGTACAAGTAAGTGATTGCCAGGTTTTGGTCTTCCATCATAAATTTAACCAGCTCTTCTCTCGACTTGGCAATCTGCTTTTTAGAAGCATTATATACGATGTTGAACTGTATATTCTCTTCAGTGTATATATCTTCACCTTTTGCCCATTTAATTACCTCATTGAAACCGGCTCTCTTCTCCGGATCAGCAATGGTTAATGCTTTGGCAAGTTGTAAAAGACGCGGAGGCAAGTCATGTGGGTATGGAAGTTTATTATCCTGCTTCAATGTCCACAGAATACGTTCACCGGGTGCACGGTATCTTTCTTCACCGCCTTCCCAAAGCACAAGTAACATCATTCCCAGTGAGTAGAAATCCATGCTTTTGGTAATTGCAATGCCACCATCTATGGTTACATAGTACTCGGGTGCAGCATAGATTTTGGTTCTCATTTGAACATCTACCTTAGCTTCCCCATTTTCCGAACACATGATTGCGATACCAAAATCGGCAATAGAAATTTCCTCAGCATCATTACCTTTGTTTCTGAAAAAGAAATTGGCGGGTTTTACATCGCGATGGATTATTCGTTTTGAGTGCAGAAATCCGAGACAGGCAGCACATTTGATGGCAATCTCACTTAAAAACTTTTCACCTTCCGCGTCATGAGTTATCTTAATTTGATCTAGAGAACCTCCGGCAAAATAAGCCATCAATTCATAGTAGCGTGATTGCCCAGTTTTAGGATTTAACCAGAATCCGTGATGAAGTGTATCTACAAGGAAATTAATCTCAGGATTACCTGAATTCTTGCGCACAGTTTCAATAATTTCTTTATCGGGCTCAATTCCTAGTTTATAAAGTTTCAGTGCAAAATGATCATTTCCCTTTTTTACCAGATACACATCTGCCTCACCCGTATTTTCCGATAGCGTTTTGACAACATGATAACTGACATTATTTAATATATAATCGGTTTGAGTAGATTGTTGTTCTATTTGGCGAATAACTTTATCAATTTCATCCTGACTGTTAGGCTGTAAGACTTTGCCTGTATCACTGCGCATTGTTTTATCAGCTAAAGCGGTAACACGTGTCATCTTATCAACCGTTGCTTTTCCTCTTGAGGTTTTGTCAACAGGTCTCATGGTTTTCTCAGAATTTCTATCAAGACGGATAGTCTTATCTGTCTGATTGACAGAGGTTCTTTTTGTACTGTCAGAACTCTGCACTTTATCTCTCACTGTTTGGTCTGTTTTGTTATCAGTTGGTCTGACTGTCTTATCTTGATATTCCATGTGATCATCTGGCTATATCTGAAAATAATTTTGTTTCAAGTTTACTGATGCACCCATGTGCTTTTATCTACTTCTTTGTAAATCCACGTTCCTCCCATGAATGGCTCTGCGCAATCATTAGGTTGATTGTGTACACAGCCATATGCGTTACATTTCCATCCAACCTTTACCTTAACCTTTGAGATTATTTCAACTTTTATGGCGGTATAATAGTCACGTTGCATTTGGGGAGTCATTTCAGGATTAGGAAAAAGCGAACTGAGCGTTTGTTTCATTTCTTCCAGCTTCGCGTTGTATTGGGCTATTGCTTCCTCCTTGCCCGATATGTTGAGAGTGAATTTTTTTCTTTGTTTTGGTACGGAAATATCCTTACCTGCAGTTCTTTCCTCCGGACTATGTCCACGAAAAGCACCCAGTAATTCTTTATATTGATTTACAAATTCACGACTCTCCTCTGACAACTCGTGAATATCATTTTTACCGGATTCTGCTTCATTAAACTGAGAAATGATTTCTTCAAGCTTCTCAAGTTCCTGAGCAACAGAAAGAGCTTTTTTCAGTTCAGGCTTTTGCTGAATCTGCTGCAATGCCTCCTGAGCCATATCATTAAGTGGTGTATTGCATTTGCGACAGAAATTACGAAAGTTAACAGTATGACAATCAGGGCAGATTATACCTCCTTTTGGATTACCACATACAGAACAAAATGCATCATTACTGCCTGAAGCGGCACCACAAAATGAGCAGCACTCAGCTCTAAGATTATGTCCGCAATGACCACAAATTTCCCAACCGGGTTCTACTGCAGCTCCACAGAATGAGCAGGTACTCATCTTTTTCAACTGCTTTCCACACTCCGGGCAGAATATATCGCTGATACTTAAGCCTTTACCACAACCCGGGCATAAAGCACCTTTTTCTTCAATGCTCTTTTCTTTTTGCTTTACGACGGCTTCCTGCTTTTCCTCTTTCTCAGTTCTGTATTGATTTCCCATACCTAAACAATTAAAATTAACTACATTAATTCATTCCAAGCTATATCATACGTAAACTAATAGTCTACCGCGTAGATATTTCTATGTTCATGGCAAATTTTACGATGACACACTATTAAGTCAAAAATTCGTCTGAGAATAATAGTTAAAATCTTATAGCTTTGATAGGATTAAATCACACCATAAAGTTTTTACATTGAATTTTAATGTGACGTTAGGTCATAATTTATTGATCATTTTCTACACTGAAACTGCCATATTACCTATGATTACTACACTTGCAAATGTAGTGAGTATAAAATAATATTTCTTGTCAGAACGACAAAATACAAGTCATTTCAACAAAAAAGAGCCTATTGTTCGCCACAGACGGGCTTTTTGGCTTCTTCCTTTTCATCACAAAAAAAAGATTGTGGGTGCTTTCTGAATTCTGCAGGGCTGCAATTTCTGATTCTGGAAAAAGAACGGTTAAAAGTCGAGAGAGAATTAAATCCGCATTCCTCAGCTATCCGCTCCAGTGTTTGCTTTCTATTTTCCATGAGTAATTTACACGCCATATTTACACGAAAAGTGTTCACATAGTCACAGAAAGTTGTATTAAGGTATTTATTAAGATAGTTGGAAAGGTATGTTCTGTTAGTATAAATAGCACTTGCCACCTCTGTTATCTGAAGTTTAGGATTGAGAAAAAGCATATTCTCCATCATTACCTTCTCAAGGTTTTTTGCAAACTCATAAGGGCAATCGTCTTCCTTTTGTTTTTCAGTTTTCGCATTCTCTTTCCGGTAACGAAACAATATCTGTGGAACCTCAATAACAGAATGTTGTAACGTATAAAAATAAATATAACTCCATATCCCAATTGTTACTAAATAATAAAATGCATCTCCCCACCAACTATTTAACGGGGAGATAAAAAACCATAATATAAGATATAATAATAAGGTAAAAATGATGGTTCGCACCCACGAAACACTCAATCCTTCAGTATAGGAAAAATTCTTCCTCACATAATTATTGTATCGAGCAGTCGCAAGAAAGAACACCAGGAAGGCAATTATGCCAAGTACCAGACTATAGACAGCTGTCCAATAAAAAAGCTTATCAGATGAAGCGAGAACTATAAATACTGAGAATGCGGTGGAGGGAGCAGTTAACAAAATGGCATGACGAGTCTTAATCCATCCCGGCGACATTAATTCGATAAGAAAAAGTATTGTGAAAGGAATAATCCACAGGTCGATACTTAGAAATATATGGTTATAATAATTGTTGTACTTAACACCATTAATCAGGAAAATTACATCCTTAATTTCTATAAGAGCGAAGAAAATAGCTTCATAGAAAAGAAACCGGATAAGCCTGTTCTTGTTTTTCTGCCAGTAAAGATGAGCAGCAATAATGGCAAAAAACATAAAAGCCATCCCATGCGTGAAATGAGCAAAGCTCTCAAAAAATGACTCCATCTCAGCAAAGATATAAAGAATCAAATAAATTATTGTTCGCTGTTGTTTGTTCTTAGTTCGATGTAAAGAGTATTCATTATTGATTAATAATAATCAGGTTCGTGTAATGGGCAACAAAGAATCAAAAAAACAGAACTAAAAACGAATCTATTGCGCGTGGAATGGGATAACAAAGGACCAAAAGCCAAAAACAAAGAACATTTCACTAAAAATCTTACATCATTTTTTATCAATATTCTGAGTTTAATACACTTAAAAATATACATTTGCAATTGGTTGAATTTTTTAAATACACACAATAAAACACACACAAAACCAGAGCTTAATGAAAAATTTTTTTACTTTGTTTTTTGTATTATTTCTTGCTGCTTACACACAGGCTGAAACAATTACAAAAACATACAATGTAACCAATCTTACAGTCACAACAAAAGAAGGTTTTCAGAAAATTATGTTCGACGAAATGCTGTTAGCTGGTCCATCAGGGGAACCTGGACTACCATGGAATGCAGTTCGTTTAATGCTCCCTCCTGGTCATGAAGCTGTAAGTATTACTTTTCAGGGTAATGATCTCATAACAATGGAAGGTTATTATAACCTTCTTCCCATTCAGCCATCCCGACCGATAACTGAATCCAATGTCAGTTCAGGATTTGTGATAAACAGTGCCCTTTACAATTCATCCGATAAATATCCTGTATCTCAAACGGGCAAATTGAGCACACATTTCCTTAATGGTTTTTCTTTTGCACTGGCTACTTTTACACCGGTACAATATATTCCTTCAACAGGTCAGATAAGCTGGTATCAATCAGTTACCATCACAATTGAGACAAGAGAAACCGAAAGAGCAATGCAGGCTTTATCAAATCTCCCACAAAATCAGGAAACATTAGACAGATGCCGAAATTACGCTCAAAACAGTGAAATGGCACGATATTACCCGAATCCTTCCAGATCCATTGACAGCTATGATATCCTGATCATCACACCGGAGACTTTTGTGGCTCAGATGCAAAGTATTAAGAATTTATATATGAATCAGGGACTGAAAGTTAAGTTCAGCACGACCGAATTCATAAACACTAATTGCACTGGAGCAGATAAACCCGAAAAAATCAGAAATCATATAATTGATCAGTACCAGAATAATGGCATAAATCAGGTTATTCTTGCAGGTGATGTTGAGCATGTAGCATATCGTGGCTTTTATTGCAAAGTTCAGTCCTCCTCTGTATATGAGGATAATGGTATCCCTGCCGACCTTTATTACTCCGCGATTGATGGGAATTGGAATACTAATGGTAACAACAAGTGGGGTGAAATTGGAGAAGATGATCTTTTACCTGATATCTCTGTTGGCAGAATGTCATTCAGCAATTCAACAGAACTTTCAGCCTTATTAAACAAAACAATTAAATACCAAACGCAACCCGTTGAAGGTGAATTAAATAATCATCTTCTTGCAGGTGAAAACCTTTATTATAATCCAGACACCTGGGGATCAGATTATCTGGAACTTCTGATAGGTTACCATACTGATAATGGATACACAACTACAGGCATGCCTGAGACATATCCAATTACACGGATGTATGATGAAATGGGTTCATGGTCACCTCAGGACCTTATTAATATGATTAATACCGGTCGCTCATTTATTAGCCACGTTGGTCATGCTAATGAGAATTATACAATGAAACTCTACAATTCAGATATCACCAACAGTAACTTTTCAGGAGTTAATGGTATTCTTCATAATTTCCCGATAATATACACCCATGGCTGCATTTGCGGATCTTTTGATGCAAGTGATTGCATAGGTGAAAGGATGACTTGCATTGACAATTTTGCCTCAGTTTTTATTGGTAACTCCAGATATGGGTGGTTTAATGAAGGACAAACTGAAGGCCCTTCAGCTCATCTGCACAGAGAATTTATGGATGCGTTATTTACTGACAGTTTACACCGGGCAGGAAGCGCACATCTGGAATCAAAAATCGCCACTGCTCCGTGGGTAAATGCCCCGGGACAATGGGAAGAAGGTGCCTTAAGATGGTGTTTCTATGACTGTAATGTTTTGGGTGATCCTGCAATGGCAATCTGGTCGAATGAACCCCGTGATATCAGTACGACATATCCTGCTGCCATTGCTCTTCAAAGTAGTTCCTTCTATGTGGTAGTAATTGAAGATGGCATGCCATCAAAAGACCTTACTGTAGCTGCAATAAAAGACAATGTATTGATAGGAACAGGCAAAACTGATAATGAGGGAATAGCTGAAGTGGTACTAGACACCCTGATCAATCAGGCAGGAACTCTGCAACTTATTGTATCAGGTTATAATTGTAAACCAACAGCATACACTACACAATTTTCCGGAAGCGTTGGTCTGACGGATTTACCTGATTCTGATCTGCAGGTATTTCCAAATCCTGCTTCTGATTTTATTCAGGTAACCCTCAAAGGAAGTAACCAAGCTTCAAATTTCATCTTGAAAGATATTGCAGGCAAAACAGTTAAAGAATTTAAAACTGAGTCACTAAACAGTGTAAAGATTAGTTTGGAAGGTGTTGAGAAAGGCCTTTATTTTCTGCAAGTACCAGATTCTGAAACAAAATCACTGACAAAGATAATTGTTAATTAAATATTCATGTTCTAATTTAAATTTTATATCGTGGTAAAAAAACTACTCATCGCGCTGGTATTATCTATGATGATTATACCTTTAGCTCAGGCACAAAAGCCCAAAAAGCAGATGTATACACCCAATACTCCGGTAACACCGAAGTATGTTCCTGACAACCGAATTGACAATATGTCGTATTGGCGCAGGATGGCTTCAATGGGTTTAGTACCGGTACAACAAACTATGCCACTGCCTGCTGCCGAGTATGGCACATCAAAGCTTGTTGGCAAGAGTATTTCAACTGATGACTCACCAGACGTTCCAGTTACAACGCAGAATTCAACCCAGAGTGAAAACTCAATTTTTGTACATCCAACAAATCCTCAGGCTCTTCTACAGTCGAACAACAGTACCCAAAATCCGGTTGGAAATCTTTATGGAGCTAATTCATTCCTTTCTTCAGATGCAGGAACCACTTGGGGAGGTACAGTACAAGGAGCCGGTGGAACAAATAGTGGTGACCCGACAACCTGTATTGGTTTAAACGGAAGATATTATGTTGGTTACATTCACATAAATGGTGGACAAGGCGTATCATACAGTGATGACCAAGGTGTTACATGGACTCCGGTATTGGTGGCAGATGCACCAGGTGGCTGGGGTTCTCTCCTTGATAAAAACCATATGTGGATCGATAACAGCCCTATCAGTCCCTATGAAGGCAATTTATATGATGCCTGGACTAATTTCGGTGGAAGTAACGACTCTGAGATTGAAATCAGTCGTTCAACTAATGATGGCGTATCATGGTCAACTCCGGTTAACATCAGTAGTGCAATTAATGCCGGCAGCCATAATCAAGGAGTTAATATTCAAACGGGTCCAAATGGTGAAGTATATGCTATATGGGCTATTTATGATTCATGGCCACAGGATGAGAAAGCAATTGGTATGGCAAAATCACTTGATGGCGGTGCTACCTGGTTACCGGCTACACGAATAATAAGTAATATTCGTGGAATTCGTAATTCTGAAACCGGTAAGAATATGAGGGTAAATGCATTCCCAACAATGGCCGTTGACATAAGTAACAGTGTAAACAGTGGAACCATATATGTTACATGGCCAAATATTGGTGTCCCTGGTATCAACACAGGTAACGATATGGATATCTATATGATCAAATCATCGGATGGCGGCGAGACTTGGTCAACTCCTATAAGAGTAAATCAGGATCCTGCCGGTTTAGGTAAAGAGCATTACTTCCCATGGATTACATGCGATCCTATTAACGGAAACCTGAGTGTTGTATATTATGATGACCGTAATGTAAATTCCAACCAGTGTGAAGTTTATACATCTAATTCAACCGATGGTGGTGCAACCTGGGAAGATCTTAAAGTAAGTGATGTTTCTTTCACTCCTTCCCCAATTCCTGGATTAGCTGGTGGATATATGGGAGACTATTTAGGTAACCACGCCCGCGACCGTTGGGTTTATCCTGTATGGACAGACAACAGGTCAGGAATAACCATGACTTATGTTTCTCCATTCCAAACAGGACCTCCACCAAACCAACCATGGATAGTTTATGCCGGAAGCAGCCTTAATGATGCAGAAGGCAATGGTAATGGTTTACTGGATTTCGGAGAATCAACAAACATTAATGTTTCATTGGAAAATGAAGGTGACACTCCTGCAACTGATGTAGTTGCCACACTGGCCACAGAAAATCCATTCATTACAATTGTAACTAGCGAAGCACTATTTGGTAATATGGCCATTGGTGAGATTGTGGAGAAAACAGATGCATATGCAATTCAAGTAGCAGAAAACATTCCTGATGGGGAAAAAGTTACTTTCACTCTTACAATTACTGATGCCAATGACAGCACTTTCGTAAGTAATTTCATACTCGAAGCACACGCACCGGCCTTTTCTTCAGGTGCTGCCACTTTAACTGAAATCACAGGAAACGGCAACAACCGTCTCGATGCAGGAGAAACAGCAGAACTGACAATTCCAACGATCAATATCGGCGATTATGAGACCTCTGATATTACCGGCACTTTAACTTCTACCAGTCCATTCATTACGATAACTAATCCCACACAAACATGGGAAACACTGCTTCCAGGGACAATCAATCAAGTACTTCCTGTATTTGAAATTTCGGTTTCACCTGAAGCACCTGTTGGACACCTTGCTATCTTCAATTACACCATCAGCAATGCTAATGCTCAGTTTACCAAAGAATACAAATACCCTGTAGGTTTAATCCTGGAAGATTGGGAAACTGGTGATTTCACTAACTTCGAATGGCAGTTTGCAGGTGGTGCCAATTGGACCATAGTCTCGAATAACGTATATGAAGGTGAATATGCCGCCAAATCAGGAGTGATCTCAGATAATGGTTCAACTGAATTGAAGTTGCAATATGATGTCATGGCCAGTGATTCTATTTCTTTCTATGTTAAAGTTTCTTCTGAGAGTAATTATGATTGGCTGAAATTTTACATTAACAATGAAATGATTGCCCAGTGGTCAGGTACACAAGATTGGACCAGAGTAGCATTCCCGGTTGCTGAGGGCATTCAGAATTTCCGCTGGGTTTATACAAAGGACGTCAGTGTATCGAATGGGGATGACGCAGGATATCTGGATTATATTGTTCTACCCGCCGAAAGGACCACAGTGGCATTTGCCGGTCAGGATGGCGCGACTTGCGGCAGTACTTCATACATGTTATCAGGAATTGCATCCAATTATGTTACTTCTCAATGGACAACATCCGGAGATGGAACCTTCGACGATGTTGCCAGTCTGAATGCTTTCTATACACCAGGTACAAATGACATTACTGCAGGTAGTGTTGTATTGACTCTGACCGTAGATGGACCTGAAGGTGAAGTTAAGTCAGATAATATGACACTTACAATATCAACTCCGGCTGAAGCTTCTGCACTTGAGAATTTTGAAACATGTGTTGGAAGTATTGTTAGCCTAGAGGCTGTTGCTACCAATTATTCAGAACTAAGCTGGACTTCAAGCGGAACAGGTATATTTACTGAACCAGGTTCCTTAATGACTATGTACGAGCCATCAGAAGAAGATTACAATTCCGGAAGTGTAACATTGTCGCTCGAAGTCATTTCAGGTGCCCCATGCGAAAACATACAGTTATCTTCTACTATTACCTTCTTGCCGAAGCCAACAATTGAGCTTTCTTTGACTGAAGCTGAAATTTGCCAGGGTGAACAGGTTACAGCACAGGTATCATTTACAGGTGAAGGACCATGGACATTCGAGATGGACAATGGTGTTGGCACTATTGAAACCAGTGAAAATCCTTATACGATTGCACTCATTCCAACTGTTACCACTGCATACCACTTTACTTTCCTCGCCGATGCAAACTGTTTTAACATGCTAAGCGATAGCATTGTAGTTAATGTAAAACAGGCACCGGTAATTTCTCTGGCAACCGACACTACACTTTGTGCCGGAACCAGCTTAACACTTGACGCAACAGCTTCAGGCGACGTTACTTATTTATGGAACCCCGGAGGTCAAATATCCTCATCAATAACTGTTGATACAACAGGTATTGGTATCGGGACTAATAATTTTTCAGTAACTGTTACCGATAACACCACTAACTGCTCCACTTCAGCAACAAGCAGTGTTACATTTGAAGATTGCACGGGATTCGGTGAAGTTAACAGCAACTTGTTATCCATTTATCCTAATCCGTCAAAAGGTTCATTCAACCTCAGACTTAACATAAAGGATAATAAAAGTTATACTCTTGAGATCTACGATTTAAATAACAAAATGGTATACAGTCAACCGAATGTTGCTGTAAGAGCTGCATCTACTTTTGCAGTCCACAAAGCACAATTAGCCGATGGAGTTTATACTGTTTATTTGAAAAATGGTCACGATGTTTACATGACCAAGCTGGTTATCAGAAAATAAATTTACCACATCACAACAAAAAAAAGGAATCTTTTACAAGGTTCCTTTTTTTTATATATTTGTCAGATACAACCAATTACTTCCATCATGATAAAATTTTTACGCTGCCGCAACCGGTCTGGTTTATCGTTACGGATTACCTTGTCATTTGTAATGTTACTAGTATCAACGGTTATTTTTGCACAAGAGATTCGTTACCAGGGAAGCTGGGGCCCCCAGGGTCTTTCAAAAGTCAGAGAATCGACTGACGGACTGTCACTTAACTTTTCACTCCAGAATTTCAGTATGGAGGATATTGATATTAATGGCACCCGAATGAAAAATGTTCTCTTTTCCGAATCATTATTACCTGGTGAAGAAGGATACCCTGATCTGCCGTCAATGGGGAGATATATTGCTATTCCTCAAGGATCTGTACCAGTGATTGAAATAATTGATATCAGAACAGAAAAGATTAATGATGTGATTGTTGCACCGGCTCCAAGAATTCCTTTGGACAACGATGAGGGACCACTTCATTATGCAAAAAAGGAATCGGTCTA
The DNA here is from genome assembly GCA_023434665.1 of Bacteroidota bacterium. GTDB lineage: Bacteria > Bacteroidota > Bacteroidia > Bacteroidales > Lentimicrobiaceae > Lentimicrobium. The sequence goes on along the minus strand of JAEYSM010000052.1, from coordinate 43,551 downwards.
CTCACGAAATTCACTTTACCCTGCACAAAATGTGGTACTTGGTGATTTTACTCAAATCAGGGGAGTTGACGTGTGTATGTTAAATATTAATCCTTTTCAATACAACCCGGTAACAAAAGAACTATTTGTGATCAGGGATATTAGGTTTAATGTAAAATTTGAAGGTGGTTCACGACAATTTGGCGATAGCAAATACAGAAATCCACATTGGGATCAGATTCTGCAAGATGTTATATATAACTACTCTTCCCTTCCAAAGGTTGACTATGATAAAAGATATAATGACAGATCCTTATTAACCGGATATGAGTATTTGATTGTTGTTCCTAATGATCCGATTTTTAGCCAGTATGCCGATTCTATTAAGAAATTCCGTAATGAGGAAGGCATCTACACAGGTGTTGTAAAGCTCTCTGATATAGGACTAAATGTTAATGCTGCAAGCCTTAAGACATATTTCACTACTGCATATACTACTTGGGATATACCTCCTGTAGCAGTGCTACTTTTAGGTGATTATGGATCAAATAATGCATCAACCATAACATCACCTATTTACGACAACTACTGTGTATCAGACAACATACTTTCTGATATCAATAACGATGATATGCCTGATATCATTTTTGCCAGGATGACTGCACAGAATGAAACGCATCTTAAAACCATGATTTCAAAGTTCATGAACTACGAACGAAATCTGCCTACAAATCCTGATTTTTATGATAAGCCTATCACTGCATTGGGATGGCAGACAGAAAGATGGTTTCAGGTTTGCTCGGAAGTCGTAGGGGGCTTCTGGAGAAATTCATTAGGGAAAACACCTGTCAGAATAAACGAAATTTACAGTGGATATCCGGGTTCAGTATGGTCAACAGCAACCAATACGAATACGGTAGTTGGCGTTTTCGGTCCAAATGGAATGGGTTATATTCCTCAAACACCTGCACTTATGGGTGGTTGGACAGGAGGTAATGCTTCCCAAATTAATAGTGCCATTAACGCGGGTTCATTCATGCTGATGCATCGTGATCATGGAATGGAAACAGGTTGGGGCGAGCCATACTACACAAATTCAAACATAGGTGGATTGACAAATACAGACCTTACATGGATTCTTTCGATTAACTGCCTGACAGGAAAGTACAATTGGAGCGGCGAGTGCTTTACCGAAAAATTCCACCGTTATACATATAATAATAATCCTTCAGGTGCCCTTGGATTAACCGCTGCCTCTGAGACATCCTATTCGTTTGTGAATGATGTTTTTGTTTGGGGTATGATCGACAATATGTGGCCTCAATTTATGACTTACGGTTCTGAAGTAGAAGAAAGGGGTGTTTTGCCGGCATTCGGACAAGCAGCAGGAAAATTCTTCCTCAAGCAGTCAAACTGGCCTTACAATGTTAACAACAAACGTGTTACATACAATCTCTTCCACCACCACGGCGATGCATTTGTAAGGATTTGTTATAACATGCCTGATACAATAGTTGCTTCCTACGATGCTGAAATATTTGAAAGCGCATCAGGACTCACTGTCACAACAGCACTCAATTCAAAAATATGTGTCTCTTTAGATGGAATTATTCTTGGAACTGCATCAACGACTGATTCCGAAACTGTTGAAGTTCAGTTTGAGCCTCAACCTGCAGGAACTGTTCTTAAAATTATCATCACAAAGCAAAATTGTAATCGTTATGAAAGCACCATTACAGTAGTTCCTAATGTAACTTCAGCTTATGCCGGCGAAGATATCAATACATGCTTTGATGATGCTATTCAGCTTTCAGGATCTGCTATTAATTATGAATCATTAGAATGGCAGACAACCGGTACAGGATTCTTTGATGATCCCACTTTACTTCTCCCAATCTATACACCAAGTGTTGAGGATGTTGCAGCAGGAATGGTTACTCTGTCTCTTACAGCTTACAATTCAGCAATTGGAGATTCGACTGATTACCTTCAGGTTTCATTTTTACCCGAACCAATAATCGCAATTGTCGATCAACAGATTTGTGCCAATGCTATTTATACTGCTGAAGCAACTGCAGAAAATCACACATACGTTTGGTGGACAACAAGCGGAACCGGATCATTCGAAGATTCAACTATATTACTGGCTTCCTACATACCAGGTATCGAAGACATAAATGCAGGGCAAGTAACTCTTACATTACATGCAGGAAATGGCATTTGTGAAGATATTTCATCGGAGATGATTTTACAAATCAACCCTGTTCCAACTCCTGTTATTGACGGACCGGTTGAAGTTTGCCAATTCGATCCAACTACAATTTATACTGCTGCCGGAACAGAAAACAGTTATTTATGGAGTGTTGAAGGTGGAAGTATTACATCAGGTGAGTCTTCAAACGAGGCACACATTAACTGGACAATAACTGATTCAGTCACCGTTTATCTGAATGAGACCAATGCATATGGATGTTCTTCAGAGGTCTCTATGAATGTGCTAGTTAAACCTTCACCAATACCTGTTATTAATGGTGTTGATATGGCATGTGCAAACTCTACAAATATAGTTTTCACTGCTGAAATCAATGAAGGAAATACTTTTACCTGGAACGTAGAGGGCGGATCAATTGGTTCCGGTCAGGATACTCAGGAAATTTCTGTCAATTGGGGACAACCTTTAACCGGTATAGTTACATTAACAGAAACTGACTCTGAAAACCAGTGTTCGAATTCAGTATCGCACGAGGTAACTATAAAAGCTCCAGTAATTAACCTACCATCTGACACAACAATATGTATAAATCATACTATCCAGCTTTCTGCTGATGCAGGATATGAAACCTATGTATGGTCTAATGGGGAAAGTCAATCTCAGATAACCATATTAGCCGAAGATATCGGTGCCGGTAATTCAAAAGATTATTCAGTTACAGTGACTGATACAGATGGCTGTGAAACTATAGCTACAACATTGGTAAATGTTGAAGCATGCACAGGTTTACCTGAAAATACCAACAGTAGTTTCGTTATTTATCCAAATCCAAATTCAGGGGAATTTACTATACTGTTTGATAAAACATTAAAGGGAGATGCACTTATTCAGATATTCCATTCAACAGGAAGAGAAGTGTTGAATAGGAACATTACCATTAATGCCATGAAACAAATAGAGACTTTTAACCTTAACAATTTACCTGCTGGTATATACTTTATAAAAGTGAAATCGGCAAAAGGAAGCACTTTACAAAAATTATTGATAAGGTAAGGAAGTATAACTTAAAAGAGGCTGTTTCCAACAGCCTCTTTTTTTTAAATCCTGCGGGAATTTTATAAAAAACGAGTTTATGATATGACTTTTTTCCATTTGGGTTATTAATCCTTGGGCATACTATTTCTGATATATGCTCAGTATCGTTTTGATGCAATATTTTTATACTTTAGTTACGGGAAACATAAGCACATCATGATAACGAACTTACCTAAAATCTTACTTGTTGATGACATTGAAGTAAATCTGATACTGCTTGAGACGGCTTTACGCAAAGAACAGGCGTCACTGCATAAAGCTACAAGTGGTCATGAAGCTTTAAGAATTACCGAGAATACAGAATTTGCATTGATAATCCTCGATGTTTCAATGCCTGTTATGAATGGCTTTGAACTTGCAGAATTAATCAGGAAACAACAACTCAACACTCTTACACCAATTATCTTTATTTCTGCCATCCACTTTGATGAATTCAGCGTTTCGCAAGGATATAGATCAGGAGCAGTTGATTACATTTCAAAACCTTATCACCATGAAGTTTTATTAAGTAAGGTGAGGGTTTTCCTACAGTTATTTAATCAAAAACAAGAATTATTACTGCAAAGCCAACATCTTCAGGAGAGCAATAATCGCTTTCAGGAAATACAGGAAATTCTTCGCCTTAGATTACAGTTACAAAAAGCAGTTTCGCTAGCTTCAGCAAGGTTCTCAGGCAATTTCGATCTGATCAGTTCAATACATTTTATGCTGAGAGACATAGCCAGTGTTTGTGGGTCTTCTTTAGCTGTTTTTATTCCATCCAATAAACTCAAGCCTATTTTTTATGATGAAAATCAATTAGATAGCCTCAACCCTGAAAAACAATCACTGACCAACTTCCCTGTATCCATTAAAACTCTGAATGATTCAAAACTGAAATTGGCCAAAGAGTTTAATAAACATCAGGAAGCGGTAATACTTCTTAGCTCAGACGGGTTTAATGGGCCCTGGCATCTACCCTATAAGATTGACAAAGGTGAGGTATTTTCAATCGAAGCAGAGAAAGAAAACACCCAGACTATTTCTATAAATGTAACTTCAGGAGAAAAACATTATGGGTACATAATTTTGCTGGAAAGCACCTCTGTACTTTCATGGGAAGCTTCAGAATTGAAAGCATTATCAGTGTTTGGAACAATCACCGGAAATGCTCTCGAGCGTGATGAAACCCGTAAACATCTTGTGGCAAGTGAATTACGTTATCGAAGCTATATTGAGAATGCCCCTGAAGGTATCGTGATAACCTCTTCAAAAGGAATCATTTATGAATATAATAAGGCTTTTGGATTAATGTTCCCCGACTTTATTAAACAGGAAGGAGTTTTGAATATACTTAGTATTCTAAATCAGTATGAACTGGCAAGCCCCAATACAAAAGTTCAGAATCTTCTTAATGGGAAATTATCTAAGTGTGAATTCGTTGTCAACTCAAATGGTAAAACCTTATTGGTTAAGACAGAAAGCGTTAAACTATCTGCAGATCAATACCTTATTTTCTGTACCGACATTACCAAAGAAAGAGAACTCGAAAAACATATAATTCAGACAGAAAGAATGGTTGCTATCGGTGAAATGGCAACCGGTATTGCACATGAGATAAACCAGCCTTTAAATACTATTTCATTTGGAATTGATAATTTATTTCAAGCCCTTGCCAGAGGAACAGCAGACGCTAATTACATAAAAGAAAAGAACACTAAAATCTTTGAAAGCATACACCGGATGCGCAATATTATTGACCACGTAAGGAATTTTGCCCGTGGAAATGATGATATGATTCTTACTTCTTTCAATGTAGCAGAGCCTCTTGACAATACTCTATCACTCTTTACAGAACAGCTAAAAAATAATGGAATAGAGGTTATTAAACATTTAGATGAAAGTACTAAAGATGCTTTTATACATGGGAATACTTATAAAATAGAACAGGTGTTGTTAAATTTGTTATCGAACGCACGCGATACAATGCTTGAAAAAATGAACATCGTTCAGAATTACAATCCGGTCATTACTATTAAAGGTGTTATTACTGACTCGAAATTTCATCTTTCTGTAACTGACAATGGAATGGGCATTGAAAGCAATCAACTTGACCATATCACGAAGCCTTTTGTAACCAGTAAAGCTCCGGGGAAAGGAACAGGTCTCGGCCTTGCAATATCTCAGAAGATCTTAAATGAACACAATGGCTCTATTCATATTCAAAGCAAAAAGGGAGAAGGAACAACAGTTACAGTAAAAATCCCTGTTATAAATGGCACCACAATAAAAGAGATGCCTTCATCGAAACAAACTACCAAACATGAGTAAAAAGCTTACTGTACTTATATTGGACGATGAAATTGATTTCTCGCAGGAGCTACAGGAATATCTCCAATTAAGGAATTTTGATGTTTACACTGCTGCCACACCAGGAGATGGATTTGCCAGTATGCGAAGGAGACCTTATGATCTGCTGATTCTGGATGTAAGATTACCCGGCATGAATGGGATTGACATCCTTAAACAGGTCAGGAAACTTTATCCTTCAATGGAGGTAATCATAATTTCCGGACACGGAGATATAGATACTGTGATCGAAGCACTGAGAGAAGGAGCTATCGACTACCTTAGAAAACCTTTCAGACACATCGATATACAACTCGCCATAGAAAGGACAGAGAAGTATTTGCACATGTATCACCAGTTCAAAGAAATGGAGAATCGCAATTCACTAATATCTTCAGAGCTTGAACGTATGATTGACAGGACTTTCATTGGCGAAAGCCATGCCATAAAACAAGTATTGGATCTGGCAAATACCGCAGCAAAATACAACCATACCAATGTATTGATAACGGGTGAAAGTGGCACAGGCAAGGAAATTATAGCCAGGATAATTCATTATGCCAGCGAACAGAAATATGAGCCCTTTATTCCGGTTAATAGCAGCGCAGTAACTGATTCTTTACTTGAAAGTGAGTTCTTTGGACATGTTAAAGGAAGTTTCACTGGAGCTATTGCTGATAAAAAGGGGTTCTTTGAAATGGCAAATGGAGGAACTTTATTCCTTGATGAAATAGCCGACATGCCATTTGCACTTCAAGCCAAACTTTTAAGAGCTATTGAAGAAAAGAAAATTAAGCAGGTTGGAGGCTCTGAAGAAATCCAGGTGGATTTCAGAATTATTTCAGCAACCAATCATGATGTTGACAACCTGATTAAAAATAAGCTTTTCAGATTAGATCTTTTTCATCGTTTAAACACAATTACAATCCATATTCCTCCACTACGTGAAAGGAAAGAAGATATTGAACCACTCCTGAAATACTATGTGGATTATTTCGCTGACCGACTTAAAAAACCAACACCAAAGATAAGTTCTCAACTAATCGAGGCTCTCTCCGATTACGAGTTTTCGGGAAATGTAAGGGAATTAAGAAATATGATAGAACGTGCAATGATCTTCTGCAATACCAGTACTCTCAGCACAATTGATTTTCAACTTCTTCCAAAATCAAATAAAACCGGGATTACGCCTATTGCATTGAATCTGGAGGAACAGGAACAAAACCTCATCCTTCATGCATTAAATGAGTGCGGTTATAATCAGATGCTCACCGCGAAAATGTTGGGAATTTCACGGGATTCCCTCATAAGAAGGATGAAAAAGTTCAATATTAAAATCGTTAAAGATCAGGTTTGATCGAAATAATTACCCCCCTCTCTTATAAGAATATCACTAATCTCTATTAATTGAAAAAGCGCACAGCTGTGCGCTTTTTTGTTGGTTTTCATCTTCCAATGTCCACATCGCATTTCTTTTTTATAAATAATATTCGTCTGTTATGTATTGATATTCTGCATCTTACCAACCATCATAACAGTCATAAAAATAAAGTATTCTATTTAGGGCATACCACTTGCCTTGGCCCGATCCAAACGCTAATGGATCTGGCATATGAAGAATCTATTACTCATTTTCTGTATAACTGTTCTGTCAATAAATTCTGTTGCTGTAGCTAAGGATGACAATATGGTATTCTACCTTGATGAAAACGCAACTTGCGAACCAGGCATCAATGTCATTGAAGAACAACAGAGAATTATCATTGATTTTTCTTTGGGTTGTTTTACTTCACAATCAGTAAAAGAATCTGATGAGATCAGAATCTTACTGAAAGGGGGAATAAACGAAACAATTAAAGGACTTCCTGATATTCAACATCTGGCTGTAAGTGTCGCTATTCCTTTAAACGGAAACACCACAACAAATATCATTACTTCCGAATATACCGATTATCCCAATTTTAAAATTGCACCTACATCAGGAGACCCTGGAATATATAACTCAAATGATGGACTACCTCCGATCAATCCTACAGTTTATTCAAGAAATGCATTCTGGCCATCCCAAAATGTTGTGGCTCATGATCCATATATATGGGCAGGAACACGTGGTCAGAGTATACATTTCTACCCCATTCAGTATAATCCGGTAACCCAAATCTTAAGAGTTTTCCATAATATCAAAATAAGTATTGAGACAACCAATGAAGCAGGAATTAATGAGCTGACTCATAATGTTATATCCAATCCTTTCTTTAATGATTCAGAAGCACATTTCAGCAATCCTGCCAATAGTCGCTTTGTTAATGCTGCCGTCGCTCAGGAAGACTTATCCCGATATTTAATACCCTCCGAAACCGGCAATATGCTTGTAATAAGTCATCCTTTATTTAAAGATGAACTGTTGCCTTTTATCGATTGGAAAAATCAAAAAGGCATTGCATGTGAAATCGTTGACCTTTCAACTATAACTAACGGAAGTAATGACATTTCTCAGGCAATCAGGGATTTTGTGAAAGACTACTACTTAACAAAAGGTCTAAACTATCTAATTTTAGTCGGAGATGCCATGTATATCCCTCCATGCATAGCTGAGAAAGGGGTGAGTGACAACATGTACGGATATATTTTAGGTGATGATTCATATCCTGAAATTCTTGTGGGAAGATTTCCCAGTTCAAAAATTGAAGAATGCAGAATAATGATTCAAAGAACAATCCAATATGAAAAGAATCCTTTTATTAGTGAAGCATACGCCAGATTCATAGGCATAGGAAGTGGTCTTGGCACTGGTGACGATGGCGAATATGATTTCGAACATATACGTAACATCAGTAAACAATTATCAACCAACGTCTACAAGTCAGTCGTTGAATTATATGATGGCTCAAGAGGCGAATTTGACCAGAATGGCAATCCCACATCACAAATGGTTTCAAATGAACTGACAAAAGGAGCCGGAGCTCTCATGTACATAGGACATGGTTCATCAAACAGTTGGGTAACAACAGGTTTTTCAACCACAGACATAAAAAAACTCCAAAATAAAGTTCATCCTTTCATATGGTCGGCCGGATGCAATAACGGCGCTTTCGAATCTACTACCAGTCTTGCTGAAATGTTTTTAAATGCCGGAACTGATGGAATACCAGCAGGCGCCGTTGCTGCTTTAATGTCATCAACTACACAAACCTGGTATCCTCCGATGGAAGCACAGGATGAAATAGCTCTGATTCTTGGAGGTCACAAACCACTCAATACATCGAACACTTTTGGAGGTGTGTCATTGAGCGGCTGTATGAAAATGAATGATAAATACGGACTCGCAGGGTACAGAACTACGGATACATGGATTCTTTTTGGCGATCCATCAATGGAATTACGCACTGCCCTCCCCAAAAATTTTAATCCTCAGCATCCTACAAAAATAGGAAGTGACCAAAATTCAATAATTGTCAAAAATATTGAGGCAGGAACCTTAATATGTGCTTCAGTAAATGGAACAATTTTGTCAACAGTAGTTGCTCAGGAAACAGTAGCAACAATTGAAATAAATAACCTTAATCAGGTAGACAAGATCACCTTGACTCTGAGTGCCAAAAATTATATTCCATATGTTACCGAAATTTTAGTTACTGATTTACCTGGCATTGCAGTTGATCCAACACCAGGCAACAACACTAATAAGAATTCTAAAACTCCTGAATTTTCCTGGAACTTGTCAGAAGGATGCACCCCTGAAAATTACACATTTCAAATTCGTCGCAAAGGAACACAGATATGGGAATCTCAAATCTTAACCAGTGCTTCAGAAATACAAGCCACTGTACTTGATTACAGTACCAACTACGAATGGCGTGTAATCTCTTCAAACATGGATGGCAACGCCGAAAGTGCTGTTTTTCAATTTCAAACTATTGATGCTCCCGATGAAGACTTTGAACAAAACAGCTTCCCACGAAATTCGTGGATTAATCAACATGATTGGTATGTTGATGATAGTGAAGCATTCGAAGGAATATACTCATTGCACTCAGGAAGCACTGCCACACGTGAAATCAGTTCACTGGTTTATGAATGTGAAACTATCTCATGCGACTACATTTCATTTGTATTTAAAACCCACATTCAGAATGAGAGCTCCAAACTTGCCTTCTTCATTGACAATTTCATGATTGCTGAATGGGACTATAGCACTAACTGGACCAATTTCACTTATCAGGTTGAACCGGGAAATCATCAATTAGAATGGAGATTTTCCTCAAATGACACAACCGGAGAAGCAGCAGCATGGCTTGACAATATTTATTTGCCAGTAAATCTACCAGTCGAAATCACAGCATTAAGCCAGGAAGCTTGCCCATCCAATTTCATAATGCTAAGTACTTCTGTCAGCAATCATGCTTCCTTATTCTGGGAAACATCTGGGTCGGGTTCTTTTGATGATGCAACAAGAGCAGATGCCATATATTTCCCTTCATCCGAAGATCTGGAGAATGATAGTATAACATTAAAGATGAATGTTGTAGCCAATTCAACCTGCGCTACCGAGACGTATGATTATGTAGTGAAACTTTTGAAGTTTCAGTCAATCCCGGTAGTAAACGACACTACACTTTACCTGGGAGAAACCATTTCAATTAACAGACTCAAGAACGATGTAAAACAATTTCTGATTTGTGGAAATCAAACATACGAACTACCTCTTACTCTCGATCAGTCAATATTAATACCCGGAGATAATACTATAACCATTTTATTGGAAAACGAACTTGGCTGTACAACAACCACAGAGTTTAAAGTCACTTTGATTAACTCCCAGAGACCTGATTCTAAAACACTGACTATATTTCCTAATCCGGCATCAGAAAAAGTAAATATTCATATCCCCGATGCACCCGCAACTGCACAGATTTCATTATTCAACATGGAAGGTTTATTGGTCGATTGCCAGAATATAAATCCACGAAACTCTCAGTCGATAGATATTAATAATTTAAAACCCGGCTTCTACATCATAAAAGCTGAATATGATGGAAACATCACAACCGGAAAACTTATCAAAATCTGATAAACATAAAAAAACTAGTATAATCCCCCGCTTACCTGGCCTGTATTTTAATTTTTTGAAGTACGGGCCTTTTTTATCATCCAATAAAACCTATTCTAATTATTATTATTTTCACATCGCATTTGCGACTGATTCATTATCAGAGATTAATAAAAGAAATATTCATTTAATTCATGAACAGATTGGTCTTACAGAATGTTAATGCACGGGCACACTCAACATTAAAATCCTTCAAATGAGAATAGGCATAATTACTTTATTACTATCAATTTCAGCACTGTTCAGCAATGCACAGATTACTGATAATAACAGGGTACCGGGAGAATTACTTGTAATGTTAAAAGGAGACATAGATCCCCTTCAAAATGCTGCTCTGGCAACGGCCTTAACTCAGGCTCAGATTGTTCCGGTTAGAAGGATAACAGTCACTCTTAATGTCTGGCTCTTTCAGTTTAATGAAACAACATCATCTCCATACAATGCTCTGAATTTCGTTAATAACCAACCAGGAGTACATCTTGCTCAGTTTAACCATTATATCACTGAAAGAGAGAATATTCCAAATGATGAATCATTCGACCTTCAATGGGCTCTCAAAAACACAGGTCAGTCAGGTGGTTCTCCGGGTGCTGATATAAAGGCCACGCAAGCATGGGATATTGCAACCAGTGGTTTGACTGTTCATGGCGATACTATCGTTGTAGCTGTGGTTGACGGTGGAGCAGATTTAAATCATTCCGATATCAATTATTGGAAAAACTACAATGAAATTCCGGGGAACTTGATTGATGACGACAATAATGGCTTTATTGACGACTTCCATGGATGGAATGCATATACAAATACAGGTAATGTAGTTAGTCATGATCATGGAACCCATGTATCGGGTATTGTTGCTGCCAAAACAAACAATACCACAGGAGTAGCGGGAGTTTCGTATAACGCAAAAGTACTCCCCGTGGCAGGATCAAGTACTCTTGAATCGATTGTAGTTGCAGCCTACGACTATGTATTTACCATGAGAAAACAATATAACCAGACTAATGGCCTGGCAGGAGCATTCATTGTGGCATCAAATTCTTCATTTGGGGTGGATGCAGGAGATCCTGAAGATTATCCAATTTGGGGTGCTTTATACGATTCAATGGGAAATGCAGGTATTTTAAATGTGGCTTCCACAGCAAACCGAAATTGGGATGTTGATGTTGTGGGTGATATTCCCACTGCAATGACCAATGAATCGATAATTGCAGTAACCAACACAACCAATACTGACCTTAGAAACTCAATGGCAGCATATGGGGCAAATAGTGTGGACATTGGAGCTCCCGGTTCAAATATCTATTCAACACGAGCAGGGAATAGCTATGGATACAAAACAGGCACTTCAATGGCCTCTCCCATGGTCTCGGGCTCTATTGCATTATTATACAGCGTAACTGACTCAATAAGGATGCAACTCTATAAAGAGAATCCAGCGATGGCTGTGTCGGTCTTCAAAAGCTATTTGCTTGCAACCGTTGATACTATTCCATCCTTGGTTGGATTAACAGTGAGCGGTGGCCGGCTTAATTTGCTAAATGCAGTTTTGATGGCTGCGAATCCACCAACATTCTGGGCAATTCCCAACAGTTTAGCCCTTACTTTAAAGCCGGATGTTATCGACACTTTGGTAATTGAAGTTTATAGCTCTTCAGTGACACCGGATAATTTTACTATTACTTATGCACCCGACCAGCAATGGCTTTCAGGGGATTCAGCAGGGATGTGCCGGCTTGAAGAACCACGGCTTATTAAAATAATTGTCAATACCACAGGAATGGCTGAAGGTGATTATGCAACCCAGATTTCCCTTGATGATTATTTTAGAAATAACATCCTTATTCCTGTCACACTAAGAGTTGATCCTAGTGTAAAAGCTAATAACATTATCACCGAATCAAATATCAAAATAAGTCCTAATCCATTTGATGAATCCTTAAGAATTAATTTAAATTTGCCGTATACATCTGAAGTAAATGTTCGCATCGTGAATTTGCAGGGATCTACGGTAACTACGATTGCCAATGAGAAATTACCAATTGGCAGTCATACCTTTTATTGGGATGGCAAAGGAACTAATAACCAAAACATTAGCTCTGGTGTTTACTTAATAGTCATAACTGACAAGTATGGAGTTACGACATTAAAAGCTATTAAAAACTAAACACTTTTGTTAGGATACTATGAAAATTTCTTTACCGGGAATCATGTTAACAAGCATGATTCTGATCTCTACTACCGTTTCATTTGCGCAAACGGATGAAACCAGACAAACAAAACCAAGATTAACACATCAGATGACTGCGGAAGAATATGCCCGCCGTCATGAAATTGGTCGTGCTTTTGTTCAAACCAACCCACCTGAAGGTGAGATAACTAATATTGCCGAATTTGAGAGAGCAATAGGAAGTGTAATAGCCTGGCCTTATGAATTTGGAATCCCCATGTCAGTTATCAGAGAACTTGCAAAGGATGATATTCTAACCATTCTTGTGCCAAATGCTTCTGCTGAAACTAATGTAAGAAATCAACTTACACAGGCAAGGGTAAATATAACCAATTGCAGATTTATGCATATTCCGACTGATAGCTACTGGGCTCGTGATTTTGGGCCATGGTATGTGACTTATGGCGACAATCAGATTGGAATCATAGATTTCCCATACAATCGTCCGCGCCCTAATGACGATGAAGCGCCCAAAATCATGGCTAATAATTTGGGAATTGAATGGTTCGGTATGCCGGTCGTGCATACTGGCGGAAATTATATGACCGATGGTTATGGATTTGCTGCATCAACAATGATCGCATATACCGAAAACTCAGTTTCCCCTGCAGAAGTTGATCAGCGAATGCAAAATTACTTGGGAATTACTGACTACTCAGTACTTGAAGACCCCAATAATACTTATATTGACCATATTGATTGCTGGGGAAAATATCTGGCTCCCGACAAAGTATTGATAAGATCAGTACCCCAAAGCCATCCTCAGTACGACGAGATCGAAGAAACAGCTGCTTATTTCCAGAATAAGAACAGTATATATGGGACACCTTACAGGGTTTACAGGGTTAATACCCCCCAAAACCAACCTTATACCAACTCCTACATCTTAAATGATAAGGTATTCGTGCCAATCATGGGATCGTCGTATGATGAAGCCGCTTTACAGGCATATCGTGATGCTTTACCAGGTTATAAAGTCTTTGGATTTTTAGGAAAATCAGATACTCCATGGGAATCAACAGATGCACTCCATTGCAGAGTACACGAAATGGCTGACCTTGGAATGTTGTATATTAAACATGTTCCATTATCAGGTATACAGCCAGTAAATAGCTCATATACCATAAATGCCAAAATTACCGCCTACAGTGGCGAAACCATTCTTTCGGATTCAGTCATTGTTTATTATCGTGTAAATCCTACTCCTAATACACCTTTTACCGCAATCACAATGAATTTGCCGACAGATAATCAATATACTGCAAGCATCCCGGCACCTGTTCCAGGCTCAAAAGTTGAATATTATCTGTTTGCTAAAGATGGTTCTGAAAGAAGAGAAACGCATCCATTAATTGGCAAAGTTGATCCACATGTATTTTATGTAGGTTCGCAGGGTGAAGCAAACGCTCAGGTTAATCCCGGCTCTTTAGATTATGTAGCGATGGTTGATACTCAGGAAACCCATTCCTTTACAATTAATAACACGGGAAGTCTTGACCTTACTTACGAAATAATCTTCAGCACTGATGTTAATGACACATTAGCATTCAATCTAGCTAACAGTCCTGCACCCACTTCATGGGACAACAACACACTTACTGAGAGTAACTGGACGACTTTTCCGGTTGATCAACAGGGACAGGTAAGTAATGTTGTGCTTTCTTACACATGGAATACCGATGATTACTATTCAGAAGGTTCTCTCTGGATAGAATCACCTTCAGGTACAAAATATAAAGCCGGAACCGATCAGTTGGATGGAACTTATAAGGTCATCTGTCCTGTCTTCTCAGGCGAATCTATCAATGGCACCTGGAAAGTATGGATTGAAGATACATTTGGAGATGGGGGTCATCAGGCGACTAATATAACAGTTAAAATAGCGAAAGTACCTATAGCCAACTGGTTAAGCTCAGAATCCACTCAGGGATCACTTGCTCAGGAACAATCTACTGAAATTGCAGTTACTGCTAATGCTCAGAATATGCCTGTCGGTGAATACTCAGGAAAAATTACTGTTTATACAAACGATGTTGAGAACCAGGTAATTGTAATTCCTGTGACTTTTAGAGTGACTGTGAATACCGGCATTGATCCGGTCGTAGAAAAAGAAGCAGTGTCAGTATATCCTAATCCATTTACCAATGAAATTAAGATATCTCTTGTTACTGAGAAGTCAGAGCAGGTATCGATGGAGCTTTATAACACTGATGGAAAGCTGGTTCAAAGGTCAGTGGTCAACGCAACTCAGGGAGAACAAATCATTAATTTAACCACAGCCAACATACCTCAAGGCACTTACATCTTAAAAGTTTCAACTTCTGAAATGACCAAGAACTTCAAGTTGATAAAGAATTAGGTAGATTTTCAGGTTATCATTCCTGGAAGCACAGCAACATGGGCTGTTAAAATTCAAAACCCTGAACTCTGATTCAGGGTTTTCTTTTTGATAATACAATCAGATCTTCACCCAAATTTGGGTTTTCTAGCCACATTAAATATTGAAAAATCGTTTCGTACTGATTACGGATTAAAAGCCTCCCTCTTGCCTTTTACTCTGTTTCATCTGGTAATCTTTCACTGGTTGAATAGCTAAAGACATCTCTTCCATTTAAACAACCAATATTCATGGCATCCTGATTCTGCATAATTGCCCCACCCCATGTATTGAAATCAAAAACGATGGGTGAATCAAACCAACTATTAACATCCATCTTTAATGTCAGTGTAGTAACTGTGCCCTTGTTGACAGCAAAAGGTTGACCCGAAGGAACGACGTCAAATGAATTATCGATGAATCCAGTAATATCTTCTATTTCTCCGGAGTTTCCCTCATAAATCTGACCTATTCCCAAGTGAAAGTTATATGGGTTTCTTATATCAGCTGTATCTTTCCAAAAGCCATTAATCATCAGATAATGAAACCCACCACCAAGCACTTCCGGCCAAGCCATTAAAACCTCGGGCGGGTTGACAAAAAGAAAAGACTCGTTCCTATCTTCTGATAAACCAAACGTAAACTTTATACTATCATACGTGCCTTCAGGAATGTCTAGTCCTACTTTCCACTTCATTGTTTCCTGAAGTTTAGAATCAACGTAATAGATATCATTCCACTCATCCGGACTTATTTCCTTTCCATTGGAGTATAGACGTAAGTCGGAAATAAAGTACATTATTTCGGTAACTTCATAAGGATTTCCTGCTGCGTTTAAATAAATGAGTTTATTATACTCAATGTCACTATTACCAATAGTATGTTGAATCTCAATTCTTAAAGTGTTGGTTTCTACAACCGGCTCATTTTCATTCTTACAACTGAAAAACGCAAGTAACGATATTATTAAAAAAATTACTTTTATTAGAACCTTCATAAGTTTTAAATATTAACCTTTAGTAGTATAAAAAACGACCTGCCGGGTTCGTACAATTTCATGTCCTTATTCAATAAACGTCTGTTAAGGTGATCATAATAGGCAGTATTGAAAATGTTATTAATTCCACCGCTAACCGTAAAAACTCTCGATGGTGTCCAAATTAGAGAGATATCTGCAATAAGATATCCAGGTGTACTTTCTTCTCCATAGGAAAAAGAAACCCTATTTTGCGGAGCAGTTGCTTTAATCTCCACTATAGGCTTCAGCCTTAGTTTATGAGCATTATAGGAGTACTGAATTAAAGCATCCAATGCAGGCATTTCAGCTACAGGATCATTCTTAAGCAAAGTTATCCCATTAATTTGGTTATTATTATCCAACAACACTTTTTCAATTTCCGGAAACCATGCATAAGTGTATCCTGCTGAAAGTTCTATGCGAGATCTTTTCATCTGGTTAAATCGTGCAGAGATTTCGAAACCTGTAAATATTGCTTTGTCAATATTACTATACTGTTTGACACCAGGGGCCCCTAAACTTTGAGGTCGGGCAGTTGAGGGTGGTAAGACAATCCCGGTTATAAAATCTTTAATTTGGGAAGCAAAAAGATTTACTTTCAATGATGAACCGTCAAAAACATAGTTAAAAATTAAATCAGCTTGATAATTGGTTTCCGGCTTTAATTGAGGATCTCCTAAATAATCGTATCTGTCAAAACCAGTCGCTAGAAACTTAATATATCGCTCCTGCATATCGGGAGGCCGTTTACTTAGGGCAACAGAAATAGTTGTAGAAAATCTATGATTCAACTGATACACAACTCCTGCAGAAAAAGAAGCCAGAACCCGATTTACATCTTTATTATTAAAATAATTCTCTCCCCCACTGCTAAGCTTAAGAGTGTCAGATGAATGAGAATGATTTAAATCAATTCTTGCTCCTAAAATATACGAATATTTCCCTAAAGAATACGAAACTGTGGTGAAAGCTCCTCCATTTGAAATGACCGATTCCTTCCATAAATTTTTGTGGCTTGTATTCACATAATGATTCCCATCCATAGTCATTATCATTTTCATCTCACGAATACCATCTTTAAAAATATAGTTAAAATCAAGGCCACTTTCAAAAGTAATTCCATTGAATTCATTATTAAATGCAGCTCTTATCCCAGAGGAGAGCGTATTTACATCCGCTTTTGATTGCATCATTCCCTGAAGTGGTGGAACAATACTGTTGTATTGCGCTCGGAAACTATTGTCCATTAAATGATACACTCTGGTGTGGTAGGCTGAAATATTGATGTATTTCGTCGGATCTGATGAAAAATTTTTCCTATAATTCCCTGTAATAATTTGTGTGTTATCCTCGATTTCATCCATTGGTAAAGCAGGAAACATAACATCACGGGCAAATGATGCCCTCCATGAAATAATCAACTCTTCACCTTTTGATGACTTATGGCCGACAACAGTAGAAATGTAATATTTTTTAAAAGACGACTCCCATTTGGTTCCATTTCCATCCTTATAATCGCCGGAGGTTTTTAAGCCACCTGAAACTTCATAAAACAACTTTCCATTTGACTGTCTGAAGCCCAAATGCTGCCTTAATAAATTTCGATTCGATTCAAATCCCGAAAGCAGATTCAATTTACTTCCTTTAATAAAGTAACTATCATTTTTGTGAGTAGTAATTTGAACGCAGGCCGAATGAGAAGTCCCATACTCCAATGAATATGCTCCTTTCACAATATCAACTTTCTCAATTATTTCTGGTTCTATATGCGACATAACCGGATCCATTCTGTTGGGACAACCTCCCTCAATATGAGTCCCATTATCCAAAAAAACCTTCACCTGCGAATACCTGTATCCTCTAATCACAGGATCAATGGCATAACCACCTCGTTTTATCCCACTTACATTAGCTTCACGAGACAGAATTTCGGCTACATCAACATCAGAATTCAGTTCCAACACATTACGTGTCATACTGGAGACAGGGTAAACACTTTTAGTCAAACTATCTTTTATCTCAACAACCGACAAATTTATTATTGAATCAGCTACCTGAGCCTGGAGGATGGAGGGAATCAGTCCAAGTAGTATGGTGAGTAGTTTACTTTTCATACTCTTTCCTTTATATCGTGATTAGAACAATACAATCTAACCACTAAAAAGTTTTTTAATCAGCATCCACTTGTAGCGAAACTTAACGAATCCAATAAGATGAAATAAAGAACCCATTAAACATTAAGTCTAATTAGTTCAAGATCACTATACGATTCGCAGCCTGCACATTTAATATGGTTCTCGAGTCCGTTTATTAGTTTATAGCATTTTTTGCACTTATACCAATCTCCCGAAAATTCAACTGAACCACCCTCAATTTCAATAGGAAGACACTCGATGAAAGCAGTAGCAATCTTTAACAATGCATTATTGTAAACTCTGGTTAACGTTGGTCGGGAGATGCCCATAATGTTTGCGGCTTCATCTTGCGGAGTATTCAAATATGATACCAGTCGAATGCTCTCAAATTCATCGTATTGCAATCTGATAGACTTATTATCATTATTTATTAAGGCACCATAAGGCTTAAAGCCTGACATTTTTGGAGGATTGGAAATTTTACGACTTCTAACAGGACGAGACATATTATTTTCTTGCGTTACTCTTTAAGTCTCGCAAAATTAAATAAATAAAATACAACGTCAATACTCCGGCCATTGCCTTACCTATTGTGCAATATGTACCACAAATAAATTCATCACTTGCACCGCAAGCCATGGAAATACATCCAAAAATAGCCATTATTAACAATTCTAAAAAGAACAAAAACGGTAGTGTGAGTGAAAATCTTAAAATGAGCGCAGATTTCATAGCTTTAAAAATATCTACAAAGATAATGAACCTACGTTCATAATGCAAATATCCTCAAGGATATTTTGCATCAAATCCAATAGACGATAAAAAGACCTGATTTTAGAACTCGTATCATATTTTATGAACTAAAAACCTACATCTTTCAAGAATAGTTTTAAAATAAGAATCCAATGCTGATATACATTCCGCTATTCCCATCCTTCTTATTTCCGGCAAGGCCATAATCTATTGCAAGAATAAAATTTTCATTCATAGCAACATGCAGTCCCAGTCCATAAGCACTGTGCAGTTTATCTTCTTCCATATCAAAGAAGTCAGAATATAACTCGTATGTCGGAAGCAGACTTTTGTTAATATCTATTCTTTTGGTTATTGTTCCAAAGTCACCAAAACCACTCAGAGCGACATAAAAGTTTTGGTTCCACTGATTAAATTTAAGGAATTTATAACGGAGTTCCAGATTTGCATAAGTGAATGCATCACCAACTACCCTGTTTCTAAGTACGCCTCTTAATGATTTAGCTCCACCCAATCCATCACTCTTTGTAATTTTTGTATTTGTGGTAATCATATAAGGCTGCATATAAAATGGTGTTTCACCATCAACCGTTCCTTGCCAGCCAAGTCTGTAGGCGAAGGTTAGTTTATCCTTTACTACCGGTATGTAATGCCTGTATATAAGGGCAAGCTTGGTGTACGCAGATTCGCTGTTTCCCAAAAAAGACGGGGCTGTCATAGCAATAGCCTCTATCCAAAAGCCGGTGTTAGGGTTTGGTTCATTATCACGGGTATCATAAACTATACCTAGTTTCAGTGAATTAATAGCCCCACCATCTTTTTCTTCTTCACCTATAAATCCATAATTAACATACTTATCATATAGAGTTTCTACCGGAGGCAATTTTTTATCATCATCCAGTCCCTTATTCAGTTGCTCAATATCTACAGTTGCTATCTTATTGTCAAACCTGCCAAAACCTGCCAGCCATCTAAGTTTTCTACCTGACAGAGCTCCTTGAAAATCCACGCTGACACGGGTTATTTTCCTCTCATGACGATAGTACATTCTCGAAATATAGTTTGCAGTGTCGTCACCTTCATCCTCTTCAAATTCAGGATGATATGCTGCCTCGAATCCATTAAATCCATAAAAGTCAAGTGCCTTTTCAGTCAGGAAGCTTAAGTCGGCAGTTATCCTTAATCCATAAGGAAGAAGATATTTTGAATCAAAAAACAACTGATTTGTACCGGAACCTTTTGTAGTTCTTGACCATTCCCCATAAAGAGACCATTTATAATCGGGGTAGTAAGAGCCATCGCCATAATTGAACAGATTTCCAATCAATCCATACTGAAACCCCAGATCCGAATCGAATGATACAGCAGGTAATGCTCCAAAATTAAAACCGGATTTTACCTTATCTTTTTTAACAATGGAATCGTTTTGTTGAGCCTCATTTGTAGCGGCTTCCACTCTTGCATCATTTGTCTGAGCTAATGCATTGATTGTCAGAAACGATGATATAACAACTAGTAACAGTATTCTATTTAACATAGGTTGCTTTTTATTCAACTAATGTAAGCAATATTTGAAAAATTTAAGCCCACATAATATACATTTGTTATCTTTTACTTAACTTAGCTTTACCAATTCCAAGCAGATATTTTCAATACAGTCATCAAAAAAGTAATCTCTTGAAAAAAAGCAGAAAAAATTTTATCATCCAAAAAGGTGACAAAAAAGTCATAAGAGGATGGATAATGTATGATTGGGCAAATTCAGTTTACCAACTAACTATTGCTTCAGCCATCTTCCCAGTCTATTATGGAGAGATGACTCGTGGAAATAATTTCATTGTCAACTTCTTTGGGCATGAAATAATCAATTCTGTACTTTATTCCTGGTCAATTGCAATAGCCTATCTGATAGTAGCAGGTTTAACTCCCATGCTTTCTTCGCTTGCTGATTATACGGGTCGAAGAAAAGCGTTTATGCAGTTTTTTACATGGATGGGAGCACTCTCCTGTGGTGCATTATTCTGGTTCGACTCCGAGCATATTGAATTAGGCATCATCGCTTTTACTTTAGGTACTCTGGGTTATGGGGGAAGTTTGGTTTACTATAATTCATTTCTTCCGGTAATTGCTGAAGAAAAAGATCAGGATAGTATCAGTGCAAGAGGATATTCAATGGGTTATCTTGGCGGAGTTGTCCTGTTGCTGTTTAATCTTTGGATGATTCTTCAACCCGGCTTTTTTGGACTTGAAAAAGGAAACCTTCCTGCCAGAATATCCTTTCTCACAGTTTTCGTCTGGTGGATCGGTTTTTCACTGATAACTTTCAGAAGACTTCCCAAATACACCTATAGGAAAAGGAAAAAAGATCAGGAAACAAATATTTTCTTTGAAGGATATAAGGAACTGAACAAAGTATTCCAGAAAGTCATCAGGTCACGCAAACTCACTTATTACCTGATTGGCTTTTTCTTTGTAATGATGGGACTCCTGACCACCATGTTCATGGCAGCGGCTTACGGCGAGAAACAGCTTGGTATTGGTGAAGAACTATTAATAGGTACTGTCCTTGCTATCCAATTGGTTGGTATGGTCGGTGCCTGGTTCTTTTCAAGGTTATCTGCCAAAGTTGGCAACTTAAAAGCACTTATACTTTCGGTATCTGCATGGATCCTTATTGTAACCGCAGCATCTGCAATTATAAATGCCACTCAATTTGTTATCGTGGCCGGTTTAATCGGACTTGTGATGGGTGGAACTCAAGCACTTGCCAGGTCAACTTATAGTAAGATGATACCAGGCACTTCTACTGAACACACCAGCTACTTTAGTTTTTATGATGTTATGGAGAAAATGGCTGCTGTTTTCGGCACTTTCAGTTTCGGATTAATCGAAGTTATAACAGGAAGTATGAGGTTTTCAGTAGCTGCTATTGGTATCTTCTTTGTCATCGGAGCTTCATTTCTTGGCTTGACACTCTATAGTGAAATTATCGAGCAACGTGCCCTGGCAAAAGCAGTTAAGAACAAAAAGGTCTTACCGGATGAAATCTTACCGTAGTAATCAACCGGATATAAAATGATTTCAGGCTTTTAACAAAAGCCCAGGCTAATATAGATAAGTAAGACCTATATTCCCATCAGTGCCATAACCTGTTACATTCATTTGAAATTCAATGCAATGCATGGCAGGGTTTTTGCATAAAAGGGTTAAATCAAGAAAACCGATTCCATGCAAAAAGGTTACGTTTGGGACAAAATCATTGACTGGTCATACGAAAAAGCCATTAACGGCTTAATCGGAATCGACAGTGCTTATGTTTTAGCCGAAAAACAAAATCCCGGTTTGTCTTTACTTCAAAAGGCCGACGCAATCATCAGAAATCAGCGATTGCTTGCCGGTAGTAGTGGATTTATTTCAGGACTTGGTGGTTTCATGTCCCTTCCTGCCGCAATTCCCGCTAACCTGGCAACCGTTATATTCCTGCAACTACGCATGGTTGCTGCCATTGCCCATATAGCAGGAATGGATATCCGTGATCAGAAAACAAAAGAACTCATTATCAGCTGCCTTGCAGGAAATACAGTTAAAGAAATCATACAAGAAACCGGAATCAGGACAAGCAAAGCACTTACCCGCAAATTAGTTAACAGCATTTCGACAAACACACTTGCAAATGTTAATAGCAAAGTCGGCTTTTCGTTACTCACAAAATCAGGAAGCAAAGGACTTATCAACATCTGCAAAGCTGTTCCTCTTGCAGGAGGATTAATAGGAGGCACTACTGATGTCATTGCAACTGCATTAATCGGAAGAACAGCTAAAAGGATGTTTTTAGCCTCATAATGTGTTAATATTCCACAATATACTTACATTTGTTCCAATATTTCTTGCAACACCACCTTAACAAACCTAACAGTTCTTTAGATGAAAAAATTAATTTATCTGGTTATGCTGGCATTACCGGCATTCATTTCATGTAAGCAGTCCAACACTAAGGACAATCCATTCTTTGCCGAATACAAGACACCGTTTGAAGTTCCTCCATTCGACAAGATCGACACCTCTCATTACATGCTAGCATTTATAGAGGGCATGAAGCAACACAACGAGGAAATAAAAGCTATCACTGAAAATACTCAGGCACCCGAGTTCGAAAATACAATTCTTGCCTATGACAAATCCGGCAAACTTCTGACAAAAGTCGCCAGTGTATTCTTTAACCTTAAAAGTGCCAACACGAATGAAAAAATGCAGGAGATTGCGGTTAAAGTATCTCCTCTCCTTTCAGAGCATTACGACAACATTTCAATGAATCCACAATTGTTTGAAAAGATCAAGGCTGTTTACGAAAAGCGCGAAACTGCCGGTTTGGATGATCAACAGAAAAGGGTTGTTGAAAAATACTATAATGACTTTGTCCGTGATGGTGCAAATCTTCCAAAAGATAAGCAAGACAGGCTAAGAGTAATCAACGGTGAATTATCTATGCTTGCTCTCAAATTTGGAGAAAACCAATTAAAGGAGACAAATGATAATTTCAGTCTGGTGATCGAAAAGAAAGAGGACCTTGCAGGACTTCCCGAAAGTGCTGTTTCAGCAGCTGCCGAAGCCGCTAAAGCTGAAGGAAAAGAAGGAAAATGGGTATTCAAACTCAACAAACCGAGCATGCTCCCTTTCCTGCAATATGCCCAAAACCGCGATTTGCGTAAACAGCTCTACATGGGTTATGTTAACCGTGGAAACAATAACAACGCCAATGATAATAAGCAGGTTGTGAGCGACATGGTACGACTAAGAGCTGAGAAAGCTAATTTGCTTGGTTACGAAAACTATGCAGCTTATGTTATTGATGAGAACATGGCAAAGACAACACAAGCAGTTGATGAATTCCTTACCAAGCTAAACACTGCAGCTCTTCCGGTTGCAAAAGCAGAACTACAGGAAATGCAGGCACTTTCTAATGCCGAAGGTAATAATTTCGAACTCGAATCATGGGACTGGTGGTATTATGCTGAAAAACTAAGAAAAGCTAAATACGATCTCGATGAAAATGAGCTCAGGCCTTATCTAAGTCTTGAGAAAGTCCGCAATGGAATGTTTGCTGTTGCTACCCGCCTCTATGGAATTTCCTTCAGTCGGGTGGATAATCTTCCTCTTTATCATAAAGATGCCGAAACATATCAGGTGAAGGATACCGATGGTAGTCATTTAGGGATTTTATATCTCGACTATTTCCCAAGGTCATCAAAAGATGGTGGAGCCTGGTGCACTGATTTTCAGCCTGCAGGTTGGGAAAATGGCAAAAAAGTCGATGCTATTGTATCTATTGTATGCAACTTTACTCCTCCTCATGGCGACACTCCTTCACTTTTAAGCTGGGATGAGACACTGACTTTATTCCATGAGTTTGGTCACGCTCTTCACGGACTGTTTACACAAGGGAAATATTCACGTACTGCCGGAAATGTACCAAGAGATTATGTTGAACTTCCTTCACAAATTATGGAAAACTGGGCCGGTGAACCTGAAGTGTTACGCATGTTTGCCAAGCATTACCAAACAGGTGAAGTTATTCCTGAAGCTCTGATCGAAAAAATTCAGAATAGCAGTCTCTTTAACCAGGGATTTGATAACACTGAATATATTGCAGCTTCTATTCTTGATATGGAATATCATAAATTGACCACTCCGGCTGAGATTAAAGATGTAAATGAGTTCGAAGTCCAGGCAATGAATAAAATTGGTCTTATTCAGGAAATTTACCCACGTTACAGATCAACTTATTTTGCCCATATCTTTGATGGAGGTTATGCTGCAGGATATTATGTATATCTCTGGGCTGCTGTATTAGATGCTGATGCTTTTGATTATTTCAAACAGTCGGGCGATATATTCAACCAGGAAATTGCTGCCTCATTCCGTAAAAACTGTCTCACTGAATGTGGAAACGACGAAGGAATGGTGCAATATGTCAAATTCCGTGGGCAGGAACCATCTGTCAATGCTCTTTTACAGAAAAGAGGGTTGAATTAAGATACTCAGGTTATAATTAATTAATAAAGCCGGCTCTTATGCCGGCTTTATTTTTGAGTATAATTAAAGCTGCTGTAAAAGTTTAAATTTTATTTTCAGAAGCTTTGCCAACATACTGATTAATAATCAGGTAATAGCCGTTTCTTATTGCGAAAAGCTTTTCCTTATCAAGACCTTCCCTGTAGATTCTGACCATATCAATAATTCCATGATTTTCATAGAAGAAAGCATTAGCAGCATCAAAGTAAAGAAGATTAATATCAAACTGAACTTCAGCGGTAAGTTGCTTAAACTGATTCCACGAAAAGTGGTTTGGAATTATGAAATATCCATGATGAGGTTCAAATACATCCATGTACATAAGATCACCAATTGGCTCCAGGAAGAACGATTTCTCAAGTCTTACAATTCCTGTTTCACCTTCCATTTTTCGCATTTTCTTATGAAAAACAAGTCCTTCTTCAGCAAATAGTCTTTGAAGTATGGCCATTTCATTGAACGAATCAATATTCCTAACCCTGATTATCTGATATTTGGCACCAAATATTTCAAGAAAACCAGGAACAGCGTCAAAATTGTGAGTATATGTCTTCCTCACTTTAAGAATTATCCTCCATATTTTCTCCAGAGAATATTGACCGTCGAGTACCATGTAGAAATATAATGGTTTGCTTTGGTAGGTAAACCTCTCGTAGTATCCCCTGAAAGGGTATTCAGATTCAAGAAGGCAAGCATTTGGTAAAAACATTTCGTCATCCAGACAGCTTAAAATTTCCTCTTTCTCAAGACATCCAAATCGTTCAACTGTGATGTATTCCATGGCTCGATTTTTTAGTGTACCAGTTAAAGATACAATTTTTTAATCAAATTTTTAACAAAAACCGCAATAATTTATCATTCTTGGTGACTAATAATTAATCACTTAAACTCTTTTTGATGATAATGGTTATTGCAATTTTAATAATTATAAGAAATCAAAAAGTGTAACTAATTCAAGTAAATTTGCAGACTTTTCAAAACTATTTATGATGTCGTTTAAATCTCTTCAAGCATTTGCTATTATCACTCTTATTTTTTGTTCCCAATTATCATTAGCACAGGGAGGTCGTGCTCAAAACAGGACTAACGGTAACGGAGAAGAACCTTATGGTGTCATTACCGGTGTTGTCCTTGATGAGTCAACCAATCAAAGTGTTGAGTACGCCAATATCGTTTTGTTTCGTGCTAAGGACTCAACAATGGTCACCGGGACAATAACCGATGGTAAGGGAAAGTTTTTACTTGATAAACTCTCTCCGGGAAAGTATTACATGAGAATTCAGTTTATAGGATACGAGTTTCTCAACATTTCTGACCTTACCATTTCTCCCCGATCTGCCGACATAAAATTGGGTAATATTCAACTTAAACCAAAATCTTCCGCACTTATGGGAGTTGAAATTACTTCCGAAAGAGCACTTATTACAAACAATCTTGATAAAAAGGTTATTACGGTAGATAAAACAATGGCCCTGGGGGGTGGAACAGCTACTGATGTAATGGAGAACGTCCCTTCGGTGGAAGTGGATTCCGAAGGTAATGTAAGCCTCAGAGGCAATTCAAACATTACCCTTTTGGTAGATGGCAAACCTGCCAGTCAAGCCGGTCTCTCGGCTAACGATCTCCTTAATCAGATCCCGGCTTCAGCTATAGAAAGTGTTGAGGTTATTACCAATCCATCAGTTAGATATGATCCCGATGGCACGTCAGGTATAATTAATATTGTACTCAAGAAAAAAACACTTCAGGGTTTTAATGGGATGGTTTCTGCAAATGCAGGTACCGGTGATAAATACAATGGATCTTTAGTTCTTAACTATCGTCATGAAAAATTCAATGCTTCCCTAAACTTTGATGGCCGGCAACACCGCAGAGAGAGAAATTCAGAAAGTATCCGTACATCAGATTATGGACAGTTTGTTAATATTCTGGATCAGGTAAGCGATGGGAAGATGTTTCATCATATGCAGAATATAAGCGCCGGTTTCGATTATCTTATTGATACCAGGAATAATTTAACATTAAGTGTCGCCAAAAGGGATATGGGTTTTGGTAACGAAGGAGACCTGATCACCCGGTCTATCACTAATGATATCACCGACCGTTTATTCAACAGGAGCAGTGAGAGTGAACGAGTCATTGATGCCTGGTCATACACTCTTTCTTACAAGCATTTGTTCCCCGAAAAAGGTCGTGAGTTCACCAACGATATCATTTACAACGATAATACTATGAACAGTGACTCCTGGATAACTCAGAATGATTACGATGTGAATCAACCCACTGAACCCACTTCAACCGGCAAACAATGGAATATTTCGGGTAACAACCATCAAATGCTTACTGTTCAGGGCAATTATGTCTATCCTATGGCAACCGGAAGTCGGATTGAGGCTGGTTATAAGGCTAGTGTCCACGATATGAATATGGATTACGATTACCAGAACTTTATACCATCAACAAACGAGTGGGAAAGTCAGGAAGAATTAAGGAATAAATACGAGTATAACGAACAGATATATGCTGTGTATGGAATTTATGCCAATTCATGGAAGAAATTCAGATATCAGGCTGGGTTAAGATTTGAACAGGCATTTACCAGGTCGCTGGTCGGTTTAAATAATACAAAACTCAACACTCAGTATTCCAGTTTCTACCCTTCTTTTCATACACAATACGATCTGGCTGAAAAAAAGGAATTACAACTTAGTTATAGCCGACGGGTCAGAAGGCCTTCTCCCCGCGATATGAATCCTTATGTTGACTATGCCGATTCTCTAAACCTCCGGACAGGTAATCCTGAGTTAAAGCCTGAATTTACTAATTCGCTGGAACTTGGATTACTACAATACTTCAAAGCAGGGTCTCTTACAACCAGCCTCTTCTACAGGTACACTAATGATGAAGTGGAGGATATTACCACACTCTACGACTCAGTGGGAGGACAAGGAATAACAATGACCATACCATACAATATCAGCAAAGAAACAAACTATGGACTTGAGGTTGTAGGCACTCTGAATCCTGCAAAATGGATGAGGGTTAACGGAAATGTTTCATTCTTCAGGGCATTAATGACCGAAGTTCCTGAATACAATATCGAAGGATCTGACAGATTCTCATGGAGAGCACGTTTAAATGTGAGTATTATGCCATGGAAAGACGGTTCCTTCCAGCTTATTGGGAACTACCGATCACCTCGTCGATCAGTCCAGGAATATGATAAAGAGCAATACTTTGCCGACTTCGCATTCCGTCAGGATCTTCTTAATAAAAGATTATCTGTTTCGTTACGACTAACCGATATCTTTAATTCCCGCCAGTTTGATGATATTACCTACGGAAACGGTTTTACGATCGACACAAGGCGGACTCATGAATCAAGAATCCTTTTCATCGGCCTTTCCTATCAGTTCAATAATTTTAAGAAAAAAGGAAATAACCAGGAAATGAACCAGGGGATGGAAGATATGGAGATGGAAGGATTCTAAAGCTCACCGGAATCATTTCCTGCCCAGAAAATCAAGAATCCCATTAATAAAAGTCAAAGGATGCACAGGGTTGCCCGGAATATACAGGTCAACCCTGTACTTTTTCAGAAAACTCCTGTCAATAGCCTCACTATCAGCAAAAATACCTCCGCTGATTGCATCACTACCCGCGAGAATAATTATCTTAGGTTCAGGAATTGCCCTATAAGTAAGCTCAAGAGCTTCAGCCATATTTTCAGAAACAGGACCAGTAATCACTATACCATCAGCGTGACGAGGCGACGCAACAAAGTCAATCCCAAACCTGCTCATATCAAACTGAACATTATTACTGGCATTCAACTCCCATTCGGTACTGTTATCACCAGCAGCTGAAACCTGCCTGAGCTTTAAAGAATGTCCCAAAACACGATGTATTTCTTTACGAACCTTCTCAGGATCAATCAAAATCGGCTTGTCTTCATTCTCCCTTACAATCAAGCGCTCTCTTTCATTTGTCGCCAGCTTGTAGTCGGTGGTAAACTTTACCTTTTGGGGATATCTTAAAGCACATTCCCCACAAAAAACACACTTACCAAGATCAATTGTCACAGGATGAATACCGATAGCCTGTGTGGGACACACATCCTGTAATTCCTCCTCATTAACCGGTGAAGCTGAAATAACCGGTCTTCCCCTGAATATTCCCGGAACCTTGGCATTTCGTATATCCGGAATATACTGTTTACCCTGATGCCACAATATCTTTAAGTTCTCGAGCATAGCAATTGATTATAAATCATGACCACAATACGACAAATTGAAACTCTTATTACAAACAGGGAAATCCGAAATTCCATTATCTCTGACAGCCTGAGCCAGTGCCATCCAGTTATGGAACGACGGGTCCTTTATCTTATAAAGAATTAATTCACCCTGATTTCCCGTTACAGCACAATGGCATATCTCACCCCTCCATCCTTCAGCCAGTGAAACAATGAAAGTACCCGGCATTGGTGTCATCTTATCCCATGATTCAAAAGAAAAGGAATCATTACGCTCTTCCGGCAGATGATTCATTAATTCGCGGAGATAACCTATTGATTGCTTAATCTCTTCTTTACGGATCTGAACTCTTGAATAAACATCCCCATGATGTTTAACAACCGGCTTATGGTCAATCAGTTTTCCATACAGATTATAAGGATGAGATGCTCTGATATCCCTGGTAAGTCCACTCATACGTGCAGACATTCCAACAGTCCCGATTTCAAGAACGCGGTTATAGCTTACAACACCTGTCTTCTCCATCCGTGAAAGAGTGCTTGGAAGGCTGGTAAACTTCTCTGTCATTTCATCGAAATCCTTTTCATAGTCCTTCAGGATTTCAAGCAATTTTTCCTTAAGCGCCTCAGTAAACGGGTAATTTATTCTTGCCGGCCTGATAAGCCCCTTGCCTAATCTGTTCCCGCCCCACTCCTGGAAAAAATTAACCAAAGGAGTTCTTAAACGACCATAAACAGCATTTCCGAGTTGATAGGCTATATCTGCACAAATTGCAGCCAGGTCGCCTGTATGAATCGCCATACGCTCTATTTCAGCGGCTACAGTCTTTGCAAAGTCACGCTCGTAATTAACCTCAACTCCACAAAGGCTTTCCCATAAATTAGCGAACACAGATGTATGTCCGGCAACAGTGTCGCCTGTAATCTGTTCAGCCAAAACAGACCTTTCAATCAACTTTTTCTTCTTTAGAAACAGCTTTTCAACACCCCTGTGCTGATATCCCAGCTGTATTTCCAGATGCATGATTTGCTCTCCATTACACAGAAATCTGAAGTGACCCGGTTCAATAACACCAGCATGCACAGGGCCCACTCCTACTTCATGTAACTCCTCTCCGCCTGCCCTTAAAAACGGATGATCGCTCATCCGAACCTTAGGATTATGGCGGTCATGCGAATACCTTACAGGCTTTAGCCAAGGGTGATCATTGTATTGTATCCCAAAATTTTCGTTTAGTTCTCTCTCAAAACCCTCAAAATTGTGATTGACAGCTGTAAGCGATGCATACGATTCATGTAATTTTACCAGTGTGGAAGAAATTAAAATCTTATGCAACTCATCATCGGCTATACAACAATAGAGCAACAGATCTCCATTTGAAATTTCAGACTTAACTTCAGAATCTAAATTTATGACTCCACCTGCCAACTCCCGACTCCCGAAAAGATTTACACAATGGCGATGAGTCGCATCACGCAATAGACGGGTATTGAGATCAAGGAATTCCTCATAACTGATTACCGGTATTTCCGCAATCTCAACAGGTTGGTTATTAACTGTTGTTATAATTCTCTTGTCAAATGCTGATAACTGGTCCATCAATGAATAAGTTTAACTGATTCTTCAATCATTGAAATAAATTCATACGGCGGGGCATAAGCAAGCCATATAGCAAGTATGAGTAAAACATACTGACTAAGTGATTCCCAGGGACTTATTTTAGGAATTTCCGATTCATTAATTCTTACAGGAGGAGTAAACAGCACTTTAAATACATTAGAGCCGAATCCCCAGATGATTATAGTCAGTAAAACCAGTACAGCCAACAGAAGTACAAAATGGTGACCTTCAAAAAGTGCCTGGAAAATCATAAGCTCACTAATAAACAATCCGGAGGGAGGCATCGCGGTAGCCGAGATAAAACCAAGCAATATCACGATAGCGCCCGCTTTATAATATTTAAAGTAGTTCCCCATATCGTAAACACTCTTGCTTTCGTAAACTCTGTATATCATGTTATACTGGAAAAACAAACCGGGCTTAACAAATGTATGTAACACAATGTGAAGGATGGCAGCATAAACACCAATACCCCCGGCTGCCAGACCAAGCATCACCAGTCCCATATGTTCAATACCTGAATACGCAAGAATACGTTTAAAATTCCTGACACGGGTCATATAAACCGCTGCAACAAATATCGTAAGGATAGCAGCGATGAGAATTACAGTATTTGCCCACCCTTTCAATTCACTATGAGCCATTATTGCATATACCCTGTAAATCCCCACAAATCCAACATTCATTAAAACACTGGCCAGCAAAGCAGCAGCCGGTGCGGGCGCTTTATCCTTCGCATCGATGCCGGCAGTGTACATTGGCACCAGGCCCAATTTTACCGTAAACCCGGTAAAGATGAAAAGAAACGCAAGCTTCAGCCAGAAAGGATTAAGCCGGGCACTATGAGTGTACAAAGATTCAAAAGTCATTGAATCTATTCCTGCTTGTTTCAGCGACAAACTCAGAAAAAGAATCCCTACATAAATAAATGTAATGCTGATTGCACATAGGAACACATATTTCCACACTCCTTCCAATGCCCTTATATTCCGGTGATGATATATAAGTACCGATGCACTTAATGTTGTTATTTCAACAAAAATCCAGTTAACGGCTATGTGATTTGAAATGTATGCCATAGAACATGCCGTAATGAGCAAAATCATTGCCCCAAAGAACAGACCCCTCGAACGCGGTGTTTCTTCACTCCTGGTTACAATATACCGATATCCATGCCATAATGCTGGAATTGCAACAATGGCCAGAGATGCGATCATTAATATACCCAGTGAATCAGGGCGGAAATAATACAATTCAGTCACACCCTTGTTCAAAAATGAGTATATGCCATACCCCACAAGGATCAAAGCATATAAAATAACCAGTGCATAGTTAATGCGGGCATTTTTATTATAAATCAGCCATCCGCTGATTATCAATGACGCTGCCAGAAAAATTCCTGTTCCCATCTCTTAATCCTTTAAATTCCTTAAAAGTTCAACATCAGGATCTTTAATGACATCACCAATTTTATTAAAGAACACTCCGAGAATTAAAACACTGGCAAAAATGTCGAGCATTATACCCAGGTTCACCATCATAGGCATCTCATTTCCGACAGCGAGCGATAATACAAAGACTCCATTTTCGATGATTAGATATCCAATAACATGAGTAATAATTTTCTTTCTCGACACAATAAGATATAGCCCTGTAAATAATGTAGAAAGAGCCACCACAAAGAAAGTTTTATCAAGATTAGGATCTTCAATAGATCCGGAGATAATTATGGTAAGTACAATTATCATTGTTACGATAATCAGCGAAACAAAATAAGGCACATAAGGCTCTGTTTCGCGTGTAATGTTATTCCTCTTTATTATATAGTTCATAAAGTAAGGCACTGCAATTGCTTTAAATACAATGGTTTCGAGCATTATGAAAAGCAGATTCACCGTATTTACATCCTTAAGCGTAAGATAAGTTGTGCCAAACAGAATCAGTCCCTGTATAACCAGAATTCTCAGGTATGTATATAACCTGTTGGCAATGCTCAGATAAAGCAGTGTCATGGCCAGGGCTATCAATAGTATATCTGTCATGTTAGTGATTTAAATGAATTTGCCCAATATTAAAAGCACTCCAAAAAACAAAAGCAATGAGAGTGACGTAAGTGTAAATATGAACTCAGGGTTATGGCTCATCCTGAATCTTGCCGAAAACGATTCAATAATACCGACAATTACAGCTAATAGTACCTGAATCCCAAGGAATGCAGGTATGCTGATAATGGCGGGTGATGCAGCAATGTAAAAATTAGCGATCAGAGCACCATACATAGCGAACTTAAGGTTGGAGGTATACATAATCAAGCCAAGGTCAAAACCACTATGGTCGAGGATCATTACTTCATGAACCATTGTAAGCTCCAGATGTGTTTTTGGATCATCAACAGGCATTCGGCTGTTTTCAATCATAGCAATCATAATCAGCAGATATGTCGCCAGAATACCGAGCATATAGGAAATATGAGAGCCAAAGTGCAGGCTGCTGAATATTGAAGCAAACGAAGTATTGCCTGTATATAAAGCGAACGACCCCATAATTATAAAGAAAGCAGGTTCCACCAGCATGGCAAAGAGTGCCTCTCTGGCCGACCCCATTCCTTCAAAACTGCTGCCGGTGTCCAGGGCTGCAATTATCATCATAAACCGCCCTAATGCCAGCAGATAGGCAAACATCACAAAATCGCCGTTAAATGAGATAAGTCCCGGTTTACTACCATGAGGAATCATTAGTATAGCCATTACAACCGAGGAGAAGTAGATTACCGGTGCAATACGGAAAATTAAACTACTTGTGGTACTGTATACCGAGCCCTTTTTCCAGAGCCTGATAATATCTTTCATCGACTGCATTATCCCCGGGCCCTTTCTTCCCGATGCAATGCTTTTAGTCCGGTTTACTACCCCGGTAAAGTAAAAGCTGGCAAGTAAGATTAACACAAAGCTCAACATACTACCACTGATTTATAAATTGTATTAACTCAATTACCGTTTCATAGAGCACAGGAACAATCACAGTTAAACCAATGAAGATAAAACCGTATAAAATATATGCCTGAATATTACCATTCTGGAGAAATACGAACCTGTTGAGGAACTTTCGCATCTGGTGTAGTGGTTTATCAATTAACCACTTCTCGACCTTATCATATGGATGTGTTTCCTGGAATACCTTTTCGGGATACAACGATCCAGGCTCATGCTTATGCCGCTTCACTAAGAGAACCGGTTCAGCAAGCTTTCTGTATGTTCTGATAAAAGACGAAGCCGTATATTGCATTTTACCTGCGTCACCTGTATAACCACAACCCCACGTTGCTTCTTCTTCAATTGTCCGGTTTGCAGTCAATATACGCCTTATCACAAAGACCGCTAAAGTAAGCAGGACAAAAATCAGTGAATACCAACCCACCGAACTTAAAATCCCTGTAATCCCTTCCACTGATTGGTACACATGCAAGCTCCCCGCAGGGCCGCTAAATAAACCAACCACGTTCGATAATACTGAAGAAAAAAGCATAGGAAACAATCCTATAAGCAGGATCAATCCGGCGATAATGTAAAGCGGTCCCATTCTCCCGGTGTCTTCTTTAAGTTTGATTTCCTCAAACCGACTTCTTGCGGTTCCCAGAAAAACAACCCCGAAAGCTTTTGTAAAACATATTAAAGCCAGTCCGCCAATGAGAACCAATCCGAGTGTTGAAAAAAGAATGAACAGAATAAACAGGAAGTGATTTGATAAAAGACCGTTAAACAGCCCGCTATAAATGAAAAACTCCGATACAAATCCATTAAACGGAGGCAATCCACAAATTGCCAGCGAAGCTATAAGAAACAAAAAAGCAGTTTTAGGCATACTCTTAATTAGTCCACCCAGCTTTTCTACATCCATTGTGTGAGTAGCCTGGTACACATTGCCAGCAGTATAGAATAATAATGATTTGAATAATGAATGATTAAGTGTATGCAACAACGCTCCGCCAAAACCACCGGCTATCAGCAGTGGATTATTGTAGGCTGCTCCGATACATCCAACACCGATTCCAATTCCGATTATTCCAATATTTTCAATGCTATGATAAGCAAGTAGTTTCTTAAGATTATGCTGAATTATTGCGAGCATAACCCCATATACGCCGGTAATAACTGAAACAGAAAGAATGATATAACCTATTATCAGCATATCACTCTTTATTAGCAGCAGGGTCCTCAGTATTCCATATATTCCGATTTTTATGATGACCCCCGACATAACTCCCGATATATGGGCAGGTGCTGCAGGATGTGCCAGAGGCAGCCAGGTGTGGAAAGGAACAAAACCAGCTTTAATGGCAAAACCCACAAAAAACAGAAGGAAAAGAGTAATCCCTGTAACTGCAGGTTCTGAATAGGTATAAGCTGCAATAGCTGAAATATCGAAGGTTCCTGTTCTCACGCGTGCAATAATAAATGCCATTGTGATAAAAAGGATTGAAATATGCGATTGAATCAGGAAGTTGATGCCTGCTCTGAGGGTTTCTCTTTTCTGATGCTCGAAAATAATGAGGATAAAAGAACTAACTGCCATTATCTCCCATAAAACCAGAAAAACAATCCCATTACCGGTCATACAAAGATCAACCAGTGAGGTGAATGCTGATAAATATGCAACCAGATGAAGCGTAATGCCCGCTTTTTCATTAATGTAGCTCTGCATATACTTCATGCCATACCAGGCACCGGTAACGAAACCAAAGCTTATTATAAGAATAAACCAGGCAGAAAGGAAGTCAACCTTAACAGGGATAGCACCGGTGACAAAAGAGCCGGTATATGAAAAATCCACTGCGCCATTCAGGAATACTGAAACAGCAATAACAGAAGCAACTATAACCTGAACAACAATAGCCACAAAGGTTATCTTGGCTCTGTTTCGGGTAGATAACACCGGAAAAGTCAGGAAGGCAATAAATGGTAGAATATTGAATAACTCAATCAACAGTTTATTCATGATTCATTGATTAGTAGTAATGAAATGAAGGCGTTAATCAGGCCTCGTTCTCAATCCAGCTTTTAATATCCTCAATTTTGAGGGCAGGTATATCGAGTTTCATTTTCTTACGCAATCCGCCTAAATCATTCAGTAATTTATTCGGATTAGCTTCTTTAAGCTGACTAATAGTCTTAATGCCGTATTTTCTTAAAACTTCAATCCAATCTCCAGGGACACCTAACTGTAAAAAAGCATCGTCACTGTCACCGGATGGTGCTTTCTTTTCCGGTCGCATCTGTGGAAACAGCAACACATCCTGAATAGAAGGCTGATTTGTCATGAACATGGTCAGTCTGTCAATCCCTATACCCATTCCCGAGCAGGTAGGCATACCATATTCAAGTGCCCTCACAAAATCAAGATCTATAAACATTGCTTCGTCATCTCCCTTTTGTGAAAGCTTTAACTGATCCTGGAAACGATTCATCTGATCGATAGGATCATTAAGCTCTGAATAGGCATTGCACAACTCCTTGCCGTTTACAAATAGTTCAAATCTTTCTGTCAGTTCAGGATTAGTACGATGCCTTTTGCATAAAGGCGACATTTCGATAGGGTAATCCATAATGAATGTAGGTTGTATGAGATGATGCTCACACTTTTCTCCAAATATGGCATCAATAAGCTTCCCCACTCCCATTGATGGGTCGGTTTGAATATTTAGATCCTTGCAGATTTTAACTAGATCTTCTTCAGTCTTCCCGGTTATGTCAACACCGGCATACTCTTTTATGGCATCTGTCATGGTTAGCCGTCTGAAAGGCTTCTTGAAGTCGATTTCCTTATCATCGAGCTTCACCCTTGTTTGCTTATGTAATCCAACAGCTACTCTTTCGAGCATTTCTTCAACATACTCCATCATCCAGAAGTAGTCTTTATAGGCTACATAAATTTCAAGAACAGTAAATTCAGGGTTGTGTGTACGATCCATCCCCTCATTTCTGAAATCTTTTGCAAATTCGTAAACACCATCAAAACCGCCTACAATCAGCTTTTTCAAATAAAGTTCGTTGGCAATTCTCATGTACAAAGGCATGTCGAGCGCATTGTGATGAGTTATGAATGGTCGTGCTGCGGCACCGCCAGGAATAGGCTGAAGTATTGGAGTTTCAACCTCCAGATAATTGCTTTCATTAAAGAAATCTCTCATGATAGAGATAATCTTGTTTCGCTTCACAAATATTTCGCGAACCTCCGGATTTACTATCAGATCAACATAACGCATCCTGTACCTTGCTTCAGGATCACTGAAAGCATCAAAAACCTGATCATCCTTTTCTTTTACAACAGGTAATGGCCTGAGTGATTTACTCAAAATCGTTAGTGACTTAACATGGACTGAAATTTCACCCATCTGGGTAATAAAAACATATCCGGTAACACCTATTATGTCACCTATATCAAGTAACCGTTTAAATACAGTATTATAGAACGTCTTATCTTCATCTGGGCATATTTCATCCCGTTTAATATAAAGCTGAATACGACCGGTACTATCCTGCAGATCCACAAAAGAGGCAGCACCCATAATACGACGGGTCATTATTCTACCTGCGATACTTATTTCCTGATAAAGTGTATTGTCCTTTGGAAAGTTTTCGAGAATTTCAGCTGTATTAATATTGACATTGTATGCCGCTGCGGGATAAGGATCTATTCCCAGTTTTCTTAGTTCTTGTAGAGAATTACGCCGGATGGCTTCTTGTTCACTGATCTCCTGATACATCACTCAAAAATTTCGGCAAAGATAAGGTTTTATCCCATAATCTCATGCAGGACTTTCAACGACTTCAACTCACTCATTTCAGGCACATGGATTCTATAAAAATCGGTGAGCTTGCCCAATAAATCAAGTCTCACATTTCTTGGAGATTTAAAGTCGGTAAGATCAGTATAATCCCTCAGGTTTAATTCCTTTAGTAATCTCAGACTTTCGCCGGAAATTGAATACTCATGCCCGGGGTCTTTTACTTCTGGAAGTCCTGTTATTAAATCTAAATGTTCTTCGTATCCCGAAAGTGAATGAACAGGTCCAAATCCAAGCTGTTCTGAAAGTCTGATCAAAAATAACAAGTGGAAATTGGCGACAGGAATGTCAGTATTGTTCAGCGCATCAAGCGATTGTTCTATAAAATCAAAGAGTGAATGATTAGCTTCTTCTTCTTTAACCGATTTATAAAGGACTTCAGTCATAAATAGTAGTATGCTGCTCCTGAGCATGCTATCTGAAATATTATAGAAACTGCGTGCAATGGTAGCCTCTCTTATATATTGTAAGTTGCGGCCGGGTTTATTGTCAATAAGAAGATCAAGTAGTGCAAGATGTCCGAAGAGTGCCGGTCTGATCCTAGCATTTTTGCTGAAAAGTGACTTTACAACACACGAAACAATACCGGTATTTTCAGTAAATATTTTAACTATACCGGAGCTTTCTGAATAGCGGATTATATGTAAAACAAAACCTCTGGTCTGCTGAAGCATCAGTTAATCATCATTATCTTGGTAACTTCTGTTTTAGAACCATCGCTATTACTTATAAATACGAGATATACACCTGTTTTTACCCTCGAGCCATCAAAATTATGGCCATTCCATAAAGCCTGACCACCAATGGCATCTGTGGTATATACAAGATTGCCTGCAATATCAGTTATCTTGATATTGGACCCTTCAACCAATCCTTTTATAGCAATGTTTCCGGTAAAATTCCTGTAAACCGGGTTAGGGAATACCAATACATCGGTTAGCTCTTCTTTAGGTGGTACAGCCTCAGAGCGGTACGAAACAATACCTCTTGGTGTTGAAATAAACAACTCCCCCGATTCAGTAAGTGCAAGGTCGGTTATACTGTTTGATAATAAAGGGCTATTATCTTCAGTAAAATGAAGTATTTGTTTGGTTCCATCGGCTGACATCAAAAACAAACCAGCCCTGTCAGTACCAAACCACTTGCGGTTTGAACCATCCACAGCTATGGCGGTCACTGTTTCTGTTTCAAGCAGATATTGTCCGTAGCCATCTTGTTCAATAAGCACTTTCTGGGCATCAAAGTTCTGACCGGTAAAAACGTTCTGAGGAGAATAAAAAACAACCACTCCCTCATCAGTTCCAAGCCACACCAAACCTTCGCGATCAACAGCAATGCTTCTGACGAATGATCCGGGTATAGCTCCATTTCCTGTACTGGAAGACAATTTTTTAGTATCATCATCTGAAGGATTATCGGGAGTGTTATTGTCGGTAAAGACGAAAAGGCTAAGTCTTCTCCCCAGGATCCATTTCTGATTAGACTGGTCTATAACAATCCTGTCACCTTCAACTCCTGATCCATTAGATCCCAGTGAATATGATTTCCATTCACCGGCAGGAGTTCTGCGTGAAAGCATATTGGGGGCAAATGAATTTACCACCCATAGGTTATTGTCAGTATCAAATGCTAATCCGGTAACATCAATTCTTCCTGCCTGAAATGCGTGGTCCTGAAGTGAACTGTTTTCAGTTGTATATCTCTTTGTAAATTGACCATCGGTGTATTCAAGCAATCCATAACCCATGGTACCAAAAAATACATTCTTCGGATTGGCAGGATTAACAGCGACAGTATAAGCATCCCGGTAATCGAGTAAAAATGGATCCTGTTTCTCATCTATAGTTTTCCATGATCCATCAACAAAACCTGAAAATCGTACCGGTCGGTATAACGGTTCAAAGGAGGAGGTACGTCCACCGGGAACGATCCATACTTCATTCTGTGCCGATGAAAGTGCAAAAGCATCGGGAAAATCGGGACCATTCAAAAGAAATCTCTCCGAGGTCCATATATTGGTCACTTTAACCAAACCTTCCAGTTCATCAGCTATCCACATTATATTATTATTCAGGAGCAATGCATCTCTCGGACTTACAGTACCCGGATTATATGTATAAATCCTATAATCTCTGGTTCCATCAGGTTTAAACACGTCCAATGCAAGATTCATCGACACAAGCAACCTGTCATTATAAACTTCCACACTATACCTGTCGGAGGTATTAGCTTCTTCAAAAGGTTGCCATTTATTCCCGATCTTTACATACATGTGATCATCAGCATAATTGTCGCCATACTTATTCACGTAAATACGATTGTTAAATGCTGCGATGTGGTTAAACGGTCCTTCGGGTAATCCTTCATTCTGGTCTGATGACCATTCAGCAAAATTTGCAAGGTTGGCTGTATGATAATTAGCCGAATATACTCCGGCATCAGTAGCTGCATAAATGAGCGAATCAACCTCATTAAAGGTAATACTCCTAACATTGATTGACGATCCTTCAGGTCCAATGTAATAAATTGGCTCCGGAAATTCCTCTCTGTCAATATCAAGCACAACCACACCGAACCCACACGACAAGAATGCTTTGTTTCCAAGGAACTCAATATTGTTTATTGATTTATCGCCCAGAATTGGCTTACGCTTAATATCCGACAAATTAACAATCTTATCCCCTTTCAGGAGATCAATATTAGCGTTTGAATAGGCAATAACCAAGGTATTAAAAGTCTTATTATACTCGATACTGCTAATACCCACATCACTCAGACCATTTATTTTGGTAACCCGGTTCAGGCTCATGTCATTCTGATCAAGATAAAACAGAGCATATGGAGTCGCAGCATATATGCGGTTACCGGCCTCAGCAACAGCAATAACCTTTTTATAGGGCAAATGATCACGCCAGTGACCTATTCCAACTTCCTGAGCAAAGGTGCAGGTTACAGAAAGAATGAAAAAAGAAAAGAGTAAAGTAAAAATCCGTGGCATTCTCATCAAATGTTAGTTTTTATTTCAGAACCAGAAACTATATATCTTGAAAATTTCGATAACCAATAAATAAACTGCAATTTTAATAATTTATTGCAGGCCGGTGACAAGAGTAATAAAAATGTGGAACTTTACAGACTTAAAAAAACTGACTAATTTTGTGGTCACAGTTTATTTGCGTACTTTTATAGCATATTAGTCATAAACACATATAAACTGTACCGCAAATTAATAAGCATTGTGATGATACACTATTCTGACAACGCCATCATTGAAGGATTGAAGCTCAATAGTGACTACATCATCAAGCATGTTTATAAGGAATTCTTTCCCACCATCAAGTTTCTGATTAAAAAGAATACCGGCAATGAAGAAGATGCTGAAGATATTTTTCAGGAATCACTACTTGTTATTCTGAAAAACGTTCAAAAAGACGAATTCTTCCTCTCTTGTTCTTTCCTCACTTATCTCTATTCAATCAGTCGTAACCTTTGGATGCAGAAGCTCAAATCCAAACGTAAAAGTGGAGATAATCTCGAATTACTCGAAAAATTCATGGAGATACCTGAAACATCAGGAATAGAAATGGCAGAGATGGAGCAAATGCGATATAAGATATACCGCGAGCACTTCCATTCAATGGATAAAGATTGCCAAAGAATCCTTTTACTCTCGTTGCAAAAATATAGTTCAAAAGAAATTGCCGATACCATGGGATATGGTTCGGAGAATTATGCAAAAACTAAAAAATACAACTGTAAAGAACGACTAAAAAAGTCAATCATGGAAGACCCCAGGATGGCTGAAACTTTTTAATTAACTCATAAAAAAAGCCC
Organism: Bacteroidota bacterium; assembly: GCA_023434665.1. Lineage (GTDB taxonomy): Bacteria > Bacteroidota > Bacteroidia > Bacteroidales > Lentimicrobiaceae > Lentimicrobium. The sequence continues at coordinate 1,688 of JAEYSM010000052.1, read as the reverse complement.
TGTCTTCACAGAGCTCTTTCCTTTTCTCCAACAAAAACTTAATAATTGGTCTGTTCCATTTCAAAATATGCCTGTGGGTGGCTGCAAACCGGACAATTTTTCAACGCTTTTTTACCTTTGTAATGGTATCCGCATTTGCGACAAACCCAAATTACTTCTTCCTCCTTTTCAAAGACCTTATTTGCATTTAGGTTATTTAGTAAAGCCAAATAACGTTTTTCGTGCTCTGCTTCAACGCTGGCAATTAATTTAAAAGCAGTAGCGATTTTCTTAAAGCCTTCCTCTTCTGCAATCGCTGCAAACTGTGGATACAGTAACTCATGTTCTTCGTTTTCACCCTCGGCAGCGGCCAACAGATTATCGGCGGTTTTACCAACCATTCCGGCCGGGTAGGAAGCAGTTATTTCAACCATTCCACCTTCGAGATAACTAAAGAAAGTTTTTGAATGCATATCTTCCTGATCTGCAGTTTCGTCAAAGAAAGCAGCTATCTGTTCATAACCATCCTCCCTTGCCTGTTGAGCAAAAAGTCTGTAGCGCCTGGCAGCTTGAGATTCACCCGCAAAACTCTTCAATAAATTCTGCTCGGTTTGAGTTCCTTTGATAGATTTTTTTACTGTAACTTCTTGAACTTCTGATTGTAACATAATGATATATTTTGTTGTTATTTCCTTTTGACAAAGTTACAGAATAGTGATGAAAGTACATAAGATTATGTAAGAAATAATGAATATTGTGTAATGTTAAAATGGACCGTATGGGCGAATTTTGTATTTCCGTTAACTATATGCTTTTGCGCCATGCCACCAATGATGGATAAAATAATCGACCTTGATAATCACAACCGGGGACTGTTTCTGTCCACCCGGGAGGATTATATACACAAGATCGAACGACTGGTGAGGATGATAACGGAAAAATATCCTGAAGCATCAGGAACAATTGAGACTTCTGAGATCAGTTTACTGTTCGACAGGGGCTCATTACATGAATTAAGTGATTTTTATGACCACTTATATCAGAAAGTTAAAGAACTAAATATACCCTCGTACAGACCTCATTGGATGTTCAGGACAAGTTTTTATTCATGATTGGTTGTTAGGTTGCATGAAAAGGGAAGAGTGGTTTCTTCCCTTTTTTCTTTTACCTTTGGACTGAAAATAGGAACGAACGTTTGACTGAAAACAGATTGAACGTTGGCCTGAAACCAGGAATGAATGATCTCTCCTCCTCCATTAAAAAAGGGTGATAAAATAGCCATTACTGCTCCTGCCCGTAAAATTACCCCTCAGGAACTCGAGGCTTCCATAACCGTTTTTGGGTCATGGGACTTAACGGTTGTTTTACCGGTGAATATCTATGCTTCGGATAATCAATACGCAGGGACTGACCAACAAAGGGCTGCCGATATGCAATCACTGCTCGACGACCCCGAAATTAAAGCCATTATATGCGCCAGAGGGGGTTACGGACTTGTTAGAATAATTGACTTACTTGATTTTACAAAGTTCCGCGAAAACCCCAAATGGATTGTAGGTTATAGCGACATAACCATTCTGCATTCCTTTATACAGAAGAACCTCGAAATTGAGACCCTGCATGCAATTATGCCCATCAACTTCAACAGTTCATCACTTGAAGTGAAAAACTCTGTTGAGGAACTCCGGAGGGCACTTTTTGGTGAAAAG
>JAEYSM010000037.1 GCA_023434665.1 Bacteroidota bacterium | reverse complement strand
GGAAACGCTTTTAATTACTGATTTCACCCCTTCGTTTCGGGGAATTAACATTCGTATTAGAAAATTCCGAAAATAACTGAGGTTATCAGTGTGCTTATTGCCAGTTTTTTCAGTTCAGGGTCGAGTGCTGCCAGTGTGCTGACAGTATAGACCTTCCGAAGGTGTATGATGAAAAAGGGTAAGGTTATCAGGAAGAGCCATTGTAGTGGATGCTCATAATACTTCATGCGGTAAATGATGAAACATAACCAGGCTGAGAGGATAAGCATGAGATGGTAAATTCTTGCTCGTCCGATACCGATTATAACAACCAGTGTTCGTTTGCCCGAGACAGCATCTCCTTCCCTGTCGCGCATATTGTTAAGGTTGAGTACTGCTGTGCTCAGAAGTCCGACGGCCGAAGCGGGCAGTAGGAGGGCAGTGTAAAAAATGCCTGTATGAAGGAAGTAGGTGCCAAGAACTCCGGTTAACCCGAAGAAAATGAACACGAAGAGATCTCCATATCCTATATAGCCGTAAGGATTTTTACCGACAGTGTATTTGATTGCTGCAGCAAGGGCCGTAATTCCGAGCAGCAGGAATAAGAAACCTCCTGTATTTATCTGAAAATCGAATCCATAAGCTATAAGCAGTAATCCTGAGGCGAGTGCAAGGACAGCTGTTATAACTACTCCCGCAAGCATGGAATGCAGGGGGATAGCTCCGCTTTGCACGGCCCTGTCGGGTCCTACACGCAGATCGTTATCCATCCCGTTGGCCGAATCTCCATAGTCGTTGGCAAGGTTCGACAGTATTTGCAAAAACAGCGTGGTAAGCAGTCCAAGCAGCAATACGGGCAACTTGAATGGTTTATCATGCCACGCGAGTAAACTGCCCAATAAGGTGCTTGTAAATGCCAGTGGAAGGGTGCGCGGACGGGCCGCATGAATCCAGGCCTTCACATCGATCATGGGAACTTAGGATATTTGGTGAAATCAGGATCTCTCTTCTCAAGAAATGCTTTACGGCCTTCCTGTGCTTCTTCGGTTAGATAATAGAGCAAAGTGGCATTTCCGGCAAGTTCCTGCAATCCGGCTTGTCCGTCAAGTTCGGCATTAAGCGCGAGCTTTATCATCCTGAGGGCTAGCGGACTTCTCTGCATCATTGTCTTGCACCAATCAACTACCTCATCTTCCAGCCGGTCAAAAGGAACTACTTTATTAACCAATCCCATCTCAAGTGCTTCGGCTGCTGAATACTGGCGGCACAGGAACCATATTTCGCGTGCTTTTTTCTGGCCAACGATGCGGGCGAGGTAGGAAGAGCCAAAACCTGCATCGAAACTGCCAACTTTTGGTCCGGTTTGACCGAATATGGCATTTTCAGAAGCTATAGTGAGGTCGCAAATCACGTGCAATACGTGGCCTCCACCGATAGCATATCCGTTAACCATGGCAACTACCGGTTTGGGCAGTGACCTGATAAGTTTTTGTAAGTCGAGTACATTCAGGCGGGGGACACCGTCCTTGCCCACGTAACCTCCATGCCCTTTGATATTCTGATCGCCGCCGCTGCAGAAAGCTTTGTCGCCTTCGCCTGTGATGACCACTGTGCCCACATTATCAGTTTCGCGGCAGTAATGCATGGCATCAATCATTTCTTTGATGGTATCGGGTGTAAATGCATTGCGGTATCGGGGACGGTTGATGGTTATTTTGGCAATCCCTTCAAAATATTCAAATCTAATTTCTTCGTATTCTTTTATGGTTGACCAGTTTCGTTTTTCTTTCATAATGAATATGTAATTTTTTATCGGGTTGTATTGCCCGGGATACCGATTGATTTTTCGTTGATGATTTTCTTAAACATTGGCCGTGGCATTCTGTTTGAGAAATTGAAAATAATCTGTCATTGCCTTTGCTGAGGCAGTGTTTGAAGTTATGACCTCAAGAATTTCAGGCCTGTTTTGTTTATTTGCAGTAAAGAATTCAGGGAGATGACTGGTTAATTCTTCCTCACTTGATACGCTGTTATATACCATATTGAAGTTGGCAGCAATACCTTCAGCATTGTAATGGTGCGTGGTTTCAATGTATGGTTCCAATGCATCGAAAGACGAAGGGCCGTCAATGATTCTGAAAATATTTCCACCACCATTGTTTATAAGTATAATCTTAAAATTGCCTTTCAGGTTTTTATTCCACAAGGCATTGCTGTCGTACAGGAATCCGATGTCGCCAGTAATGACCACCGTGAGTCCTTTATGATTGAATGAGTATCCGGCGGCTGTGGATATGCATCCGTCTATTCCGCTGGTTCCCCTGTTGGAAAAGAACTTTACAGTAGGTTTGTGATCAAAAAGCTGCGCATATCTCACAGGGGTGCTATTGGCCAGGTGAACATGGGCATTCGGTGGCATCATCGAAAAGATGTATGAGTATGCCCTGAGGTCGCTGAAAGGTACTTTTGAAAGGTATTGATTATGCAGCATCCGGGCAGTCTGACCGGCATGCTTCCATCTGGCCAGATAAGTACTCAGGGGAATATCACTTTCAGTGACTACTTTCTTTGATTTTGAGAGTTCAGTAATGCCAGAGACTGACTGAGCTATCAGTTGCTCAAGGAAATCAGCCGTTCGTACCGGAATAGTATAGGTTAACGACCTGTAGGTATCCATATGGAATTCATCGGTATCTGCATTTACATGCCAATGGATAAGCGGATGCATTTCCCGCAAAAGTGCTTTTATCTTTTTTGAGACAACAGCTCCACCGATTGTTAACAGCAAATCGGGCTTGAATGCATTTTTCCTTTCGGGAGTTATTTGTGTAAGCGCCCTGTCGATATTGTTAACATACCGGGTATTGCACAGATTGGAGGTGCTTTCGGTGAGGACTGCCACTGTTGGATCGTCAGAAAGTTCTTCGAGCAAAGAAGCCACTTTATCGTCGGGCTGTAGTTGCCCCACAATAATCAGCTTTGAGGTTGCAGAGTTCCACTGGCCTGCCAGTTTTGTCATTTCCTGCACTGTAACCCTGCTTTCAATAGATGCCAGATTGATAAGCCTTACGTCAGAAAGTCTGACATTGGTCTTTATATCATAAAGTGGTTCTTCGAGCGGAATATTAATATGCACGGGTCCCGCATCAGGAAACATGGTTCTATCAACTGCCTCGTTGATGATTCTGTCGATATGCCATTCATCGAGTTCAGAATTGATCATTGGTGGCAACTGGTAGCTTTTGCGGATATAGTTTGAGTAGATTTTATTTTGTCTGATGGTTTGACTGTCGCCCTGATCAATGAGGTATTCGGGGCGGTCGGCTGTCATCACTAGTAAAGGTACTTTGAGGTAATAGGCTTCGGCAATGGCGGGGGCATAATTCAGAACGGCGGTTCCGCTGGTACTGAGCAGTGCGACAGGTTTGCCTGATTGCATAACAAGACCAAGAGCAAAGAAACCTGCACTTCTTTCATCAGGAACGCTTAATAATTCAAGATCTTTATTGTTGCTGAATATGATGATTATGGGCGCATTACGTGAACCCGGGGATACTACCACCTGTGAAATCCCTTTCGATTTGATTATGTGCGAAAGTCTGATGATGTGTTGTTTATTCATATTTGGATTGCGGTATTATGGTAGTATTTATTGAAGAAACCGGGTTTGTTTAATGTGCTAAGTTCTGCAATTTTTCAATTTCAGCCAAGAGGGTGCGGCTTTTAATTAATGTTTCATTCCACTCTCTGGTAGATTCCGAATCTGTGGTAATGCCACCACCAACATAAAGGGCTGCGTTCTCACCGATTGCCTGCATGCAACGGAGATTAACGAAGAGAGAAGCTATCGGAGAATTGGCTGCAGAAGCATTCACAGAAGGACCTCCGGATTTGACTGGCGATTCTTTTACATGCATATTCATGGGTCCGAGGTAGCCGGTATAATAATACCTACTGTAATTTTCGGTGTTATTTATAAGCTGTTTGGCTACTTCGGAGGGCCATCCGCAGACAGCGGGAGTTGGGTGTAGGGCATTCAGCAGTTTCCTGATTACCTGAGTGTCTTCCTTTTTTTGAGAGATTTCAGCGGTAAAATCAGTTCTGAGATGTTCCACATTTCCTGCCAATGCGGTATAGCGTTCACTCTGACTGATGTCTTCGCATCCGGCATCGGTAAGTTGCTGATTTACAAATTTAACTACCCATTCCTGTTCGGTAATTTCTTTGGTGCCCCATGGTTCAGAAGATACGGACAAACCGTTATCGGTTAACGGGACAGCGGAAAGCAAGTGTCCGGAAGGCTTGCTATGGGAAGGCCTTGTTCCGGCAAGTGCCATGGTTTTGATTATCATCCTGTTCTTCTTACCGGTATTATGAACCGATAAAAGAAGTTCGGGTGAAGCACCTATCCAGAGACCGGTGTATGGGATATTCAGCATATATACAAAAGCATCCGGAAATTTTCTGGTTAGTCGCTGAAATAGCAATGGTGCCTCAATCGGTGAATTGAACGGAATGAGCATTGGCCTCGAAAGAACCACTTTAGAGACGGTTTCGTTGCGACAAGCATTTATAAGTTTTTCGGCCTGCGAAATATAAATTTTCTTCGGGACTGGATTGGGTAACGATAATCCGGCACCGGACAGGGTTCCCGTGGTTAAATCTGAGCCACCGTGTACAGATGATTCATGTTTTAGTTTCTTTTTTCTCTTAAGTTCTGATTCATCGGGTATTTCCTGACCTGTTATGATACTACCGGCATTAAGCCAAAAAACCGGCAGGACCTCAGAGGCTTCGAAAGGTGCAAATAAAAATCCGGGTGTTTTTGGCAAAGGGGTGCCGGGTAACAGAATATGAGGAGATTCATTTGAAATCAGGGTAACAGGCTCACTGGTGTGCGGAAGCCTGTAGGTAACAAAAGAAGTGCCTGATTGGATGCTTTGTCTTTGAAATTCGCTGAGTTCCATCATTATTATGGATTTATCAACTGTTTATTTTTTGGTTATCACCATAACGGTGAGTCTTGAGATACAAACGGTCTGGCCTTCCTCATTAGTAATCTTTATATCCCATACATGGAGTTTGCGGGCTTTCGACAGCAGGGTGGCTTTACCTGTAACAAAACCCGAAGTTGCTTTACGCACGTGTGTTGCATTAATTTCAATACCAACAATGGAATGTGTTTCGGGGTCGATCAGACTTAAGGATGCCATACTGCCAAGGGTTTCGGCAAAAGCTGCTGAAGCACCTCCGTGCAGAAGGCCAAGTGGCTGACGTGTTTTCTCGTTAACCGGCATGATTCCGGTTAAGAAGTCGGGACCTGAATCTGTGTAAACTATTCCAAGGTTTTCGACCAGGGTTCCCTTCGATAATTCATTCATCTTTTCAAGGGTCCAGGTGTAATGTGAAGTTGTACTCATGGTTGGCTTTTTATGCGTTTCCTGTATTGATTTTAATTCCTATCAGTTAATCTTATAGCAAAGTTAAGAGAAAGAACCCGGGAAACTCACACATTAACAATCCTCGTAAAGAAAAGTTAAATATGTAAATTTGTGGCACTAAAAACAAAACTATGGAAACAGAAGAACGTATCATTGAGCCGGAAGCCGTTTATACTATGCGGTTAGTTAAAAGTGAGGACCTTAATCATCATGGGACACTGTTTGCAGGAAGAACCGCAGAGTGGTTTGTAGAGTCGGGATTTTTGGCTGCAGCTAACATACTAAATCCAAAGAGCGTTGTATGCCTGAAGGTTCATGGGATGCAATTTTCAAAACCGGCACGTCCGGGAGATATTCTGAAATTCTCTTCTAAAATTGTCTATGCAGGGCGGACCAGTCTCACCAGTTGGGTGGAGGTTAGAATGAAGGGACATGTAGAGTCGCCTGTAAGTGGATTTGTGACTTTTATCCATGTGGATGAAAATACAAAGTCTGCTCCCCACAATGTTAAAATCAAGCCAGTGACCGAAGAAGATATAAGGTTAAATAAGGAAGCCAGCGAGCTGAAACGTTAAGGATTGAAAGAATATTTGTAAGTTTGAAAAAGTTGTAACAGCTACAGAGGCATCCGGGTTTCGTTCTTTGTTCTGATAGCTACAAGGAGCTGAAAGCTAACAGCTGATAGCTGCGCTGAAAACTAAAAATAAAAATATAATATGGAGTATCAAATCTTAAAACCGGTAACAGAAGGCAACATTGTTCTTCTGACACTAAGCCGACCACAGGCATTAAATGCGCTCAACAGTCGTTTCTTTGACGAAATGGATCATTTTCTTGATGCCCTTTCGAGGGAAACCTCTGTGAGGGTTTTAATCATTACCGGGGAGGGAAAGGCTTTTGTGGCAGGTGCCGACATTGCTGAGATGGTTAATATGGATGGTGACCAGGCAAGAGCCTTCTCGCGCAGAGGTCAGGAGGTATTTGATAAGATCAGTTCGATGCCGTTTCCTGTAATAGCTGCTATTAATGGTTTTGCACTGGGCGGAGGATTGGAACTTGCCATGTCGTGCGACATTCGCATTGCTTCAGCAAATGCAAAGTTTGGACAGCCTGAGGTAAGTCTTGGTCTGATACCGGGTTATGCAGGTACACAACGATTGCCGCGGTTGACGAATCTTTCTGACGCCCTGTACCTATTGACTACCGGTGAGGTTGTTGATGCTCAGACTGCTGTCCAGATGCGTCTGGTTCAGAAGGTTACCGAGCCTGAAATGTTGTTGGAGGAAGCCCGCAGGGTTGCCGGTTTAATAGCTTCAAGAGGACCTATGGCTGTGCGTCTGGTGAAAACAGTTACCCGCACCGGCATGGAATCAACCTTTACGGATGGTGAAGCAATGGAATGCCAGCACTTTGGTGATCCTTTTGGTACCGAAGGAACTGAAGGCATGAAGGCATTTCTTGAAAAAAGAAAACCAAACTGGTAACTGGCTGAACATACGGATGTTAACTTTGACTAATACAAGGAAGAATTAAAGATAAATAATAGAATAACAGCAATACATAACGCTCAAACAAAAAGAGACACCAATGGATTATAACGAAAGAATTCAGAATGTAACAGTGCTTGGAGCTGCAGGAAAGATGGGTAGCGGCATCCTGCTTTTAATGGCACTGGAAATGGCCGATCAAAAACTTAAGCCCGAAAATAAGGGTAAGTCGTTTGTCCTTAATGCAGTGGATGTTACGTCGGGTGCACTTCCTGATCTTATGAAGTATATCCGCACGCAGGTACTTAAAGCTGCAGAAAAGAAAGTGGTCGCTTTGAGGGCTGTGTATTCAGACCGGAAAGACCTGATTGAGAACTCACAGATTATTGAAGAGTACATCAATGAGGTGATGACGCTTGTTCGTCCCGGTACAAGGATCGAAGCAGCTTATGAAAGTACCCTGATATTTGAGGCAGTGAGTGAAAATGCTGCGCTCAAAGCTCAGTTATTTACGCAGATTGACAGTAGTAATTCATTAAAACCATGGTTTTTCACCAATACTTCTTCGGTTCCTATTGCGGGTTTGAATGAGAAATCTGGTTTGGAAGGACGGATTTTGGGATTTCATTTTTATAATCCTCCAGCCATTCAGAAACTGGTGGAACTCATCACTATTAAGGATAATCCGGAGGGAATGAAGGAGTTTGCTGTTCAGCTGGCTAAAAATCTGAAGAAGATTGTTGTTCCATCAAATGACATAGCAGGTTTTGTGGGAAACGGGCATTTTATGCGCGATTCGCTTTACAGTCTGGAAAAGGCAAAGGAACTCACCCCCGTTATGGCACTGCATGAGGCAATATATGCAATAAATAAGGTGAGTCAGGATTACCTGATGAGACCGATGGGAATTTTCCAGCTTATTGACTATGTTGGAGTTGATGTAGTGAGGTTTATCATGAATGTGATGGATCCATACATGAAAGATGAAAATCTCCACAGTGAGATACTCGATCAGTTATTTGATCGGGGTATTAAGGGTGGCCAGTATCCAGATGGAAGTCAGAAAGATGGCATACTGCACTATGAAAAAGGAAAGCCTGTGGCCGTATATAGCCTTGAAAGGAATGATTATGTACCTTTCAGTGAATTTGCCCAAAATACGGATGCATGGCTAGGTGAGGTACCCGCCGAAGTTATACCCTGGAAGAATCTTATAAGGATGCCTGAAAAGGAAGCTGCTGCCGGAAATGCATTTCAGAGTCTTAAGAAACTTAATACAAAAGGTGCCCAGCTTGCATTGGCACATGCACGCAGATCGAGGGAAATTGGTCTTCAGCTTGTTAATACAGGTGTGGCTCTTTCTCCGGATGATGTGAACACTGTGCTTGCAACAGGGTTTTTCCATGCATATGGTCCTGTTAATGAATTTGTTGTATAATCTCTAAATCCCAAACAAATGAAACCACGCAAAAAAGTATATATGGTTGCCGGCTACAATACCATTTCAATGGGGACAGGCCGCAAGGAGTTCAACCCGAAAAAGGAGAGACCGGGACTAGAGCATTATATTAAAGAAGCAGGACAGGGTACGCTGAAACAGATTGGCGGAGCTGATTGTGTTGATGAAGGGGTAATTGGCAATTTTATGGCTGCCCGCTTCAATAATCAGGCTCACCTTGGTGCTTTTACAGGAATGATTGATCCTGCCCTGAGGTTAAAGCCGGCAATAAGAGTTGAAGGTGCCTGTGCGTCAGGCGGACTGGCTCTGGTAACCGGAATTAAGTCAATTCTTTCAGAATCAGCCGATACGGTTCTGGTCATTGGAGTGGAAGTGCAGAATACTGTAAAGGCAATTTATGGTGCTGATATCCTTGCCGGTGCAGGATGGGCCCAGAAGAGAAAGGAAGGTCATGCATACTTCTTCCCCGGTCAGTTCAGTGACAGGGCAGGCGCTTATTTTCAAAAGTACGGTAGGGAAAAGGCCCGATTGGCTATGGCGCGCTGGTACAGAAATGCAATTGAAAATGCACGCCTTTGTGCTACTGCCCAGGAATATGCCAACGTAACTGTTGACCTTGACACCACTGGATTGACCGAACCTTCTCCAAAATCATTTACCGATCATTTAAATGTATATGACTGTTCAAAGGTTTCGGACGGCGCTTCAGCAATAGCTATTGTTTCTGAAGAGGGTCTTAAACGCTGCGGTATTGATTATAAGGATGCTGTGGAAGTGGTTTCTGTAGGACATGTAGCTGATGATCTTACAGCCAGTCCTGAAGATCCTACAGTTATGACAACCATTCGTGAAGCTGTAAGGATCGCACTGAGAGATGCTGGTATAACACTCGATCAGATTGCGACTGTTGAAACACATGACTGTTTTACGATTGCCGGACTGCTTACGCTGGAGTCTATTGGTCTTGCAGAACCGGGTAAAGGTCCTGATTTTATCCTTGAAGGTCACACATCCCGTGAAGGGAAGATTCCGTTTAACACTACCGGAGGCCTGATTGGATGGGGACATCCTACAGGAGCTACAGGAGTGCACCAGGCTGTGACCATCTGGGAACAATTTACAGGCAGGGCAGGGGATGCACAGATAAAAATCCCTGCTGACAAGCCATATGCCCTTTCAATTAACATGGGTGGCGATGACCGGACAGTTGTGGCTATCGTTTACAGGAAAGCACAGCCGGAAGCATAACAGAAATCCCCTCTCATGGAGGGGATTTCTGTTCTAACAAAGTAGGTTCAATGACCGGTTCACAGCACCGATCTTTTTAACTTTCAGAAAGTTATTACTTAACCAGTCTAAGAATAACAGCAGTTCCCATTCCACCGCCAATACACAGGGATGCAAGTCCGAGCTTTTTACCTGTGCGCATCATTTCGTGGATTAAGGTGACAGTGATACGGTTACCTGATGCTCCAATCGGATGTCCGAGAGCAATAGCACCGCCATTAACGTTGCAATGTTCGTCAAACCATTCCGGGGTAACACCATGATCCTCACATAATCTCTTAATAACTCCTAGTGATTGAGCAGCAAATGCCTCATTTAACTCCAGAAGCTCCATATCGGTGAGTTTCATACCTGCTTTATCCAAAGCCTTTTTAATTGCGGGTACGGGGCCTAATCCCATAACTGAAGGATCAACGCCTCCCTGACCTATGGCAACAATCTCAACAAGTGGTGTAAGTCCGTGTTCCCTGACGGCTTCTTCGCTGGCGATCAGAACAAATGAAGATCCGTCGTTGATACCGGATGAACTTCCCGCTGTTACAGTGCCATCGGGTTTGAATGCGGGACGCAGTTTTGCCAGTTTATCGGGAGTGCTCGATCTGTTTACAAATTCATCGGTATCAAAAGTGATGGTTTCTTTTTTGATTGTGAAGACAACCGGCACGATTTCATCTTTAAATTTACCTGCATCGATTGCTGCAGCCGCTCTGGACTGGGATTTATAAGAAAATTCATCCTGCGCTTCGCGTGATATGCCCAGTTGTTCTGCTATGTTTTCTGCCGTAATTCCCATGTGTTGTCCTGAAAATGCATCAGTCAGTCCGTCGAGGATCATAGTATCAACAGCCTTAAAATCGCCCATTTTAACACCATTCCTAACGCTTCCTGGCAGCGCGTAGATGCTGTTTGACATGTTCTCAGTTCCTCCGGCAAGTATCAGTTTAGCTTCACCGGCACGGATGTTATTGAATGCAGTAATGATTGTTTTCATACCACTTCCGCAGATCATATTCAATCCCCATGCAGGCACTTCGCGTGGAATTCCTGCCTTAATGGATGCCTGTCGGGCGATACCTTGCTTTTGTCCACCCGAAAGGATGTTTCCTACGATGACCTCATCAATTTTTGACGGATCGATGCGTGTTTCGGTGAGAATGTTTTTGATGACTTCAGCAGCCATATCTGCCGGATGCATGTTTGCCAGTGATCCGCCAAATTTTCCTATGGCTGTCCTTTTTGCTGCAACAATGAATACTTTCATATAGTAAGATTTAAAAGTTAAGAATCAATATTTTTCGCCGGCCACTCTTTTAGCCATTTCCTGGGCAATATAAGATGCTACATCATCAGCATAAGAATTCATGCTGAAACCTGCATCATATCCAAGCTCTTTGGCAAGTTCATGCGACAATCTGGGACCTCCGCAAATAAGAAGAACTTTACTCCGCAATCCTTCAGCTTCGAGCATTTCAACGAGTTCTGTCAGATTCTTGATGTGCACATCTTTTTGAGTGACTGTCTGAGAAACCAACAATGCATCCGCCTTCATTTCAATTGCTTTAGCAATAAACTCCTCATTTGGAATCTGGCTGCCCATGTTGAGTGCTTCGAACATTTCGTAGCGTTCCAGCCCGTAGTGTCCTGCATATCCTTTCATATTCATGATGGCGTCTATGCCGACAGTGTGAGCATCAGTACCTGTACTTGCACCAATAACCACCAGTTTACGGCCAATGTGGGTTCTGATAAATTCATCAGTTTCAGCCATATCCATGACCGACGATTCCACTTTAGGAACATGGATGGAAGTGTAATCAACCTTGTGCGCACAACTACCATAGCAGTTAAAGAAGGTAAATCCTTTGGCAAGTTCCTTATAATAAACGACCTGTGGATTTTCGAGACCCATCTTCCTCATTAATAATTTAGCGGCTTCAATAGCCTCATCATTACAAGGAATCGGAAGGGTGAAGCTTACCTGCACTTTCCCGTCGTTCATTGTATCGCCATATGGTTTTATGGCTGTCATATCGAGAGTCTGATCGACACTACTCTTGTTCATTGAGTATAATCCGCTGCTCATTGGTTTTCTCCTTTCATAAGGTTAATGAATGGATTGAGGTAGTTCTCTCCTTTTTCAGTTACTCCGTTCAATCCTTTTCCTCCTGTCCTTGGTCGTTTAACGTCGGCAAAAATTCCTTTCTCCAGTGCATTAAACAGTCCTTCTTTCTCAATTCTCATGAGCAATTCAAGAGCTTGATCAAGAACCTGTTGTGCTCTGGTCTGCACAATACCACCCGATTTAAATTCGGTATCCTCTCCGATGCTCTTCATGTTATTGAATATATAACGGGCATTTTCAATGGCAAGGTATCTGTCGGACATAAATGGTGTATGCACAGCTTCTGTAATCATTCCCAGTAGTTGAATACCCTGTCCGGTCCATACAGAAATCTCGTTAAACAACGCATTTTGTATCTGACCTTTAAAGATATTTCCTGTCATAAACTTGGTAGGAGGCATGTATTTGAGCGGAGCTTTCGGGAAAATCTCGCGTGTCATCTGAGCCTGTGCAAGCTCGTAGAGGAAACCATTCTGCATATCCGGATTCATTTCAAAAGCATGACCCAGTCCCATCTGTTCTTCAGGCAATCCGGCCAGTAAAGCGAGCTGTTCATTGACAAGGTCGCTGGCCAGCACTGTCCTTGCCTCTTCAAAGGCATCAGCAGTAGTAAGGTAATTGTCCTCTCCTGTATTAATGATCACTCCTGCGAATCCATTGATCACACGTGAAAAGTATTGATCGATCATGGTGCGCTGCATATTGATGTCTCTGAACAAAATCCCGTAAAGGGCATCATTGAGCATCACATCGAGTCCTTCGAGAGCCCCCATAACGGCAATTTCGGGCATGCATAAACCTGAGCAGTAATTGCATAATCTGATATATCTTCCCACCTCTTCGCTTACTTCATTCAGCGCTTTGCGCATTATTCTGAAGTTCTCCTGAGTTGCGAAAGTGCCTCCGAATCCTTCGGTTGTTGCTCCGAAAGGAACATAATCGAGGAGACTCTGTCCGGTGGTTCTGATTACTGCGATGATATCAGCACCCTGTCGTGCAGCAGCCTGTGCCTGAACAACATCTTCGTAGATGTTACCGGTTGCCACAATCACATATATATAGGGACGGGCGCCTTCACCCAGCCGTGAAATCATTTCTTCGCGTCGTTTACGGTTTGCCTTGATGCGTGATATGCTCGAATCAATGTATGGTTTCAGCGCTTTATTTATTTCTGCTCCTGAATGCGACGGGATGTTGGTAATCTTAAGCTTCCCTTTCGAAACCTGCTCAGCTATTTCCTGTGGTGTTAATCCGGTTTCTGCCATTGCATTTCCAAGGAAATACAGCACTCCCTGACCAAGGACACCCTGATTTTTCAATTCATCAACCAGGACATTTGGTAATGGGGCTTCGTTATCATCAATTCCATCAATTCCCATCAACCGGCATAGGGTACGCTCAACGGCAACGGTAGTGTATTGGCCGACAAACTTCTGAACCTCAGCAGCAATGTTGCCGGCTATTTGCCTGGCTTTTGCCACTTTATGGAAGTTGAGGCCTAATTTACTTTTTTGCATATAATTAATAATCAGTTTGTTGTTTTTGTTTTAAATAGTTTATCTCTTTGAAATTCAGAACACTTTATAAATCTCAAAAACTGTTGTTGTCAGAGCGGGGAGTAGCCAGATAATGTCTGGCCTGATCCAGAAATTCTTTATCAACTTCAAGTATCGAAGCAATACTGATTGCTTCCTGAGGCACTTCAGCATCATTTTTTACTTCGGTCAGTGAATAATCCATATAGTCCTGTATATCCTCAATATTCGGTTTTAGAGGCATTTGTTCAGTTCTTAATCCTGCAACCCTCAGGCGTCTGCATCCCGGATGGTTTACAGTGTAATGAGTGGTGACAAGACTTGTTGTCTGATATCTGATAAGATGGTCTATCAGAGCTCTTACAAGGGCAAGTCCTTCAACAGGATTGGTTGTGCGTGCAGGTTCATCAATCAGAGCGAGTATCTTTTCCTTATTTTTAGAAGCATGGAGGATACTGTTGATTTTTATCATTTCGGATGCAAATGACGATAATCCTCTAAGCTCCGACTGCTCGTCGCCCATACTTATCATGATCTTTTCGAAAGTTATCATGGTAGCATGTTTTGCAGGTACAAAGAAACCGAACTGGTACAGAAACTGGCAGAGTGCTACTGTTTTAAGAAGCACAGTTTTACCACCCATATTGGCTCCGGTGATTAATGTCGGACCTTGGAAAACATCTATATCAATTGGTTGCCATGATTTGTTCCTTAACTTTAGTGACTGTGCAATTGAGGGATTAAATAGTCCTGTAAACCGGGTACTTTCTGAAGGCTCCGGTCGGATAAGTCCCATCTTTATTGCAAGATCAGCTTTAGCCAGCCAGACGTCGATATCAGCCACCACCTCAAGATTATGTTGCAGTGCTTTTTTGTATTGAGAAAGATTATCGGTCAATCTTTTCCTGACAGTATCTTCTATCTCCTCGCACTGTAGTCTGAGAGATTCAGCGTCCTTACTTTCTGTACCATCGATATCCATGGCCCGGAATTTTCTTCGCATAAGAGCCAGGTTCTCGTCGTAAGCATCGTAAATGTAGAAATGCGGAATTCTTTGTCTTTCAGGATCAAGAAGGTCAATGATGCCCGATACACCGGAAAATTGTTCCACTTCTTTTTGAATGTCAGGAACCGCAGATACGCTCAGCAGTAAAATTTCCCTTATTTTCTCAATGTTTAAAGCGAACTTTTTAATCTCAAACAACCCTATGTCATCCAATACTATTTGAGTGCCTATTGTCGATATGGTACCTGAAATGTCATGGGTGGCAAATAATTCATGTTTAAGTTCCTCAAAAGTATTTCTACCGCTGTAGGCTGCGTTTCCCTGTGATTCAATTAAAGCTTTGTAAAGCTGGACTTTATCCAGATGATATGCGATTTCCTCTGCAGAGTTCATCAGCTTTAATTTAAGCAATCTATGCCTTCCCGGAGTTGACTGAATTTCAAGTGCATCGGCCATAAAGCGCAGTCCGGGTACCTTGTTGATATTGGTGGAGAACTGTGTCATGGTTGTTGTCTTTTTATGTCATAAACAGGAATTTGGAGAGCCTCTGAAAGGCCATCGCATAATTCTCCGGAATTCAGTATATACCCTTCAGGTGAAACAGGATTGACACAAACGGCCAGTAGTTTCGTGTGCAACAGCACCCTTATCTTATGTCCACTGTGAATAAACGATCTGTAAGTTTCAGGTTTTACAAACAATCGTGTAAAATCACGTATCACCAATGTTGTGTGCTTAAATTCTTTCTGTAATCTGATGAAATCAAGCATTCTGTCGCTCACGGCACCTGTAACGTATATTATATTTCCATGTCGGAAAAGCCTTTCACCTGCATCTTTAAGCAGGAAAACCGATGGGATCCCGAGATCATGTAATGTCAGGCTCTCATCCAAAGCAAAAACACCCGAATGAAGATTGAGCAGTTTGTCACGCAGTTTTAATTTGTCATCACCCGAATCATGTCCATTAGGAATATCCTTCTGATCGAACATCTCAGGAATTCTTATGAGGTCGTACACAAACTTTGTATGACTTATAAGTCGGTTGGTGTTTGCTGATACAGCCGCTCCTGTATTAAGGATCATGCTTTGGGTGATGGCAGGTGAACCGGGGCTAAGCCTTGAAATGGCACCATCTACCAGTGTCAGATCAACGTTGTACTGGTTCATCTGATTAATCACCTCTTTCAGCCATAAAGTATCGGTAGGTCCCGAAAACATCACCTTACCTTTGGATAGTGCCCTGGCTGTGACCAACCGGCCTAATGCAGTATGGCGGGTGCTGAGGTCGAGTATTTCTGAATGAATTCTTTTCTGCCTGTAATGCTTTTCTGAAGTGATGAAAATAACCTGTTCATATAAGTCGGTTTCCGGTTTTGCAGTACCGGTAACCCTGTCGGTTTTCTCCCCGTCAACACCTATGGAAGTAAGCGCAAGCCTCCTGCCCGAATGTTCCAGTCGCCTCATTATATACTTGAGGCATTCTGTTTTACCGGTATTCTTTTCGAGTCCGACTACCGACAGGCTCTTATATTTCAATATTTCATCAACAAAAGGCATTCAGAGTTATCAATGATTGCGTTTCTTTCGTGAAAGACCCTCGGGTTCAAGCGACAGTCTGTCACCTCTTAACAATGAAGCAACTCCTTCGACATGGCCATTGCAATCTTCACAATGACATTCATTTTTATAATCTGTCGGTTCAGTGTAGGTGGTTATAACGCCTTCGAAGTTTCGTAGTACCACACGGCCGGGTGCCTGTGAAATGATATAGGTTGGCATAACCGGGGTTTTACCACCTCCGCCAGGAGCGTCTACAACAAAAGTAGGAACGGCATAACCTGATGTATGTCCACGCAGGTTTTCTATGATCTCAATTCCCTTTGATACCGGAGTGCGGAAATGCTCAAGCCCCATCGAAAGGTCACACTGATAGATATAGTAGGGGCGAACCCTTATCTTAACGAGACCATGTACCAGCTTCTTCATTATATGCACACAGTCGTTTACACCTCTGAGCAGCACAGACTGGTTACCCAGGGGAATTCCTGCATTAGCCATCCGCTCACAAGCTGCAGTTGATTCGGCTGTGATCTCCTTGGGATGATTAAAGTGAGTATTCAACCAGATGGGGTGATACTTTTTGAGCATATTCACCAGATCGTCGGTAATGCGTTGTGGACAAACAACCGGGGTACGGGTTCCAATGCGGATAATTTCGACATGAGGAATAGCCCTGAGCCTCTGTATGATTGATTCAAGCATCTTATCACTGACCATCAATGCATCACCACCCGACAGCAGAACGTCTCTCACCTGCGGAGTTCTTGCTATGTAATCAATGCCTTTTTGAATTCTTTCGGAAGGGGACTCATGGTCGGTCTGTCCGGCAAATCTTCTGCGGGTACAGTGCCTGCAATACATTGAGCACATATCGGTAATAAGGAACAATACCCTGTCGGGATACCTGTGCGTAAGCCCGGGTACCGGAGAATCTTCATCCTCATGAAGCGGGTCGAGCAGATCGGCCAATGATTTATGGGTTTCAAGTCCTGTTGGCACAGCCTGTTTGCGAACAGGGCAGTTTGGATCGTCAGGATCAATAAGCGACAGATAATAAGGGGTAATAGCCATCCGGAGGGTTGAGAGGGAGGTCTTTACCCCCTCTTCCTCTTCCTGGGTCAACGGCAGGTACTTCTTCAACTGATCAAAAGTCTCAATTCTGTTTTTTACCTGCCACTTCCAGTCGTTCCACTGTTCATCGGTTGCTTCCGGGAAATAGTGGTATCTGCCTTTAGTGTATTTTTCGGTTGTCATCATAGCATTATGCGTAAAGTTCAGTAAATATCTTTCTGAGTTTGTCACTTTCGCGAAGGATTTCGAGTGTTATCTCAGCATGTCCGCGGGTATATCCGTTTCCAACGATCATAGTAACATCACTTCCTACACCTTCAGCACCCAAAGCAGCTTTTGTGAAACTGGTAGCCATTGAGAAGAAGTAAACCAGTCCATTGTTTTTGGTGCAGAGAATACTGGTCATCTCAGTGTCAGGAATATTCACATTGTTGATGGTAATGTCGGCAAGCTGTCCATTGGTAAGTTCCTCAATCTTTTCTAAAACCGGAACAGGGTTGGTAGCATTGGCAGCAAACACATGATCGCAGAATCCGAGTTCCATCAAACGCTGTGTGCTCTTTTCGCTATGTGTTAACCCGATAACCTTTCCGGTAACGCCGGCACGTTTCTTAGCTTCATAACAGCAAAGCATACCTGACTTTCCGCCTGCGCCAATAATAAATACTGTATCGCCCGGCTTAACCAGTTTGGCTGTCTGCGCAGGTGCACCTGCCACATCCAAAGCTGAAAGTGCCAGTTTCTCAGGCATATCAGCAGGGATTTTAGCATAAATACCACTTTCAAACAGAATTGCTTTCCCGTCAATATCCACCTGATCAACTTCTTTGCGGATAGCTTTAATCTTGTCAATTCTAAGCGGGGTAAGTGACAAAGAAACCAGAGTGGCTATTTTATCTCCTACTTTAAGATCGGTCTTACCTTCCAGGGCAGTTCCTATTTTCTCAACCACACCAAGCAGCATACCGCCTGATCCGGTGACAGGATTGCGATGTTTTCCCTGTTTTGCCACGATACCAAACATGATCTCTTTAATCTTTTCTTCATCTCCACCGGCCTGTTCTTTGATTTGTGTAAAACTGGCTGAATCGACATTAAGGGTTATTACATCAATAAGGATCTCATTATCG
>JAEYSM010000036.1 GCA_023434665.1 Bacteroidota bacterium | reverse complement strand
TATAGTCCATCTCACTGCCATTAACGGGATGGAAATTTCTGTAAGACAGAGCACGAATGGATTCA
The DNA here is from genome assembly GCA_023434665.1 of Bacteroidota bacterium. Lineage (GTDB taxonomy): Bacteria > Bacteroidota > Bacteroidia > Bacteroidales > Lentimicrobiaceae > Lentimicrobium. The sequence goes on along the minus strand of JAEYSM010000036.1, from coordinate 4,799 downwards.
CGGTTGTTGATAAAGCTTGAATTCGTAGCTATCACTATTCCTCCTGTTTTAGAATAATCACCGGGTTTCCATAAACTTATGGCATTCCGTGCATTGCTTATAGTTGCATCATTGAGATTCACATAGCCTTGGTAATATTGATTATTACCATAAACGAACTGATGCTGAGAACTATTGCCCCAGACTTCAATGCCCTCCCACATACCTGAGCAACCGCTGGTAATAGTAGCCTGGTCTATTAAGAGTTTAGCTCCTGGTTCGACTACAATTTTGCCAGTTTCAGGCATATAAATATGGGCTCTGTTATTAATGGTTAACGCTTTGCCAGTTTTAACAATTATGTTTCTATCAAAACGACGATCGGTGCTAAAAGTGGTATTTTGAGTAATTAGGTAATCGGGCTGAGATTTTATACATGGTAAATCTATCTCCCAGACTCCCCGTCCCCATGTAGCTGTTCTAATAGTATTTGACGGATAATTGATCTCTATCCCGTGAGAACCTGTATGAGGTAACTTCTTGCCAACAAGCTTCCATTCGTTTCCGCTTTCCTGTAAAAATGTATCATTGGTATAAAATACTCCGAACTCAGTAGCTAAATATATGCCATGGTTGGAATTCTTTTCAATAGCAACCGAGTTTTTTCTTATAATAGTATATGGTAAGTTCTTTGTTAGAGAACTAAAAATTGGATTTGTAATTGAATTCGAATAGTCTACTTTATAAATAAGTCCATTCCCATTAGGGAAATCTGACTCATTTATAGACCGGGTATAAGTAAGGTAAATGATATTTGGGTTATCATGATCAATGTCCAATCCTTCAAAAATACCACGGGCATCGTTTCTTGGAGTTTTCAACTCATGCCATTGAACGTTTGTCGCATTAACATTTGTAGTTCTCATTAGCCGATAAACGGCTTCACTGGAAGTCCTTGTCAATAAAATGACATACAGATAATCCGGATTCCTGTCGCTCGTATAAAGTCCGAGTATGATGTTTTCGGAATAATCGGGATACATTAAGTGAAATGTAGAAATGAATTTTTGACTGCCTAAGCCCCGATTACTTAATTGGCAGACTTCCTCCTTTTTGACACCATACAATATATTTTTATTTACATAAAGGACTTCCGTATTTAACTTATTGAGAACTCCGTTTGTTCCAAAATACGTACTTATATTTTGTATTCCGGTAGATGTAGTCAAGTAATTATCAGAATAGAACCACCTTCCATTCTGTCCAGAGCACCACGTGTGATTAGCTGATTTATTATCAATTAACGGTTGTTCCCCATCAATATAATACTTGGGATCCCAATACCATACAGGATTCCAATTGTCTTTATTATACTCCGTCCGGGTAACCTGTGCTCCGTCATGGTACAGGCCTGTAACTATGTGTTTCGGTTCAGTATAAGAGGTGGCGAATTTTTGGACCTGCGCGACACCTAATCCCTCATATTTAGGCTGCCAGGGTTGATTAAACTGTGGTCTCTTCTCAACACCCCCGTGAGTAGCCGACCAAACCTCCCCCTGGTTGTATGGATGATATGCAAAATCCTCCAGGTCTGCGTGTACTGGATTTACCTCAACTGCTTCACCGGTTGATACTTTGATTTTTTTCATTTTCGTCCTATAAGCAGTCAACACTTCGTCACCGTCAACAACCTGCTCAACGCCAAAGGCATGACCCCAGCCAAAAGTATAACTGTCGTTAAATTCATGAAAAGATGTCCAATTATTATTTGGAGATGCGGTATTCAAAGTGAAGAATTTATTCTGTGTAGATAGACTTCTCGAAAGACTATACAGATACCCGGGCTTCGCTTTCGAAACCTCGATGGTAAGGTGAGCAGCAGCTAATTGCCTTTGAACTTCATTATAATTTGGAGGGAAAGGTAAATCTATTGGTTGCTTTGTCATTGCTGAGAAATTTAACCCGTTATCAGAGGATTTAAGTACTTTCCAGCTATCGCCATGCTGGCCTGTAGCATATAATACTTGATTATTATCAGGCTTCATTTCTATATCATAAGCAAAAGCAGTATATACTCTTGTCCATACAACCTGACCTGGTAATAAGGCATTACAATTAGCCGTTCTGAAGATTCCACTTGAGGTAGCGGCTAACAATACATTCGGATTAACAGGATCGATTAGTATTTTATATATGATGGTATAAATACCACCTAAGTTATCCTTATTCCCGATTTGTTCCCATGTAACTCCCTTATCCTTTGTCCTGTAAATTCCCCCTGTTAATCCGATCCAAATACTGGAACCTGATAATTCATTGCCACTTGATGCCGCGAACCATATGTTGTAATTCTGGGGATGGAAAACTGCCGAAATTACGCCTGACTGAGCCCATTCAGTATCTGTTCCGGTACTATTCCACGATTCTCCGTAGTCATCAGAATAAAAAAGACCACCCAACAAAGATCCGGTTAACATATGCCTTGTTGAAGCAGGGGTTCCATTATCGTAAAAAGTAACGAATTCTACAGGTCCCTGACCCAATTGACCACTTTCACCTTTCCTCTTGGGTCCTAATTGCCGTTAGCAGCAAAAGCTGCAAAATTTTAAATTTGAACATAATTTTTGGTTTTAGGTTGAAAATATAATGGATGTTATCGCCGTCTTTTTACTCGCGGCTCTTATACTTATTTTTTCAACTTTATGAACTTAGTTACATACCTTTGATCTCCGTTAACTATGACCAGCGAATAAATGCCGGGCAGCAGATCTCGTGTATTAATATTTGATAAATTCTCAAATTTGTGATGTAATACTTTTTGCCCTGCAAAGTCATATACAAATGCCTCTGCTCCCCTGCCAAATTTCCCCCTCACCGTCAAATCTTCCATTACAGGGTTAGGGTAGATTATGTTGTTCTCAATATCATGGTCTTTTGTAGGAACATTCCAATCGCACCATTCGCCACCTATATTTCCCCATAAGTAAGGTGTGGAAATGAAATACGTGTTTATGGAATCGGGCTTAAAACACAATGTAACATATCTGTCTTCAAAAGTGTGATTGTAGCAGGTAAATAAATCCAATGTGCTTCCGATTCCTTCTATCCACCATTCATATCCATCCATTCGGGGTACCAGCACACGGTATATTTTATGATAATTGTCACCAAATAAAACCGAATCAACCGCCAAAACCTCAATATTTCTGCTATTTATATTAAATACAGAGCCTACTTCAAGGTTGTTGAAAGTAAATAACAAATACTCCGAAGTGTCGCTCGGGAACTCAATTGATCCGTTGCCAAACCAGATTTGTGCCGGGTAGAAGTAAATGTTTTTATTATCATCTTCTCTTAAGCCACCGATATAATCTGGTTCTTCTTCGGTTGAGAACATCTTTTTGTAAGAAGTGCCTTGAATCATTGTATCTCCTTGCATGACATATTGGTAATTATAATATACAGGCTCCCACAGAACAGGATCCCAGATTTCAATAACCTGATTCCATTGCGCATTACCGGTGGGAAAGGGTATATATGCCTGTCCGAAAGACAAGCTTGTTGTAAGAAGTATCAGGAAAGTAATCCATGTTTTCTTCTGAGGTTTAAAACATGAAGTTTCGAGGAGGTCCTCAGGTTTTCTGTCTCTTAGTATGGGTAAATTCATTTTTCTCATAACCTCAATTTTAATAGTTAAACTTTAAAATCATTAACACATTGCCAACATATACCTTTACAATGGTCATTAGAGAGGTTAGAGAATTCCAAGATTTACGAGTGCAATTGGACCGCAATATAATGAAATATTTTTAAATGTCAAATAATTTATTGTGTATGAATTATCACTCCTATTATTTGCTAAAGAACTCTTTAGAAATAAAATTAACTTACAATTCATCAATTTCCCTCCTGAATTCTGGTGGTTGTGTGATACTTTTATAAAGTACATTCCTGATTCAAGGGGGCTTAAATGCAGAATACTCTTCTCATTGAGTAAGTCTTCCTTTAATATCATCCTGCCATCAAGAGAAAAAATGGTAATGACACTTTCTTTCCGATAGTTTTTCAGTTCAACTGTCAGGTCATTTGTAACAGGATTGGGATATATGCTGATGTCGTTAGTCAATGTTAGATCTTGTACTCCAACACCCTCTTCATATTCGCAGTCTTCAGTCCCTGATATTGAGAAAAGTCCGATTTCATCATCTTCATAACATCTCAATTTTGAGGGTGTATCAAGATCGGCTGATCCACAAGTTGTTTGGGGTATGAAAAAACCATAGCTTCCAAATTTCTCCGAGATAGTGTAAGTCGCACTATTCACCAAACCAAAGTGCCAGTAAGGTTCTGACAAGCTGACAACCTGATATCTGTACTGATTTCCATTTATCTCCTCAATACCCGTACTTTCAACGAATACAGTAGTAGTTGAATCACAATCCAGCATAGCAAACATTGGTGGCCCATAAGTCTCATAAGTTTCACCAGCATTTAATCCAAAATCATACAACAGACGGAACTCATTACCATCAAATAACCAGACTTTATCGGCTTCTTTATAAGTATAATAACGTCTATTAAAACTGTTATTCCGTATGCTTTCAAGTAAAAGAATGCTACAATTAACATCCTGAATCATGGTATCGCCAATAGATTCAAGTGTTACAAAGCTGGTTGCATTTCCATAACTATAGTTATATTCAAAATGCCATTTTGCACCTATTGGTGCCCATGATGATTGTCCATATACCTCAGTTCCCTGACAAAGAATGAAGGACAAAACGACTAGTAGGAGAGTATTTTTTTCATAACGTCTTTAT
>JAEYSM010000021.1 GCA_023434665.1 Bacteroidota bacterium | reverse complement strand
AGACTTCCCAATCCAGCCAAGGTGGGTGTGTTTGAAATTGTCAGCATATTTTAGTCCGTAACCGAATATCCTGTCCATTGATGAATGTCCGTAAAGAATGACTCCTGCGAGTGTAAGCGGCGGATTGCTGATTGAGAGTCCCAAGATCAAGACAGCAATTGCCAGAAATTTGTGATGAATGAAATTGTAAAGCCAGGCCCCTGTTTTTGGGCTGCTCAGATAGCCGACCATCGATAAATCAGGCAATAACAGTAATGCGGGAAAAACCCACCAGGCATAATCCAGCTGATTAAATAAGATGATTGCAAGTAGAAACTGGCCCAGTTCTTCGAGTTTTATAAGGTTATTCATTTGTAAAGGATTATTTGGTTATTCATTAGTGAAGGATTTTCAGCTCATTATGCCGGTCACATATTAATTTCATGTAACATCTGCTGACAATAAAAGTTAAACCAGGAAAATGATTTTTGTGATATATTTGTCTTCGACATCCAAACATCATCAACCATGACCTTTCAACCAGACATTCAATTAAACGTTGGGGCTGTTATTATAGCCTCGGTATTGTATTATTTCATTGGATTCCTATGGTATTCGGTCTTTTTCAGAAAAACATGGATTGCTGAAACAAACATTGTACAGCCAGAGAACAATAAGTCGGTAGGTCTGGCTCTCGGTGGTCAGTTCCTATCAACCATGTTATACACATTTGGGCTTGCCATATTATTCAGTGTGGTTGGCGCAAGAGATGTAATGTCTTGCATCCTTACCGGACTCGTTTTCAGTCTGTTTATCATCATTCCCATGAATAGTGGCACCATCTTCTTCCACAACAAGAAGAAGTTGTTTCTCATCGATGTTTCGGAAAGAATCGTTGGCACTCTGATGATCGCAATCCTGCTTGGATTGTGGCGGTAAGGGCTGAAGAAGCTCTCACCCCACCACCCTGATGTTAAAAGCACCTGTTTTCCGGGCGTTCATTATCCGGAGCCAAAAAGGCAGGTAGGCTTCGGTGCCGCGTGCTGATGTTATGTCACCCAGATCGATCACATTATGATCATGCCAGCCCATGTCAGACAGCAGGGTGCGCACTACTTGTTTTGCGTTTTCATCGTTACCGCAGATAAAATTAGAGTGATCGCCGTCAGCAATCATTTGCGGATTGACCATGAGACCTGCCCACATGGTATTGAGTGTTTTAACAACCCTGGCCTGGGGGAAAGACTGTTGCAGTTTTTCGCCCAATGAAGTGGTATTTGAAAGCTCAGGAATCAGAGTTGGCGGAAATCCTTTGGATGCGTCAAGCGGATTAGCCACATCTATAACCACTTTCCCGTTTAGGTTTTCTTTACCTGTCTTTTCGAGTGCCTCTATTGATACCGCTCCTTTGGTTGCATTGATGATTACTTCACCAAATGCACCGGCTTCATCATACCGGATCAATCTTATTGCTGAATTGTTCTTTTGCCACTCTGCAAACGGCGGATTACCATACTGATCGTTACTGGTTTCGGCCAGTTTACTTTGTACATCCCTGGTTCCGATTACCACTTCATGGCCAGCTTTTACGAGTCGTTCAGCCAATGTCCGGCCCACCGAACCTGTCCCTAAAATTGCTATTTTCATGGTGTTTGCTTTTATAAAAATAACAATAGAGAAGAGCTTGTGATTGTCCAGTGATGGAACCAGCTTAAATTACTTTGCCGTAATTTAATCGCCCTTGTTAAACTATGTTCTTTTCTCTAATGAATATGGTTGTGTTTTAAATATTTTTTGAACATTCCAATTTTTTTTTCGTTTGGATGTTCAAGGTTAAGTGGCAATGGAGATTATTGAAGTTGATGCTCAAAAATTTAAGCAGGTTATGCCAACGGCGTACAATGTGTTTTGTACGGCCGATTTTAATGAGCTTAATCGTACAAAGTGCCAGTCTGTTTATTATCTACTGTTCAGAAATAACAAATATCGGCTGGGATTAATCGGCGGAATTAAGGATGGCGTGTTCTACTCGCCTTTCTCAGCTCCTTACGGGGGTTTCTCATTCTGTAATGATAACATTCGAATCCAATATATTGAGGAAGCCCTGATTGCGCTTGATGCATGGGCCGGAAACCGTAAAGTTAAATCCATACAACTCACGTTACCTCCCGAATTTTACCATCGCAGTTTTGTTTCAAAGCAGATTAATTGTTTGTACAGGCATTGTTATAAGACAACCAGAAAAGATCTTGATTTCTTTTTCCATCTGGAAAACCTCAATGAAAGTTATCTGAATTCACTGAAGTCTAATGCCAGAAGTAATCTGCGTATTTCATTGACCTCAGGACTAAAATTCGAGAAGTGTTCGTCCCCCGAAGGATACCGGCTTGTGTACGACATCATTAAGCGCAATAAGGAAGCCCGTGGATTCCCGTTGCATATGCAATGGCATCAGATTGAGGATGTTGCCCGGATTATTGAAGCTGATTTCTTCCTTGTGCGGGATGCTGACGGTATTCCGATTGCTTCTGCCATCGTTTTTCATCCGGCTGATAAAATCGCGCAGATCATCTACTGGGGTGACTTAAGGGAATATGGCGTTTATAAACCCATGAACTTCCTGTCATTTAAAATCTTTGAATTTTATAAAGAAAGAGGATATAAAATTGTTGACCTTGGGCCCTCGACCGAAAACTCCGTTCCAAACTATGGTTTGTGCGAATTTAAGGAAAGCATTGGCTGCGAAATAGTGAGCAAACTGGCATTCATAAAGGAGGTGCCTGTACTCTCTCCAACAGTCAGCAATGAACTGGTGGCCATTGGCTCCAAAGCCTGATACCAATCCTCCCTTACCATTAGCCATAAAGTATCATGGAAATATCTTGGAAAAAGGCATAAGTTTTGTTATATTTGCCTAAAACCTATTCATTATGTTAGATAAAATAGCACAGCTCGTGAGAGAGCAGGGACAGGATGCCATTGTGAGAAATCCACAGATTCCCGATGACAAAAACGAAGAAGCTATTAATGTTACAGCCAATTCCTTGATGGAACAACTCACTGGTCGCAAATCGAGCTTTGATTTAAAATCACTCACCGGTCTTTTTCAGGGAGCGGATGACGATGTTGCGTCAAATCCAACTACCAACAAACTTACATCGGGTGTGGCAGATAACCTGATGAAAAAGCTGGGTATCGACAATGCTGCCGCAATGGTTATCGCCGGCAAGGTAATTCCAATGGTGCTTGCTCGGATGAAAAGCAAGTCCAACGACCCAAACGATCAGGACTTCGACCTCAATGATATGCTTGACATGTTTGGAAAGGGCAAGGCAGGCAATATCCTTGGAACCCTGAAAGGTCTTCTGGGAAGAAAGTAGCGCTTAGCATGCAGCTTTAATACTGTGTGAGTGTGGGCTAATGAATACTGAGTGTATTGCGGTTGACTGACAATCGTGATGAGTTCTTAGTGCTGAATGATGACAGCTGACTGCCTGATGCTAACTGTTGCGTAGTAACTGCCGAATGCTAATTATCGGATGCCAACTGCCGGGTTGGGATTTATGCTCGATGAACCTAATTTAAGTTTACCTAAATAACAAGTTATGAAAAAGATCATCTTATTTATTGCCGCTTTCGGATTGATGGTTTCCTGCTCAAACAATACAGGCAGGCAGGAGGAGTCGACTGAAGATTTGAAACAGACACAAGCCATTGAAGAATCCATTCAAAGCCTCGATTCGTCAATGCAGGATTCTGAAGCATTCATTGAATCAACCCAAAACGAAATTGACACATTGTTAAATGACATTTAAACTACAATCCAATGAAAAAATTAATGACACTAGCTTTGGTTTTGTCTTTATCTCTTACATTGGCATCTGCGCAGGATGTGGAAAAAGCACCTCAGACAAAAGTGACCACTAAAGAAAAGGTGCAGGTTAAGACTGAAAAAAATCTAAGTCAGAAAGATATCCAGAGCACCCAGGAACAGAAGATCGCCAAAGAAAAAGAGATAAAGCTTGAGAACCAGAAGAAGGCTGAGGAGAGAGCCAGACTGCAGAAATCTAAAGTGATGAGTCAGAATGAGGCCGAAAAGAAGGTTATGAAGGAAGAGGCAGAGAAAGCAGAACTGGAAAAGCAGAAAATGAAAGAAAATGCCAAATGGATGAATGAAAAAGCGCAACAGGATAAAACTAAGGCCGAAGCCAGGAAAATAGGTTCACAAGCGGAACAAGACATGACAAAAGCAAAAGCTGATGATAAAAAACCAGCGGGGAATGCTTACGGAAAAAACAAAGGGACCCTGAGTGGTAAAGAATTCGGTCAGCAGCGCTCAGCTGAAGCAAAAGCCGCTGCTGAGGCAAAAAGAATTGAATCTGATAACAGGATCAAGGAACAGGAAGTACAAATAAAAGCCAATGAACAAAGAATTGCAAGTGCTAAATCAAAAATAAAGCAGCAAAGGGAAGAAGGCAGGTTAACCCGGGCTGATGAGCAAAAGAAGCTAGAGAGAATCAAACTTGCTGAGGAGAGATTAAATGAAATGAAGGCCGTTGTGGAGAAGAACAAAAGGCAGTTGCAGGAACTTGACAATTCTCTTCAGAAGAAGTAACCACATTTTCATTTTTTAAGTTTTTGGGTAGGGTCCAGAGTTTTCAACATCGAGACTCTGAGACTCTATTCCTATAGTACGGTGTGCTGACTGCTGACTGCTGACTGCTGACTGCTAAACCCTTTCAACTTTTTCATTTCTAAAATGTTAATCCTGCGACAAAACATTTAATATATTCACATTTATGAGGAATTTAAAAGTACTATTCGCAGGAATATTGATGGGTGCAGCTCTTAGCCTGTCGGCGCAACAACCGGTCGTGATGCTTGAAAATCAAAGCAACTTTGGTTTTTCTGAAACCATAGAAAAAATTAATAAAGCCGTTGAAGGTACCGGATGGCGGATTACCATCATCCATGACCTGCAAGAGACAATGATGAAGAATGGAAAAGAAGTACTTCCTGTAAAGGTGGTTGAAATATGCAATCCCAATCTGGCTTACCGGGTACTTTCAAGCGATGACCAGCGTTCGGTGAGTGCCTTTCTGCCCTGCCGTTTGTCGGTCTACGAAAAGAATGACGGTAAAACCTATATATCAAGAATGAATTCACCTGCGTTCGCCGGTATGATAGGTGGAGATGCAGCAGCCGTGATAGAAGAGGCTTTCAGTCAGGCCGAAAAACTGGTTGAACCTTTGGTAGGAACTGTTGATTTATAAAAATGTTACTATCATGGAGAACTCAAAAATCACTATCGGGGCTACGATAAATGCCGATGTAGAAAAGGTTTGGAGGTATTACACAGAACCTGAACATATTACGCAATGGAATTTTGCCTCGGATGACTGGCATAGCCCGAGAGCTGAAAATGATCTTCGACCGGGAGGGAAGTATATGGCCCGGATGGAAGCTAAGGACGGAAGTGAGGGATTTGATTTCGAAGCCATTTATGATGATGTGGTCCCCCGGAAGAAAATCGCCTATACCATGACTGACGGCAGACAAGCTATAGTTAGTTTCGACAAAGCTGATGGTTCAACAAAAGTAACCATCAGCTTTGATGCAGAAAACACTAACCCGGATGAACTTCAGCGGCAAGGCTGGCAGGCCATTCTGAACAATTTCAAAACATACACAGAATCTCATTGATCCCGGATCAGGTACTCTTTCATTGGTTCAAAATTCTTTGATCCAGTAAAAAAGAACAAATTAAACATTAAACTGCATTTCACTCAAACTCCTGTATAGACCATTCTCCGACTGCACCAGCTTCTCATGAGTGCCCTGTTCAACTATGCGGCCATGATTGAGAACAATAATAAGATCGGCTTTGCGGATGGTGGCCAGCCTGTGGGCGATTACAATCGAAGTTCGTCCCTTCATCAGCTTCTCGAGGGCATCCTGTACCAGCCGTTCACTCTCTGAATCAAGCGATGATGTGGCTTCGTCCATGATCAGAATGCGGGGATCTTTAAGAACAGCCCGGGCAATTGCAACTCTCTGACGTTGTCCGCCGGACAACTGCATTCCCCTTTCACCTACCAGGGTATCGAGGCCTTTAGGAAAACTGCTGATAAAATCCCAGGCATTTGCCTTTCGTGCAGCATCTTCAATCATGGCATCGGTTGCTCCGGTACGTCCATAAGCAATGTTTTCGCGTATTGTCCCTCCAAAAAGAAAAATATCCTGTGGCACAATGGACATCTGCGAACGAAGAACCGATAATGGAATTGTCCGGCTGTCGATTCCGTCAAATAAAATGCTGCCCGAAACGGGTTCATAAAGTCTTAGTAATAATGACGTTAGTGTCGTCTTTCCTGCACCACTCGGACCTACCAGTGCTACCAGCGTATCGGGCTGAATTTCAATGTTTATGTCAGTTAATATGGGCATTTCATTCCGCGAAGGGTAACTGAATGACAAATGGTCAAAGCGGATAGCCCCCGTAAGTACCGGACCGGTAACTTCATTATTCAATTCCAACACGGGCTCCGGGATTTCATTCATGATCTCGAGGAGGTCTTCGGTAGCCCCTATAAACTTTTGTACCCGAGCAAATACATCGGCCATTCCACCGATGGTACCGCCTATGAACACGGTGTAAATGACAAACGAGAACAATTCACCGGTAGCAATTTCGCCTGTTGAAATGAGGATTGAGCCCCGCCAGATCACTGCTACCATGGTGCCGAACAATCCAAGTATTACAAACGATGAAAAGAGTCCGCGCATACGGCCATTTTTGATTCCTGTGTTGGCAATTTCGTGTGTTTTTAACCGGTAACGCGCCATTTCGAAGAACTCGTTGGTAAAGGATTTTACCGACTGGATCCCCTGTAGTGTCTCTTCAACAATCGTGTTTGAGTCGGCCACCTGCACCTGGGCCTGTTTACTGAGTTTCCTGATATAGCGCCCGAATATGGCAGTGAGGATCATTATTGCCGGAAGGATCATCAGCATGAAAATGGTGAGTTTCCATGAAGTGACCATCATAAGACTCACTCCTCCGATGATGACTATAAGCTGGCGGATGAATTCAGCAAGAGTACTGGTGAGGGCATCCTGCAAAAGCGAAATATCGGCCGAAATCCTGCTGTTGAGTTCCCCTACCCGGCGATGGGAGAAGAACTTCATGGGCAACTTTATAATGTGGTTATAGGTGCTTTGGCGAAGATCTGCCAGCGTTTTCTCGGCCACTCTTACAAACAGGAAAATTCTGAAATAGGCAAATACCGACTGGGCTATAAGGACGATGATCAGTATGCCTGCCAGACGATTGATCTCCTGGCCGAGGATCCCCCTGTTGCCATAATCTACCAGGTCGCCGAGAAGCTTAGGGAACACAAGGCTTGCACTACTGGCTCCGAACAGAAAGAGCAGACCAAGCATATACTCCCATTTGTAAGGTTTTATGTAAACGTAAAGCCTGAACAGCCTCCGCAAACCCGGCACTGTAATCTTACGCTTAAGAGAATCGTCGCTCACTTTTTGCATAGTGAATTCAATAACAGATGCAAAGAAAGAAAGTTTCAACAAAAAAAGGGACCCGATATTCGGAATCCCTATTCTGCGTCCTGGAAATGGAGGAGAAATTATGGAAGGATCAGGGTAATGGTTTCCAGTTCGCTGGTGTGCCCGGCAACTATGTGCACATCCATTATCGTTTGTGTTGCAAATGGCAGTGAATCTAAGAGTGAACTGAATTCAACGCTGTACATGCCTTCGGGAATACCAATGATCTTATAATATCCTAACGAATCAGGTAAAGCCATCAAGGTGTCGGTGTCATTATATAAAGCCACGCGGGGCAATGCTTCGGCAGGGAATACATAACCTTCAACTGAACCGGATGTCGGTGCTGTGAACATCCTTATAACGGGCTTTAGGATGTATTTGCCGTTACCGGTTTTATGGATAGATTGTGCAGCATCAAAGTCGAGCCAGAAGGTGTAAACGTATCCGGCCTGAACTTCCTCATGCACATTTAACTTTAATCCTGAAGTAGAACCTGAAGGGATGTTTAAGGCGTGTGCCTCTCCATCAATGACTACAGAATTTTCATCACCTAACACCAGTCGCACCTGTGAAATTACACCTTCGGGGACATCGGCGCTACCAAGCATTACATCAATACCGTTGCTAAACTCAAGAAGATTGTAAATGCCAGGATTTTCAAGTGGAATGTTAATCCAACCTTCGGTCTCGGAATGCAGATTAACCTCTTTGATATCAATCAATACCGCATCATAAGCTGCAGGTGCATCAGTAAGCATCATTTTTATAGTGGCTTTGTCACTGCCATTATCCGGATTGTCATCCTTCTTATCGCAAGAGGCAAATAAAATGGTAGTAAATAAAGCAAGTATGGCGAGTGCCATTAAGTTTAACTTTCTCATGGTTTGTATATTAGCTGTTTCTGAGGAAGGATGCAAACTTTGTTCCGAAGAATAAGAAATTGTGACTTATACAGGACAAGCCTCTAGAATGGTTATATAATGATTTGATTTTTAAGCATATGTGATTTTAATGCAAATGCATTAGAATGGGGATGGTTGACTGTGGAATTTAATACAGGGTTCAAAGTGTGGGAGAAACTCCACAGAAATACAAAATCAACTTCATCAACCTACCTGAAATATCGAACCTGCACGGGAGTACTTTAATTTCTGGTAGTATTCATCCACATCCGACATTACGAAA
>JAEYSM010000005.1 GCA_023434665.1 Bacteroidota bacterium | reverse complement strand
GTTGGCCTTCGTATGCACCTCAATACAATGGTGAAATTGTTGTATCTCATCATGATGCTCAGGGCTTTATAGTAAATAGAAGACCAGAACGCGCAACCGGAAACTGGACACAATATATTCTTCCCGGGCCTGCCGGAGCAGAGGACATTTCATGGCCACGTATTGTAAGTTTAGGGGAAAATCACGAAAACATACACATGCTCGCAAGCACTTGGGTAGCATATCAAGGTCTAAAGCGTGCCATTCTTTACTACCGCTCACAAGATGGTGGAGCTACCTGGGACATCCAGCATAGCATTTTACCCGGTATGGAGTCAAGTGAATATATAAGATTCAGTGGAGATGCATATGCATGGGCAGAACCTAAAGGTGATAACTTAGCATTTATCGTCGCTGAAAATTGGACCGATATGTTTATTATGAAATCAACAGATAATGGCGAAAACTGGGAAAAGATTATAATTTGGGAACACCCTTATCCCATGTGGGATCTTGATAATCCTACTCCTGCTGATACTTTCTATTGTCCTGATGGCGCAGCACACATGACTTTTGATGACAATGGTAAATTACATGTAGCTTTCGGAATTAGCAGATCAATATTTAGAGAAGGAGACCCGGGGCCAAGCTGGTATCCATTTGTTGATGGCGTTGCATATTGGAATGAGGATATGCCAACATGGACCAATGGTGATCAACATAATGCGCTCGATCCTGACGCATTATATGAAAGCGGAAACTTAATTGGTTGGATGCAGGACATAAATCAAAATGGTGAGCTTGATCTGATAGGATATGAGATAGCAAACATTGGAGATTACTCTGTTGGGGCATCAAGTATGCCTCAAATTATCGTTGATGAAAATGGTTATATTTATGTGATTTATACAAGTATTACTGAAGGCTTTGATAATGGAAATCAGCAATATCGACATATTTGGGCACGTGGGTCGAGTGACGGTGGTCAAACTTGGCGTAATTTTATTGATTTAAACAGTGATATAATTCATATGCTTGATGAATGTGTATTTCCCACTATCGCAAACAGGGCATCAGAGGAAAGAATTCATTTCATATACCAGGTTGACAATGAGCCGGGCCTTGCATTGAGAGGTGATGAGGATGCTCCTGCAGAAAATTTATATATGTACTCAGAATTTGATAAAGCTGACATTATAAATGTTGGAACAAAAAATATTAATGTAAGAGATTTTGCTGTTGAACAAAATTACCCTAACCCATTCTATGGAACCACTTCTGTAAAGGTTTCTCTACTGAAGGTTTCAACTGTAGACTTGAAAGTATTTGATATGGTTGGGCGCCAGGTTTATTCAATTCCATCTAAAACTTACAATGCAGGTCCAAATATGCTTGAAATAGATGGTTCATTATTATCAAAAGGCGTTTACACTTATACCGTAACTGTTAACGGAAACAGTGTTTCTAATAAAATGATTATTAAATAACAGTTATTATTACCAAATAGAAAAGGGGGGATGATCTCCCCTTTTTTTTATTATAAATTATTGGTTAGTCAGCACTTCAATGGCTGGTCGAGGCTACTTCACTATGGCTTCGGCTGACTTCCCACTCCTACCTAGGAAGTACCTGATATGATTCGCATCCCTTCAGATAGAATTTTGCTTCCAGTTTCTTTAAGATTTTTCCTCGAGGCAGACATTGTTGCTCTGGGCCCATAGTAAGTGGCTAAAAACCCTGGTAAGGGACGTTCACCCTCAAGTTGTTAAACATACAAAGAACCCATGTAAAAAAAAAGGGTCGACATGGATGTCAACCCCTTTTATAGAAAGTCTTTTAAACTTTTTACATTACATTTATCTTAGTAGTTTTGATTTGATTACCAGCCATGACCTTTACAAAATATACACCCTGATTTAATTTTGAAGCGTCAAAAGTTACGGTTGATATTCCAGGTTGACGAACTCCGTAAGAAACTTCAGAGACTTTTTGACCAGTAATTGAATAAACTTCTACCGACACAAGTGATTTGATATTTAAAACTATATCGAGATTAGCTTCTTTGCTTGAAATTGGGTTCGGATAGACACTTATCTCAAGATGGTTTGAGATTGTTGACGGATCAGTTATTCCAACATTTGGTTTTTGAATTGCTGTATAATATATAATATTATCAGTTGGTGTGTCTAAATCTCCACGTACTGAAAGTCCTGGTTCGGCATCAGCCTGATATATGATTGGTATATATCCTCTGTAATCTCCATCTTCTCTTGCTCCTGATGGGAAAACACACTCGTCCAGCATATGAATTATATTATCTGAAAGATGCTCCGGATCACTCCATGTCAACCCTCTATCCAACGAATAAGTCCACCATAAGTGCCTGTACTGTTGAGTACCATTGTCGTAACCTTCAGTAAGTGAAGCATAAACCACATAAATTCCATTATACTGGTCAATTGTAACGTAGGGCATACCGCTGGCAGAAACATAATATAATCCTAAATTTGATGTTTCAAAACCAATGAAATCAAGTTGACCATTGCCATCCATGTCAACCATAAATCCAATTAAATCACCATTTTCCCATAATAGGTCAGGGTTTAATACATTAGCTTGATCACCACCTACCCAGGTTGGTTTGTCTTCATTCCAGTATGCAATTCCATCAACAAAAGGAAACCAACTTGGTAAATCATCACCTTCTTCAAATAAACCTCTATTTACTCCAAAAGCCATATGTAATTTTCCAAAATGATCAAATACAGCATGAGCTGAACCGTCAGGGCAATAAATTGAATCAATCGAAGGAACGTTATTCCAGAAAGGAATTGGATGTTCCCAAACAACTATCCTTTCCCAATTTGCACCGTTATCAGTGGATTTCATAATAAAAAGATCCTTCCAATTATCTGAAACAGTTAAAGCTACATTATCACCTTGCGCACTTAGTGAGTAAGAATCTCCATCAAAATTAAAATAGTAGTCAGCACCCATTTCAGGCAATACAATAGGTTCTTCCCAAGTCAAACCTGCATCAGTTGACCTAATATAAACTAAAGCACCGTCCTGTCCATTATAAACGACTCCACCATTTCCTGTTGGAGCTGTAAGTGCAAATATGTGAAGAAACTCATTGTTAGGACCACTGGAAATCATTCTGGGCCATAACAATCCAGCAGAAGCTCCGGCAGGAGCGGCAATAGTACTGGCAATCCATTCACCGGTGCCTTTAACTTCTCTTTTAAGAAAATTTAATGGAACAGTTGCAGAAACGTGAGAAACAAAGCACTCACCGGTTGGACCACACTTTGTGTAAGCCGGCCAACCTGCCCTTGCAGCTTCAACTTTGGCAGTAGGTATTGCCCCCCAACTAGTTCCGTTATAATAATTGTAAGCAGTACCTCTGTTGTCATAGTTAGGTGCTCCTGTTCCGAATGTCCATGTGGCTCCAATAGTACCATCTTCGAATACCTCCATCCTGTTTGATGGTGAGGCTGCATTTGTCTGAAGATCATAGATAGTTGTTCCTATTTCTTCTTCATTTTGTGGTACCGGACCTCTATAAACATAAGGATTAACAGTTTGAAGTAAATTATTGGTCTCAATAATTGCTGTCTTCTGCTCAACTTCAAGTTTTAGAGCTTTTGCAGGTGCTTTAATTCGTTGCATTTGAGCTGAAGCTCCATTGCATAGCGTAATAGCTACAAACAATAGTAGTAGTTTCTTCATAATTCTTATAATTTGGTTAAAATGTAAATTTCACCGCTAATATACGAGTTTTTGATAAACAAAAGCAACAAAATTTGAATCAACTTATTGAGTTGGAATTATTCCTATCTTTGATAGATTGTTTAACAAAAAACCAATAATCATGAAGAAAAAAAGTACATTAAACCTTCTTTTATCTTTTGGATTTGCTCTACTCATTGGTCTGGTCTTAATTCCAGACACAGTCAACGCAACTGAAAAAGAACCTGGCGGAGTTCTCAAGCTCACTTTCTATGGGATGAGTCATGCTTCACCCTTTACATTTGGTACGATAACAGTAAAAACACAAGACGGGATAACTGAAACACGTAGCTTTGTTTATGGCCAAACAGAATATTATTTTGGATTTTATGATCCGGGTTTTGTTGGAACCGCATGTGCGACAATGAAACTTTACAATGTGAGTGCTCAACAAATAGGATCTTGCGTAGAGTTAAATGGAATTGGTTGGAATCCACCCGCTAATGGACCGTCAGTTTATTTAGTTAAAGACGAAAACTAAATTAATGGTAAAAAAAGACCATTTTTTGCATTAATTTTCTCACATGCCAAGAATTAAAGCACCATTAGCTTAAATTCTCGGCATTTATATTATACTAATATTTCGCAAAAATACTCAAAAGCAAAAAAATCGAATTGTTTTAATGAGAAATTTCCACATTTTATCAATTGTAATAATTTATAACGCTATTTAAAACAATATGGAGGATCAATCCAATTTTTTATAAATTTGCAGACTGTGCATATACTTAAGCATAATGCTTAAAAACAAAAAGGAAAGCACAATGTTTAAGTCTTAACACCAAATCGATCAATCAATTACCTAAATAATTTAACATTAATGTTTCACTTAATTAATCAAAAATGAAAACAACTTTACTTTTAACCGCAGCTCTGAGTATAAGCTTCTCAGT
>JAEYSM010000074.1 GCA_023434665.1 Bacteroidota bacterium | reverse complement strand
AGTATAACACACCAAACATTGTATTTGATTTATGTCATTGAGCAGCCGCATTTGTTATTGTTTGTTGGCAATAGTTGTTATTCTGTTTTCTTCGAGGTTATACCCCATGATTGACTTTGAATAGATTTATTATCGTTAGATGAAGACCGTTGCTGAAGTATCAGTTTATCTTTCTCATTTCCTGAAACCAGTAACAATATATTGTTTTCTGACGTATAACGCATAGCCACGAGGATGAAATGATCGGAATCTACAACTGCCAGATCATAAATCATTTCAATTTTTCCGTCAAGAGCAATTGAACCCTGGTAGTTATAGTGTTCGCCATGAAAAAAGCTTATATAACCGTAAGAATTTATAGCATGCCCGAATACATAACTGCCGTGAATGGCTGAGTATTCGAAACCTGTTCTCGGATAATTGGCGATCTTGTAAATGGGTATGTTAGCAATAAGTTTCGGAATGGAATCAGAAAAAGGATCTAGAATATCACCGCTTTCATTATATAGCAGGTCGTTATTGTTCTTAACAAATCCGAAATTTGGCATCATGTAATCCCATGTTTTGCCGTAAAATTCTATACCATCATCAAGTATACTCACCAGCCTGCCCTCAAATCCTGTAGTGATCCTGTTGTGTGCATAAAGCCGGGAGCCGTCATTTTTTATACATAGTGCTGAAAAATTATTAGAAATATTACTTTCCTGCCTGGGTTGTAGCACTCCATTTTTATACATAACCAGGTCGTCAGGGTATCCGCCATCGCCCCTGATTACAATAAGCGTATTATTATCGGAAGGCAGCACTGCAAAATCAAGTACACCAAGTTGGCCCGTATTCAGATTACCTGATTCTACGAAATTTTCAAGGTCGATCTTAAGTATGTCAGGCTCATATTGGTAAGAAACATATAAGCATTTCAGGTCATGGGACTGACGGATGATGAAAGGTATCTGAGGGAGTGTAATTCTTTTCTCAACGGTCCCGGTTATCGGATCAATCTGTAAAATACTATTTGAATATTGAGGGTCATTGTCCTTTACAGCTACATATGCTTTGTGGTAGAGCGGATTATAAACCACACGAGTCGCATTTATATTCAGCTGGATAGTGGTTTGAGCATTCATATACTCACTTACTAAAAAAAGGCAGAAGAGGAGTATTTTTTTCATCATTGCAACACTATTTTAGTTATAAAGTTGATTTCTTTTTGTTCCCTGTCGGATATTTTTAACAGTATTAAACCCGCTGGGTAAGGTTGCATGTCAAGCGTTACATTAATCCCATCGAAAGGAAAGGTATCGAGCAACTTACCGGTTATATCATATATGCTTATCTCTTTGTGTAGAGGCAAACCCTCAATTCTTACGTTGTCGGTTGCAGGATTCGGAAACACTTTCATGGCACCGGCTGCCGGCATATCATTCGTTGCATTGGGATTCGTATTGATGATCTTTATTGTAAAATCTCCGTAATCTTTACCAATCAGCACAGCAAAGCAATTCTTATTAATAACTTCGAGTTCAAGTACCATCATAAGCTCATAGAAGGGATATTCGAACAGAAACACCGAATCCACAGGCTTGAAAGTTTGCCTTTCGTAATAAGTCAGGTAGAGAGATTTATCGTTGAGATTAGGATAAATAAAAGCATTATGCACTTCGGAAAAGGCAAATCCGTAGCGGTCGCCTATAATATCATTTTTGCATTGGCCAAGAACTTTCAGCCTGCAACTGTCGGCAGCATCTATCACATAACCCTCGGCATTGTAAATGATGTCGTGATGTACTTTGAAGAAATTCCTCATTAAAATTGCCGGTGCGGTCGAATCATTCTGATCAACATACTCAAGTCCGTTTTCAAGTATTTTCATCCTCAAAAAAACATTGTCGAAATTCGTCTGGTAATGCCCCAGTAAAAATTCTCCTTGCATCAGAGGCTCAAAGCACATTGGGTAGTTATTGTGAGGGATTTGCAGCAACGCATTCGATTGTACGGAGTCATTTTTATACTTAGCAACTGCATCAAAACTAAAGATGAAGGGTTGTTGCAATCCCAGCACCAGCGAATTGTTATCATCAGGAAGAATTGTAAAATTGTAAGCCAGTATTGTACTCAATCCATGTCCTGGAGAACAATATTGCCGTGTTGGCCCGAGGTAAATGTCCTTATCAACAACGAAGGTTTCTAAGTTAACCCTCCTAATAAACGGGATATTATCTAAAGTAATCCAGGCGTAGTTTTCATCTGTTGTGAGACGCAAAAAAACCGGTTCGCTTCCGACATATTGCCATCGTTCCACCTCACCGGTTGCCGGATTTATTTCAATAATATGGTTGCCGTATTCAGCATCAAGGGCATCAACCACTGCATATAACTTTCCACGTATCTGGCTGTATTTTATATCGGATACAACCCAGGGTAAACTGATCACAAAGCTGCCGAAACAGGATTGAATCGCAAGGTTTAAAATCAGAAGCAGCAGGTATTTTCTAATCATGTTTTAAAATTGTATGATGTCAGGAAGTGAATAATAAATATTTTTCAAATTTAATCGGATCTAAAATTTGTTTCGGTCAGTATAGAATTCAAGAATCAATAATAATTAATTCTGGCTCTTTGAGACCAAACTATTTTCCGTTTGGTAATTTACGAGGTTCATTGATTCGCACAACATATACCGCAACAGGCCTGATCTGCATGAACGGCTTGCGGCAATAACTGCGTTCAGCGTTCGGCGTTCGGCGCATTTTTAACTTGTCGAAATAACGAACCTATAATTTCTATAAAAGTTTTATCAAAATCCTTTTTCAGCAAATACAATTGTATTGCAGCAATTCCTAACCAGGGAATCTGAATATAACCAAACGGAGTTAAAAGAATTAAAAAGATTGTAGTACCTATCAATCCATATTTAACATATTTATGCTTATTGAGTATCAATAATCCCATAGTAATTTGAAATAGAACGATTAACAATATAAATAGAACAGGATTCTTTGATACGACTTCTGAAAATATTGTTCTATAGAATTCTATTAGGGAAGCTTCTCCCATTTGAACCGTAGATTGTGGATTAGTAATCGCATTAACGAAATTTATTCCGATTGCCATTATCAGATAGAAGATACCAAGAAAAATGCGACCAATATTAGGTTTAACGAGGCATCAAATTATCACAAACATTACAAAACCAATACTCCAAATAATTTTTGAGTCCATATTTTATATTTTAGTTAACTTAACGGATGAGTGTAGCAGCAGTAAGGGATTGCGGGCTTCGTTTCTGTCAAACTACACCGAAGTTTGAGCGGGGTAGAATGTTTCATTTACCACTGAAACCCTTATTGCTGCTACACTTTGTTAGGTTCCGTTCTTCATTGTCATTGAAAAAGTCGTATCTATTTGCTGTATTTATCGTATATGGCTGCTTTCGCCTTTCCGAATAGTGATTCTGCAAGTTCTCGATTTATACCTAGATTATTTGCAATCTCGGTAATAAAATGAGAAGCATATAAATATAGATGTGATTCAAATATTCCCGTAATGGATTTCTCTGAACTGACCCAATCTAAATTTTTGGCTTTACCAGCCTGTATCATATTTGTTCTCATTTCTTCAAGTATTTGCATTACTTGTCTTTCTAAATACTCATTCATAACTTAGATTTATTAATATAACATTGATAACTGACCAAAAACCGACTTAATCTTATCTGACATATCTTGCTCATTAGCAAAATGATAAACTTTATTCACTCTCTCGTTCCAATAATATAAGGCAATGATAGCGCCCATTGCACGTGTTTCATTTTTCGCAAAGATGAAATATGACATTGTATGAATATCAATAAGAAAGTCTTTAGATGTGGGTGCTTTCCTATTATTGACTGACCATTGAAGAATTTTGTTTATTTTCTCTGAATTTGTGATAACATCGTAGGCCTTTTCAAATTTGTCACTGCCGTTTTTGGCAATAAAGTATTGCTTATAAGCCAGATATGTTTCATTAAACGTGGTAATTGGGAATGGTAGCATAAGTACATTTATTTAATTGTGTCATTTACTTTCTTTACAAAAAAACCTATAGTCTCGTAATCATATGTTTTTACTTCTTGCATTATTTCAATTAACCCATCAGCGACAAAGCTTGGTACTTGAAGTTTAAACTGAATTCCAATAATACCTATGGAAGAACGTAACAATTCGGACTTTTCTGACTGTAAAACAATACCTTTTTCAACTAAGTAGTTAATATACTGAGTAGAAGCAATTGCACTTATTGTTAGTCTGTCAGGATGTTCTTGGAACTTAGGATAAAGTGCTTGGACAAATAATTCAAGCCTTTTTAAGATTTCGTTTCGCATTACCAACAAAATTTATCCAAAATATTGTTTAAGTAACTTTTCTGCAATGGGTTGCACAACATTTAAAAAATCGTGATAGCCCATTTTGAATTGACTCCCATACTTTTTTACCATATCCTCAGTAACATTTATTACAGTACCAGAAATATAAGGTCGAGTCATTAAGGGGTTGGTCCCAAAATTTTCAACAATCTTCTTATAATCAGCCTCAATTCTATTTTTAATTTCTAATTCAATTTGTGGATTCATGATTTTAAAATTTTAAGTTATTCAAAAAGTACTGCTTTCATTTTTCTAATTGCATTAAAAGACATAACGTCTACAAATTCATCAACTGAATTGTACGGAATCCCGAAACTTGATTGTGATTTCAATTTAAGTTTCCAGCTTAATCCGTTCGTTTGTACAATGTTTTCTAGCATGATTACAGCAAGCGTAATATTATTTCTGTACTTACTGTCATTTGCGGTAAAGTCCTTTTCGACACTATTTGCTACTTCGTCAATAAATAAATGCCAAACTTTTATTTCTGCATCAGTCATAATATGATTGTTTAAAATGGTTAATATTTTAGGTCTGAATTTGAGTGTTCATCAAACTCTTTAATCATTATTGAAGTAGGGACAAGCCAGTTTTCTTGCGCGAAAATTATTTGCTTGCTATCATTTTCTAAAACAATATCAAGTATTGATGTCGAACTTGCATTAAGCTTTTGTTTCTTGAGCCAATTGGATATTTCTTCATCAACAATCGGCTTGTAACTTAATGTTGTTTTGCCTTGCAATACTTCGCAAATTATTGGAGTAACAATTTGTTCTCCACTCGCTTTGAAGTGTAAAGAATAAGTTTTCATAGATGTATTTATTTTTCGATTAATAGTAGTTTAAAATTCATTAGAACTGTCAATTTGCTCGTTTTTTTTAGAATGGAACCCAACTCGTTTATAACCTCACCTTTTGTGATTACACATACTAAAACGGGCGTATAACCTCACCTTTTGGTGTTATATTTATTCTGCAATTAATCAAAATAGACAAGTGAAATTCCATGAGAAATTTAGTTTCTCTTTTTCCATGCAATTTAATA
>JAEYSM010000028.1 GCA_023434665.1 Bacteroidota bacterium | reverse complement strand
CTCTTCCCATTCCGAACAGAGAAGTTAAGCCCATCAGCGCCAATGGTACTGCCAACACGGTGGGAGAGTAGGTCGTCGCCAACCTTTTAACACAAAGGCTGCCTCATTGGGCAGCCTTTGTTGTTTTTAGTTTGTTTATAATTTTGTTTTATGAACTTCGCTAACTTTCGTCATCATCTCCATTCCATAGCTGAATTATCAGGAAAGGAAGAAAATTCAGCTAATTTTATTTATAAATTCCTCAAGTCGCTTGCTCCTGATCATCTTTACAAAAACGTTGGTGGTCATGGCGTAATTGCTGTCTTTGAAGCCTCCCGGAAAGGCCCGGTTATTGCCTTTCGCTCTGAATTGGACGCTCTCCCGGTTGCTGAAGAAAATAACCTCTTTTATGCTTCAGTAAACAATGGTGTTTCTCATAAATGCGGTCATGATGGACACTCAACTATCCTGGCTGCTTTTGGTGAATACGTGGCAAATTCCAGACCACTCATCGGTAAAGCAATACTGCTATTCCAACCGGCTGAAGAAACAGGAGAGGGGGCTATAGCAATCTTAAATGATACTATCTATTCCAGTCTTAACCCAGATTATATTTTTGCTCTTCATAATTTGCCTGGTTTTCCCAAAAATTCAATAATCACGAGATCGGGCTACTTTGCATGCGCTTCTCATGGAATTATCATAAACTTACAAGGTGTTGAATCGCATGCATCTGAACCTGAAAAGGGTGAAAGTCCCGCTGAAATGATGGCCGAATTGATTAGCGAATTGCCCATTTTAGCTAATCCTGATCCTTTAGCTAATGATTATTCTCTATGCACTGTAACTCATGCGAATCTTGGTTCTTATTCTTTTGGAATAAGTCCTGGAAAGGCACAAGTCCTCATAACATTGAGAGCTTATACCAATCAAAATCTCGATGAACTTTCTAACAGAGTTATTTCTCTGATTGATAAAAAATGTAATGGGAAAAATATCAGGGTCATAACTGAAATTGTGGAACAATTCCCGGCAACGATAAATGATAAGGAAGCTGTGAGAATTATTGAAAAAGCTGCAGGTATTACAGGAAGGGAGTTGATTGAGGTAACTGAACCTTTTAAATGGTCAGAAGATTTTGGGCATTATAGTAAGGATTTTACGTATGACGAGAGTGAAGGTCTGAATGAATCGGGTGGCGTTAAATCAGCTCTTTTTGGATTGGGTTCAGGAATTGATACCCCTAATCTGCATAATCCCCATTACGACTTTCCGAATGATATAATTGAAACAGGGGTGGAGATCTATAAATCCATTTATAATTCCTTACTGAATCATTGATTCTAAAATCGGTAATTGATTAATTGATTAAGTTAAGTCCTATTACAGTCTATTATTTTATCAACTTCAGCGTGATTGTCTCACCTTTGTATCCCCGTATATTCAAGAGATAAAACCCGGCTCTGGATTTATGAAGTGGGATGGTAATTTGATTAGTTCCCGGTATTATAGTACATGAACTGTTGTAAACTAATTGTCCGGCCAGATTAAATAGTGAAATATCTATCAATGAATTGATCGATGAGCTTAATGTAATCTGTGCTTCATCATCCGAGATTAATCTTAAATATGCCTCGTGAATAAATTGTCTGTCATCAATTGCACCCGGAGCTTCGGTCTGGACTTCAAGAACAAGTTGGACAGGTAAGTGATCAGAGTTCTTACCTAGTGCATTCAGAATATCTGTCGGTACTGAATTGTTTGGAAGATTCGTAATTGATTGATTAAAGTGCTTTCCATCCTGTCCTATTGCTTTATAGCTACCCTGTTTATATCTGAGTCCTTCATGTCCATTCATTATTTGGGAAGAAGCAAGAATAAAATCAAATCTATCATCCATTCCTCCGCCTGATTGACAACCATTACCTGTTGAACTAACAGATTGCGTATGTACATGAGAGAACTGAGAATTATTATTCCATGAGCCTTCAGCCATAACAGGGTCGTAGAACGGAAACATTACTGATCCTCTTGTCAATATCTGATAAGCATCTTCCTGAGCCGTATATAAATTAAAATCACCCATTAATAAATAATTACCGGGCAATTCTGAATTTTCTAATCTGCTGATGATATTATCAGCCATTGTGGCCCGCGAAATCTCATCACTCACATCACTGCCGGCTTTAAGATGAGCTACAATGCAATTAATAAATATAGTGTCACCTGTTGTAGGTATTGATTTGTAGTATAAGGTGTAGAGATTTACATCTCTTACGTAGGATTGAAGGACACGTGAAGCTTTTAAGGCAAGTTTTGTTGTATCGTAATAAATCATATTCAGCAGGTCGGAGCCGGCAATATTTGTAGAAGCAGCTCTTTTGTACCATTTACCCTCGACTGTAGAATTTAGAACGTTGTTCAGGATTCTGTCATGATACGAGCTAATACGACTTATTTCATTGACAGTGAAAATATCCGGTCTGGAATATTTAAGAATTGTCTTCAGGTAACCTTCTTTGGTGAGGTGGTTATTATTAGAATT
Organism: Bacteroidota bacterium; assembly: GCA_023434665.1. Taxonomy (GTDB): domain Bacteria; phylum Bacteroidota; class Bacteroidia; order Bacteroidales; family Lentimicrobiaceae; genus Lentimicrobium. The sequence continues at coordinate 96,769 of JAEYSM010000028.1, read as the reverse complement.
ATTACAATAGCTTGTATAATTTCCAAAATTTAACAGGTTATAGTGCAATACTATAAGTGAGTCCTGGGCACTGGCCTGAAAGGTGGTTATAAATGCAATTAGTAGTAAAAACTTTTTCATTTGTGTATAACGAAAAAGCACTTCTATTTGTGCACTTTTTTAATAAAATCTTCCACTTCACGCACACCACCCTGATACACCAGATATCCATTATAAGGCTCTCTGTTAGTGATTTCATCATTTATGGGTGTCAGCATCAATCTTTTCACTTCTTCCCTGTCATTTGTTTGCCCTAATGCCCATCCCAGTTTTATGTAAGCAGCTTCCGGAAGCATATTAGCTGCAGGAACTATTCCTTTAGCCATAAGGTCACGCCCTGTATCATAAACAAACATATGGACATATCCCCATAAGGTTTGAACTGTCATATACATGTGTACGCCTGCGGCATAGGCTCTTTCAATAGCCGGATAAAGGGGTTTGTTGACATGCCCTAGTCCGGTTCCGGCAATAACAATTCCTTTGTAGCCGTTTTCTACAAGTGAATCAATAATGTCGGGCTGCATATTGGGATAATAATAAATGATTGCTACTTTTTCTTCAAAATAAGGAAGAATTGTAACGTTTCTGTCTTTACGGCGAGGGTTATACTTTTCCTTAATAGGAGTAACTCCTTGTCTTGTGACAGTTGCCAGAGGAGTGTCACCGATTGTCCTGAAGGTAGATCTGTACGACGAATGCATTTTGCGTACCCTTGTTCCTCTATGCAAGAAACCATATTCATCACTTGTAGGTCCGAACATGCAGACCATAACTTCCGCGATATCTCCATGGCCTGCTGCAGTACAGGCATGCATTAAATTCAATGCAGCATCAGAACTAGGCCTGTCAGAGGATCTTTGTGAGCCAACAAGAACGATAGGCACTGGTGAATTTTGAACCATGAAAGTTAGTGCAGCAGCAGTATGATGTAATGTGTCAGTTCCATGACCAATTACGATCCCATCTACTCCATTCTGAATTTCCTTTCCAATAGCAATTGCGAGTTTTTTATAATTATCCGGAGCCATGTTCTCACTGAAAACAGCGAAAACCTTCTCAGTGGTTAGATTGCATATCTGGGCAAGTTCTGGTACTGCTCCATACAGCTCTCCTGGTGAAAAGGCCGGTATTACTGCTCCGGTTCTATAATCGAGCCTTGAGGCAATTGTACCTCCTGTACCAATTAATTTCACTTTTGGTAAACCGGGAGTGTACGGGAATTCTTTCTCAGGTATTTTGTAATTAGCTTTTTTATATCCTATTTCTTTCATACCCGTAATCGTCAGGATGTCAATTCCCACGTTGTAACCGGTTATAATCTTCATGACGATATGCTTATCATCGTCATTTTCACTCCTTGGAAGGATAGTGCCTTTAAAAATTCCCCTTGTAGTCTGGACTTCTGCCTGGCCCCATACCCTTACATTAAACCTTTTCAGAATTTCAAGTGATGCACCTTTATAACCTTGAAATATATCTTCAGACATGCCTCTTTGATTTTAAAGTTTAGATAAATTTTGATAGTTCGTTCAGATTGACATTGCCTGTAGCTGCATAACGCAATTGGCCCATAATCCAATGTTTTTCGACATCTGGATTTTTACTTTTTTTAATCTCAGCGAATTTTGATTTGAGAAATGGAACTTTCGATAAAAGATCTTTCGATGAATGAGGTTTGAATTTAAGTATTTCTAAAATGGATTGGAAATCCAGTTTTGGATGCTCATAAACTATGGGAAGCATCAGAAAGGCCAGTTCCTGTTTGAGATTCTTTTCCTTTAAAAATTTCAGTAGGGCATAAACTATTTTATATGAGAAATCAGTAGGTGTCTTTAATTGACCTTCAATATATTTAAGTTTATGTCCAAATAAGGTTCCAACGAAAACAGGCGAATATTCAAGCTCTGTTACAATCTTTTCAATGAGAGGGAATAGATCGTTACGGAAAATAAATGTATAAACGTCTTCAGGTACACCCCATGACTTGAGAATATTGTAACGCTCAATGACTTCCTGTGGTAACTTCTTCCTAAGCTCTTCTATATATGTATCTTCTAATGGGATAGGTGCAGAATCAGTATCAGGATACATTCGGTCGGCACCTGGTAATACTCTTTCGAATATGGTAGTACCATCAGATAATCCCTTTCTGGTTTCAGGTGGAATTCCTTTGAGAGCCATCAGACCTCTTTCTTCAATTGTTTCAAGGGCAGTTGTAACATCTTCAGCCGGGCCCCAAAAGATGATCTGAGCATCGTCTTCTTTTGAATTCAACTTTGATTGTATAGTTTGCAGATCCTGCTCCTTAATTACCTTCTCAAATTGCTCACTATGAACCATATTAGGCAATTCCAGACATGCAATGACTTTTAATCGTTCGCTTATTTCATCAGCAAACATTCTTCCGGGTTGAGTAAAATGACTTAATGCACCCTTGAATTGAGGAAGGTTTACAGCAACTATTTCAAATCCTTTATTCTTAGCTTCGACAAGTGGTTCGTATTTAAAATTGAAGTCATGATAATTGATCTTTAAGCTTTTAATTTTCCAGTTAGTTGGACTGATGCCTTTTTGATGAAGCTTGTCTTTCAATAATAATAGTGACCATTGCCTGAAGCATTCATTATGTGTTAATTGTGGTATCCACCTAGTATGAGCTACTCCTTTAATTTCAACCCTTGTACCTCCGGTGCAACTTACATTAACATCCTGTCGGCCTGCTCCAATTCCTGTTCTTACCTGTCCGGTGCTTCTGTTAAGAAACCTAATATAGTCACATACCTCTTTAACTTCCAGAGGATTAACCATGTCAGGGTATGTGACTGTTTCAATCAATGGCATCCCCAGTCTGTCAGTTCTGTAGATCCTTGTATGTCCAATATCGGAAACCTCACGGCAGGAATCCTCTTCAAGGCTAAGTTGAATAAGTCGGATATTTTTATGAGGTAGTGGTAATAACCCTTCAACACCAATAATAGCAGTACGTTGAAATCCGGTAGGAATACTACCGTCCAGATACTGTTTGCGGGTGATGTGAACTTCACCAACGATATTAAGTTTTGAGAGGAGCGAAATTCCAATAGCAATTTCCAATGCTTCCTTATTGACAGGAAATGGAGGTGTATCATCAACCTCATAAGTACAGGTTGTTTCGTTCTTAAGCCTGTATATGATTGTTTTGCGGGTTTTGAACTCCATTAATGCTGTTCCATCATATTCTCCCAGTTCACTTAAAGTCGGACGCATATGTCTGATAACCTCAGCATCGAATTGGTGTGGCTTTTGGTAGATTCCGGCCGGACAATGGCAGAAAAGCTTATTTTTAGTCTTAAGTTGTTGATGTACTTCCAGACCGGACATAAATCCTATTCGATCGTAATCTTTCTGGGTTGCTACTTGGCGGTCTACGTATCCGGCTTCTTTTTTGGTAAGTTCGTAATTATCGATTGGATTGAAACTTTGAGTCATTGTAGTCTCTATTTATCAAGCCCCAAACGTACAAGATTTTTTTTAATCTACAAACTTTATATGATGTGGTAAAAGCCTAATTTTACACTCTTATGCAAGAGCAAGAAATTCTCATACAACATTTTGATACTCAACTACCTTACCTTCGGATGGATGATGAATCCAGTCCAAATGATTCAGTTTATCAACAATTTTTATATGATAGTATTAATCCCCCACCTATCAATGAGAAATTCATTTTTGAATTAAAGGAAATAGAAATCCCTGAATCGGACAGTGCTTCGATACATGTAATTAAAGAAGTTCCATCAATATTTTTCCCTTATAAGACACAACCAACAATCATTAATCATCGGGTAAGACAGGTGCAACAATATGACTGGCTCACTTTATTGTTGATTTTGTGTTTAGGAATTCTTGTTTGGGTAAAATATGAAGGAGGACGCAGGATTTCTCAAATATTTAAAGCGGTAGGTGCACGACACAATATGAATCAGTTATTCAGAGAGGGAGATATTATTGGAGAACGGATTACCCCCGGTCTGATGTTCAATTATCTGATAACATTTACTACACTGGTTTTTTTGTTGATCAGACCTTTTGATATTGAGATACCGGGAGCTGAAAGCAGTTTTCTTCAGTTTTCCATTCTGGCAGGTGTAATCTTTATATTATGGATATTGAAACTAACAGTAATAAGATTATCGGGCATTGTCTTTAAAACAAGAAATGATACAAACGAGTACCTGATTACTAATATCATCTTTAACCTGGTTACAGGTTTAGTTGCACTTCCATTTGTTTTTTCGGCGCATTACTCCAATAATGATATCATTCTTTGGGTATCTGCAGCAATTTTTGGACTTGGTTTAATTATGAAGTTTATAAGAAGTGTTTTTGTAGGACTAACTATGCAAACGTTTCCGGTTTTCTATATTTTTTTGTATCTTTGCACCCTCGAAATATTGCCACTACTGATAATGTATAAATTAATTGTAAGTGTGTAATGACAAGGCTTTGACGATAGTTTAATTTTTTACAGGTAAAAACTCTATGGCTTCGAAGGTAAAAAACATTTTGATTTCCCAACCAAAACCGGCTGATCTTGAAAAATCTCCCTATTTTGAAATCATTAAAAAGTATAGTGTAAATATAGATTTCTATAAGTTTTTTAAAGTAGAGGGATTGAGTTCGATTGATTTTAGAAAAGAGAGCAAGGTTAGGCTAACTGATCATTCAGCGATCATCTTTACAAGTAAAAATGGTGTAGATAACTATTTCAGACTAGCAACTGAATTGAGAACAGAGACACCGGATAGTATGAAATACTTCTGTTCTACCGACTCGATTGCTTTTTATTTGCAGAAATATATTCAGTTTAGGAAGCGCAGAATTTTCTTCTCGCCTCAGAATAATATTACTGATTTAATGGAGCTGATCAAAAGGCATAAGAATGAGAAATATTTGTTGCCCTGCAGTGAAGATCATAATAATGAACTTTCTGATGCTTTGGAGAATAATAAAATTTCCTATGTAAAAGCTGTTATGTACAAGACAGTGTCAGAGGATATGTCTTTTCTTGATCTTAACAAATATGATATGCTTGTTTTTTTCAGTCCTTCGGGGATCAAATCTCTTTTCAAAAATTTCCCTGACTTTCAGCAAGGAGAAAAAATATTAGCAGTATCAGGTAATTCCACAGCATCTGCAGCGCGGGAAGCTGGATTGTCAATCACTTTTGAAGGACCTAATCCTGTTGCTCCATCAATGGCTAAGGCTATAGAAATGTATCTTCAAAATTCTAATAAAGGAAAGTAGATAGATTATTTATGATCTGATGCCTAAATTTAATAAAATCGAGCGATTGTGCAGAAGATCAGATATTGATCAATTATTCTCTTCAGGTTATTCATTTTTTAAGTATCCTCTCAAATTAATTTGGAGGCCATGCAATTGGGACAATAACATTTCAGTTAAAGTTGTTATATCAGTATCCAAGCATAAGTTTAAAAGAGCGGTCGACAGAAATAAAATTAAAAGGTTAGTCAGAGAATCATTTAGACTTAATAAATTTGTACTTGAAGACGGACTTAAGGGTCAAAAAATTCACCTTGCAATAGTTTTTGTTGGTAAGGAAATGCCTGATTTTGCTACTGTCGACCAAATAATAAATGAAATGTTTAAACGTTTAATAGTGGAACATGAAAAGCTTGCTGGCTAGTTTTTTCATTATCTTAATCCGTTTTTATCAGTTGGCTATTTCCCCGTATCTGCCTGCATCCTGCAGATATACACCAACCTGCTCAGCATACGGTATTGAAGCATTGAAGAAACATGGGCCATTCAAGGGTGGGTGGTTGACACTAAAACGTATAATTTCTTGTAATCCTTGGGGTGGTAGTGGATATGACCCTGTCCCATAATCCGAATTCAAAAAACTAACTCTATGAAAACACTAAAGATTTTATTAATACTGTTTCTAGGACTTCAATTCCATCTATCTGCACAAGTGTTGAATTCGTCTTCTTTTGAGATTTCAAAGAACCTCGATATACTTACAACGATATATAAGGAATTGAATAGTAACTATGTTGATGAGGTTGATTATGGAGATCTCATGAAAACGGGAATTGATGCCATGCTCCAGGAGTTGGATCCCTATACTGTTTTCATTTCAGAAGCAGAAATTGAGGATTATACTTTTATGACTACCGGACAATATGGTGGAATTGGAGCTTTGATTCATAAACAGGGCAACTTCGTTGTAATTTCAGAACCTTATGAAGGGTCTCCTGCAATTAAAGCAGGGCTTCAGGCTGGAGATAGAATATTGAAGATAAATGAAAAGGAGGTTCAAAATAAATCAGTAAGTGATGTTAGTCTCCTGCTTAAAGGACAGCCGGGTACCAAACTCAATCTCTTGATTAATCGTGATGGTGAGCAAATAAATAAATCTGTAATCCGTGAAAATGTTGCTATCCCAAACGTGGCTTATTCTCAGCTATTTGATGATGGAGTAGGATATATTAAACTAACCGGATTTACTCAAAACTCCGGGAAAGAAGTCAAAGATGCTCTCCTTAAACTAAAGGAATCAGGGGGACTTACAGGTCTTATTCTTGATTTGCGCGATAATGGTGGTGGTCTTTTAAATGAAGCGGTTAATATTGCCAACCTTTTCGTAAAAAAAGGTGAAATGGTAGTTAGTACAAAAGGTAAAACTCCTGACAGAAATAAGTCATACAAAACCTTGATTCAACCTCTTGAACCAGATATTCCATTGGTAATATTAGTTAATGGAATGAGTGCATCAGCCTCCGAAATTGTTGCCGGTGCTATACAGGATCTTGATAGAGGTGTTATTATAGGAGAGAGAACTTTTGGTAAAGGATTAGTTCAGAATATAATCCCATTGTCGTATAATACCCAAATGAAAATTACTGTTGCAAAGTATTATATACCTAGCGGAAGATGCATTCAATCAATTGATTATGCACACAGAGATAGTCTTGGAAGAACAATAAATATTCCTGATTCACTAACTACAGCATATAAGACCAAAGGTGGCAGAACAGTGTATGATGGAGCTGGTATAAATCCTGACATTCTGATTGAACAGCCTCAACTGAGTAATATTTCAATTAGTCTGCTCACTAAGTATTTGTTCTTTGACTATGCAAATCATTTCAGAAAATCACATGAATCAATTCCACCAGCTGGCGAATTTGAAATTACTGATGAAGAATTCAATAATTTCGTTAACTGGCTTTCAGACAAAGATTACGATTATGTGAGCAGAAGTGAAATGATGCTTGCTGACTTAAAGAAAACAGCTGAGACTGAGAAATATTATGAGGACCTGACTCAAGAATTCGAACTACTTGAATCAAAAATGATACACAATAAGCAGGATGATCTTAACAAATTCAGGCCTGAGATTGAAAGGATATTGAAAAACGAGATAGTTGCACGGTACCATAATCAAAAGGGAAGAGTAGAGGCTGCGATTAAAGATGATATAGAAGTAAAGACAGCAAGAGAATTATTAAAAGATTCGAAACAATATAACGGAATACTTGACGGGAGTTATACTCCGGCATTAACCAAATCATAAGTTTCAGAGAATGAAAGAATCAGGTATTAATTACACCATGATTCAAGAAAAGAATATCCAGGCAAGAATCTCTGCCTGGATGTTCTATATAATGATTTTCCTAACTGTAAGTATGCCTCTCTCTGAATTTGGCATGAGTTCAGCTCAATTTCTTCTTTTTGGTATATGGCTGATTGAAGGTGCAGATTTTAATCTCCCGAAATCTGATACCAGGAATACCTTCAGGAAATTCATGGGGATGATAATTGAAAATATTACCAGAAAATTTCGGAAGCTTTTCCGAAACCCTGCCTTATTAGCTTTTCTATCGCTGTATATTCTGCATATTGTGGGAATCATTTATACCGATGATATGGCAAATGGTCTGAAAGATCTTAGAATTAAGCTTCCATTGCTCAGTCTTCCAATAATTATTGCTACTAGTGAATCACTTACATCTAAAAGGTTCGTTTCACTGATCATTTTCTTTTGTCTTGCTGTTTTTGCTGGTTCACTGGCAAGCATGTATGTCCTTGCAACACGTGATATAGGTGATCCCCGGGAACTTAGTGTTTTCATTTCACATATTAGATTTTCGTTACAGATATGCCTGGCAATTCTTGCATTATTAATAATTGTATGGAAGAAAATATATGACAGGACATGGGTTAATTTCTCTTTATTACTTCTAGCTGCATGGTTAATATATTTTTTATTTATACTTAAGTCCATGACCGGGATTGTAATTCTTGGGTTGGTTACAATTTCCCTTGTCTTTATATGGTTATTTAAACAGAAATATACTACTGTCCCGGCTATTGTACTTATAACAGCATTATTTGTTGGTGGGTGGTATTATATCAGGGATATATACAAGGAAGTTTCAACTGCTCAAAGAGTTGATTTTGAGACTTTGGATAAAAAGACCTCTCATGGCAATATATATATACATGATACCATATCTTATGGCATTGAAAAAGGGAAACATGTAGGACTATACATTGCACCCGGAGAATTGAGAGATGCCTGGAATAATCGGAGCAGATATGATTTCAATGGAGCAGATAAAAAAGGACAATCATTAAAATATACTCTTGTAAGATATTTACATTCAAAAGGATATAGAAAAGACGCTGAGGGCGTTTACAAGCTATCCGCTCAGGATGTTGCTTATATTGAAAATGGGATTGCTAATGCAAATTATATTGGTAAGGTAAATATCAGAGGCCGAGTGGAGCAATCAATTCAGGGATACTTATCTTATAAAAAGAATAATAATCCTAATGCATCCTCAATGATGCAACGTTTTGAATACTGGAAGACTTCGGTATTCTTAATTGGTAAAAAGCCTGTGTTGGGTTACGGTACGGGTGATTTGGCAATTTCCTTTGAAAAAGCTTATATAGAAACAGATTCCAACTTGTTACCTGAATTCCGCCATCGTTCACATAACCAATTTCTTGCAATTACCATTGCATTTGGAATTGTTGGGTTATTTATATTTCTATTTGCACTTTTTTATCCGCCGATTATTTCGAATAAGTTTTTCAATTCGTTATATCTTGTTTTCTTTTTGATTACGATTATTTCATTTATTACTGAGGATACGCTGGAGACGCAGGCAGGGGTTACATTCTTTGCATTCTTTAGTTCACTTTTTCTTTTTGGAATTAAAAACCATGCAGATGATCGGTTCAGAGTGAATTTCATATATAGGCATAAAGCCGCTAATAAAAACTAAAGCAGTATATTTGCTACAATTGAGTTAATAAATGACCATGATAGAAAAGGAGATTTCAATAAAATTTTGCGAATATCAATCAATTGATGCGCTTCCGAATGAAGATAAGCAGCTTATGCTTGAAGCGTCAAAAGCATGCAAAAATGCTTATTCACCTTACTCAAATTTTAAAGTAGGTGCCGCAGTCAAATGTAACGATGGAGTGATAATAGGAGGTAATAATCAGGAAAATGCAGCTTATCCATCAGGACTCTGTGCTGAGAGGGTAGCATTATTTACTGCATCTGCTCAAAAACCAGGCGTTGTTATTAAAAGTATTGCTATTACGGTTGACTCGGGAAAAGCAAACGATCTAATGGTTGCTCCTTGTGGAGCATGTCGCCAGGTAATAGCGGAATATGAACTAAGGCAAGGCAGTAAAATTGAAATCCTTTTTTCTTCTGAGACTGGAAGGATAATTAAAGTTAAAGGAATTAGTTCACTCCTGCCATTTACATTCAGCTCAAATAATTTGCCTGAGAAAAATATAAAGTAATGAGAATTTTTAAGTTTTTGCTGGTTATTATTGGAATGGCTTTTCTATTGTCGATGACAAAAGATAAGCCGGCTTATAAGATTTATAACTCAAAAGGGAAAGAAACAAGCTTTCAAAAGATGCTTGAAGATGCAAAGAAAGCTGATGTTATTCTCTTTGGTGAGTTGCATAATAATCCTATAATTCACTGGTTACAGTTAGAACTCTCCAGAGATCTTTATAATGAATTGGGCAATAAATTGATGCTTGGTGCTGAAATGTTTGAGAGTGATAATTCACTTATCATCAATGAATATCTTGCTCAGAATGTAAATGACCGGAATTTTGAAGCTGAAGCACGACTTTGGCCAAATTATAAAACAGACTATAAGCCATTATTAGAATTTGCCAGAGAAATGAAGCTTCCATTTGTTGCAACGAATATTCCCAGAAGATATGCAGCTCTTGTGAACCGCAAAGGTCTTCAATCGCTCGATTCTCTATCACCTGAAGCCAAAAAGTTGATTGCTCCTTTACCGATTGAATTTGATGGTGAATTGTCAGGATATAAATCTATGCTGGAAATGATGGGAGGCGGCGGACATGGAAATGATAATCTCCCAAAGGCGCAGGCTATTAAGGATGCAACCATGGCTTATTTTATTCTCAAAGATTTCAGGAAGGGTGAGAATCTATTTCTCCATTTTCATGGAACATATCATTCTGATGATTATCAAGGCATTATGTGGTACCTATTGAGGTCTGATCCAAGTCTGAGAATAATTACTATTCATTCAGGAGAACAGGAATCGATTGAAGATTTGGATGAAGATCGTGTTGGGAAGGCTGATTTCATAATAGTGACTCCTGAGTCAATGACCAAAACTCACTAAAGTGAGGATGAATAGAGAATGGTAAATTGACTAAAGAACAGCAAAAGTATAGTTCAGGTTAATTATAAAATTCCATATTGTCACAATAACAATAGCAATGAGTTTTGCCAAATAGAAATTCACTTTGCTTTTGGATACGAGAATGTAAATAACAAGGGTATTAATCAGGAGGCCGATTAAGGAAATTCCAAGGAATTTTGAATACTCCCATGCTATCTCCGGATTATGACTTTCAAAAGTCCATATTCTGTTTAATATATAATTGCTTGTGGCAGCAATTGTAAATCCAATTGCATTTGCTATGTATTTCTGGATTTTAAGTATCTCTTTGCAGAGAAAAGTAAACCCAAAATCTACAAAAACACCCGAAAATCCAACAACCCCGAACTTGATAAATTTTAAAAATATAGGGTTGGAAAAGAAGTTGAACATGATTGTTATACTATGTCGTAATTATAGTTGAATGATTAAAATTTCCTTTTTACCAGCCCTTAAAATTTCGACATTAACTGTTTCACCTGGTTTTAGTTTTCCCAATCTGCTCATATAATCGTACACATTGGAAACCTTTAGACCATTAATTGCTGTTATAATATCACCTTTCACCATTCCGGCCCTGGCTGCAGGGGCATCTTTTCTTGTTCCTTCTACTTTCATTCCACCCGAGGTCTCTTCACCGGTAACATCAGGCATTATGCCCAGAGTTACTTTTAAATTTCTTCCATAGCGCCCTGGTTCTCTTTTAATACCTGATTCCGTATAAAAAGGAGCCACTGGCATGGCTGCAACCGATTTAATCAGATCGGTCGTTAAGTTAGTAATTTCTGTGAGTCCATCATAGTTAATATATTCTTCTTTATCCTCTGGTGTATGATAATCACCATGTGCACCAGTTGTTAAAAACAAGACAGGAATTCCTGATGTATAAAATGCTGCATGGTCAGAAGGCCCGTAACCATCCATAATTCTTTTTATCGAAAAAGATTGGTTTTTTTCATGAATATTAAGAATCGAATCAGCCTGCCTGAATGTGCCGGTTCCATTAATATTTACAGTAGCTATTTCATCAGTTTTGAGTCGTCCGATCATGTCCAGATTAATCATGGCTTTTATTGATGAAAGAGGAACCGAAGGATGATCGATAAAATACCGGGCTCCAACCAATCCCATTTCCTCAGCACCAAAAGCAATGAATAAAAGACTTCTCGGCTGCCTATTCTCGGGTTTAGAGAAGAAGTTAGAAAGTTCGATAAGTGATGAGACTCCTGAAGCATTATCATCTGCACCTGGATGGGTTGCTGTGGTATCAGGAATCCTTGAGCCAGATCCATGTCCTCCCTCTCCCAGGTGATCATAATGAGCTCCAATAACAATATATTCATCCTTTAATACAGTATCAGTGCCAGTGATTTTTTTAATCACATTCCGCGAAACCTTCTTTTCACGAATAATTTCTGTTTTAGCAGATAGGGTGCCGTCATTTATAGGAAAAGTCACTGAAGCCTTTGAATCTAGCATTCTCTTCTCCAGCGAGTCGATCGAAGGACCTTTGAGTTGTGTTATCAATGCTGCAGTCTGCCTTGTGATACTGAGAACCGGAATGCCGGCGTCAGAGATTGATTTATCATAAGAGAGATCTATTAGCTCGTCTGATTTGCTGATGGAGGTAGGTGACACAAGGAGGACACCAATGGCTCCTTTATCTTTGGCAGTAAGAGCTTTAGCCCTGTCAGAAGAGAGAGGAATAAAAGCGCTTGATGGATTGTCAGGTTCAGGGTCGCCTCTTAATATAAGTACCCATTTATTCTGTACATCTAAATCTTGATAGTCATCCCAGGTTAAACTATCACTTTTTCCGGTGATGCCGAAGCCTGCGAATACAATCTCTCCTTTTGCAGTAGATGAAGAAGAAAATGAAAAGGGCTGGAAATCTTTACCATAAATTAAATTTTTACTACCAAACTCAAGCTTGTTGTTTTCTCCCGCTTTAACATCAGTCACAAGATAAAAATGTTGATTTTTGACCTCAATACCATCAATTGGCATTTCTTCACCAAAGCTCTTATTAATGTAGTCAGCTGCAATTGAGTCACCGTAGGATCCTGCTTTTCTTCCTTTTAGTTGCTCTGATGCCAAATATTGAATGTGGGTCTTAAATGAGTCCTTTACAAAATGTTGTCCATGAATATTAAGAGATAAGACTATTAAAAACAGACTGGGAATTAGTTTTATCATAAAGTTCACTTTATTAAAAGCCAAAAGCAAAGATATAACAATGGCCGGCAATATTAGCCCGGCCATTGTATTTTTGAAAGTTTTCTGTATGCTTAATTTAGCTGGAATTCTTTTTTAAGTAAATCAACCCATTTCGTTATTCTTTCTTCAGTAAGTTCAGGTTGGCTATCTTCATCAATTGCCAATCCCACAAACTTACCATCCATTTCAGCAGATGAGTAATAAAATGAATAACCCTGCGTAGGCCAGAAACCTACTACATTCTCTTTCATTGGAAGACGACAGAAAACAGTTCCCATGCCATCCACAAAGCTTTCAGGGTATTCAATCTGATCGCCCAACCCAAATAATGCAACTTTCTTTTTCTTTAGGTCAGCTTCAGCGAGAACGTCAATGAAACGTTCCCAATCTTGGTGCATCTCACCAATTCCCCAGGCTGAGGTTCCTAAAATTAGATAATGATATTTTTCTAAATCTTCTTTTGTAGCTTCATTAACATTATGGAGAGATACATTACTTTCTCCAAATTGATCACAGATGGTCTTGGCAGTTTTATAAGTGCTGCCTTTTGATGTGCCACCGTAAAAAATCCCGATTTTTGCCATTCTAGTTTTAATTATAGTACGAATTTATTATTGAGTATGCAAATATAAACTCAATCGTTGAAACAAAGCAAAATTATTATTGTTATTTTATCCCTCTGATATAGTGATTGTTATTATTACATACGCCTTTCTTCTCAAAAAGAATCTGCTATAACTTTCTAATAACCTTTTTCATCCCTTTTGGTTCATTCATAACTGCCAAATCAGATGTAAGTCATAAGTCTGCTTTTTATACCTTTGCTGCCTAAAAAAAATTATTCCTTATGAAAACAGTCGTTTCTTCATTCTTTTCTCTAGTAGCAATACTTTTGATAAGTAATACATTAAAAGCCCAGGATGTAAATATTGTGAAGATTGATAGTGTTTCGGGCAAAGAAATGCTGGTTGGAGCAATTACACGTGAAGGCCTGCAAAAAATGGGCACTTGGTTTGATGAGGAATACAATGCTTATATCCCAGATTCTTCAGCCATCAAAATTCTTGAAGAAAACAGAAATATTCTGCCGGATATTTTTGTTGTTTTAGGTACTTGGTGTGGAGATAGTAGAGAACATGTCCCTCATTTTTATAAAATAATTGATTTGGCTGGTTATCCTGAGGAGAAAGTATTTGCTGTTTCTGTAGATCGGTTAAAAAAAGGTGGGGATTTCTGTCTGACTGATTTTGAAATCACTTTAGTTCCTACTTTCATTTTATCAAGAAATGGCTCTGAAATAGGTAGAATAATTGAAACCCCTGAAATAAGTATTGAGCAGGATATGGTGAATTTTATTACAAGTTCAAACAATCAGTAACAGCTATACAATGTTGACTTTTGAAACCCGGAAGGACATTTCAGAACATGTCCAAAATTTTATAAGTAAGGGTTTTTCTATTGGATTCGTGCCAACAATGGGTGCTCTTCACGAGGGCCACATTTCATTGGTGAATCGGTCGGTTAAAGAAAATGATAAAACAATCGTCAGTATATTCGTTAATCCAATACAGTTTAATAACCCGGTAGATCTGGAAAAATACCCCAGAAATCTTGATAAAGATATCATGCTACTTAAGGAAGCAGGTGCAGATATTGCGTTTGTTCCTTCTGTTGAAGATATGTATCCTGATGAAATCACTGAAACTTATGAATTTGGTGATTTGGGAAACGTGATGGAAGGAAAATTCAGGCCAGGTCATTTCAATGGAGTGGCTATTGTGGTAGAACGACTGTTTAAGATTGTCAAGCCTCATAAAGCTTATTTTGGAGAAAAAGACTACCAACAGCTAATGATTATAAAATCACTTGTTTCTCAAATTAATTCTCCGGTTAAGATTATCCCTTGTCCGATAAGTCGGGAGGAAGACGGTTTGGCGAGAAGCTCGAGGAATATTAGATTAAAACCTGAAATGCGGCAGGCTGCCCCATTTATTTACCAACAACTATTAAAGGCAAGAGAAATGTCAGGTAATTATCCAGCAGAAGAACTGCGTCAGGAAATTGAAAAGTCTTTTGCGGCACATCCTTTGTTGTCTTTAGAATATATAGAAATAGCTGACGGAGACAGTCTTAAACCAATTACTGGTGCAATCACAGATAATTCGTATGCCTTTATAGCTGTAAATGCTGGAGACATCCGACTAATCGACAACATTCGCTTAATTTAGTATTTTTGCAAAATTATGACCCTGGAAATATTAAAGTCAAAAATTCATAGAGCCACAATCACTGAGGCCAACCTCCATTATATTGGAAGTATCGGAATTGACGAAGATTTAATGGAAGCTGCAAATCTAGTTGAATTTGAAAAGGTTCAGGTATTAAATATCAATAATGGTGAACGACTGGAAACTTATGTTATTAAAGCAATAAGAGGTTCAGGGATGGTATCATTGAACGGTGCTGCTGCGCGAAAAGCAGAACCGGGCGACTTGGTTATAATTGCTGCTTTTGCTCATATGACAACTGAAGAGGCAAAGAATCATACTCCTGCAATTGTTTTCCCGGATCAGTTCAATAAAATCGTAAAATAGGTTGAAAAGAATTTTTTTAGTTTCTCTCAGGTTCATTTTTTTTCTTGGAATAGGGATCTTTTTTATATGGTTATTTCTGAGGAATCTGGATAGTGAACAAAGGGGAGATATTGTCCGCGCCTTAAAAATGGCCGATTATTCATGGATTATTTTAGGGATTTTTCTTGGGATGTTAAGCCATTGGGTAAGAGCTCTCAGATGGCGAATGCTTATGGAACCATTGGGCTTTAAACCACGAAAGCTGAATGTTTATATGGCTGTCCTTATTGCTTACCTTGCAAATCTGGCACTGCCACGACTTGGAGAAGTTAGCAGATGCGGAATTCTTACAAAGTATGAAAAGATTCCTTTCAACAAATCATTTGGCACCGTAATTACTGAAAGGGCGATTGATCTAATGACGTATGTAGTTTTATTTTTCGTGATGATTTTAACCATGTCAGAAGCTCTGAGTGTTTATGTCAGCGAAAGAATTTACGAGCCCATTATGTCAAAATTCCATTTCCCGACGGAAGGGAATTCTAGCATTTTATGGGTTATCTTATCTTTATTTATCACCCTTGTTATTCTGTTTTTCTTCTTCAGGGCTTCAATCAGAACTACCAAATTCTATTTGAAAATCAATAATCTGGTGTCGGGATTTTTAACTGGAATGAAATCGCTATTAAGAATTAAAAGACCATGGTTATTCATTGGTTATACCGTCGCAATCTGGGTTTTATATCTTTTAATGTCGTATGTGGTTTTCTTTTCTTTGCAGGAAACTTCCTCGCTTTCATTAAAAGCCGGATTGACTGTTTTGGTTTTTGGATCCATCGGAATAATGATAGTACAGGGAGGGATTGGTATTTATCCTGCAATTGTTGCTGAAACATTGGTTCTTTTTTCGATAAATTCCATTACCGGATACGCAATGGGGTGGCTTATATGGGCAAGTCAGACCATAATGATTCTAATTGCCGGAGTTTTTTCGCTACTTTTGTTACATACCTTTAACAGGAAAACACATGGCATATCTGGATCAAATCCAATCAAAGATCCTTCATTCTCAGACTCTCGACAGACAACTGAAGGAATGGAAGAAAAATGGTAAAAAGCTGGTTTTTACAAATGGATGTTTCGATCTGATTCATCGGGGGCATATTGATTATCTTTCAAAAGCAGCGGATCTTGGCGATGTACTCATTATTGGACTTAATACCGATGAGTCAGTTTCATTATTAAAAGGCAAAAACCGACCGATAATTGATGAATATTCAAGAGCACTCACTCTGGCTTCTTTTGTATTTGTCTCAGCTGTGGTTCTTTTTGGAGAAGAAACCCCTTATCAGCTCATCAAACAAATTGAACCAGATATACTTGTAAAAGGAGCTGATTATAGCATAGAAGAAATTGTTGGTCATGATATTGTGCTTACAAAAGGGGGTAAGGTAATTACCCTCGAATACCTGCCAGGCTTTTCAACAACAAATATTGAACGTAAGATTAAGGAAAACTGATTAAACCATGGCTAAAGTTAAAACAGCTTTTTTTTGTAGGAATTGTGGTAACGAATCAGCCAAGTGGTTGGGTAAATGTCCATCTTGCGGTGAATGGAATACTTTTATTGAGGAGGTTATTCAGAAGGAAGACAAAGGTTTGACTCTAAAACAATATGGAGAAAGAGTTGCTGTAAAAATTAAAGATGTAACATTAGGAGCCGAAACAAGGATTAATACCAATAATGTTGAATTAAACAGGGTTCTTGGTGGGGGACTGGTTGCTGGTTCTGTAATTTTAATTGGAGGGGAGCCGGGCATCGGCAAATCAACACTTATGCTACAGGTTGCACTTAACCTTAAAAATTTGAGATTCCTGTATGTTTCGGGTGAAGAAAGTGAACAACAAATCAGGATGAGGGCTGAAAGAATCGGTGTAATGAATGATCAGTGTTATATACTTACCGAAACATCTACCTCAGGCATACTAGCCCAATGTGAAAAGGTGAAACCAGAAATAGTGCTTATTGATTCTATTCAGACACTTGAAAGTGATAATTTAGATTCATCACCCGGTAGTGTTTCACAAATCAGGGAGTCAGCTTTTGAAATGTCGCAATTTGCCAAACGGACAGGTGTTCCTGTTTTTTTGATTGGACATATCACTAAAGAGGGATCTCTGGCAGGCCCTAAAGTCCTTGAACATATGGTGGATACTGTTCTCCAGTTTGAAGGTGATAGAAATTACGGATTCAGGATTTTGCGCTCAGTAAAGAATAGATTTGGGAGTACTTCGGAGTTAGGTATCTATGAAATGGTCAATTCAGGATTACGTGAAATTTCAAATCCTTCGGAACTTTTGCTTGGCCAGCACGAAGAACTTTTAAGTGGTACTGCTATTGCTGCAACACTTGAGGGGTTGAGGCCAATATTAATAGAGACCCAAGCGCTTGTGAGTACAGCGGCATACGGGACTCCTCAGAGATCAACCACTGGTTTTGATAACCGGCGGTTAAATATGCTACTGGCTGTATTGGAGAAAAGATGTGGCTTTAAACTTGGTTCGAAAGATGTCTTCCTGAATATAGCGGGAGGGATTAAAGTTGCAGATCCTGCTACTGACCTAGCCATTGTAAGTGCTATTTTGTCATCAAATACAGACATCCCTATACCTCAGAAAATTTGTTTTGCTGGTGAAATAGGCTTATCAGGAGAAATCCGACCTGTTAACAGAATTGAACAAAGAGTCACTGAAGCTGAAAAGATTGGATTTAATACCATTGTGATTTCAAAGAATAATCTTAAATCAGCAAAGATCGCTTCAAAAACAATTAAAATTGAAGCAATTAGTAAAATTGAACAACTAGCAGCATTGCTTTTTAGTTAAATAGGAATAGATTTAGTAAAAAAATAGATGGCAATACCCGGAAAATATAATAAGCTCAGGATCACAAAGATTGTGGATTTTGGAGTATATCTCGATGGAGGTGAATATGGAGAAATATTGCTTCCAATGAAATGGGTTCCCGACTCGAGTACTCCCGATGATGAGCTTGATGTGTTCCTGTATTTTGATTCATCTGACCGGATAATTGCAACTACCCAAAAGCCTCTGGCTATTAGAGACGAGTTTGCTTATCTGACTGTTAAAGCAGTGAATCCTGTTGGAGCTTTCCTCGACTGGGGCCTTGACAAAGACCTTTTGTTGCCATATAGAGAGCAGAAATATAAAGTTGAAGAAGGTGCAAAAGTCATAGTTTTTGTGTATGCTGATGATAAAAACAGAATTGCTGCTTCAACATTGATTGAAAAATATATCGATACTGACACATCCGCGTTGGAAAGAGGTCAAGAAGTTGATCTGTTAATTTATGCAGCAACTGATCTGGGCTTTAAAGCGATTATTGATAACAAGTATGAAGGTGTTATTTATGCAAATCAGGTGTTTCAGCCTATCAGGAAAGGACAAAAAATCAAAGGATACATCAATGCAATAAGGGATGATGGCAAAGTAGATATAAGCCTTTACAAAACCGGATATATTACAAAGATTGATGACCTGTGTGAAAATGTGATAGATGTTCTTAAACAAAATAATGGATTTGTACCCCTTACCGAAAAGAATACACCAGAAGAAATTTACCTGACTTTTAGTATTAGCAAGAAAAACTTTAAACAGGCATTAGGGAGGCTCTATAAATCAAGAAAAATCATTATTGAAAATTCTGGAATCAGACTTTTAGAAAAGAAAGTATAGGAGTTTACTCTCAAATACCCTTTATCTCATCACAGAGACATACAAAAGGTATGTCATTGACCGTATAGATCTTTTCTTTGCTGCTAATTTTCACTTTGGAACTTTCTTCCTCCGGATGATCAGAAGCGCACGCTGCACATCCTGAAAGATGGATTTTATTTGCAATTGATTCTCTGCTTTTTATCGTACTAATTTGATTATTCTGGTTTTGTTTCTCTTTTGAAACTATTTCTTTTTTCATAAAATTTGAGATTGACAAGTTATTTTAGTTTTGACAAAGGTATTGCCTTTCTTTTCGTAACTCATTATATTTTAATCATTTAAGTTTATATAATAACTATAGACAGTTGTCGGGAAGTTATAGATTTTCATATTGTAAGTGGGAAATTATGTAAAAATTCGATTGAGAAGTGTAACGTATTTTGATGATTGATATATCATCTTTGCATATTCACTCGTAAAACTTATTTAGATGAAAAAGATCAATATACTTCTCGTGATACTAATGATTGTATCTATTTGTGGTTCAAAATCACTTGCTGATAATATTCCAACAAAGGAAAATAATTCCAGTGAGGTTAAATTAGAAGCAATTGATGAAAGGATGAATACCAAAGAGATTGACTCAAAAGATTTGGATGAACTGAAAAATGAAGAAAGAGCGAGACTGCTTAATGAAAGGCTAATTGAGTTGCGTGACATCGACAAATCAAAACTTACCGCAGTGGAGCGAAAAGAACTAAGGTCAGAAGTAAGAGAAATAAAGAAAGAACTTGCTGAATTAAGCGGTGGAGTTTACCTTTCTGTGGGTGCCGTTATAATTATTTTATTATTACTAATATTATTGCTATAGATAGTTAATTTTTAGCTATATTTAGCCTGCTTATCTGGCATCATATTTGAATTAAATGGTAAAAACCAGAAAAAACGCAAGTTTTTATGAAAAAATTACTGACATTATTTTTAGTTGCGACAATAATTGGAGGTTGCACTACAAACAGAGTAACAGGGCGAAAACAGTTGAGCCTTGTGCCGGAATCTGAATTACAGATGATGGCTAATCAGCAATACAGCGACTTTTTAAAGGAAAATAAAGTCTTGAATCCATCCAATAACACTGAAGCAGCGATGGTTAAACGGGTTGGTTCAAACATTGCCGATGCTATTACAAACTATTACAATAGTACCGGACAGGGAGATGTACTTTCCGGTTATAATTGGGAATTTAATCTCGTGGAGAGTGGGGATATAAATGCCTGGTGTATGCCAGGAGGAAAGGTAGTTGTATATACCGGACTTTTGCCCGTTACACAAACGGAAGATGCTTTAGCGGTTGTTGTAGGTCATGAAATTGCACATGCCATTGCTCAACATGGAAATGAGCGTATGAGTCAACAATTGATTCAACAACTTGGTGGGGTTGCTCTACAAGTAGCCATTGCAAACCAACCACAACAAACCCAAAATATTTTTATGACATCCTATGGTATAGGAACGACAGTTGGTGCAATTCTTCCCTTCTCAAGAAAGGAAGAACTTGAAGCTGACAAATTTGGATTATTTTTTTCTGCTATGGCAGGATATGATCCACAGGTTGCTATCCCATTCTGGGAAAGGATGGCGAATTCAGGTGGGGCAAAACCGCCAGAATTCTTAAGTACTCACCCAGCAGATGATACAAGAATAGATAAATTGAGGAACATCATGCCTGAAGCGATGAAGTATTATAATCAATCTTCGAAAAAATCAGGTCAGGGTGATCAAACAGGCAAAACCGGTGGTGATACAAAACCTAAAATGAAAAAAATCAGGTTTTAATTATTGAGTAGTCAACAATTATTACTTGCTTAATCACAGAATTATAATTCACACAGGTTCACAAAAAAGTAAAGAGATGAAAAAATATAATATAGTCTATATTCTTTTGATTTCACTGACATTTTTGGGCTGTTCTTCTATGAACAGGTCGCAAAAAGGTGCAGTAATCGGAGCTGCTGGTGGTGGTGCTACCGGAGCAGTTATTGGCAGAGCAGCCGGAAATACCGGAATGGGCGCCATTATTGGTGCCACTGTTGGTGGAGTTGCTGGTGCTGTAATTGGAAAGCAGATGGATAAGCAGGCTGCTGAAATGGAACGGGAAGTACCCGGAGCAAAAGTTGAACGTGTTGGAGAAGGAATTGTGGTTGAATTCAGTGGAAAAGTTTTGTTTGGATTTGATAAATCTGACTTAACTCCTGAAGCTACAAGGAATCTTTCAAGTCTTATTGAAATTCTTAATAAGTATCCCGACACTGATATTGAAATTCAAGGTCATACAGATAGCAAAGGGTCTGAAAATTATAACCAATCCCTTTCTGAGAGACGTGCCTTAACAGTAGCTAATTATCTTGTTATGAACAATATTACTAGTACGAGAGTCAATACTGTCGGTTTTGGAGAGACTGTTCCAAAATATAGTAATGACACTGAAGATGGCAGGGCGCAAAACAGAAGAGTTGAGTTTTTAATCACTGCTAATGAGAAAATGATCAGAGATGCACAAAAAGAAGCCGGTAGTGGCAATTGATATCCTATATGATATCAAAGCGACGGATGTTCATTAAAAAACTTATTATTATGAAAACATTCAAAACATTAATTATAATTTTTACCCTTGCTTTCCTGGCAAATAATATATATGCTCAGGGATTCGGTGTAAGGGCAGGCATTAATTTTCAGAATGTCAATGGAAAAGATTTCGAAGGTGATAACCTTGAAAATAAACTCACAACCGGATTTCATGCCGGTGTTAATTATGAAGTTCCGGTTGGGACCGATATCTATTTTCAGCCAGGTTTATTATTCTCAACAAAAGGGAGTAAACTTGAAATGAGTGACATAATGAGTTCTAAATTATCTCTATCCTATATTGAGTTGCCATTGAATTTGGTTTTCAAACCCTTACTTGGAACAGGTCATATGCTTTTGGGCCTTGGACCTTACCTAGGTTATGGAATTGGAGGAAAAGCAACTGAAAGAGATTTCGATGTCGAATTTCAGAATGAAGTGGTGGAAAGTGACCCGGATGATGTAATTTATTTAAAAGCTTTTGATGCGGGTGCTAACTTTATAATTGGTTATGAGTTTGCTAATATGGTTTCATTTCAGCTCAATGCTCAATTAGGGCTACTGGATATTTTCCCTGATTATTGGGTGGATGATGATACGGTATGGAAAAACACAGGTTTTGGTTTATCAGTAGGATATCGCTTCTAAATCTGGTGTATTCAAAAAATTAAAGAATCCCTCCTCTCCCCTCAACGAAACCGTCACAAATACCCCGTGACGGTTTTTCTATTTTAAGGAATTTGGCTATGAAACAAGGATTAAAAGTTTTAGTAATAAATGATGTAAGATATTAAGAAAGAAATATAAAGCATTCAGGGCTTGGTAAGGGTATTTTTGCAATTAACCTATGTGACATTAGCGATTTTGAAGCTATTCACATTGAAAAAGAGAATTAACAAACCAACTAAAACACAATTACTATGGGAAACTTACTTTATATCATTGCTGTAATTTTGATTATTGCCTGGGCTATCGGTTTTCTTGGATATAGTGCCGGGGGATTAATTCACATTCTTTTGGTCATTGCTGTAATTGCAATTATTCTAAGGCTTATTCAGGGTCGAAGCGTTTAATCACGCTTCTGAAAAGCTTTCTCTATTGCTCTTACTCCCTAACCTAAATTGTAACTTGTTTTACTATGAGATCTATATGGAAAGGAGCAATTAGCTTTGGCTTAGTAAATATTCCGGTTAAACTTTACAGTGCTACTCAACAGAGTAGTCTAAACCTTGAAATGGTTGATCGCAGAGATCTTGGTAAAATAAGGTATCTGCGTGTCAATGAGAATACAGGACGTGAAGTTGAATGGGATAATATCGCGAAGGCCTTCAAGTACAATGACAATTTTATTGTACTTGATGATGAAGATTTTGAAAAAGCTGCCCCGGAGAAAAGCAAAATAATTGAAGTAAATCAGTTTGTCACTGAGAAAGACATTGATTCCATCTATTTCGAAAATTCTTACTATGTAGAGCCTGAGAAGTCGGGCGTTAAAGCTTATGCACTCTTAAGAGAAGCATTAAAGAAATCCGGTAAAGTAGGAGTGGCCCAGTTTGTTATGAGAACAGCGGCTGCCCTTACTGTTTTAAAGCCAAAGGATGATGTGCTTGTGTTAAGTAAGATAAGGTTCGCCGAAGAAGTTAGAGATTATGGCGATCTTAATCTACCGGCTAAAACAGATGTAAAAGCTCCTGAATTGAAGATCGCATTGACGTTGATAGATCAATATACTTCTGAGTTCAATATCAATGATTTTAAGGATGAATATGCTGCCACACTCAGGAAAGTAATAGAAGATAAAGCAAATGGAAAGGCTCCGAAAGTTAAAAAGTATCGTATTAGCCCTCACAAATCACAAGATTTGATGGAACAATTGAAGGCTAGTTTAACCAAGAAGAAAGCCATATAGCTTCATTATTTTATGGTTTTTAGTATATGTAGAACGCCAGCTCATGCCAAAAATGGGACTCTCCAAATATAAATCAAAAAGAGATTTTAAACAGACACCTGAACCTTCAGGTAAAAAAGCCGTAAAAAGCAAAGAGCTCAGGTTTGTTATTCAACGTCATGACGCTACCCGGTTACACTATGACCTTAGACTTGAATTAGACGGGGTTTTGAAAAGTTGGGCTGTCCCAAAAGGCCCATCTATGTTGGCTGGTGATAAGCGTCTGGCTGTTATGGTAGAAGATCATCCAATAGAATATCTTGATTTTTATGGCGTAATCCCTGAAGGTAATTATGGTGCCGGAGTGATGGATATTTTTGATCAGGGAACTTATGCTGCCTACAAGGCTCCTGAGGAAACCAATCAGGAAAAACATTTGCAGAAACAATTAGAAAAGGGCGATTTGAAAATTGTTTTTAATGGAAAGTATATTAAAGGTGCTTTTGCCATAGTACGAATTAAAAGTGACAAGGGAAATAACTGGTTGTTGATTAAGAAAAAAGACGCCTTTAATCTCGAAAGTTTCGATATTGAATCATTGAAGCCGGTTATCTCGTCCGGTAATGTAAAAATCAAAAGGAACCAAAATAACAAGCGTGAACGTAAGCTCAAGTCCGGACCAACAATTCAGGAAGCATGGGAATCACATAAGCGACCTATGCTAGCTACCCTTGTAAAAAATATTAATGATGATCCAAAGTGGATTTTTGAAGTAAAATATGATGGCTACAGGGCGCTAACAATGGTTAACAATGGGCACCCAGATATGGTATCAAGAAATGGGAATAACTTTAATAAACAATTTGAGCCTATTATTAAGGAACTAGTCAAAATTAAGGATAATACAATTCTGGATGGTGAAATTGTGATTGAAGATGAGAACGGAATTAGTGATTTCCAGCAGTTACAAAATTATATAAGGACTCAACAGGGGAGATTGATTTATTATGTTTTTGACTTGTTGTATTTGAATAATCATTCAATTATTCATCTCCCCTTACTTGACAGAAAAGAATTATTATCCGAGCTGTTTAAAAATTATTCTTTTAAAAATGTTGTTCTGTCACCCTTTGTCAGAGAACAGGGGCAGGACTTATTTGAGCAATTATCGCAAGGAGGCTATGAAGGGATTATTGCCAAAGAAATCAATAGCACCTATCTCCCCGGTAAAAGAAGCCGGCAATGGCTCAAATCCAAAATTACCATGTCGCAAGAGGCTATAATTTGTGGCTATACTATGCCACAAAACAGCCGGAAATATTTTGGATCCTTAATTCTAGGGGCCTTTGAAAAAGGTAGGTTAGTTCACATTGGAAATGTGGGAACAGGCTTTAATGATGAATCATTAAAAGAATTGTATGATGAATTTCAGAAAAAGCGGACTGAAAAGAAAACATTGGAACTGAAAACTTCTCATTACAGTCGCGGTAAACCTGTTTGGTTAACTCCTGAACTTGTATGCAATGTTAAATTTCTTTCGTGGACTAATGAAAAGATTATGCGCAATCCCGTATTCCTCGGATTAAGAATTGACAAGGTGGCTCAGGAAGTTGCCATAGAGGAACCGGAAAATATTAATCAGCTAGCAGAGAGTAAAATGCAATCAGAATCAATTATTAGTCGCGAAAAGGAACAAATATTAAAATTTGGACGCAAAGAGCTGAAGTTGACAAACCTAAGTAAGGAATACTGGCCAGGTGAAGGAATAACAAAGGGAGATTTATTAACGTATTACGAAAAGATCAGCAAATTTATTTTACCATATCTGAAAAACAGACCACAATCTCTGAACAGGTTTCCAAGCGGAATAAAAGGACCAAGCTTTTATCAAAAAGACATGGAAGTAAATCAATTACCAAAATGGATTAAAACAGCCCAGATGTATTCAAAATCCAATAACCGGGAAATTGACTACCTGATTGTAAATGATCTTCCGAGCCTGTTATATATGATTAATCTTGGCTCAATAGAAATTAATCCTTGGCACAGCCGGTATAATAATCCTGATTACCCCGACTATATGATGCTTGACCTGGATCCTGGTGAAATTTCATTTAAAGAAGTGGTTAATACAGCTTTGGTTGTAAAGGAATTGTGCGACGAGCTGAAAATTAATTCTTATTGTAAGACAAGTGGTGCCACAGGTCTTCATATATACATTCCATTAGGAGCAAAATATGACTATGACCAGGTGAAGACCTTTGCAGAAATATTAGCCAACATAACACAATCAAGGATACCGGAAGTCACAACTGTCGAAAGAACAGTATCGAAGCGAGGTAATAAAATATATGTGGATTTTTTACAAAATCGCAAAGGTCAGACTATTGCCGCTCCTTACAGTGTAAGACCAAGGCCTTTAGCTACTGTATCTGCACCTCTTGAGTGGGATGAGGTTAATCACAAACTTTCTCCGCAAATGTTTACTATACATAATATGGAGGAACGGTTAAAGCAAAAAGGAGACTTGTGGCAGGGTGTACTTAAAAATCCTGTAAATATCGGTCGCATATTACAGCGGCTAGAAAAACTAAAATAACTCACAATGAAAACAAATCACGACCAAAAGCATATTAATCAATTAATTAGGCAAAATATTAATAATTATCATTTTCCAAAATCAATCCCTGAAAAAGATAACAGCTCTCCTAATTTGAAAATTAGCGAATTAGTAAGTGAGAATATTCGATTAAAGAAAAGGTTGATTATTGAAAAGCAGAATACTGAATTGATTCTTAAACGTCATCATAAAATGCTTTCATTAATTGCACATGACCTGAGAAGTCCCTATAGTGGAATAATTGCCGTACTTGATTTAATTAAAGAAAAAGACTTACCCATTAATGTTCTCAATAACTACCATGAGACTATTTACAACTCAACAAAATGCTCATTGAAACTACTGGATAATTTGCTTGATTGGGCAATAATGGACGAGGGCGAAGAGAGATTTAAACCTGAGAAGATTTATATTCATCCTATTGTTATGCGTTCAATTGACAATGTTAAATCTGAGGCTGTCTTAATGAAGATTAAGATAAATAGTCTGATTCCTCATGATTTAACAGTCATGGCTGATGCAAATATGCTTGAGACTATTTTCAGGAATCTGATAACTAATGCAGTTCAGTATAATAATTATGGAGGAGAGGTTATCATATCTGCTCACAAATCTAATAAATCGATTGAGATAACTATCTCAGATACAGGTCCGGGAATAGATGAAAATTTCCTCAGAGAATTAACTTCAACTCAGCAACAAACCCATGAAACTAAAGAAGAGAGATACAAAGGTCTGGGATTGTCCTTTTGTAAGGAATTCATTGAGCGACATAATGGAAGACTGGCAATAAGACAACGTCCCGCTGGGGGAACTGAGGTGGTATTTAGTATTCCTTTGGGATAGCTGAAGAGCCAATTAGAAACTGAAATTTCCCGAATATAACCGTGTGACCCAGAAATCATTTATTAAGTTTATAAAAATGTAAATCATTCAAACGTTTGTGTAACAATGATTTACATAATATGTATGAACTTTGCAGAGATGTTTCAATTTGAGCATTAGCCTGCCCAACAGGCTCATTGTTAATTAAACTTTTAAACTTATGAAAACGAAAATTCTGATATTTATAGGAGTTCTATTCTTATATCCGGCTTTTTTATTTGCCCAAAATGAAACTGAAGATAACCGTGAGAAATTGCAGTTTGGAATAACTGCCGGTGGAGTTTATAGTAACGTTTATGATGAACGAGGTGATGAATTTGTGGCAGATGGTAAACTAGGTGCTACTGCAGGAGTACTATTATCTATTCCAATAGGTCGTTACCTTGGTTTCCAGCCGGAAGCTGTATTTATACAAAAGGGATTTAAAGGTGACGCAGTGTATGCCAGCAAGCATTACTCCATTACCCGTACTACAAATCATATAGATTTTCCATTACAATTAAAATTCAGTCCTGCTAAGAACTTCTCGTTACTAGGAGGGCCACAGTACTCATTTCTTTTGAGCAGGAAAGATCAAATTGATGCAGGTAGTTTGACCTTTGTTGAAGAAGAGCATATTAAAAATGATAAAATCCAGGAGAATATCTTCGGACTTATTTTTGGTGCTGAATTTAACTTTAATGCAGTTACTGTAACTGGAAAAGCAGGATGGGACCTTCAGCAGAATCATGATGATGGAACATCTGAAACCCCGCGCTATAAGAATCAATGGCTCTCATTAACTTTGGGATTAAGATTCTGATTATTTTATCAAGATATACAAAAACTAAGGAGCACGTATGCAGTCGCAAGAGGATCTGAACATTAAAATTATGGAACTTCTATCCTTAATTCAGGAGAAGCATCCAGAACTAACTCCTTATATCGGAGAGATGCCAATAACAGTTCCAAGTGATTCTTCACCTGAGGTTAATAGCCAGATTCTTCAGGACTACTATGACTCATTGAATCAGATTGTGATAAATCACATTAAAAACAGGCCAGTAGAAGATGACCAGTAACCAAAGAGGCTGTTTCACAATAGAATACAGCCTCTTCTTTTATCCAATTTATTGGTTGAGTACTTGTTGCAGATGAATATAGCTCAGTTTCTTTTCAAATTCAAGATAGGGGAGTGTTGAAAAAACAGTAACGACTTTAGTTTCACCAGGCAATAAATCGAAATAATTATCTGAAAAGGAATATGAATTGCCTTCACTAATAAGCATTAGGTTTTTGCACAGTTTATCACTTGTAATTTCAAGTTCGTACCTATCTGTCTTCTCTCGTATATGGATATGAATGTCCGGATAGGGCAATTTGAGCTCTTTTGGCCTTTTAAAATAAAATATATCCGAATCAATAAGGTGACTATCGCTGACAAGTGAAACATATAACAAAGCTGAACTGCTGTTCTTTAAAGCAGGAATCTTTTCTAAGTCTATTTCGGTAAGAGTAACCGAAGAATTGTTTGGCATATGCACCTGATAATTCCGGTTCCATATCGATAAACCCTGAAAATCTAATAAATTCACTTTTAGAGAAACCTGACGACCTTTAATATCAGAAATCCCTTTAATTTTTATTTTGCCATCTTTCACTTCTGTTCGTACAATCTGTGGCTTGAAACTTTCTCTTGCATAATAATGCAATGCTTTCCATCTGCCATAATAATCTATTCCAGACCATGATGCAACTGGCCAACAATCATTCAGCTGCCAGTAAAGGGATCCCATGCAATATGGCATATCAGCCCGGTGACTCTCAATGGCGTTTTTTATAGCCTCTGCCTGCAAAATTTGACCCAGGTATAAAAGATCTTCAAATTGCGAAGGCACATCATAATAAGCGGCTAAGTATTCTATAATCCGATTGTTGCCGATATAGCTTCTTTGATGTGACTTCATGACCTCCGAATTAATGTCCCAATCAGTTGGCTCCGAGAATTTCTTGACACTTTCAAATTCCGGAAAAGATTGGAACCCATATTCACTCATGAATCTGGCTTTATAATCAGCGAATTTTTCAAGTGGATCATTGCCATGCCAAACGCCCCAATAATGCATATCTCCTGATGTATTAGCATGACTTGCAAGTTTCCCTTTTCCAGCTGAGGGTGAGGAAGGCCAGTAAGGAATTTGGGGAGAATACATCTCTACAAGCCCCGGTAAAATGTTATGAAATATAGTATCGTAGGCACGCCATATTTTTTGTCGATCTTGCAATGAATATCTTTGTTTCCATCCCCAACCCCGGTTTTCCTCATATTCAGCCCATGCTATTTCAATTTCGTTATTACCGCACCAAAGTGCAATGCAAGGGTGGTTTCGGAGTCTTTTTATATTTTGTTCGGCTTCAATACTTACTTGTTCCAGGAATTCGGTTGACCCAGGATACATCGCACAAGCAAACATAAAATCCTGCCAAACCATAATTCCATATTTATCACATAGGTCATAAAAAAGATCACTTTCATAGATTCCTCCACCCCAAACTCTCAACATGTTCATATTTGCTTTTGCCGCAGATGAAATAATAAATTCATATTTCTCAGGCGAAACTCTTGGAAGAAATACATCATTAGGTATGTAATTAGCACCTTTTGCAAAAACTGGTTTCTCATTAACCTCAAAGTAAAACGTCTCTCCCTGCTTATCCGGCATTCTTATAAGTCTGATGTTCCTTAAGCCTATCGTGGTGCTTTTTTCATCAATCAATTCTGTGCCTGCCAATATTTTAACCTCAATGTTGTACAAATTTTGCTTCCCATGCCCATTGGGCCACCATAATAGGGGATTTTGAATTTTAAAGGGTATATTGATTTTTGATGGACTTTTGGTAATTAATTCTGTCCCATTTATTTCTTTTTTAGCCACTTGTTTTCCTTCGGCTAAAATCTCAATAACCAAAGGAGTGTCTTTTAAAACATCAAGTTCTATTTCAGCATTCAGCGATGCCAGTTTTTCCTCCAATTTAATTTGATTTATGCTGAGATCTATAATAGAACAGGTATTTGCAACAACAATATATACTTCTTTCCAAATGCCTGAAGTGACTAATCTCGGTCCCCAATCCCATCCATAATGATATGGAGCTTTTCGGGTAAATACACTTACTCTGTTATCACCCAATCCACCCTTTTGAGATTGATCGTTGTCAGCAGGAAGCGCCAGCCCGTATTTTTCCAGCTCGGAAAGGCCTGCCATAACCGGTGATTTAAAATATACTATCAATTCATTTTTCTGCTGTAGAAGTTTATTATCCAAGGGTATGGCCGTCTTGACAAACATATTTTTGTTTTTATGAATCAACTGACCATTTAAAAAGACTTCAGCATAAGTATCTAAACCCTCAAATACAAGGGAAATGATATTATCATGTGACAAACCGGGTTGCAGTTCAAAAGTGGTTTTATACTCCCAGTTTACTTTATCTATCCATTGTAGATCATCTTCGTTGATTCTGTAAAAAGGATCTTTAATTAATTCATTGTCAAGAAGATCTGTATGAATGGTGCCCGGGATAGTTGCAGGGTACCATTTATTTGATCCACTTTGCCGGAATTCCCATGAATTTAGTTGAACCGTTTTATCCTTCTTTAGGTTAATATCTTGTGACATTACAGATAAACTGAAGCACAATAGTAATAATATTGATATAGTTGGCCTCATTCCATTATACTTGGTCGTGCTAAGATACCGAAGTTTATTTGACGATATACTGAAACAAATATAATTGACAACATTAGACTATGAACGTTGTTTATAGGATAACGACAGCTAAAAATACATGACCAGAATATTGATCGTTGATGATGATCCTACTTTCAGCCTGATGCTCAAATCTTACTTGTCAAACAAAGGTTTTAATGTGTTTGAAGCTTATACTGCAAGTAAAGCCATTAAAGCACTGAAGGATCAGAAGTTCGATGTTATTCTTACCGATTATCGTTTACCTGACATTGATGGATTAGAATTAATTGGTGAATTAAAGAAAATCAATAATGAGGTGCCCATCATACTTATGACCAGGTATGGTGATATACGGTCTGCCGTCAACGCAATCAAAGGGGGGGCCTTTGATTACATGACAAAGCCAGTGAATCCTGATGACTTGTTAAATATTATCCAAAGTGCATTGGCAGCCGGGAAGCCTGATAAACCGATTAAAGAGTCAGTAGCACAGGAGAATTCTGGAATATTCATTTATATGCGGGGTACCAGTGAAGTCTCACAACAAGTGGAGAATTACATAAATCTCATTGCTCCAACCGACATGTCAGTCATAATTCAGGGTGAGAGTGGTACAGGAAAGGAATATGTTGCCCGCATGATCCATATGAAAAGTAATCGCAGCCATAAGCCATTTGTAGCTGTTGATTGTGGGGCTTTACCAAACGAATTGGCTGCAAGTGAGTTGTTTGGACATGTAAAAGGCGCTTTTACGGATGCTCAGTTTGAAAAAGAAGGGCAATTTCAAATGGCTAACGGCGGTACTCTTTTTCTTGATGAAATAGGTAACCTCTCTTATGAGAATCAACTTAAACTACTCAGGGCTACACAGGAACGGAAAGTTCACAAGATGGGAAGTACCAAAGAAGAAGTAGTAGATGTGCGGATACTTTGCGCTACCAATGAAGACCTCATTATTAATGTTCAAAAAGGTGCTTTCAGAGAAGATCTGTTTCATCGGCTTAATGAGTTTAGCATTTTTGTTCCACCTTTGAGAGACAGGGGAGAGGATATTCTTCAATTTGCCAATTACTTCCTTGAAATAGCAAACAGAGAGCTTGATAAGGACGTTAAAGGATTTGACAAAGAAGTTATTGAACACCTACTTACTTATTCCTGGCCTGGAAATATCCGCGAAATAAAAAATGTTGTCAGACGGTCTGTGCTTTTAGCTTCTGATGGAATGATTACCAAACAACATCTTCCTTCAGTAATGTTTGTAAGGGAGACAATCAATGATCAATCTGCCGTATCTACCACGGATCTCAAAAGTATGGCTGAATCACAGGAAAAAGCTACAATACTAAGTGTTTTAAAAAGGACTTATTTTAATAAAACAAAAGCAGCTCAACTATTAAATATTGATCGTAAAACCCTGTACAACAAGATAAAACTGTACGGATTGGAAGAAAGCCTATAGTTTCTGCATCTCTTTCTTTAAAGCCTTATATAATTTCTTATTAATTTCTGTCAGATCATTAATTAACTCACTTATTCTTGATTGTTCAACCTTAGAAAGATTGATTGAGTCTAATTGATCAAGTAAGTTAAGAGCACTTTCAACTTTTAGATGCCCATAAGTTGTAAGCAGGCGATGAGCCAGATTTTTAATTTCCTGATAGTCTCCTGTTGAAAATGCGTTTTTCATTGATTTTACTGCATTATTCGATGATATTATAAATGACCGTAAAATCTCTTTTTGTATTTCCGGTTTTCCTGCTGAAAAAGCTTTGACATGAGACAAATCGTAAGAAACAAGTGATACAGATTCTGTTCTTGAGCTTTTCATTGTTTGAATTGGATCATGGTTGTGCTCAGTTAAAGGGTGAGTAATTACATAATGAGAAATTCTATTGAGAAACTCATTTTCAGGAACAGGTTTTTGTAGTACTTCATTGAACCCTAAAGAAATCAACTCATCATCAAATCGCTCCTTTTTATTAGCAGTAAATGCAATTACAGGTACTCGTGAGATTGCCGGATCTGAATGATTTCTTATATAATTTATTAAATCAATTCCACTAAGTCCCGGCATCTGAAGATCGGTCATAATCAGGTCAAAACTTTCTTTGGCAATAAGTGATTCTGCTTCATAACCATTTTTTGCAATTTGAATGCTCATGCCATGATTTTCGGTAATTATTCTTGACAGCAGAATATTGAATTCGTCATCATCAACAACTAAGACTCTGGCCCCCTTCAGAATCTCTTCATTCATGCTCCATTGGCTTGGTTGATCTGGTTCTGTTATTATTTCATCCCGATTGTCATTCACAACGATATATGAAATTAAAAGACAAAAGGTGGATCCTTCTTCCGGCTTACTTTCAACTATTATATCTCCACCCTGAAGCCGTGCTAATCTTCTGCTAATTGCAAGACCTAATCCTGATCCTCCAAATGATCTTGCAGAAGAAGTCTCAACCTGTTGAAAATCTTCAAAAATTGACTCCAGTTTATGGGCTTCAATTCCTATCCCGGAATCCTTAACTGACATTTTAGCATTTGCTAAATTACCTTCTATTTTAATCGAGCAAATGAAAATGATCTCACCTTCTCTAGTGAACTTTAAAGCATTGCTCAGTAAATTGTAAAGGATTTGCCTCAATCTCACAGGATCGCCTAATAGTACCAGATTTGAATCGTAATCACAGACTTCTGTGAATTTCAAACCTTTGTCTTTAGCCTGAAGTTGAAATGGCCTGATTACATCATTCAAGACTTCACCGGGTTTAAAATGCACCTTATCGATATGAAATTTGCCAGCTACCAGGCGCGAAAGATCAAGAATATCATTCACTGTTTCGAGTAAATGTACTGATGACTTCTGAACAGCATCAAGATATCGGGTTTGATCAGGGGTTAATTTTGTATTCAACAGTTGGTTTGAGAAACCAATTATAGCATTTAAAGGGGTTCTGATTTCATGACTCATGTTCGAAAGAAATTCTTCTTTCACTTTAGCCAGTTCTATTGCCTGTGTATTTGCTTTCAATAATTCCTTGCGATAATGGTTGCTACGACGCAAATTGTTCAGTATTAGTAAAACAAGAATTAGAATTATTAATAATGCAGCAATACTGGTAACCCCAATCAAAAAAAGTGATTTTGAAGCATTGTTGCGGGCTTGCTGTGATCTGATTTCATTTTCATGTAATACATTCTTTTCAAGCCTGTTGAAGATTTCAGTAACCTGATTAATTACCAAAGAACTATTCTGCAGCATATTGAGCTCTTTTCTTCTTAAATCAAGATAGTATCTCTGGTCTTTAGCTTTTATTTGACTTAGCTCTTGCTCAATGTGACCCATTTTAATACTATCAGAAGGCTTTATCATGGATGTATCAAACTGAATACTTGTTGTTGAACGAATGATGGGATCAGGGAGCTGAGTTTCTTTTTTTGGCGTATCACTCTTGGAAAAAACTCCTTTTATCTTACCAATCAAGCCTCTATTCTTTCTTTTACTTTCTAATGTGTCAGGGATTGCCTCTAAAGTATCGTAAGTTGTAATTATTGTAGTACTTGTATTGGTCCTGCTTATCAACGAATCGGGAGTGCCTTTCCTTATTGTACTGAAAGCAATATCCGCAAAATCAAATGCTGCCTGATCCTGTTTTGTTTGGTTATATGATATTATCAGGTCCTTTCTCTGGTTCAACAGGTCCTTTACCTGAAAAAGATGATTGCTTGTCAAGGAATCATGAGTGTAACTCATTTGAAGTAAATCAATGTTATTTTCAATGGTATCAATAAGATTGTTGTACTGATTAAAATAAGTTGTATCATTTGTCAGTGTAAAGTATCTGAGTTTATTTTCTGCCTCAGTGAGAGATGAAAGGATCTCACGCAAAAGTGCTAATTCAACATCTGGATTTGAGAGTTCATTCAAGGTTCTCCTTAAAACTTTCTCATTCTCTCTTACGAAGTATGCGGCAGTAAGAACAGCTGCCAGGGTTATCAGGAAGAGAACGAAAATATTGGCCTGGAGACTTCGGATAGGAAATTTTAACTTATTAGTACTCATTGTTCATGGTGTCGTAATAACAAAACACACAGAACCTGCTAATGGTTAAAAAAGTGCAAGAAAGGAAAAGATAGTGGTTATAAATGTTTTACTATGTAGATCCATTCTGGGAATTGGCGAATATATTCCCTGACTGCCGGACAGGCAGGAACTACCCAATAGCCATTTAGTACAGCAAATTGCATTGCAAACAAAATCAATGAAGCTGCATGACCATTACCTCTTAAAACTTCCGGTACATAAGCTGAATACAGTTCAATAGTATCCTTATAGATATGATATTTCAAGTAGGAGGTCTCGGATTCTGTTTCGATTGCAAACATATTGCCCTTGTCAACCACTTCAATATGTTTTTTAATCTGTAGCTGCATAAAATGAAAGTAAAAATGATTGATTGATACGATTTTGGTGATGTGAAATTACGAAAGAAAAGTCCATTCTATACATGTCAGTCATCAAAATACGTATTAATACGTAAAAGTGATTCTTGAAGAACGGATTTTGTAGAATGATAATTCGATATACTACGTATTTTTACTTAGTGTATTTCAGATTAGGGGATAGTATACTCTTAATAACCATGTGCCGGCAATTAGAGAACCTAAGGCTAGTAAAAAAATCGCAACCCTTACTGGTTTTTTAATATTCAAACGGCAGCTGAATGGAAACACGATTTTTATAATAAGTAAGGTCAATAAAATGCCAAGAAGGCTTCCGGCCAAAACATCACCCGGGAAATGAACTCCCAAATAGATTCTGCTGTAACTAACAAGACAAGCTATCAGGGCAATACCTACCTGGTAATTTTTCCCAGGTTTTAAACCATATACCAGAGTTGTAAAAGCTGACATGGCAGTTATACTATGCCCTGATGGGAAACTGTTATGGAATAGCCGGTAGAATGGTAAGGTATGTACAATCGGACTTTCTTTAAAATGCCGCAAGGGTCTATCCCAACCTTCAAAAGCATAGGACTTTAATAATTGCCCTGTCAAGCCTGTAATTAAAACAACTACTATTAAACTTATAACAACCTCAGGCTTTTTATTTATAAGTAAAAGGCTAAGTATGGAAACAAGAATCAGGGAATCCCCAAGATGGGTAATTATAAACATCGGTTGGTCAAGCCATACTATCTTGTCCGTATTCAGAAATAGGAAACTTTCATGGTATCCCCAAAGTATCAATGCCGTTGCCAGCCCTGACAAATAGATAAAAACGGTAACCAGGAATGGAGATATCTTTTTAAAACTGTATAAATCTGATTCTAAGCTTTTCATTCCTGAGAAAATTCTTTTACCAAATTTCTATAAGATGAGAATACGTTAGCCCGGGAGACAAAACCTATGTACTTCCCATTATTTAATACCGGTAAATTATAATGAGAAGTTTCATTAAATTTTCGTGCAACATCTTCCATTGTAGCATCAAGATTTATCAAGGTATCAGGCATGAACATTAGGTCACGTACGTATGTAGTGTTATAGATATTAGTGTCAAAAATGATATTCCTGATTTCATTAATAAACACAACTCCCAGGAAATTATTCTCATCATCAACTACCGGAAAAACATTACGTTCTGATCGGGCAATCACTTTAACCAATTCTCCAAGTGTATTATCCGGCTTTACAATAAGGAAATTGTGCTCAACCAATTTGGTGATTTTCATCCTTGATAAAGCGGCCTTGTCCTTATCGTGTGTAATTAACTCACCTCTTTCAGCAAGGCTTTTGGCATATATATTATGATGCTCGTAAAGGTTTATGGTTAGATAAGATATAGTTGCAGTGATCATTAGAGGTAGAAAAAACTCGTATCCACCGGTTATTTCAGCAATTAGAAAGATAGCAGTAAGAGGAGCATGCATAACAGCAGCCATGACGCCGGCCATACCAGCCAGGGCAAAATTGCTTTCAGGGAGGTCAATAACTTTAAAGATGTTAATTGCTTTAGCGACAAAGTAACCTGTAACTCCACCCATAAATAAGGAAGGAGCAAATACACCACCTACACCGCCTCCACCAGTTGTAAAAGCCATTGCTATAACTTTCAGGAATAAAACCAATACAACGAAAAGCAGAAACAGCCATGTGTTATTTTTGAAACTATAAAATAAGCTTCCATTAAAAAGGTTTTCACCACGGCCATTTAATATATCTGTCAGAATATCATAACCTTCACCATATAATGGAGGGAACAGGAATATCAAGAGACTTACGACTACCCCTGCAATAAGTAGTTTTCTGAATGGTCTTTTTATCGTTTCAAGTCTCGATTCTATATAACGGTTAGCCCTTACAAAGTAAAGGGATACCAAGCCTGCTACTATTCCTAAGAGTATATAATGGGGGATATTATTCAGGTTGAATGGGGCAACTGAGAAAAAAGCAAAGAGCACCGTTTTTCCCATAAGAAGCGAACTGAGTGTAGCTCCGGTTATTGATGCAATTAACAGCGGTATCAGCGAGCCCATTGTCAGATCGAGCATCAGTACTTCCAACCCAAAAAGAATTCCCGCAATCGGAGCATTAAAAATACTGGCGATTGCACCGGCAGCACCACAGCCAATCATCAATGTATTGGTACGGTAGTCCATTCTCATTGTCCTCGCCAGATTTGATCCAATTGATGCTCCGGTAAGTACTATCGGAGCTTCAAGACCAACTGATCCTCCGAAACCAACAGTCAAAGTACTGCCAATTAAAGAAGAGTAGTTATTGTGAGGTTTTAGATGACTGTTGTTCCGGCTAATAGAGTATAATATCTTGCTTATGCCATGTGAAATATCATCTTTAACAATGTATTTTACAAAAAGAACTGTAAGAGCCATCCCAAAAAGAGGATAGAGAAGCAGAAGAAAATTGGCCCCTTCAGTTTCAAAGCCTTCTGTTAAGAAATAATGTGTGTAATAAACTGTATTTTTGAGAACTACTGCAGAAAGCCCACTAATTAAACCGACCACAAAACTCAAAAAAAGCACGAAATTGCGATGGCTTATATTCTTAAGCCGCCACTTTTGAAGTTTGATCAGCGAGAGGTTAAATATCATAGCTGCAAATGTATAAATTTGCTAAACAGTATAACAATGAAGGGAGCGAATTATAAAAGTTACTGATTTTATAAATTGTCCCTGAAATCTTTCTTTCTATTAAGTTTAAGATCCTGAAGTACTTCAGCCTTAACTTTAATATAAAAGTTCCAACTTTTCAGGTATCCGGTAGGGATCCAGTTAAATCTCATTTCCCAGCAGTGAAGGTCTCGGTATACGCTAACCTGAGCATATGATAGCTTACTATTCTCTATGTCGTAATTTGAACTGAAATTCACCTTCCATTTGGGAGTTACATTAATATCTCCATTAATTCCAATCGTATGCACAATCCTGTGATCATAGTTGCGTTGAGGATACCTGATAAAATCATTGTAACCCAGATTGTAGCTGAAACTGAAATTCCAGGGATTGTTCCAGTTAATGTATTCGTCAGGATTTTCAATAATTTCCTGCGCTTCTTCCGAGGCAACCACCACTGAACTGGTACTGCCACCGGTTTTATTCTGTCCTGAACTGAAATTATAGGCCATAGAAAAATTCCAAGAAGAATTATCTCTTCTGAATAATCGATTATTTCCTGTCCATTCGTACCTGTTTATAGGTCTTCCCCTATCATCAGTCATATAAGGATTGAATGTTGAACTATAGCTGATCTGCAATTTCTTGAAAAGTGTAGTCCTTACGGATATCCTCAGTGGACTCCATTGTAGTGAGTCTTTTGCTAGATCATACGAAGTACCAATTGAAAAATTTTCAATCAACATAACTTTCTTCATCCCCGTAATGGTGTCCCTTTTTGACCTTACCTTCATTTCGAGATTATTGGTAATGTTGAAATTCAGCATTCCTGACCTGCCATCGGCAGGAGTGCCATAAATTGCATCACGGAATATGGAATAACGTTCTACACGGCCTGTAGTATCAGTTTGAACGGTTCGGTAATATCCCAATCTAGAACTACCAAAATCTGGTCTCAGCGAAAAACTAACAGATGGTCTCATTACATGCCTAACCGCTCTTACTGGACCTTTTTTCATTTGTACCATACCATAAAGGCTGGTCGAAATGCCTGAACTGTAATTGTATTCGTGAACAGCATAAAATCCGGGAACCGTATCAAATCTAACATAGCCTGTAACCGTGTCTCCGTTAATAATCGCTGTTTCATCCATCCATGTCCTGGTAATACTGCTGGAATACCATCTTTCATTGAAGTTAACTGAATTTGAAAAGCTGAAATACTTTAAAAGTTTGAGTGTCAGATTGACAGGAATAGTGTGTTGTATCCCGTTCTCAAAACTTTTAAGCATAGCATTGGTAAACATCAGAGTATCATACGTATTTACTTCATTTCTTGCATTCATATTGTACTTCATACTGATATTGTCGTACCACTTTAGGTTTGATACTTTATCAGGTCTGCGGAAAGGGAAAAATGTATTAACGCCAAGAGAGATATTAGGCAATGTTAAGTTGACTGTTTTGTTGGTTGTATTTTGAGAATGAGTAAGAGCAGCGGTCATATTCACACGTTCGCCAAATGAAGTCGAGTAGCTTACACTTGATCCATAGGTGTTTGTGAGATGATCATTTACACTTACCGGGTTATAACGCGAGAAAGTTCTTGTACCAAAATTCACACTGGCATTAAACTGGCTTCGTGGCCGTGCTTTTGGATCTTGCCTGTGAGTCCATATTAACTTGAAATCTCTTGTTTTCTGGAATCTTTCAGTTTCCCTGACTCCCTGAGTATTTATTGCGTAATTGAAGTTCAGATTACCGCTGAATTTATAACGTTTACGATAATTAAAAGTAGGTTTAACTGCCCAACTGCCCCGTGAATAAATATCTCCAATCAGGCGCAATTCCATATATTCATTAATTCCAAAATAATAGCCTCCATTTTCAAGATAAAAGCCTCGTTCGGTCGATTCACCATATGTAGGTATCAATATCCCCGATGTTTGACCCCGTTTGTTGGGGAACAATCCAAATGGAAGTACTATAGGCAGAGGTACGTCCTCAATTGTCATATAGGCCGGTCCGGTTACGATTTTATTGTTAGGTATTACTTTAGCCTTTGTAAATTTGAGACTAAAGTGAGGATGATCAAGGTTACAGGTAGTATATCCACCTCCCCTCATGTTACTAACATCATTGTCCATTTTTTTGACCAGCTCACCATGGAGGTATCCTTGTCCTTCCTGAGTTATTACATTTTTGATCAGACCTTTCTTGGTATCAAAATTATACCTCATCTCTTTCGACTTAAAACTCTGGGAACCTTCGGAAAATTCAGGTAAACCGATTTCCGTTCCTGTCGAGTCAATGAGAGGCTTTGCTGTCAGAATATTTGTATTAAAATCAATCTCCACATAACCAGCCTTTTGCTTTATCTTTTCATAACTTATATCGGCTTCCCGGTAGAGATATACTTTTTGATTTTCAAGGTCGAGCCGAATGGAATCTGTTGCGCTATATACAACTTTTGAGGTTATGGCACTTTTTTTTCCGGCAGCTTCATTGACGGGCAAATTATTCTGCATCAAAGTGTCACCCACATTAATATAAACCGAATCATTTGTATAAATAGTATCGTTTGATTGCAGCACTCTGACAGTAGTATCAGGTAACGATTGAAGAACTGAGTCGTTTTGGGCAAACAAAGGCAATTGCAATGCCATTATAAAGGAAATAGCCCAAAATAACTTAACGATTACCCAAAAAACCGTATCAAAATAGTAACCAGTGTACCTCAATTATATTAAATTTGTGTGTTATTAAGTGGGCATAACCTAAAATATGGCCATACATAAAGAACCATCTGGTTTTGTGGCAAAACTAATCAAAATTAACATGGTGATAAAACGCTTTTTTTCTTTCTTTATTCTATTATTGGCAGCAATATTGTTTTCTCCTGAAGCAAATGCCCAAAAAGTAAGAAAGGTAGTTATCGATGCAGGACATGGAGGCCATGATCCCGGGGCTGTTGGTAAAATTTCAAAAGAGAAGGATATCACTCTTTCAATTGCTTTAAAGACGGGAAAATTTATCGAAGAAAACCTCCCGGATGTTAAAGTGATATATACCCGTAAGACGGATGTATTTGTTGAACTTTACCGAAGAGCTAAGATTGCAAATGAAGCTAAAGCCGATCTATTTATATCAATTCATTGTAATGCCAATAAATCATCTACCCCCTATGGTGCTGAGACATATGTAATGGGACTGCACCGGAGTGACGCTAATTTATCGGTAGCACAAACTGAAAATGCATCAATTCTTTTAGAAGAAGATTATCACGTTCAGTACGATGGCTTTGACCCCACATCCCCCGAAGGTTATATCTTTTTTTCGATGCTACAGAACGCTTATATGGATCAAAGTCTGGGATTGGCTAGTAATGTTCAGAAACATTTTAAGGAAAGAGTAAATCTGTTCGATAGAGGAGTCAAGCAAGCTGGTTTTCTTGTCTTATATAAGACAACGATGCCATCTGTATTAATTGAAACAGGATTCATCAGCAATCTCAAAGAAGAAAAAACTCTTGCATCAGAAGAAGGGCAAACATATATTGCTTCAGCTATTTACAGGGCAATAAAAGAATATAAGCAAAGCATGGAAAGAAGCATTAAACTTGAGGTCGCTGATGAATTAAAGTCAGAAAAACCAATTGAGAAGGATACTTCTGGTAAGAAAGAAAAAGCAAAATCAAAACAAATTAAAGATCAGGAAGTATTGCTCGCTCAAAAAGATCTGAATTCCGCTCAGACAATAGGTATTACAGAACCTTCTGATAGGAATCTTGTTTTTAAGGTACAATTTCTGGTATCTGATAAACAACTTGATTCTTCCGACAGGCTGTTTAAAGGATTGAAAAATGTGGAATATTATATACATGGTGGCTTATATAAATATACATATGGTTCGGAGAAGAACTTTGAAGCCGCTGATATCAAAGCAAAAGAACTAAGAAGAAGTGGATTCAGCGATTGTTTTGTTGTTGCATTTCTGAACGAACAGCGGATCGATATCAATGAAGCACGGAAATTACAACTTACCAATTGATTAATCTAAGTCATGAAAATAAAAGAATACAGTCGTGAATTAAAGATAGGGTTTATCACTGTTTTGACTGTTGTTGCATTTATCTGGGGATTCAATTATTTAAAAGGGAAAGATCTCCTTAATAAGCAGCGCACTTTCTATGTTGTGTATAATAATGTATCCGGCTTGATGAAGGCAAATGCTGTCACAATCAGTGGCCTAAATATTGGTCAGGTGGCAAATCTTTCGTTTCTTGAAAACGATCCAACAAAAGTAGTGGTTGAATTTACTGTCACAAACGATATTAATATTCCCAAAAATTCCACCGCACGAATTTATAGTTCAGATTTACTTGGTACAAGAGGAATCGAAATTATTCTTGGAGATAGTATAGTAAATGCTCAATCGGGTGACACACTCAAGTCAGCAGTCTCTATGAGTCTGCAGGAAGAAGTAAACGATATGGTTCAGCCTATTCTTAAAAAAGCTGCGAGTATGATGGGAAGTATCGATACTGTTATTTCAGCAGTTGGAGATGTTTTTAATTATAAAACCAGAGAAAACTTAATAAGAAGTGTTGAAAGCTTAAGTAATACGATTGCTAATCTTGAGAGTTCAACTTATTCAATTGATACCCTAATTGATACACAAAGAACTCGA
Organism: Bacteroidota bacterium; assembly: GCA_023434665.1. Classification (GTDB taxonomy): domain Bacteria; phylum Bacteroidota; class Bacteroidia; order Bacteroidales; family Lentimicrobiaceae; genus Lentimicrobium. The sequence goes on along the minus strand of JAEYSM010000028.1, from coordinate 53,874 downwards.
CTCTCTGGAATATTCAGGAACGTTGAGTCCATCACCACCAATCTACGGGAAAACAATGAAGAATTATCCCGAATCATTGCCAATGTGGCTGATATTACTGATACAATTGCCAAATCAAACATCTCAAATACACTGAGCAACCTTGATAAATCTGTTTCAAATCTTACTAATGCGACAAACAAAATTAATAAAGGTGAAGGATCTTTGGGTTTGCTTCTGAATGATGAGAAACTATACCGTGATCTGGAATCTTCTTCTAAACAGCTAGATTTATTACTTGAAGATATAAGGCTAAATCCGAAGAGGTATGTGCATTTTTCAGTGTTTGGGAAATCCCCCAAACCAACACCCTCTTCTATTGAATAACCTATACATATTTTGAATGAAAAAATGGCTTGCTTATCTTGAAATTGATAGTGAAGTTGAAGATTATGAGAAGATCCATATAACCATTGAAAAAGACATCGTCTTTAAGGGAACTAACTTATGGATTCTTGTTTTTGCTATTGTTGTCGCCTCTGTAGGACTCAATATGAATTCAACTGCGGTGATTATTGGTGCTATGCTTATATCACCTTTAATGGGCCCGATCAATGGAATGGGATATAGTATAGCGACTTACGATTTTTTTCTTTTCAGAAGGTCATTAAAGAATTTTTCTTTTGCTGTAATCGCCAGTCTGGTAGCATCTACTACTTATTTTGCAATAACACCTGTATCTACAGCCCATTCCGAACTGTTAGCACGGACAAGCCCCACTATATATGATGTTTTAATTGCTTTATTTGGTGGATTAGCCGGAATATTAGCAATTAGCAGCAAGCAAAAAGGGAATGTAATACCCGGTGTGGCAATAGCCACTGCTCTCATGCCCCCACTTTGTACTGCAGGTTATGGATTAGCAACCGCTCAGTTTAATTACTTCTTTGGAGCTTTTTATCTTTTCACTATAAATGCTGTATTTATTGGCATTTCTGCAGTTGCTATGTCTCAACTACTTAAATTCCCAATCAGAACAATAGTTGAACCTAAGCAGCGGAAAAGAGTAAATAGTTGGATTACTGTAGTTATTCTTATAACCATTATCCCAAGTATTTACTTCGGTTATCAGCTCGTGCAGAAAGAGAGGTTCTTGAGTAATGTCAATAAATTTACCAGAGCGATCAGTGTTTATGATGGCAGCTATTTGCTTCGTCAGGAAGTAAATCCCGATAGAAGAAAAGTAACACTGGTCTTTGCCGGAAATATGATATCTCCCGACCAGAAACTCTTTATTTCACAAACCGCCAAACAATTTTCAATCGATTCAACCTCTCTTGATATAAAACAGGGTTTTGCTTTTAGCGATGAATCTGCCTCTGAAGAAGAAATAATCAGAAACGAATTAAACAGGCTTAGTTTTAGTCTGAAGAGTCATCAGGATAGTATTGCCAATAAGAAAGTACTTGGTCAACAACTATTTCTCGAACTAAATACATTATATCCGGAAATCCTTTCTTCATCGTATTCTGAGGGTTTTTCATATAGTGATCCCCAAAATATGGCTACCAAGACTACTATTATTTATATCACCCAAAATGATAAAGGCCTGTCAAAAGATCAAAAAAATCAGGTGGTCGAATGGCTTAAGAAAAGGTTAAATACAACTGCTATTAAAGTAGTTTTTGATAAATAATTATATCAGTCCCATCTAAAAATATCATACCTGTCCAAAGGACGCAGATGTTCTAACCATTCAAAGTTATCAAGTAATAATTCAGGAGGAGTAAGTTCTCCTTCAGGAAACAAGGTAGCATTAGGTTTTGAAAGATACGTTAGGTCGCGAATTTTTCTGTTACCTATCCTGATATTCATATTGCTTGAGAAAGATTTATTTATTCCTGTTAATGATCCATCTTCTTCTCTCACCCAATATAATGTTTCAGCATTTCCCAGGACTTTAATGAAAACAAGTTCGTTGTCTTTAAAGAAGCCCTCCATGTCTCTTCCTTTAATCTGATTATAACCCGTTGTGTCTTTCGCAATCATGAATGCTCCTGAATAAAGAAACATCTTTTTGACTGATTCATCACCCGTGAGTACATAAATGGAATCAGCTGTCAGTTGATTCCCTTCAGTCCAAAGTACTGGATTTCTATGCATTCTCATTAATGAATCGCTAAAACTATATATAAGCGAATCAGCCATGCCCTGCATGTCTGTTCTGTAAAATTTCATTTTATAATAGGCATACATCTCTTTGGTGTTTTGCGCCGAGTCGAATGTTACCTTCATTGTGTCTGAATGAACGAATAGGGTGTCATTGCCCTCTATCATATGGGCTTCGGGATTATCAGTAATGAGGGTATAGCCAATCGACTTGTCATAAACTGCATATTGTCCATATACAATCATGTTTTGAACTGTATCAATAACCCGTATATTCTTGAAAGCTTGTCCAAAGCCATTGGTTCTTTCATAATAGAGACTATCACCAGTAAGTACCTGATCCCCATTCCGTACTCTTGCATTTTCATTAAACTCTGAAATATCGGTATCGGTATTATACCATCCGTTTTCGGCATAAATATCCGTTTCTTCTCCTACAATTGTCGTGGGGCCTTTGAATTTCGATATTTTGGTTTGCGTATTATACTCCAGTGTGTCACAGTGCATTTTATATTCAGGATTTACCAGAACCACATCCGTCCTGAAGAAGAAATCTTTCGAATTGGTATGGTAATATCCTCTTCTGCTATCAAGTGTGTTGTCGTCATTAACAATATGCCCACCATTAAGATAGAAAGCTATACCGGAGTTTCTGTCAAATGTAAGTTTATCTGTAGTTAAAACCGTTTGATTGTCAATTAGCTTCACATTATCAAAAACTTCAGCAACTTTCGTCTCTCCGTTGTAATAAATTGAATCACCATAGAGATGGAGAGTATCAGCGGAATTAATGTGCACCCGGCTATATGCTTTAACGCTGTTATTTGCATTATTGAGATGAGCAGAATCACAATATAGGAAAGCACCTTCATGCTCAAAGACTGCATTACCGATTATTCTTTGAATATTTTCACCCAATGAACGATCGTAAACAGCTTCTTCAGCCTGAACCAGTTTGATTTTTTTTCTCTCCTGAGCCGAAGAATTATAAACCAGGAACAGCGATAAAAGAAGCAAAAAATAGAATTTCATTTGCATAATTAAAAGTTGCGAATGGGTTGTCAAAGATAGGTTATATATAGTTTAAAAATATTTTAGGTAGGCCTGTTATTTAGTTATAAATTTGCCTACCAATTTAATTATTAATACTAAACTACCCTCAAATGAGTTTGATGGATACTATCAGGGAAAATGCACGCAAGCTAAACAAGTGCATTGTCTTGCCTGAAGGAACTGAAGAACGTACACTTAAGGCTGCAGCTTACATCCTTAACGAAAAACTTGCTCGAATTATTCTCCTTGGAAACCAGGAAGAGATTCAAAGAAAAAGCGAAGAATATGGTTTGCAGAATATCGATACTGCAACCATCATTGATCCTGAAAATAATCCGGACTGTGAAAAGTATATCCAATTGCTATTGGAGATACGCAAATCGAAAGGGATGACCTTTGAAGAAGCATCTCGCCTGGTCAAAGAACCTTTGTATTTAGCCACTTTGCTTATTAAGGCTGGAGTAGCTGATGGAGAAGTTGCCGGTGCTAAAAATTCAACCGGTAATGTTTTAAGGCCCGCATTCCAGATCGTCAAGACACTCCCCGGAATTTCTGTTGTTTCAGGTGCTTTTATAATGCTACTAAAAAACAATCCTTATGTTCAGGATAATATATTAGTTTTTGCCGATTGTGCTGTACATCCTGACCCGACTGCATCTGAGCTGGCAGAAATCGCAATTTCTACGGCACAAACTGCACGAAAAATAGCAAAGATAGAACCAAGGATTGCAATGTTGAGTTTCTCTACTAAGGGTAGTGCTAAGCATCCATTGGTAGACAAAGTGGTGGAGGCTACCCGCATTGCCAGAGAAAAAGCACCATGGTTGGATATCGACGGAGAACTTCAGGCAGATGCTGCTTTAGTCGAAGCAATCGGGATGAGTAAAGCCCCGGGAAGTAGTATCGCAGGAAAGGCTAATGTATTAGTATTCCCGGGATTAGAAACCGGAAATATTGCCTACAAACTGGTTCAGCGACTTGCAGGAGCAGAAGCAATCGGACCGATACTTCAGGGTATGGCAGCTCCAATTAACGATTTATCGAGAGGATGTTCGATAAGTGATATTGTTAATCTTGTTGCTATAACAGCAAATCAATCAGCGCAATAAAGAAAATTCATAAAAATAAATTCAAATGTCGGAAAGATTAGAAGATTTTAGCCTGGGCAAATCCATGCAATCTAAAGGTACTATCCAAAAGATAGGAATTGTTGGTTGTGGTACCATGGGACAGGAATTGTCAATACTTATGAGTCAATCGGGTATTGAGGTTGCTTTTATTGATATTAGTGATGAACGCGTGTCAGAAGTGTTGATCAGAATTGAATCAATGCTGGACGACCGGATTAGCAGATGGGGTTTAACGGGTAGTGAGAAAAAACTTATTCTTTCGAGAATAAAAGGCTCCGTAGATTATTCAACAATAGCTGATTGTGATATAGTTTTTGAGACCGTTAATTCAAAAAAGAAAGGTACAAGCTTAGAGCTTAGGCAACAAATATTTGCCAAGATTGAAGAAGTTGTTTCACCAACCACGGTAATAACCTCAAATACTGCAACATTAATGATTTCAGAAATAGCTTCTGTTCTGAATCATCCTGAAAGAGCGATGGGACTGCATTTCTTTTCTCCTATTGGAAAGGTGAAAATAATTGAAGCTGTCCGTTCAGTTTATACCAGCGATGAAACCTATTCAGTGGTTAGTAAGTTGGCCCTGTTGATTGGAAAGAAACTTATTAATGTTAATGAGTCATCGGGAAATGTAAGTACACGAATGATTGTACCTCTGATCAATGAGGCCTGCGAAATTCTGATGGAAGGGATTGCCACAGTTGCTGATATTGATGAGACCATGAAGGAAACTTCAGGTCTGCAGTTAGGACCATTTGAAATGGCAGATAGAATTGGTCTCGATAAGTTATTGAAATGGATGGAGAATTTATACATAGAATTTGGTGAGCAGAAATATAAGCCATCACCCGTAATCAAGAGAATGGTTAGGGCTAACCTTTTTGGTCGCAGAGTAGGTGAAGGATTCTACCTGTATCAGGATGAAAAGAGAGTTTCTAAGCCTGGGCAGATTCTGAATCTCGGTCGGCTTTAAATCAAGTTCAACTCACAAAATTAAAAAGTAAAGAAATGAAAGTCATAGTTTTAAATTGTGGAAGCTCATCCATAAAGTATCAATTATTTGATTTGCCGTCACAGGAAGTACTTGCAAAGGGATTGGTCGACAAGATTGGTCTCAAGGGCTCTTTAATAAAACATTCGAGAAATGATGGAAAAGAGGTAAAACTTGAAGGCGAAATCCTGGATCATCAGCAAGGTATTGAATATCTGTTAGGTGTATTGGTTAGTGAAAAGTATGGAAGCATTAAAGACTTGAATGAGATTGATGCAGTAGGGCACAGGGTGGTTCATGCCGGTGAAAAATTTAATGGTAGTGTTTACATAACCAAGGAAGTTATTGCCGCATTGGAAGAATGTATTGATCTTGCTCCTCTGCACAATCCGCCAAACTTAAAAGGTATTTATTCAATAACCAATCTATTACCCAATGTTCCGCAGGTTGGAGTTTTTGATACCGCTTTTCATCAAACAATGCCCGATTATAGTTACTTATATGGGATCCCTTACTCTTTATACGAAAAGTATAAGATAAGAAGGTACGGTTTTCACGGTTCCAGTCATAGGTATGTATCAAAACGGGCGTGTGAGATCCTCGGTAAGGATATAAACAAGATGAAAATCATTACCTGCCATTTAGGTAATGGTGCTTCAATAGCTGCTATCCTAAATGGTAAATCTTTGGATACTTCCATGGGTATGACTCCAATTGAAGGCTTAATCATGGGAACTCGTACCGGTGATCTTGATATTGGTGCATTTTTACAAATTATCAATAAAGAGGAAATTGACCTCTCAGTTGCTAACACGCTGGTGAATAAGCATTCAGGTATGCTTGGAGTTTCAGGAGTTTCAAGTGATATGCGTGATGTTGAAAAAGCTGCTGAAGAAGGCAACCGAAGGGCGCAGGTTACACTTGAAATGTACTATTATCGAATTAAGAAATACATTGGCTCATATGCTGCTGCAATGGGCGGAGTTGACATAATTATTTTTACCGGAGGAGTAGGGGAGAACGATTCAGCTACCCGAATGATCACAACTATGGGACTTGAATTTATGGGTGTTAAATTCGATGAGTCGAAAAACAAGGGCTTAAGAGGAAAAGAAGCTGTCATTTCAGCCGACGACTCTAAGGTTACTATTATGGTTGTACCGACAAATGAAGAGCTTGTTATTGCACTTGATACTTTTGAAATCGTTGAAAGTATGAAATCAAAAGCGTAACAGAATTTTGATACATAAAAAAACAGGCTGTTTAGATAAAAGCAGCCTGTTTTTTTTATATAGAGCAATGTTTTTCTATATCATTTCTTCCATCATTTCATCTGTAATTTCCATGTTATGGAAAACATTAGTAACATCATCATCGTCTTCAAAAAGATCAATTAACTTCATTACTTTTTGAGCAGTATCTTTATCAACTTTCACAGTGTTTTTAGGAATTCTTTGTAATTCAGCATTCTCGGGCTCGATGTTAAGTTCTTCGAGTTTCTTTAACATCTGTCCAAAGTCTTCCATAGCAGTAGTGACTGTAATAGTATCGTCTTCGATTTGAATATCTTCAGCTCCACCATCAATGAGGTCCATTTCAATGTCGTCTAACTTAATATTTCCCTTGGGAATATCGAACACGCCTTTACGATCAAAAAGAAAAGCAAGCGATCCATTGGTGCCCAAACTTCCTCCAAACTTATTAAAGTAAGATCTTACACTCGAAACTGTACGCTGTACATTATCAGTAGTTGCCTCAACAAATATAGCTATACCGTTTGGCGCATATCCTTCATACGAAGTTTCCTGATAATTGGCTGAATCTTTTTCCGATCCCTTATTAATAGCTCTGGCTATATTATCTTTAGGCATACTTGCACCTTTTGCATTTGCTATTGCAAGCCGAAGCCTTGGATTGCCATCAGGATCTGCTCCTCCTTCTTTTACAGCTACAGTTATTTCCTTTATGATTTTTGAAAAGATCTTTGAACGCTTTGCGTCCAGGGCTCCTTTTTTTCTTTTAATTGTTGACCATTTATTATGTCCCGACATAGGTATTCTTATTGAAGGTTTTCAGGTTTTCTTTTTCAGGTTGTAAAAATAATAATTTTTGACAATGAAAAATGCTGTCCTTAATAAAGAACAGCATTCTCATAACTTAACAAATAATTAGTTACCAATTTACTAAAGTGATACCTATTGCAAAAGGATACACTTCAGGTCCCCGGTTTTCTTTAAATAGTTGAGTTAGCGAGTATTTCCCATATACATTCAATTTGCCCCAACCTACACGTGCCATTAATTCAAGTTTGAAAGGATTCATAGCTGTGGAACCATGGTCTTTATCTTTTTTATCATTTTCATCTACTAATTTAGTGTGAGTTCCAATTCTTAAACCTGAAAGAACTCCCACTCCTATATGGAAACTATTTAACTTAGAAAAGCTATTTGTCTGAAATTCAAGAACGAGGGGAAGTGTAAGGTAACTAGTAACAAGTTTACTCTTGGTAAATTTTGGATTTTCCATAATATCCAAATATCCTGCAAGTGTGTCCAGATCAGAGATAACAGCATTATTTTTGAATCTGTAATTATTCCATTCCAATCCTAAACCTGTTGTCAGACCTAAATTTTCATCTATCAAATTAAAATTCTGCTCAAAGATATTAAGGCCTACATTGATTGATTTTTCCATTTTAAGGTCAAGATACTCATAACCATCGGGGGTATTGATCTCAAAATTTTCATCCAGAAATCCATTTACACCTAGATCAAATCCACCCCAGTGTCCATCATATTTTTCCTTTTTACCCTTTTTAAACTTTACATTACCGTCTTCATCTATTTCAAGGTCATGTTTTCCTACAGCTATATGGGTTTTGTCTTCCGAGTCACTTACATGAACATTTAATTCTCCCAATCTGACAAAGGTTGAATCTCCATCATCAAAAACACTTACGTCAAAGTCACCCATTTTAACGATGGTTGAATCACCATCTTCAAGGACTCTGATTTGAATATCCCCACCAGCCATATCTTCGGCAGATTGTTGTGGCATTACATCATCTGGATTATCCAGTGTAATCTCGATACGGCCTGATTGTCTAAGCTTTTTGATGTCTGGGTTATCGAAATATGAAACAACGGCGGCGTCTTTCACATCAGCAGTAAGTTTATTTTTAGCGAATACTGAAATTTTTGAAGCTCCGGAAACATAAGTAGAAGTAGTAATTGTATTCAGCATCATTGCATTTACAGATGAAGCTCCTGCCACTTCTGAAGTATGATTATTTGCTGAGCCTCTGAGGGTTATTCTTGAAGCTCCTGTGGCAGCAGTATTCAGTTCCTGAGTATTTAATTCAACGTTTGCACGTGAAGCACCACTTGCATTTAGTTTAAGGACGGGGTAAGAAAGAACATTGCTGGATTGAAGTCTTGCTGCTCCTGTAAGCTCAATTTCGGTAATATTAGGAGCGGTAACATAAGCTTTTAATGAGGTGGGATTTTTAATAGCACCTGAGTTGATCCTCAATGTTCCATTACTAACTAAGGTTTGAATTTCTTCCTTAAGATTATCATCCGTTTCGACAATTACGGAAGAGGGTTCTCCCTTTGTTAAAAAAACAGTGAAGGCACTACCAACTTCAATTCTATTGAATTCCGGCAAAGAGCGGTCTTGCTTTTCTACTTTACCACTACCCTCAATCTGAGATATTGCTGTTGTTGGAGTTATGAAAGCAGCAAAAGCAAAAATTAAAAGAGTAAGTTTGTTCTTAATTAGTGATTTCATGGTGTTAGTGTGTTAAAAGTTTCGTTTAAGACGATCTTATTATTGTATTTGTTACAATTATTTATCACTTAAAGTATTTTTATTTTTCTACTACAGCAAGGCGCTTAATTGATCCTCCTGTAGTATAGCTTCTATCGATGGTATAATTGTTATTTGTAAGGAAATTGAATCCTTTAATACCGATATCGGCTACAAGCCAAGCATTTAGCACCTCAGGTACCTGGTTCGCAATTTGTTCGCCTGAACGAATAACTGAACTCAGGATTCTTCCAGTTTTAACACCAGCTAATTTTTGTTGAGGTGCTTCCCTTTCAGCTAATTCCTCATTGTCTTCTTCAGTTGCAAGTGCTAACTCCTGTGACAATTTAATGTCTTCATATAGATCTGAATAGAAGTTTCTCGTTTTATTTTCAGCAATAATGGGAGTAGTGTTGAGAATGACTGGTTTGGTATTAACTTTTCTTACAGGGGTATTATTAGAAGGTTTTATTTCTGTGTTCTTTTTAGAACTCTCTGTTTTATGCTTTGGTTGATTACTTGAATTTTCGGTGTCAACCGTTTTTTTCTCCACTTCCGATTTCGGTTTTGTTTTAGTGATTGTTTCATGTACTACGGGAGCTTTATCATTCGTGGCCTGTTGCTGCACAGAAACATTCAGTGCTTTTGAAAGTGCATCCTCATTATCAGGAGTAAGTTTGAAATAGACTGCTGCCAGCAAGAGCAGACCTGCAGCTATTCCTGTGGCAAAGTAATTCCTGATAAAGAAAGATTTAGGTTTTATTTTTAATCTTTCTTTTTGTGGAAAGATAGTTTTCTTTTCAGGGATCAGTTTACAGACGGAATAAAGACGATATTCTTTATTAAGCTCAGGATGATCCAATAAGAAATTCTCTATAGCGGCGAGTCCTGTTGCTGATAAGTCTCCTTCATTTGCAGCTACAAAATAATGAGAATAGTTTTGAATATTCAGCTTAACGGCTTCTGTATCATTGGGCTGAATAAGTGACTCACTGAAACCTAAAGATTCGTTATTGTTAGCATGAATTGTGTAGTCTTCAATATTTTCTATCTCAATCTTGATTTCAGGATGTTCTTCAAGGAAAAGAAGAAACTGAGCTGTCTCTAAGGGCCCCAGTTTATTATCCAGGTAATCGATAACAAACTCCTCGTAATTACTCAAATTAATTTCCATGATTTTTTCCTCCTTTAAATTATATAACCTTCTCAATGCTCCCGATATAGTTTTTCAAAGCAAGCCGCCCTCTGTATATGTATACTTTAACCTGTGATTCGGTAAGACTTGTAATCTGACCAATTTCTTCATAAGAATAACCTTCATAATCTCTTAGTGTGATAACTGTTTTCTGAATTTCAGGAAGTGTATCTAAAGCCCTGTTTAGAATTTCCTGCAGATCGTTGTATTTATTAAAGGTCACCTGATTATTAAGATGTTTTTCCTCTATGGCCAGATTTCGCTTATCCTTACGAATCATATCAATCATTGTATGGTAGGCGGTTGTAAATAAATATGTCTTAGCCTTGTCGTATTGTATCTCGCTCGATTTTTCCCACATACGCGAGAAAGATTCTTGCACTATATCCCGTGATTTTTCCCTGTCGCCCATATTTTTTAAAATAAAGCGATAAACACTATCTGCGTAATTAGAGACACACTTGTTGTACTCAGCTGTATCCATATAGTTATCTAAGTTAGCTGTAAGACATCTTTTAAGGGAAAAAGTTACAATTTGTAAAGAAAAATTTCTAATCCAGACTATTATCCATATTAAAAAACAAAATACCTGATTTATTTCCTATTTTTGTGTAAGTCAATCATAATTAAGTATAAAGTTAATGTCATCGGACATAGAATTACTTGCACTTGAGCGGGAGAAGCAATTGCTTATCACACCGAAAGATAATACCATATATTATGTAATTACCAAGGACAATAAAGGTAATTGTTTATCATTTAATTTTTCAGGATCTGAGTCCAATTTACCGTTTGAGGGATTTGAAGAACCCGTTCCGGAATATTTTAAACCTATCATTTTGGAGTTGTTAGAGAAAGGTCAAATTGAGGGATCTTTTGAAAAGCAAGCCCAGACGATATATGTAAATCAGACATATTATAAGATTAATCTTACAGGATATCCTTTCATTTTTAAAGGACAACAGCTCTATCAGTATATCATCAGGCAAACTTCAACCGGTATTTTAGGATGCCCCATGGAAAAGAGCAAAATTGATAAGAATACTTTGAGTGAAATAAATTCCAGATGCATTTCATCTGTATCTCATGATTTCAGAACCCCCTTGTCGATTATATATGCCAACCTCCAATTATTGGAACATCATGAATTAGAGCTGGATAAAGAGACTATTCATGACACTTTTTCCCTTAGCCGTATGGCAGTGAAATCACTTTTAAAGGTTCTCGACAAAGTAACAGTAATCGATTCCATTAATAAAGGAAGGTTGGAATATAAACCTTCAACGGTTTGCCTCCAGTCAATATGTAACAGTCTTGTCAGAACCATAAACGAGGCTGAAGTAATACCTGAAAGGCTTAAATACATTCATGATCCTTCAATTAGTGAAGTTGAATTAGATGAATACCTATTTACTAACCTTTTTACACACTTAATTTCTAACTCCTTGAGCTATTCAAAAAGAGATTGTAAAGTTCTATTTGAATCATTAAGGATTTCTGAGAATGAGATTCGTTTTACAGTAAAAGATCAGGGAATTGGATTGACTACAGAACAAATTGGTACCCTCAGGAGTTTTTTTGCAAATTCCGAGACTGAAATGCATGAAGGAATAGGGCTAGGTATGGTGATTGTAAGAGAGTGCCTAACCTTACATAATGGAAGTATTGCAATAACAAGCGAGCGAGGAAATGGTAGTATCTTTACAATAGATCTACCAGTTAAGTAGTATATGTATATATGTTGTACCCAATGACTAAACAAACAGAAAATCAGATTGAGATCCTGCTAATTGAGGATGATAGGGCATTAGCCCAGACAATTATCAATTTACTCAGGGTAAAAGGATATGAAGTGAGTCATGCTCCTGATGGTGCAGCTGGAATCCAAAAGGCTTTTGAAATTATTCCTGATTTGATATTATGCGATATATCGATGAAGGAAATTAGTGGCTACGATGTTTTCAATGTCTTAAAAGAAAGTTCAGCCACCGCTATGATACCATTCGTATTTCTTACAGCCAAGTCGGAACTTAAGGATATTAGATTTGGTATGCAATTAGGCGCAGATGACTATATCGTTAAACCCTTTGAATACGACGAATTACTTACCTCTATCGCAACAAGGCTCAATAAAGCAGAAGCTCATCGTAGGGCTAATGAAGAGAAATTCAGGGCTTTATCAATGATCTCTCCTTACGGCATATTTATTTACCAGGGAAACAAATTTATTGAGACAAATCCTAGTTTGTGCAATATTTTAGGATATTCAAGGGAAGAACTTATGCAAATGGGTTTTCGCGATTTATTAGCAGAAGAAAACAAAAATTCTGTTATGGATAAAATAAATCGAAGCCTTCAGGGATTGGAAAAGGAAATCCATATCAGTTTTCAGGCATTACATAAAGCTGGCAATCAGGTACATGTTGAAGTATACGGGATAGAGGGGTTTAAAGTTAAAGGGAGAACCACATTACTTGGAATTTTTTCCCCTGTGCAGAATCAGCACAACGATGGCCAGGTGTTTAGTGGATTAAGCCTTGATGATATCAGAGAATTTGAGAAGGCAATAGACATGATTGGTTGGAAAGGGACTTATATTTCCGAAGAATTAATCAACAAACTAAGGGCTTTATTCCACCAGGATACATTAGAAGAAAAGAGAATTGAAGAGAATGAATTTTCTGAAAGAGAACTCGAGATATTAAATCTTGTTTGTAAAGGATTATCTACTAAGGAAATTGCTGATAAACTCTTTATTAGCAGTCGCACAGTTGAAAAACACAGAGCAAATTTAATGACTAAGATTGGGGCCAAAAATATTATCGAGGTGATAATCTACGGACTTAAACACCAAATGATAGGGATATAGCTACTATGAAATTAATATGATTTAATATCCACTGTTTAGCTAAGATATACCACCTATTAGTCAAGTTTAAGAACGGCTAAGAATGCAGATTGTGGCACTTCAACGTTGCCTACCTGCCTCATTCGTTTCTTACCTTTCTTTTGTTTTTCAAGCAACTTTCTTTTTCGGGTTATGTCACCACCATAACATTTTGCTGTAACATCCTTTCGCACTGCTTTAACAGTCTCACGTGCAATTACCTTCGAACCTATAGCTGCCTGAATTGCGATGTCGAATTGTTGCCGTGGAATCAACTCTTTGAGTTTTGCACACATCTTTGCACCAAAACGATAAGCATTGTCAGAATGTATTAAAGTTGAAAGAGCATCCACAGGCTCTCCGTTTAAAAGTATATCTAACCTTACCAACTTTGCAATTTTATATCCGGTCACATGATAATCAAAAGAAGCATATCCCTTTGAGATACTTTTTAACTTATCATAGAAATCAAATACTATTTCGCCTAAAGGCAGTTCCACACTTAATTCAACCCTGTCGCTCGTAAGATAAACCTGATTGATCAGAGTACCTCTCTTTTCTATGCATAATGTCATTACAGCACCAACATACTCCGATTTCGAGATTATTTGAGCTGTGATATAAGGCTCTTCAATGTAATCGAGATAATTAGGAGAAGGTAAACCTGACGGATTATGTACTTCAATAACTTCACCTTTTGTCGTATATGCTTTATAAGAAACGTTAGGGACAGTGGTTATTACATCCATATCAAATTCCCTGTCGAGCCTTTCCTGAATAATTTCCATGTGAAGCAGGCCCAGAAAACCACATCTGAAACCAAATCCTAAAGCGGCTGAGGATTCAGGCTCAAATACCAAGGAGGCATCATTTAGCTGCAATTTTTCCATTGATGACCTGAGTTCTTCATAATCATCTGCGTCAACCGGATAAATACCCGCATAAACCATTGGCTTTACATTCGTAAAACCTTCTATTGCTTTTTCTGAAGGACGCTTAACATGGGTAATTGTATCACCAACTTTTACTTCGCGTGATGTTTTAATACCCGAAATAATATAACCAACATCACCTGCACTCAATACATCCCGAGGCTGTTGAACGAGTTTAAGTACACCAATTTCATCGGCATTATACTCCTTGCCGGTAGCAAAGAATTTAACGAAATCTCCTTTTCGGATTTGGCCGTTAAAGACTCTGAAATAGGCTATAATCCCTCTAAAACTGTTAAAAACAGAATCAAAGATCAGTGCTTGCAGTGGTGCATCGGCATCTCCTGTGGGAGGTGGAATTCGCTTAATAATAGCTTCGAGGATTTCATTAACTCCCATTCCGGTTTTTCCACTTGCTCTTATAATGTCATCCGTGTCGCAACCGATGAGATCTACTATCTGCTCCTCAACCTCTTCAGGCATAGCATTATACATATCCATTTTATTCATAATGGGTATGATTTCAAGGTCATGTTCAAGAGCCAGATACAGATTTGAAATTGTTTGAGCTTGTATTCCCTGTGTGGCATCGACAATTAAAAGTGCACCTTCGCAGGCAGCAATAGAGCGGGAGACTTCATATGAAAAGTCAACATGCCCCGGAGTATCAATTAAATTCAATTTATAATCCTGCCCTTCGAAATGATAATCCATTTGTATGGCATGACTTTTAATAGTGATACCCCTTTCGCGTTCAAGGTCCATATCATCAAGAACCTGTGCTTGTTGTTGTCTTTCGGTCAAGGTACCGGTATATTCAAGCAAACGGTCAGCCAGGGTACTCTTACCATGGTCTATATGGGCAATAATGCAAAAGTTTCGGGTGTTTTTCATCGATGCAAAAATAGAAAAAAAGAAGTTAGAAAATTATGATCTCAGAAGGTTGATTCAGTAGTGCTACAAAATCGCTGATTTTCATATAAGTCAATTGTTATAGAGCATGTAACTGTTACGTTTCAACAATTAGATACACGAGTTGTTAATGTATTTGATTTTCTAACTAATTTTGTAACTGTAACAAGTAGAATTTTAAATAACATTAAAGTATGTCAAAAATCAAACTGGCTATCAATGGTTTTGGTAGAATCGGACGCAATGTTTTTAAGATCGCCCTTGAGCGTGAAAACATTGAAGTTGTTGGTATAAACGACCTGACAAACACAAAAACACTGGCCTATCTTTTAAAGTATGATTCCACTCAGGGGAAATTCGAAGGAAAAGTATCTTTCGATGAAAATTCATTGATTGTTGATGGAGTTAAATATCCTGTCACTGCAGAAAGAAGCCCTGCAGCTATTCAATGGGCAAGCACTCCTGATGTAGTAGTAGAATCAACCGGTGTCTTCCGCTCACGCGAAAGTGCTAAAGGTGGTTATGGTGATCACTTGAAAAATGGAGCTAAGAAAGTTATTCTTACCGTTCCTTCAAAAGACGAAATCGATAGAACTGTTGTTCTGGGAGTAAATGATCATGAACTGAAAGAAAGTGATCAAACCGTATCAAATGCATCATGTACTACCAACTGCCTTGCCCCGGTGGCAAAGGTTCTTAACGACCGTTTTGGTATTGAAAATGGATTAATGACAACCATCCACTCATATACCAACGATCAAACAATCCTGGATGCTCCTCACAGTGACCTTCGCAGGGCACGTTCTGCAGCGGTCTCTCAGATCCCAACCACTACCGGTGCTGCAAAAGCTGTTGGAAAAGTAATACCAGAACTTAAAGGAAAACTCGACGGATTGGCAGTTAGGGTACCAACCCCAACAGGTTCTTTGGTTGACCTGGTTGTGAATCTAAGAACAGAAGTAACGAAGGAGCAAATAAATGCAGCAATGAAAGAAGCTGCTGAAGGTCCAATGAAGGGAATATTGGAATATACTGAGGATGAGATTGTTTCAGTTGATGTTATCCACAACCCTGCTTCTTCCATCTTCGATGCTCAAAGTACAATGGTTAATGGCAAGACTGTTAAAGTTCTTGCATGGTACGATAATGAGTGGGGTTATTCTTCACGAGTAGTTGACCTGGCCGAAAAATTGTTCTAATAATTTAGGCTTTTAAGTATTTTATAAGTGACTGCTATAATAGCAGTCACTTATTTTTATCTGTTTGTTAATAAGGAAACTCCTTGATCAAAAAAGCTTAATCAATATAATAAGTGGATGCTATTGGATAATGTTCTCTGCTGAACTATTGGCTGTTCAGGGGTTTCAGGTGAACCCACTATCTCATATACAGTGCATTTATAAAAATAAACTCCTTCAGGACAAAGCTTGTTGGTGTTTTTGTCTTTACCATCCCACCTTATCTCAGGATCAGTCGTTTCGTAAACTAAAACACCCCAACGGTTAAATATCTGCATCTCCACCCTTTCAACTGAAGTATATCCCGGAAAAGGTATGAACAAATCATTGATATTGTCAAAATTAGGAGTAAAGACATTAGGAAGCCTGTACCTTGGGCAATCATCAATTCCCAAACAGTATGCCAGGTAATTTGTAGTGTCAATATTTCCATTAGTATCAGCAGCTACCACAAAGTAACAGGCAGATATTGATTGATTAGGCAGTGAATATAACCATGTTGTTTCAGAAGGGTCAATCGTAGCTAATAACTGTGGTGGATTTCCCTGTTGGTAAACCTGATAATTTGCGATATCAGGTGCGCAGGTGAATTGAATGTTCTCCCAGGCAAAAAGAATTGAAAGATCCTCACAATTGATCGTAGCAGTAAGCATAGGAGGACAGGGAGGAATATTATCGACCGGAGTTTCACATTTAATTTGTGAAAAGTTGATCAATGGATCAATATAGCCGGGTGTGCCATAGGTGCCAACAGTTCTTACATAATAGCAATAGGTAGTTCCATTAACTAAACCCGTGTCGACATAAGAATTTACACGAATCATAGTCAAACTGTCAAAAATATCTGTTCCCTGTTGTTGACGATAAAGTATGAACTCCTCATTCGACCAGGGAACATTATAGTTGAAAGTAAGTGAGATCTGCCGGTCAGAAGCAACAGTAGTAATAAAGACTGAGGATGCAGGGACTGAAAAGCCTACTGAAAATACATTACCTGGTGTATTATTTATCAGCTCTATTTCATAAGTCCATGCAAATTCCTGCGTGTTAATGCCCGTATCAATAAAGGTTGTATCGTTAAGATCATCAAATTCGGCAATAACTATAGGATTATCACCGGTAAGGTTCGTTGACCTGTATATTTTATAAATGAAAGGTCCTGGTGTTTGAATAGTATCAAGCTCAGTAGGTTTTGACCATGCTATATAGATTTCACCGTCTTCCTGAGAGGTTGAATTAACACTTACATTGGTTATCACCGGCAGATCTTTCTTCAAATCGCTGCAAACCTCTTCAGATGCCACACTTTCCGCGCCATCATTAAACCAATAGGTAATCAGATAGCAATAGGTTACACCTCTTACTAAACCTTCTCCATTGTTGTCATCTATAAAGTTTGTATTAAAAATCCCCTGAGTTGTTTCAATAAGCTGATAACCCGTTTCAGGGGGAACTCCTGTAACGCATGGCCCTGGTATAAAGGTTGATGATCCTGTCCGGCGGTAGATTTTATATCCTACTGCTTCAGTACACATTGCAACATTCCAGTTGAGGTTGATAGTATTTCCTAAGGGTTCAGCCGAAACATTATTTACTGGAGGAGCTATTACTTTTACATTCAGGGTTTTAAGATCTACCAATGAAACAGGTGAAGCATCATCCTCCGCTCTGAAAAAAATCTGGTAAGGTGAATTTCTTACCTGAGCACAAGAGACTGACCACAATAAAGTGCCGGTTGTTAATCCTGGCATATCTGAATCAATTGTAAATGAGGCTGCATTAGAGGGTAATGTCAGAGGTCCTCCACTCGCTGTCAGTGTTATCTCATCGCCATTTACATCGGTTGCAGATATCTGCATCTGAAGCGTAGTGCCTGCTAAAACACAAGTATCTGCAGTGACCGAAATTTCTGGTGGATCATTATTACAGGCTATAACATTTACCTGCATATCACGAGTAACATAACCTATGCGCACACCGTTTCGCCACTCTTCAATGATGAGGGCGAAGTTATATTCTCCCTGAATAGTAGGACTTGTCCACACAATATCACCCGTGGTTTCATTAATTGTAAAAAGTCCGGGATTCTCAGTATCAACAAGGTTAGGAAGTTTGTATTCAAGAATACTGAGACCGCCGGCCCCTCTTGGAGTGACTAATTTGTATGATAAACTGTCGCCATCCGGATCGAATGCCCCGGGATTATGTAGAAAAGGAACACCTATACAAGCATTATCGATAGGGGGCAGTAAAAGCTGAGGACTATTGTTATCTCCCAGAAAGGGATTAATAATCAAAACTGATTCAAGATACAAAGGCACATCTACTGAATTAGGTATGTTCTGGATCCCCATATTCCTGTTGGGGTCTTCCAACCAGATTCTGTATGTTGATGCTGATGGGTAAGTGTGTACTCCAATATAGACGTTCTTACGGATATCTCGTCCAACCATTTCGCCTACATGATTGCACTGTATTCCTGCCGGAGTGATACCTGCAGGGCCATTGGTCCTACCCAGAATACTATTTTGCCCATCTCCCCAATTAATGGTCAATTCGCAGCGGTCAGCAGCACTGGGTGCGAATGTATAGGTGGTTATAGTTATCTCGTATGTAAGATCATTTAAATGACGATATGTAATTTCACCAGCTCTTTGATGTGTTGCAAAAACAGGTTTCCAGGCAAAGAAACATAGTATTATATAGAAGAAAACAAGTTTTTTACGGTGAAATTCCATAGCTTTGATTGCCCATCAATGGGCATACTTTAATAATAAGCAACATTTTCCGTTATTAGAACAAATATAAGGCTTTTTTGCTTGAGACTTGTTTTTTTTATGTATCACAGCATAGCTGAAAGGTTTCGTCATTTAAATCGGTAACTTTGTAGTAGAATAATAGGATTAAGAAATGAATAACACCTATATAGCTGATCCCGAACAAGAACGGAAAGAGATACTCAAACGGTACAGGGGATTACTAAACGCATGGAGTAATGGCGCTGAGCTAAAAAATAAGCGTATGGTCAGAAAAGCATTCAATCTGGCTGTTACTGCTCATAAAGATATGCGTCGAAAGAGTGGTGAACCATATATATACCATCCGCTTGAAGTGGCCCGAATTGTAGCCGGTGAGATTGGACTTGGCGAAACTTCAATTATTTGCGCCCTTTTGCATGATGTAGTGGAAGATACCGATTATACCATTGATGATATGAGACGTATGTTCGGTGATAAAGTAGCACGCATTATTGATGGATTAACAAAAATTAAAGAATTATTTGATCATACACCCTCCGCTCAGGCAGAAAATTTCAGAAAGATGCTTCTTACCCTTTCTGATGATGTAAGGGTAATATTAATTAAACTGGCTGACAGGTTGCATAATATGAGGACTCTTGAATCAATGCCTCATGAAAAGCAGCTTAAAATAGCCTCCGAAACCATCTATCTTTTTGCCCCTCTTGCTCACCGTTTAGGTTTGTATGCTATAAAGAGTGAACTTGAAGACCTTGCCCTAAAATATACTGAACCTGAAATCTACAATTCTATTGCTAAAAAACTGGAAGAGACTTCAGCTGAAAGAACCCGATTCATTAATAAGTTTATTTATCCTATTAAAAAGGCCCTTCTGGCACAAGGATTAGTTTTTGATATAATTGGCCGTGAAAAATCAATCTACTCCATCTGGCAGAAAATGAAAGCAAAACAAGTGCCTTTTGAGGAAGTATTTGACATCTTTGCCATCCGTATTATAATTGATGCAAGTATTGAAAAGGAAAAGTATCAGTGCTGGCAAGCATATTCTATCGTCACTGATTTTTACAGTCCTAAACAGAATCGATTGCGTGACTGGGTTTCTACTCCCAAAGCCAATGGTTATGAGTCTCTGCACACAACGGTGATGAGTCATACAGGTCAATGGGTTGAAGTCCAGATAAGGACCAGGCGAATGAATGAGATAGCCGAAAAAGGGTATGCTGCACACTGGAAATACAAGGAGAAATCTAACAGCGACAGCGGTCTCGACCGGTGGTTGAATAAAATCAAGGAATTATTGCAGTCACCTGATTCAAATGCACTCGCTTTTCTTGATGAATTTAAGCTTAATCTATTTGCTGACGAAATAATCGTATTTACACCAAAAGGTGAGGTGAAGACTTTGCCCTCCAACTCAACAACTCTTGATTTTGCCTATAATATCCATTCTCAGATTGGAAACCAATGCATCGGTGCAAAGGTTAATCATAAACTCGTTCCTCTGAATCATGTGCTTAAAAGTGGGGATCAGGTAGAAATAATAACCTCTAAAAAGCAGAGTCCCAGAGAAGAATGGATTAATTATGTAGTAACTGCCAGAGCTAAGTCGTTTATTAAGGAAGCGCTAAAAGAACACAGGAAAAAATATGTTGAAGAAGGCAGGGTAAAACTTGAAGAATTATTTAAAGAGTTGAAACTAGAGCTTAACAGAACTAGTTTGTTAAAGCTTCAGGAATGTAACCATATAAGTTCTACTATCGATCTGTATTATAGAGTAGCACTGGGTGAGATAGGTGTCAAAGAAATAAAGGAGTGTATTCAGCAGCATGAAAGAGCTGGATGGCTAAATCTTATTACCCGGCCCTTTGTACGAAATAAGCATATCATCCCTCAAAAATTGAGTGAGGAGGTTAAAGAAAAACTCAATGAGAAGGATTTGCCAACTAAACTTAATGGTGAAGTTGAATACCGGATCTCAGATTGTTGTAACCCGATACCCGGAGATGAAGTTATTGGATTTGTTCCTCAGGATGGGAGTATCTGGATACATCGAACTAATTGTCCGGAGGCAATTCAGTTAATGTCAAAATATGGTAATCGCATTGTCAAGATTAATTGGTCAGGTACCGATTCAGGTACTTTTCTAAGTGGAATAAGGTTGGTTGGTTTTGATAATATGGGGTTGCTAAATGACATCATAAATATTATTTCACAACAAATGAGTTTGAATATCAGGTCTTTCCATATAGATTCTACTGGCGATGTGTTTGAGGCTACGATAATGCTTTTAGTTCATAGCACTGATGATTTGAATAAGTTAATGAACGAACTCAAAAAACTTACAGGAATAAACAATGTATATAGAATCAGTCGGTTGGCTGATAGTATCACAAAATAAGAGTAAGTAAATTGAGATTACCTAAAAAAATTAGCTAAGCAGATGTTTCTTAAAATTGATCAGTACTTTATTTTTATTTATTCTAAATAACGTTTGAAATTTTATTATTTTTACACTCTGTAAGAATAAATCAGACACTAGTCAGCTTAGGAACTACTGAATGGAAAATTTTGACAACAATCATTTGAATTTCGAGACAGTAATCGAAATTTTCACTGATTATCTTGAAAGCAACGGTCACAGAAAGACTCCCGAGAGATATACTATTTTAAGAGAGATATACACCACATCGGGTCATTTTGATATAGAATCCTTATATGTCAAAATGAAGAATAACCGTTACCGGGTTAGCAGGGCTACACTTTATAATACAATAGAACTACTTCAGAACTGCAATCTGGTTACAAAACATCAGTTTGGTAACAACTATGCCCAATACGAAAGATCTTTCAAGTTTCGTCAGCATGACCATTTTATAAATATTGAGGACGGTACTGTACTTGAATTCTGTGATCCCCGTATTCAGGAAGTTAAAGCTTCAATTGAGCGAATCCTTGGCGTAACAATAACAAGCCATGCACTTACATTCTATGGCTATTTAAATGATAAGAAACCAACTCCAGCCCGATCGATCGAAGAGAGCACCACTGATTTACCTGATAAAGGAAATGAATGAATTAATTTATCAGATCAGGTAGCCTTACTTCACCGTTTTTTTTATATTATTGCATTAAATCTGATACAGTTGTTTTCAATGAAAATATACGGAATCAGGATTTACAATTTACATACAACTTGCTTTAAATCACTAATTGATGAAAATTGACGTCTTGCTGGGCCTGCAATGGGGCGATGAAGGCAAAGGAAAAATCACTGATGTTCTTACTCCAAAGTATGATATAATAGCCCGATTCCAGGGTGGTCCAAATGCCGGCCATACCCTTGAATTCAACGGAGGTAAACATGTTTTACATACCATTCCATCAGGTATTTTTCATAGCGAAAAAACAAATGTTATTGGTAACGGAGTTATAATTGATCCATACATTCTTGCCCAGGAAATTAGAAAACTCAGAGACAAAGGTTTGACTCCCGAAAAGAACCTGTTAATCTCAAAAAGAGCTCACTTGATTATCCCTACACACAGGCTTCTCGACTATGTATATGAGGAATCGAAAGGTGCCTCAAAGATTGGTTCAACCTTAAAAGGTATTGGTCCAACATATACCGACAAAGTTGCAAGAGCAGGTTTAAGGGTAGGGGATATCAATTTGCCTGGATTCGAGTCAAAGTATAAAGCATTGATGGAAAGTCATTTCCAAATCATAAGGTCTTTCGGTCATAATCCTTCAGAACTTTTAATTGATAAAATGTCTCTCGAGAATTATGAAAACTTATGGTTTGACGGACTGCGGTATTTAAATGACTTACCAGTTATTGATAGCGAGATGTTTATCAATGAGAGTCTGGCAAACGGTAAGAAAATTCTCGCTGAAGGCGCACAGGGTGCATTACTGGATGTTGATTTTGGAACTTATCCTTATGTTACATCTTCAAATACTATTACCGCAGGTGTATGCTCAGGTCTTGGTATTTCTCCTCAGAAAGTGGGTAGAGTTTTTGGTGTTTTTAAAGCTTATTGCACCAGGGTTGGTAGTGGACCTTTCCCATCAGAACTACATGATGAAATCGGCGATGTTCTCAGAAAAAAGGGCAATGAATTCGGATCCACCACAGGCCGCCCCAGACGTTGCGGATGGATTGATATTCCATCTTTAAAGTACTCAATAATGCTTAACGGAGTTACCGACTTGGTTATGATGAAAGCTGACGTGCTTGATGAACTTGACGAAATAGGTGTTTGTACAGAATATCTTATTGACGGAACCAGCTATAATTATCCTCATTACGAAACTATTAATGATACGGTGAAGCCGGTTTTTACTTACCTGAAAGGATGGAAATCTTTAATTACCAAGCATAAAAAATGGCAGGAATTACCCGACGGATTTAAAGATTACATTTTATATCTTGAAAACAGCCTTAATGTTCCTATATCTGTTGTTTCACTGGGTCCCGAGAGGAATCAGACTATCATTAGGGAAATTGACAGATAAATAGATTTTCAATCATGTCAATGCATTAATTAGCGCTGAATTGAAAGAAATACTGAACCTCATCCGAAAAGATATTTTGTTGGAACTGCGTCAGCGATATGCGCTCAATGCCATATTCCTATATATTGTTTCAACTATTTTTGTGGTCCAGCTTTCATTTGGAAGAGTAATTGAAGAAAAGGCATGGATAGCACTTTTCTGGATTATACTACTTTTTGCCGCCTTTAATGCGGTTAGTAAGAGTTTTGTACAGGAACACAATAATCGTCGGCTTTATTATTTTATGGTTGCTTCACCGGAGGCAATTATCATCTCAAAAATGATTTATAATAGTGGACTGATGATTCTGCTTGGCTTTCTCAGTCTGCTGCTATATTCAATTTTTATGGGGATGCCTGAATTTTTTAGTTGGCTCTTTTATCCAACCTTCATTCTGGGATGCGTTGGATTGGCAAGCACACTCACTATGGTTTCAGCCATCGCCTCCAATGCAGGAAATAGTGCTGCCCTAATGGCTATTTTAGGTTTTCCAATCGTAATCCCATTACTGTTGTTAGTCATAAATGCATTCAATAATTCGTTAAATCCTGAAATTGATTTCATACAAATAATTAAATCAGTCGGTTCATTGTTTTTAATTGATACTGTTGTTGCAGCTATGGCAGTGTTGCTTTTTCCTTATCTTTGGTATAAATAGTATTAAATCATTACTTTATGATTAAAAACTGGTGGTGGAAAATACTTGGTTTAGTATTCATTTTGTATTCGGTTATTGCAGGTTCATTGGTTGATGTTCCTCACTTGCCTGTTATATATCAAACTATACGAAATCTGTTTTATCATGTTCCTATGTGGTTCACTATGTTTACTATGTTTGGAACCTCACTTTATTATAGCATCAGATATCTCAATAAACTCTCATTAAAAGATGATGTGTCTGCTTCACAATCTGTCAATATAGGTCTCTTTTTCGGACTACTCGGACTTCTTACAGGTATGATATGGGCTAAGTTTACCTGGGGTGATTTCTGGACAAATGATCCACAGTTAAATGGGGCTGCTGTGAGTATCCTTGCTTATTTAGCTTATAGTATCTTAAGAGCATCTATTGAAGAAAAATTTATCAGAGCGAGAGTATCAGCTGTTTATAACATCTTTGCATTTATGCTTCTTGTCATTTTTCTTGGTATATTGCCCCGACTGGCTGATAGTTCACTTCATCCCGGTAAAGGAGGAAATTCATCAGCTATGACTGATCTCGATCCTTCAATGCGACTTATCTTTTATCCGGCTGTTATAGGATGGATAATAGTTTCATTCTGGTTTCTTGATCTAATGAAACGGAAAAGAAAATTGGAACTCACATTACAATAATAAAGAAAGCTTATAAAATGGGTGATGACAAATTTTTGATTGTAGCCATCGTAATGGCAATCATTTTTATAGGATTGGCAGTGTACCTTGTAATTCTTGATATTAAATTATCAAAGATTGAGAGAAGACAACGAGAACTTTCGAAAAGGACTGAATTAAACCCGGCAAAGGAATAATACTATGAAAAAAGTACACATTCTTATACTGGTTATATTGATAGCAGCAATTGGTGTGATATTAAGCCTTTCTATGAATACTTCCACTTATGCCAGTTTCGACGAAGCAAAAGCTCATAGAGGAAGAGAGTATCATATCATGGGCAAACTGAGCCCTGGTAAACCCATAGTTTATGATGCGGTCAAGGATGCGAATAGTTTCTCATTTACTATGATTGATGACAAGGGAACCGAAATGCTCGTGGTCTATAATGATAGTAAACCTCAGGATTTTGAGAAACTTGATCAGATTGTGGTCATAGGAAAAATGAGGGATAATCATTTTGAAGCCCACAAAATGAATTTAAAATGTCCTTCTAAATATAACAGCGATCAGATCCCTGAAGAATTCAAAGATATGAGTTTCTCAGATTAGAAATTGTTTGATCTTTTTGGGTAAATAAATTCAACGCGCAGATTATCAACGAGGAGCTCTCCTGTTTTATCGTTAAAAACATATGCTTTTACCACATCGTAAATGCCAAGCTCGGTTGGCAGATTGAAGGTACCTTTTATCTCTTTCCATTCACCCGGAGTAACGAAGAGTGAATCTGCAACGATGGCTTTGTAATATTTGTCACCACTCACTGAAACAACAAGACGTGCTTTAGTGTTGGGTTGGATAGCATAACCATAAGCTGAAACCAGCACTTGCTTTGGTGTTACACCTTCAATCTGGTTAAATGAATTTTCGTATAAGAAACTAAAAATATTGACGGTATCAATTTTACTGCAATATTTACCGGAGTATGCAGAAGTCTCTACTAAGGTTTTCATATTCTTCCATACCGATGGAGCCAATGCAGCCAGTGAATCGGGATTATCCATATTTGAGTAAAAGACCTTAGAATAGGAACCGTCAGCATTACCTGGTTGTTTATGAGTGTTGCATCCTGATATTACAAAAACAGCTAAGACTATCAAAGCCAATGCATTTAGAACTGATTTTTTCATGGTTTAAGGTTGTGAAATTTGACGTGCAAAGATAAAGATTGATATATATTTTTATTCATCGTCTTGTTGATTTTTGAGAGGGTAATATTTCCTTTGGCTATTCACATTTAAGTTATATCTTTGTTTCGCTATTGCGGTAAAAAACAATCATTTAAAACTATATTATACCATGATCGATTTAATGACATCGGAAAACCTGATGCAACTGGAAGACAAGTACGGTGCACACAATTATCACCCATTGCCTGTAGTTTTGGCAAAAGGAAGCGGAGCTTTGGTGTGGGATGTAGAAGGTAAAGAGTATTACGATTTCTTGTCAGCTTATTCAGCTGTAAACCAGGGTCATTGTCACCCACGTATTGTGGACGCTCTGATTGAACAAGCACAAACTATGACCTTAACATCAAGAGCTTTCTTTAATGATTCTTTAGGAGTATACGAGAAATATATCACTGAATACTTTAAGTATGATAAGGTGTTACCGATGAACACAGGTGCTGAAGCTGATGAAACAGCACTGAAACTTTGTCGTAAATGGGCATACAAAGTTAAGGGAGTTCCTGAAAATGAGGCTAAGATTATTGTTTGTGATGGTAATTTTCATGGTCGTACTATAACCATCATCTCAATGTCATCAGATCCTGATTCATATGGTGGATATGGCCCATTCACACCTGGTTTTATTAGGATACCTTATAATGATCTGGATGCACTGGCAAAAGCACTTGAAGATCCTAATGTCTCCGGATTCCTTGTAGAACCGATTCAGGGTGAAGCAGGAGTTTTTGTTCCTGATGAAGGATACCTCAGTTCAGCATTCAAAATGTGTAAGGAAAAGAATGTTCTCTTTATTGCTGACGAAGTACAAACAGGTATTGCACGTACAGGTAAGCTTCTTGCATGCGATCATGAAAATGTACGTCCTGATATTCTTATCTTAGGCAAAGCATTATCAGGTGGTGTATATCCGGTATCGGCAGTTTTAGCTGATGATGAGATAATGCTCACTATTAAGCCCGGTGAACATGGTTCAACCTTTGGTGGAAATCCAATTGCTGCAAAAGTAGCTATGGCTGCACTTCAGGTTGTTAAGGATGAAAAACTGGCTGAAAGAGCAGAATATCTGGGTAATATTTTCCGTGAAGAGATGAGGAATATTAAATCAGATATGATTACGCTGGTTAGAGGGAAGGGATTACTGAATGCAGTAGTCATCAAGCCAAAGAATGGAAAAGAAGCATGGGATGTATGTCTTAAGATGCGCGATAATGGAGTACTTGCAAAACCAACCCACGGTGATATAATCAGGTTTGCACCTCCGTTAATTATTACTGAAGAGCAATTACGTGATGCTATTGAAAGAATAAAGAAATCAATACTTGCTTTCGAATAGTAAGCAACGTATTATGATACAGAAAAGAGTGCCTTGCGTAAGGCACTCTTTTTTTTACTTACCTATCTGAAAAGAGGTAAAGGTATTTGAATATGACCAACTCCGGACCAAATTGAAAGTCAAACTCTTATTTATCAAAAGGTGAGCTAAGGTATAACTACATCCAATTAAAAAAAAGAGGCTGATCTAAATCAGCCTCTTTTTAATCATAAGTAAAATTAACTATTTAACTCCGCCGGGAACATCCCATATTAAGCGAGAGTTGTATGTATCTCCGCCTATGGCTTCAGCAGCAGCTTCAACACTGGCAGCGTTAATAGTATATTCCTGTACCGGGTAAGTCAATCTCCTTGGAATTCTATCATTGCCGGTTATAGGTGCCGGTCCGAATGTGGTTGCTTCACCATTTACCAGAGGTCCGGTAAGTTCGCCAACTTCGATAATAGATTCAGGATAACCGGTTCTGCGATATTCAGCCCATGCTTCATAACCATTCATGTAGAGAGCGATGTATTTCTGAGTAATAACTGTTTCTGCGTTAGCTGCAGGAAGTTGTGCAATATACTCATCTATACCTTCTGTTACACCCCAATACTCCATTGAAGCACGAACACCTTCTTCATACCATGTCTGATCCCAGCCATTTAATTCTGAAAGGATAAAGCAAACTTCAGCATAATCCATCCATGAAACTGTAGCATCAGCCTGGAGGTAAACAGGTTCTGAATTGTAAATATTAGCTACATATGCACGAAGAGCCGAAGCATGCTGGTTTACCAAACCGTAAGGCATTCCGCGATATTCACCATCTCCATTCAAAGGAACCCATATATCAATTCGTGGATCAACAAGCCCTTCGAAAGGATTCTGAACGTTATTTAAGGTATCATTTATACCTTTCAATAAATCAACAAAATTTGCAGATGGTGTCATGTCATTACGACGAGATGTATAAAACCCGTCATACATAGGTGCATTGCTCTGTCCATCTCCAATATAGGTTATATCAGCATTGTCATCATTACTTTGCATAACCTCATCGGGTGAAATGTCAGCAATAGCTGCTTCTCTGGCTGCTACCAAATCACCATCGGTAACTTTGCTTAATCTGATAGCAAGTTTTAATCTGAGTGAATTAGCAAACTTGGCCCATTTTTGTGGGTCGCCATCATAAATAAGGTCACCTGATGTAAAGACAGTTGTTTCAGAACCGGCCAGATAATCGGCTGCAGTTTTCAGCTTACTGAAAAGATCAAGGAAAATAACCTTTTGTGAAGAATATGCAGGAGTTGGATTATTGACTGCATCGAATGCTTCTTCATAAGGAACATCACCATAAGTGGAGGCAAGAAGTTGGAAAATATAAGCTTTACAAATATTTGCAACAGCTACCTGTCCTTCAGCATCTCCATAATAAGTGTTGATCTCAGCAATCTTATCCGGATTGCTGGCAATATTGATAATCTCTTGGAGATCCATCAAATCAGTGTAAATCAATCTGAAATAAGTGTTATTTGTGTTTTGACGGATAATGAATCTGTCTTCCTCAGTATAGTTACGTTGTGACCAATATTGAGCCCATAATAAGCCCTGGCGACCACTAAACCATTCATCGAATATATCATCAGTCAAAGTTTTCTGAGCCGATGAGATCAGGTTAACGGTTGGTACTTCTTTGGGACGATTCGGGTCGGTGTTGATTTCATCGAAATCCTTCGTACAACCTACAGCCATCATCACCAGTACCAAGAGACTTAGTGCATACTTTATGATGTTTGTTTTCATATTGTTCATGTATTAAAAGTTAAAATTAAGACCAAACCCGAAATATCTGAGGCTAGGTAAAGCACCGCCTTCAATTCCCTGGATATTACCACTACCCGTAGTGTTCTCCGGGTCGATATGTTGGATATCAGCACCCCAGATAGCCAGATTACGACCAAAAGCAGATACTGTAAGGTTCTGGATCGGACCGGTTATCTTTGAAGGAAGTGTGTAGCTTAAACGGAGTTCTCTCAATTTAACGTAATCGGCATCAAATATATTTTGTTCAGCAGGACCTGAATAATGCCATCCACCCCATGATTCAGCATCTATATATGTAGAGTTCTGAACCGGAGAATTAACATCATTCCCTTCTGCATCAGTATACTGGATATTGCCATCATCATTGATGTAACCATAAACACCTTCGAACAAGGCACCACCGCCGTCTTCAACAGCATCACGAACGTTTTTACCATTAGCGTTTGTTTCGGCTGTTTCCTCAAGAATACCGCTATACATACCCCACATATTAGTGGTTGAGAATAATTGACCTCCCTGGCGAATATCTATAAGTGCCGACAATTCGAGTCCCCTGAAGTTGAATCTGTTCCAAATTCCAATCATATAATCAGGCAATACAGTTCCAATTGATTGTACAGGGCCAACTAGCGTGTAACCGTCTGTATCAACAATAATATTTCCCTGATCGTCTTTCACGAAACTTGAACCAATGATTGAACCATATGGCAATCCTTCTTCAGCATTTACTGATACAGAGAATGGTCCGTTAACCAATTGGTATACACTCAGGTCCTCAGCTAATTCTACAACTTCATTTGTGTTAGCTGTATAGTTTGCACTAATATTCCAAGTAAAGTTGTTGGTTTTAACTGGAGTAAGATTTAAACCTAATTCAACACCCTTATTGGTAATTTCTCCTGAATTGATATACCTTGCTCCGTATCCTGAAGCACCTGATATAGCAACCGGAATAATTTGATCGAATGTAGCCTCACTATAATATGTGAAATCTAAACCTACTCTGTTGTTGAAGAACATGAGCTCTGTACCTACTTCAAATGACTCTGTTGTTTCAGGTTTTAAATCCTTATTATTCAGAGTTCCTGGAACTGAATACAAAGCTAAGCTACCAAAGTTGCTCAAATAACCATAGTAGTTATCATTAACAAAAGGATCAGTGTCGTTACCTGAACGAGCAACTCCGACGCGTACCTTACCAAAACTCAGGAATCCATTGTCTTTTAAAGAAGGTAATTCAGAGAATACAAAACTCATTGTAGCCGAAGGATAGAAGAAGTTGTGAGGTTTAATTGTAGTACTCCAGTCATTACGTGCAGTCACATCTAAATAAACCATTCCAAGGTATCCGATATTTACACTACCAAATACACTCTGAACTTCTTTTCTATCCTCATATTCAGCAACTGTTGGTTGGTTGACTGAGTTAGTTATTTTATATAGTTCCGGAATTATAAGACCACCGCTTGTTGCTGAGGTCATACGATTATATTCCCTATGTCTGTTATTGGCACCGGCCATAATATTGAATGAAAATGCCTCAGATGCCTGGAACGAATAGGTAGCAATCAATTCAGCGTTGGTCTCCATGAACTCTCTTCTATTTTCATCATAAGATGATTGAGCTTGTGAACCAATAGCATTTCTTTCCATTTCAACAAGGTTGTAATAGTCAAGATTCCACTTACCCTGGATAGAAAGTCCTTGCATTGGAGTAAGTAAAACGCCAATATTTCCAAACACTCTGTTCCTTTCATCATCCTGATAATTTCTATACCTTGTCCAGTATGGATTATCGGAATAAGCAGGAGTTGGATCATCCCATGAGTTACGGTTCCAAACACGTTGTGTACCATCAGGATTTACATAATTACTCATAACTCCCATATCTAACTGGCGCTGTCCCCACTGATTGAATTTCTGCATGATGTTATTATCATCATATCCTGTTTCAGGACGACCAAGAGTGTATGTATTGACAAAATTGGCGCCAATAAAACCTTTTACCCAATCACTTACCTGTGATTCGCCATTAAAGTTCACTGAGTTACGTTTTTGCTCACTGTTTGGCATATAGCCTGTCAGGTCATAATTAGTATATGATAGCCTGAAAGCAGAAGATTCATTGTTACCTGTGATGGCAATGTTATTATTGAAAACAACACCGGTTTCAAAGAAATCCTCAACATCTTTTGCAGGAGCTACCCAAGGAGATGTGGCAGGAATTCCTTGTTTTCCGTTTGCTTCCCAATCAAAAATATCGAAAGCTGACAAAACCTGGATATTAGGATCATATCGTGGTCCCCAACTTTCGTCAAGAGCATAGTCAACGAGTCTGAAAGTTGTTCCGTTTATATCCTGCGTAATAAAGCCTGCATCTGTACCTGGACCTGTATATATGAATCCTCCACCATACAGGTTTTGATATTTAGGTAGAAGAGCAACCTGCTCAAATGAAACTGCACTGTTGATTTCTATTCCTAAACCTTTCTTTCCTGCTTTGGCTTTTTTAGTGGTGATCAGGATAACACCATTTGCTGCACGAGATCCATAAAGAGCTGCAGCGGTGGGTCCTTTAAGCACTGAAACGCTTTCAATATCATCAGGGTTAATGTCATTTGCCATATTACCATAGTCAACACCTCCAGCACCACGTTGAGTATCGATGGTATTATAGTTACTATTATCCATTGGTACACCATCCACTACAAAAAGAGGCTGGTTGTTACCTGAAACTGACTTAATACCCCTGATGGTAATTCGGGAAGAACCTCCCATATTACCTGAAGCGGACGTAATACTAACTCCAGACACTTTACCTGACAAAGAAGTGATAAGGTTACCTGAACGGGTTTGATTAAGTTCATCAGCCTTCACTTCTTCAACGGCATAGCCGAGTGCTTTCTTTTCGCGGCTAATACCAAGCGCTGTAACAACAACTCCTTCAATATCCACGGCTTCAGTTTCTAACACAACGTTAATAACTGTTTGAGTGCCAATGGTGACATCCTTAGTTGTCATCCCTACAAAAGAGAATTGAAGTACCTGAGCATTTGCCGGAACTCGCAAGGAGTAGCGGCCATTCACGTCGGTTGTGACTCCGGTGGTTGTACCCTTAACCTGGACTGCCGCACCAGGTATAGGTTGCCCATCCTCAGCACTGGTTACAACTCCAGTTATGGTTGTTTGGGCTAGTACGACCTGTACTCCTGCAAATAATAGAAGTACAAGCAACAATGCAAATTTTCTCATAGTGTGTGTTTTTGGTGTGATTTTGAAATGTTTAACATTGTTAAAATTGAGAAGTTTCCCTTCTTTAAAATCTAAATCAAAATTCAGTTTACGATTTTACCTCCATTTTTAGTTAGTATAATTATAATAATAAAAAATAGTCTCTAATACAGTATTATCAATGTGATAACAATCAAAAGTGAGTTTTTATTAGAGAGACGAGAAAAAATGGCAGTCGAAGTGTAAAATAAGCTTGAAAATCACATGTTTGGCCAGTTACTCAAAACATATTAATTAACTTTTGATGCAATTATAACGCTAATGTAAAGCATTTCAGTTGATGTGTCAATGATTGTTGAAAAAAATGCTTGATAATGTTGAAAAAAAATTAAAAAAATAATGCTATTTGAGGTCGCAATTCAGTCGAAAACTATTTTTTTTTGGACGAAAAAGAGGATTGCTCAATGCAATCCTCTTTTTTACAGGCAGAAGTAACAATTTAGTTTCGCCAGCCTCTACGATATGGGATCAACATTATACCCAAATGCTGAACTTAAAATGTGAGCAACAATACATTTTCGCAATTATACACTGCGACAAAAAGAATACCCCAAAAAACCTTAAGGGCTTTATGGGGTAATTCTAATAAAAATTAACTTAATTTAAGCTAATAGTTATGTCAAATCATTTCTATTGTTTTGTTAAAGTAAATGGAAATGATCCGAACGAACCCTGGTCAACAGTAATAGCGAACAACATTTCATAAGTTCCGTTGCAAGTGTTGAGCAATCCGGTTCCTGCATACGATAAGTTTGTATAATCCCAAGCTACAGAAGCAAGTGCTGTTTTTTCAGCTGTTACTTTAAAGTCTAATGGATTCACAATCATCTTTAGTGGCCCTTGATCTTCAGTCAAACCATCTAATTCTGCAAGACCGGTTACATAAATTATGTAAGGATCCTCAGGATCAACAGTAAGTGTAACCAGACCATCAACAGCCCAATCAGCACTAACTGCACGATACGATCCGGAGACATTGTCTGGATCATATGCACAAACAACGGCTGCATTGATAACGGCGCTAGATCTGTAGGTCTTACCACCTTGAATTGTTATTGCTTCAATGGTAAAAGCATCACCTGCACCAATTTCATCAAGTGAGATTCCAATTGCAGATGCAGCCTCATGCATGAAGATCTTGACATTTTGAGGAAAAGTCGTAATAGACTTAACTTCCTTCCTCTGCATGTCACCATTGTAGGAGACAAGAAATTTTACCTCACTTACAATACTCGGATTAACATCCAAATCAAATTGAACGAAGGTGTTCGATGGATCGTTTATATCAAATACTGCAGGATTAAGATTTGTAATTGCAGGTAAAGAACCCACACCTCTTTCACCAGCCGGATCCACGACGTCTGTCTCACAGGAAGTAAGCACCATGACCATTGTCACCAGAAATGCTAATATTTTGTTTGTTTTCATTTTCAATTATTTAGAAATTATTAAATATTACCGTGAGCCACCTGCCCACCAAACATTTTCAGTATAAACATATCGTCCGTCACCGTATGCATTACGAATATTTTCATTCGTTGTGACATCACTTGATCCATATGTGAATCGTAGCGGAAATTGGTCATCGTTTGCTGGATTGGCAAGAGTAATAACATTATTACCCATAGCTTTAAGTCGACGGTAATCGTTATAAGCTTCGACGGCTTCTTCTTCGAAGAATGCGATATATTTTTGATTCATCACTTCTGCAAGAGGATTTGCATTAAATCTCGGAAGTACTTCATCATTAAAATATGTTTCAGCTTCTTCGGCAGTTAAACCAATATTGACCTTTTGGAAAGCGGCAGCGATTGCGTTGCTAAGTGCTGTTTTTGCTGCATCCAAATTATTTAGTCTAACATAAGCTTCAGCTTTCAGGAACTCTATTTCATGATAACTCTGAAGGTAAGTCGGTGCGGTAGGTGTTGAAAGTGCTGAGATGGCATAATGACCCTGAGCTTGTTCCGGGTTACCATTTGGAGCGAGTAAAAATTCTCCAGCTGCAGGATGTTCTGTCCAGAATATATCTTCTCTGGGGTCATTTCTTTCTGCAAGTTTATCAGCCAGACTCTGACTTGCACCTAAATAGTCGCGATCAGTAAAAAATCTATAGAATGGACTAAAGGTTGTTGAACCATTATAAAGAAATTTGCTTTCTTCTTGTGCAGAAGTAAATGATTGATTTGCATAGGTAATGACATCGTCATATGCTGGCGACTTTAGTGATAATCTCATAGTATAACGTGCTTTCAAACCATAGGCAAATTTCAGCCAGTTTTGTGCATTTCCACTATAAATAAAGTCCTGATTACCTAAAGAAGGGAACAAAGTTTCTTTCTGCAGGTTTTCAATAGCAGCGTCAAGCATGTTCATGACCTCATTATAAATTTCCTCCTGACTATCAAGTTTTGGAGTATATATTACGCCAGGTTGAAGGGCTTCTGTCCAAGGAACATCCCCCATCATATCAGTGAGAATTGCCAGGTTGTATGCAGTAAGTATTTGAGCAATTCCAAGAGTATGGAAATTCCCTTCTTCCGATCCGCCTTCTGATGTTTTATTGATGATCAGTTTTAGATCTGCAAGATTTTTGTATACTGAATTCCAAACATTGTTATAAGTGGTAGCACTTGTTGGCTCTCCTGACCTAATTTCAGCATTGTAACTCTGATTCCAAACTCCAACGCTGTGTTCAATATAAACCGATGAATAAAAAGCGAAATCACTTCCTGTTACACTGAATGCAGTGCTTGTCATAACATCAGTGATAATCAGATTTGTCGCAACATCAGTTGGGTCATTCACATTTTTGTTGATATCATCCATAACATCTTCTGAACAGGAGAATGCTGTCAGGATTAGAAGTCCGAGAATAAGGACATTTTTTATCTTTCTCATTGTTTTCTTTTTTTAAATTAAAACGTTACATCAATTGTAAAGCCAATACTGGTGGTTTGGGGTAATGAGAACCTTTCAAATGATCCTCCCATATTGGTATTACCCTGTGAAGTTTCAGGATCAATGTTGCGAAGGGCACTCCAGATAAGGAAATTCCTTGCATACAGCGATACTCCAGCAGTGGCAGTTTTGTAGAGATTCCTTGGCAATTGATATCTCAAAGAAACTTCACGCAGTTTTACAAATGAATTATCATGGATGTAATACTCATCTATATTAGATAATACGTTTGCATATAGATCTTCAACGGCATTAAAAGGATCATTGGGACCACCTCTCACGATATCGTTGGGAGTGCCATCGGGTTTTACTCCATCATAGATGAATGTAGATTCTCTGTCTTCTGTAACGGCTGACATACCATAGAGATCAAGCAATCCGTTTGAGCCGGAATACATTTGACCACCTTCTTTCCATTCTATTACGGCACTCAAGGACAGTGATTTATAGATAAAAGATGTAGTACCATTTAAAATAAAATCAGGTGATACTTCTCCTATAACACCAGGATCACCAGCCTGAGGGAATCCATGATTCCAGGCACCAGGGTTGTCAACAACAACAATGTTATTATTATCATCACGAACAAATGTACTTCCGTAGATTACAGGGAATGTATTTCCTATCCCTGCACGAACCTGTGGAGTGACAAAACCACCGAGGAAGATACTTTCTACACCAGGGGCAAGTTCGTCAACCATATTGGTAAGTTTGGTATAATTAAGGTTTATATTCCAGCTGAAATCATTTGTTCTGATTGGCACCATATAAAGCATGATTTCATGTGCGTCTGTGGTTACAGCACCTCCGTTCATTACCAGTGTTGCTGCTCCGGTTGAGCCTGCAAGAGGCACTGGGAAGATCTGATCTGTAACATTCTGTTTCGAGAAAGTGTAATCAATACCCAACCTATTATTGAAGAATTTAAGATCTATACCCAATTCTGTTGATTTAGTATTCTGTGGTTTCAGATTGGGGTCGTAAAGATCCTGACTAGGAATATATGAACTTATGCCACCGATCGGGTATTGAATTGGTGCACCAACCCAAAAGCCGCCTTCATAATTTGGAGCTAAGAAGAAGTTCTCATAGAATGTGCCAGCCTGGCCTACTTCTGCATAAGAAGCTCTTATTTTTGCATAAGATAGCCAGTCAATATCTTGTAGAGCAGCCATCTCAGTAGCAACAAATGATAAGCCAACCGAAGGATAGAAGAAGGTTCTGTTTCCTCTAGGCATAGTTGACACAACGTCATTTCTACCGGTTGCATTCAGGAAGATCATTGATTTCCATGAAAGTAACATACTTCCAAAAACTCCAACAGTTCTGTTAGCCCATTGTGATTCGTTTGCAACAACAACACTGGCATTTCCTATATGGTTCCAGCCCGGGAAATTGAAATCTCGTCCCGTTTCTGTATAACCTTTAGTGTTTTCGTGATTAATTTCATTACCAAGTACAATATTAAAATTAAAGTCATTAGTAATATTCCAGTCAAATGTACCAGTGAAAAGGGAGTTGAAAATAGAGTTTGTTGTTCCGTAATTATCAATTACTCCTCTCGAGTTTCCTCTACTGCCATAACCAAAGATGTCTTGCAAATGT
The DNA here is from genome assembly GCA_023434665.1 of Bacteroidota bacterium. GTDB lineage: Bacteria > Bacteroidota > Bacteroidia > Bacteroidales > Lentimicrobiaceae > Lentimicrobium. The sequence goes on along the minus strand of JAEYSM010000028.1, from coordinate 16,711 downwards.
GTTGAATAAGTATCTGTACCAGCCTGATAACGCAGGTTTAAGGTCTTGTTTTCATCAAGATCGGTTTTGTAATTTATGAAAGCATTTCCAAAAAAGCGGTTTGTGTTTTCATTAAAAGTATTGTTGTGCTCAACCCAGTATGCATTATCAAAGCTTCCTCCACGATAGTATATCTGACGAGTAGGTTCACCCGGTCTGAAATAAGGATAACCTTTAAGGTTATAGCTTGATGGAGCTGCCAGTACTCCGGCTAATGAGCCGTCATTGGCACCTGATAACTTGTCGATGGTCACTGTTGAATAATTGGCTGAAAAACCTGTAGTAAAGTTTTCATTGAGGTTTTTTTCAGCACTTGCCCTAACATTGTAACGGGTCATTCCAGTATTAAGAGCAACACCCGATTGATCGGTATTACTGAAACCAATTGAGTAATTACCTTCGGTGTTTGCCTGTGAAATACTGATATTGTTGGTCATAGTATAACCTGTCTGGAAGTAATCGTCCCAATTGTTAAATACTTGAGGAGTTACCCAAGGATGAAGTCCACCCTCTGCCAACTGTGGGACATAGAATTTACCTTCCTGTAATCCCCATTCTTCGGTGAATGCATTATTAGTATTTCCTCCACGAATCGGGTCATTAGGTAAATCATTAATCTTCGGACCCCATGACATAGATGATGTTGGGTTATAATTACCTCCGGTACCTTGAGCGTAAGTAGTTTGGTAATCAGGTGTTCTAGAGACTTGATCAAAACTGCTTGTATGGCTCAAAGTAACTACAGGACGACCGACTTTGTTATTTTTTCCGCTTTTTGTAGTGATTATTATCACACCATTTGAAGCGCGGATTCCATACAAAGCACCTGCTGCTTGTCCTTTTAATACTTCAATACTTTCAATATCGGCAGGGTTAATGTCAATTGCTCTGTTAGAGATGTCAGAGCCTGTAACACTATTTCCTGTGGAATAAGCCGGTGTTGAAGAAATCGGCATTCCATCTACAACATACAAAGGTGTATTGTTTCCAGTAAAAGAACGGGCACCCCTGATATTGAATTGTGAAGAGGCCCCTGGCATACCACTTGAAGGTTTGATTTCAACACCTGCAACTTTTCCCTGTAAAGCTCCAAGTAAACTAGTGTTGCCTGTTCGGGTCAAATCTTCAGCTCCTACATCCTGAACCGAATATCCGAGAGATTTCGCTTCACGGCTAATCCCTAATGCTGTGACTACTACTCCTTCAATATCCATGGCTTCAGTCTCAAGTATAACATTGATAACTGTTTGAGTTCCAATGGTTACTTCTTTGGTTGTCATACCAACAAAGCGATATTCAAGAATTTGGCTGTTAGCTGGTACTCTAAGTGAATAACGGCCGTCAATGTCTGTTGTGACTCCAATTGTGGTGCCCTTAACCTGTACTGCTGCACCGGGTATAGGCTGCCCGTCATCAGCACTGGTAACTACTCCAGTAATGGTGGTTTGGGCCAGAACTACCTGTACTCCTGCAAGTAATAGAAGTACAAGCATCAATGCAAATTTTCTCATAGTGTGTGTTTTTGGTGATTGAATGTTTAACTTTTTGTTAAAATTAGATTTGTTAAGTTGAATGTGATTACTTTTTATTCCACATAAACCTCCATCTTTATGTTTCAACTGATTTATTCATTCTTAATAAGACGATATTGCCGGGCTTTTGGATGCATGTGGCTTCGCCTCAGATCAAAAAAAAGTCTTTAAAATGCCAATTTACAAAGATTTTCTAGTTATTTTGTTGTACTTATGAGTTCTAAACATTTGTATATGAATGGATTATGAATTATGCCTTTTCATATCCTAACAGTTACGTATAATGGCTTATGCTTTGCTAATGTAAAAAAAATTTAAATAGCCAAGCGCATTTTGAAAAAAATCCTACAGCAATAATAGATTCTCAACTGTAAATTTGCAAGCAGCCTATAAAGCCTTATTTCATAATTGACAGATTGGAACTGTAAAGGAAAATAAATGCTGTTGTGAGAAGAGCATTTGGTAAGGGAAGCGAATATCCGGATACCATAAAGAAGGGTAGGAGTAACATCAAAAGTTGCGAAAGTGTATAAAGATGAAATCCAGGCTTTCTTAAAAACCACATCAATATAGCTCCTGTTAGTGAAACTAAGTTCAACAAGCTCATACTGATAAAGAAACCTCGTCCGGCACTATTTATAAAATCCACTAATTCTTTGTTACCCATCATTGATGGGTCAATAGCAGCCAGTTTTGGGATGTCATAATAAAGAAGAAAAATAATAAGTAAACCGAATGCCGAAAATCCACTTCCCATAAATGACAATACACAGGCCGTTGATAAACTTTTAGAGCGTGAACCATTATAAGTTCTTACGTTATCAGGTGCTTTATCTGACATTTGAATTGCTGATTTATTAAGTGTACCTCAAAACTCTATTCCGGGAAATCAAATTGGACATCCTGTACAAAGGCAATTGAATTTGCAATTTCAGTGTACATTATACAATCATCATTTACAAAAGGAACTATACTCCGGTATTCCTGAAGGAATGCTTTCAGAAAAGGCGATGTATTATCGATACCCCTGAATTCAAGTGCCTGAGCACCGGTAAAAAGTTCTATACCTATTATCCTTTCGAGGTTTTTAACTATCTTAAAAGCTTTGGTAGCGCTGTTGGCACCCATACTCACATGGTCTTCCTGCTCATTTGATGAAGAAATCGAATCAACAGAAGCAGGGGTGGCGAGCTGTTTGTTCTGACTTACAATGCTTGCAGCAGTGTATTGAGGAATCATAAAGCCTGAATTCAATCCGGGTTTAGCAACCAGAAATTCGGGAAGATTCCTTTGCCCTGAAATTAATCTATAAATTCTTCTTTCAGCTATGCTTCCCAGTTCTGCTAATGCAATGGAGAGAAAATCCAAAGCAAAAGCTAATGGCTCTCCATGGAAATTACCACCCGAAAGTACCAGATCCTCATCAGGGAAAATGGTTGGATTATCGGTAACCGCATTTATTTCGGTAATAATAACCGACTCTGCATAGTGGATAGTGTCTTTTACTGCGCCGTGAACCTGGGGTATGCAGCGAAAAGAATAAGGATCCTGTACCTTTTTACCTTCAAATTCAATTATCTTACTGCCCTTAAGTAGATTTCTGAAGTTTTGTGCTGTCTCTATCTGCCCGTTATGGGGTCTTATTGTATGTAACTGTTCGAGGAAAGGATCAATTTTACCATTGAATGCTTCAAGTGATATAGCTCCTGTTATATCAGCAAGCATGCTCAGTTTATGAGCCTTTAGCAGAATATAAACAGCATGAGCACTCATAAATTGTGTTCCGTTAAGCAAGGCCAGTCCTTCTTTGCTTTGCAGACTAATGGGCTGCCAACCAAATTCTTTTAAGACTTTTTTTGCCTGTACCAATTTGCCTGCCATCCTCATGTCACCCATTCCTAATAAGGGAAGGCTCAGGTGGGCTAAGGGTGCCAGATCACCCGATGCTCCCAAAGAGCCTAGTGAATAAATGACGGGTAAAACATCATTATTATAAAAATCTATCAGGCGCTGTACGGTTGCTACCTGAACACCTGAATTTCCTGATGACAGTGCGTGAATTTTTAAAAGCAACATGATCCTCACAATATCAGCATCAATTTCCTCACCTGTTCCACAGGCATGCGACTTTACAAGGTTCTCCTGTAGTTTTGACAGTTCTCCTTCGGAAATTGATATATTGCAAAGCGATCCAAATCCTGTGGTTATGCCATATATTGGATCCTTGCTTGTCCTTAATTTTTCATCAAGGTAATCGCGGCAACGTTGAATCCGGTTTGTAGCCTCTTCTGATAGTTCAAGTTTAATTTCGGAATCAGATAATAGTTCATCTATAATGTCAAGGGTCAATGGTTCAGGACTAATAAAAAAGCTCTTCATGATGATTGTTAAGAATTAGGCAATATGTTCTTGTATCTCGGATGGTTTTATTTCTACCTGTTCGCCGGTTTTCATATTTTTTAGCTGAACAGTATTATTCATTCTTTCTGTTTCTCCTGCGATTATTACCCAGGAGATTTGTTTGGCGTCGGCGTAAGCAAATTGTTTTTTTACTTTGCTGTCATCAGGATAGTATTCGGTGTTTATTCCCTGGTGTCTTAAGGTTTCAGCCAGATTAATACAGAATGGTTCTTCAGCTGGCCCGAAGTTGATTATAAGCACTTTGGTGGATGCTTCAGTTGAAGCAGGAAAGAGGTCACCTTCGAGCATCACATCATATATACGATCAGCTCCAAAAGAAATACCAACTCCTGAAACACCCGGTAAACCAAAAATACCCGTTAAATTATCATACCGGCCACCCCCGCTTACACTGCCTATTTGTGATTTCTTTGCCTTTACTTCAATGATAGCTCCTGTATAGTAATTAAGACCGCGTGCAAGTGAAAGATCAAGTTCCAGTTCATTCTTCAGGTTCATTTCTGAAGCAAGGTTAATAACCCGTTCAATTTCTTCAATTCCTTTCAACCCGATTTCATTGCCTGATAAAACCTTCTTCATCTCATTCAATTTAAAGAGGGTAGATCCTGACAAGTTAATAATTGGCTGCAACTGTTCAATTGCCTCAAGGCTAATACCCTTATCGGCTAATTCTTCGTTCACTTTTTCAATACCTATCTTGTCGAGCTTATCAATGGCTACGGTAATATCGGTGATTTTTTCAGGGAATCCTATCAAATCAGCTATTCCGGTAAGAATTTTTCGGTTGTTTATTTTAATTACAACTTCAATTTTCAGCCTGTTGAAAATATTGTCGGCTATAGCCAATAACTCAGCTTCATTCAGAAGTGAATCAGAACCTATTACATCTGCATCGCACTGATAAAATTCGCGGTATCTTCCTTTTTGAGGTCTATCGGCTCTCCAAACCGGCTGAAGTTGATATCTTTTAAACGGGAAAGTAATGTCATTCCTATGTTGAACAACGTAACGGGCAAAGGGAACGGTTAAATCATACCTCAGTCCTTTTTCACTTAACTTCGGTGAGATCTTCTGATAACCTTCTTGTAATTCATGAGGGGTAATACCTGAGAGAAAATCTCCGGAATTCAGAATTCGGAATAAGAGTTTATCGCCTTCTTCTCCATATTTTCCCAATAAGGTTGACAAGTTTTCCATTGCCGGAGTCTCAATCGGGGAGTAGCCATGAAGTTCAAACACTTCGCGAATATTTCTGAAGATGTAGTTTCGTCGGTTCATTTCTAAGGGAGAAAAATCTCTTGTCCCTTTTGGTACCGATGGTTTTTGAACGGTCATTTGTCAGAGAGTTATTGAAGCTTTTTGTATTTTATTCTGTGAGGGGTTTCATTACCGGTTCTTTTTTTGCGATTTTCCTCATAATCGCTATATCCTCCTTCAAAAAATACTACCTGAGAATCGCCTTCGAAAGCTAATATATGTGTGGCAATTCTATCGAGGAACCATCGATCGTGAGATATAATAACAGCGCAGCCGGCAAAGTTTTCCAATCCTTCCTCGAGTGCCCTGAGAGTATTAACATCAATATCATTGGTCGGCTCATCGAGCAATAAAACATTTGCTTCTGATCTTAATGTTAAAGCCAGATGAAGTCTGTTTCTTTCACCCCCTGAAAGTACACCTGCCTTTTTCCCCTGATCAGCTCCACTAAAGTTGAACCGGGCCACGTAAGCACGTGAATTGAACAGTTTTCCGCCTAGTTGAATGTTTTCATTTCCTTCAGAGATTACTTCCCAAACTGTCTTTTCTGGATCAACAACAGAATGGGCCTGATCGATATATCCCAGTTTTACAGTTTCTCCAACGTTAAAACTACCGGTATCAGGATTCTCAAGACCCATTATGAGTCGGAATAATGTGGTTTTGCCGGCTCCGTTTGGTCCTATAATTCCTACTATTCCTGCCGGCGGGAGACTGAAACTAAGATTTTCAAAAAGTAGTTTATCGCCATAAGCTTTTGAAATGTTAACCGCCTCAATAACTTTGTTTCCTAATCGCGGACCATTGGGGATAAATATTTCGAGCTTTTCCTCTTTTTGTTTAGTATCTTCACTCATCAAACGCTCATAAGCAGAAAGACGGGCTTTTGATTTGGCATGACGTGCTTTGGGAGACATTCTCACCCATTCGAGTTCTCTTTCTAAAGTTTTTCGTCTTTTGCTTTCGGCTTTTTCTTCCATTGCAAGGCGATTTGACTTTTGCTCAAGCCATGAGGAATAATTGCCTTTCCAGGGAATACCTTCACCTCTGTCGAGTTCCAATATCCAGCCTGCCACATTATCAAGGAAGTACCTATCGTGAGTAACGGCAATTACGGTCCCTTTATATTGTTTTAGATGTTGCTCCAGCCAGTCAATACTCTCGGCATCCAGGTGATTTGTAGGCTCATCAAGCAGCAATATGTCGGGTTCCTGCAATAAAAGTCTGCATAAAGCAACTCTTCTTCTTTCACCTCCTGAAAGATTTAGCACAGGGGTTTCAGGATCAGGACATCTGAGAGCATCCATAGCTCTTTCAAGCCTGGCATCAAGATCCCAGCCATTATGCTGGTCTATTAACTCGGTAAGTCGACCTTGTTCTTCAATGAGTAAGTTCATTTCATCATCAGAAAGAGGTTCCGAAAATCTATTATTAACTAATTCGAAGTCTTTTAACAATTTCACAACTTCAGCAGCACCTTCTTCAACAACCTCTCTCACCGTTTTAGTACTATCAAGATGTGGCTCTTGCTCCTGAATACCGACAGTATAACCTGGTGAGTACACAACTTCACCTGTGTATGACTTGTCCATTCCTGCGATGATCTTGAGGAGTGTTGACTTACCCGAACCATTCAGGCCGATGATTCCTATTTTAGCCCCGTAATAGAAAGAAAGGTATATATTTTTGATTATCTGACGGTTAGGTGGAATTACTTTGCTCACCCCAACCATCGAAAATATGATTTTATTATCTTCGGACATAGTTGAAAGATTTTGGCAAACTTACGCAAAAAACCAATGTGATAATGAGAGGCAGGATTGAAGGATTAAGCGGTGACCACCTTGGGATTAATTGTTTTTATTCCCGGTTGCATAATCATGGTAAATGTACTTCCTTTTCCTGGTGCACTGTTCACTTTAATCATTCCATGGTTTAGTTGCATAAACTCCATGCACAAACCCAAGCCCATTCCGGTTCCTGATTCACCTCTTGTTCCCTGACGCCTGATTTTTGGATCAAATGTGAAAAGTTTATCAATAACCTCCGACGATATCCCGATTCCACTGTCAGTTATAGATATTCGGGTAGAGTCATCTGTTTGATTAGCTGATATCCTGATGCTTGTTTCGGGATGAGAAAATTTTATGGCATTCGATATTAAATTTCTAAGCACAGCACTCATCATATTGTCATCAGCATGTGCCATCAGGACGGGAGGGATATCAATGGATAAACTTAGATTTTTATTTTTGAGTGACATTTCAAAAATAGGAACTATAGAATTTACAAGGTCCTTAATATTTAAGTATTTCGGCTTAACAGTTGCATTTCCTGTTTGAATTCTTCCCCATTCTAAAAGATTTTCAATCAGTTTATAGGTATCAGAAGTAACCTTGTACATATTCTCAAGGGCATCTAATCTCTGCTCATCATTAAAATGCTCATATTCTTTGCTTAGTAATTCGGAGAAACCCAATAATGACTGGAATGGCGATTTAAGGTCATGCGCAACAATACTAAAGAACTTGGTTTTTATTTCATTAAGCTTGTATTGCTCGACATATAATTTATCAAGTTCTTCTTTTTGCCTTAAAATTTGCTCGTTTCTTAGAGCCAAGAGTTCATTTTTCTTTTTCTTTGAATAATAAAGCAAGAATAAGAAGGCCAGCGAGACCAACACGATAGCAGTAATTACAATAAACAGGTTTCTTATGGTTTGCTGCCGTTTCAGAGCGAGTTCGGAATATATATTTTGTTGCCTGAGGAGTTGGTTGTCTCTCTCCGTTTGCTCAAGTTCAAAACTTACCCTGAGCATATTCAGGCGATTAATGTTTTCACGATACTTGAGAGTATCAGCTAAAACCAGCTTTTTCTGAATATACTCAAGTGCTCTTTCGTGGTTTCCTTTTTTACTGTATGAGTTAGAAAGCCCTGAATAAATATCACTCACCATTAATTCGAAACCTGTCTTATTGGTATATTCAAGTGCCTTTCGAAATGAGACAATTGCTTCATCATATTTTCCCATCCTGGTATAAAGGTTGCCGGCAGCGATCTCAATTTGAGCTTGTATTATCCTGTCAGAAATTTTAGTGGATAAACGCATTGCCTCCTTAATATGTGACATAGCCTGATCAAATTCATCAATTTCGATGAATATTTCGCTGAGATTCACATGACTTGCAATAATCCCTTCGGTGTCATTTATTTTTCTGGCAATTTCGAGTGAGAGTTGATTGTATTTGAGGGCTTCTTTTATCTTGTTCAGTTTCAGGTACGATTCCCCAATATTATTATAAACCGTTGATAACTGTGGTTGCTCGTTATATTTTAAATGAATGACTTCGGCTTTCTTATAGAAGCTGATTGCAGTGTTGTAATCCTGGAGACTGAGGTAAATATTGCCTATGTTATTATAAGCCGGAGCAATACCGGAAGTATCTTTTAAATTAATACTATTATTAAGAGCCTGTGTTAAAAATTCGAGGGCTAAATCGAATCTGCCAATTGTGTAGTAAACCCCACCAATATTCGACAATGCAATTGTTTTCTTTTTTTTGCCATCATCTAACTGATCGAACAAAGCTGCTGCTTCAGTATATTTCTTAATAGCCATTGAATAATCGCCTTCTCTTTCAGCAATTATACCCAGATTGTTCTGTATTGAAGCAATACCTTCGGTATCTTTGAGCTCCTTATATAATGCCAGGGCCTGGTGATTATACTCTCGTGCCTGTTTAAAGTTCTGCTTGTAATAATGGGCAAGCCCAAGGTATTTCAGGGCAACAGCTCTGTAGTTCTTGTTTTTATTATCGGATGTGGCCTCAAGTACTTCTTTAGAGAGAGAGATTGCTTCGTCAGGTGATTCTCTTAGTATTTCTCCCGCTTTTTCTGTAAGGATTTTAAGTGTGGTCTTATCTTTTCCTGCCACTTCAGTATTAACTGAAAATAGCAAAAGAACCAGAACAGTTAAGAATATACCAATGGACCTTATATTAAGCATGCGAGATTTCTTGCTTTAACTATTGATGTAATTTAAACTGAAATGTAACTCATTCAATTATAATTTTATCCTTGATACTTCACTCATTATTTCAGAAAGATGTTCTGTAGCTCCCGACCAACTATAATTATTTTGAATAAATTCATAACCATTTGAGCCGAGCGTGTCGGCATATAATGTATCTGACATTAATCTGATTACCTGCTTTGCCACTTCTTGTGCTGAATTTCCAATCAGGATTTCCTTTTCTTCCTCAGCCATAAGTGCTGAATTACAAAGACTTGAAGTAATGCAAGGCAGCTTCATAGCCATAGCTTCAAGTAGCTTATTTTGCAAGCCTGTTCCCATTTGCATCGGAGCTAAAAATATTTTAGCGCCGGCATAATACTCTCTTATGTCGTCAACCCAACCGGTCACTATAACCTTTTCAGAAGCAAGTGCCCTTACTCTTGAATGTGGCGAAGCACCTGCTATTGTCAATCGAACATCAGGATATTTCTTATGAACAATGGGCAAAACTTTATTTACCAAATATTCGGCACAATCAATGTTAGGAGGGTATCCCATGTTTCCGGTGAACAACAATTCTGTTATCTTCTTTGTCCTGTATGGTTTGAAGTATTCCTGGTCAACCCCATTTGGTACAATATGTATGTCTGCCCGGTCTTTGTGAGGTATACAATCTCTGTCAGGTTTGGAGATGATGGTCTTGATATCAAAAATTTCGAAAATCTTATTTTCGTATTTAAGTAATCTATGAAATTCAGTCCTGAAAACTGATCTTAGAAATGGTTTTGTTTTGGGAATTCTTCTCTCAACACCTTTGGAAAAAACATCCTGATAATCGAGAGTTTTGGGAATATCAGTATTGAATGCATAAGCTGCGGTGCGTAACAACTGGCAATAAATGTGATCAGGTTTAACTTTGTTGATCAGATCATTTAATTGCTTTTGTGCTCTGCTATTATAGTAATACCCTGCTTGAAATGGCCAACCATTAAAAAGAGCCCTTAACAAATTCCATCCAATTGATAACGGCCTTAAACGGTAAGTGGTTATGGAAGAGCAAAAAGGTTGTAATTTTTCCTCATCTGACTCTTTTATCTTCACATCAGTAAGAGTAAAAAGAGTAATGTCATGAAACCGCGAAAGCACTTTTATCTGGTTGAATGCTCTGAGTTTGTCCCCTTTTTCAGTTGGGTAGGGAAATCTTGGTAAAACAACTAGAAGCTTCATTCAACTGCAAAAGGTGTTGTTTTTTCTGGGGCACCCTTCGGTACAAAGATATGGATTTTGATTAACTCAGTACTGATTCGTAAAAACTTTCGAGCTTCTTAATCAATATATTATTATTGTGACTCTTTTGAATAAATTCTCTGGCATTATTTCCCAGATAGTTCACTTTTTGAGGATTATCGACCAGTTCAATTATGGACTGGATGAATTCCAGGCTGTTGTCGGCAATAATCAGGTGTTTTTTGTTCTCATAATTAATACCTTCAGCTCCTAATGTAGTCGTAATTATAGCACAACCGGCCATCATACCTTCAATTATTTTAATCCTGATACCACTACCAGAGAATAGTGGGACTACCATTATCCGGTTATGCTGCATGTACTTATAAGCATCGGGAACTTCACCATCGACTATTACATTCGACAAGCCAGTGTTTTTGATCCATTCCGGCATTTCCCTGCCGGCAATTCTAAAAATAATATCACTTCTCTTTTGTAATAAAATGGGCCAGACTTTTTCAAGGAACCATTTCATGCCTTCGAGATTAGGCAGCCAATTCATGGAACCTAAATGAAAAATAGTACTGGATTCTCCAATAGCCCTTTCCCCACTACTGATTGTAATACCTGATTTTGCATTTTCATTAAGTGAAAGATTAGATAAGGGTTTTATACCGAAAGGGATTGCAATTATCTTTTCGGAACTTGTTTTTTTTCTGAAAAATTGTGCATCCTTTTCAGTGATTGGGACTATACCATCCAAATCTTTCAAAACTCCAGTCTCGAATTCTTTAAGGGTAACGGTTAAATGACGTAAATACCACTTTTTAATGGGATTCTTTTCATTAGTCATCAACCTTTCCCAAATCAGATGTTCAATGTTATGAGCTCTTAGAATTACCTTTGCTTCTGATAGTTCTCTAATAACCGGAATATAAGGAGTGACAAAAAGTGTTTCCAGTTGTACAATTTCATACCTGTCGTTTTCAAGTATGCGACGTAGAGCAATCTCAAAATTATTGCTTATAAACCTCTTAACATGATATGACCCTGACGAGAACAAATTTCTGAATGCATCAGCAATTTTGATGCTAAGATCAATATAAACCAGTTCAATTTCAGTTCTTCTTCTGTAATCTTCCGGAATAGAAGCAATATCTACTGCATACTTGTTGCTATTGATAGCCAGTACTTTAACTTTATGCCCCGCGTCCAATAAACCCTCAACCATTGCATTCATCGCTATAGGGCCTCCTTCTTTGGGTGGCCAGGGCGATTTATTGCAAATAACAAGGATATTCATAGCTCAATCTTTTCTGAACTTTTCAAATATTTTTTTAATTCGTATAGTCCATGAATCTACATCAAGAAGTGGAGAATCGTTTGTTGCTTTAAAGGTAAAAAGAATACCGAGTGGTAATAAAACCAGTGAAGACAGCCACATCCCGAAAATGGGATCCATAGTACCGGCAATTACTGATTTCTTACCAGTCATTGAAATAACATGATAAATGACGAAAAAGACGACTGATATAACAAGTGGTAATCCAAGTCCTCCTTTTCTTATGATCGCACCAAAAGGTGCACCAATAAAGAAAAGAACCAGACAAGCAAAAGAAAGCGTAAATTTTAAGTGCCACTCAACCTGATGTTTCTTAACCAGGACCATTCGTTCATTATGATCATTCTTTTCGTAGTCAACATTCTGGAGTGTGTTCCTCGCATTATTCAAGGCTTTGTCAACAGCCTGTATCTTTTCATGCTTCTTCAAACCATTCAATACAAACAGTCTTTCATTTACAAGAATAACAGAATCATTTTTTGTAGTATCGGCATGAATAATAGAAGGGAAGTTTAACATGGATGAACGATTAAAGCTTTCTTTTCTGCCTTTAATTTGCTGCATCAAGGAATCGGTTGAGTGTTCCAGTTGTTCAAGGTTCAACATCTGATAATGATTTTTGAACAAATCCTCGTTTGTCCTCATCATTTTAAAATCCGAGAGATCGAATTTCCTGTATTGCTCGGCGAAGTATGTTCTCTGAAAAGGTCTTTTTTGCTCATTCCTTCGGTCAATCTTTTCATCATAATTATAACCATTAAAGAGAGTAAGCTCAAGCAGACTGCCATCATCGCTTTGTATCATTTTACCCCATTCTGCTCTGGTAACATTGTTACTTCCCGACTTATTGGTATGATCATAAATAATGACATCACGTATGGTAATACCATCACTTTCTTTTTTCCCTATTCTCATCACATACCCGTCGATGTCATTATAAAAAATCCCTTCCCGTATATTTAAAGCAAGCTTTTGTTGCCGCACATCATATAAGATAGATTTAAACTTCAGATTGGATACAGGTAAAATATTGTTTGAAAAAAAGAAAGCTCCTATACTAATTAATACCGAAAGAACTATCAGCGGTCGCATGATGGTGCTGAGTGAAATGCCTGCAGATTTCATTGCAACAAGTTCATACCTTTCACCAAAGTTTCCAAAAGTCATTAACGATGACAGAAGGATTGCAAGAGGCAATGCTAAAGGTACAAATGTGGTTGACGCATAAAATAACAGCTGAGCCACAACATGCCATTCTAATCCTTTACCAACCAGATCATCAATGTATTTCCAAAGGAACTGCATTACCAGGATAAAAAGGGCTATAAAGAATGTAAGAACCAATGGGCCAATATAAGAACGGAGCACCAGGAGATATAATTTCTTCAATCTTGTTTATTTTTTTTGCAAAAATACAATTTTGTACACCACTGTCCACAAGCTTTGACCGTACATCTTTAGTAACGCAATTATCCAGAAAATCTTTTAGTCATCCCGAATCTTTCTCTATATTTGAACTTCAATTTAAAAAATACAATCACATGCAATTCATAGAGGTTCATGATAAAAGAACCATAAAGTTATTTTTGGACTTTCCCAAGCGTTTGTATAAGGATGACCCTCATTGGATTTGTCCGCTCGACTCTTCAATTGAGGCGGTGTTTAATCCAAAACAAAATGCATTTTTTACACATGGTGAAGCAACCAGATGGATTTTTATGAATGAGGAAAATATGGTTGTTGGTCGTTCCGCTGCGTTCATTAATAAAAAGAAGGCTTATAATTTTCAGCAACCAACAGGTGGCATGGGGTTCTTTGAGTGCATAAATAATAAAGAAACAGCTTTCTTTATTTTTAATACTTGTCGCGAATGGCTTATTTCCCGGGGAATGCAGGCTATGGATGGACCTATCAATTTTGGAGAGAATGATAATTTTTGGGGTTTATTGGTCGAAGGTTTTATGCCACCGAGCTTTGGTATGAATTACAATTTTCCATACTATAAAGACTTCTTTGAGGACTATGGATTCAGACCATATTTCGAACAGGTTACCAATCATTTGGATCTCACAAAACAATTTCCTGAGAGATTTTGGAAGATTGCTGATTGGGTACGAAATAAAAAGGGATATTCGTTTAAACATTTTAGCTGGAATGAGCGCGAGAAATTCATAAACGACTTCAAGATTGTTTATGATGATGCATGGCAATTTCACGAGAATTTTACTCCCATAAATAAAGATGTATTAAGGGAGCAACTTGGGGAGTTAAAGCCAATAAGTGAAGAAGAGTTTATCTGGTTTGCCTACAACGAAGACGAACCTATTGCTTTCCTTATTATGGTTCCTGATGCAAACGAAATACTAAAACATTTTAATGGAAAAATTGGTCTCTTAGGGAAAATTAAATTTCTCTATATAAGGTCACGGAAAAAGTTCACCAGAGCCAGAATAACCGTAATGGGAATCAGGCCCAAGTATCAGAAATCAGGGATAGAATCAGCTATTTTTTGGCACATGGATAAAGTGATGCAGAAAAGACCTGAGTACAAAGAAATAGAACTCTCGTGGGTAGGTGATTTCAATCCTAAAATGAGGCAGTTACACGAATCTGTGGGTGGTTACTTTGCCAAACGTCATATAACTTACAGGTATTTATTTAATTCACCGGGTGAATCACAACGGGCAACTGAAATTCCGCGAGATACTAAGGAGATTCTAATAAGAGAATAAATGAAGAAACCTTGTGGATGGTATTTAAATAGTAATCTGATTTCAAATGCAATCATGTCATAAAAAAAGGGAGGTGTATTTTAAACGCCTCCCTTTCAGTATTCACTAGATTGCTATTTAACAATCATCTTGCGGGTTACACGGCTGTCATTAATTTTAACTGAGTAAGTATAGATACCGGCGTTTAAGTTCTTGGCATCGATAGTCAATTTATGAGTACCTGCGCTTTTAGCAACTACGGGAAGTTCATAAACTTTCTGACCTACCATATTAAATACTTCGAGACCAACATTTGAATCCTTTTCTAACTTAACTTCTACCTGAGAAGTTCCATTGAAAGGATTTGGGAAGTTCTGAGATACTGAAGCTGCTTCAGCTATAATATTTTGGGCATCTGTGATAGTGAAATCAGCATCTGTGAAAATAAAATCCTTGATGTATTTATAAGTTACCGGAGCAGTGGGATCATTAGGATTCATATCCTGATAAACAAAAGGAATTTCATAACTACCGGCAGCAGGTTCAAATGCATAATAAGAAGCGGTTCCCATAAAGGCAGCTAACCATGCATCTGAGAAATAAGTAACATTAACAACTTCTGTATACATATTGCTTGCTACATCCCAACCAACACAAAAAATGTCAGGTTGAGTATTGTCTTCAAGACCTTCAAAATCTGTATCAAGCCATGAGAAGAACATCTTAGTGCCATCAAAAGTTGTTGTAACTTGTGAACGATTATCTTCATTGATAGCATCATCGCCTGCACCCCAGGTGCCGCGGAAGGTAATCAAATTATCACCTAATTTCTGTGCATGCCATGTTTGTCCCTGGTCAGTTGAGAAAATGTTATAAGATGCAAATAATCTGGATGAAGATCCAATTGAATAGGCAGTTCCAGGGTGAATTCCAATAACGACTGATATTACAGGGTTACCATTAGCATCAACTGCTAGGTCATGAGTAAATGCAGTAGTATATCCAATTTCATCTCTTGCTGGCAGTGGTTCTACAAATACTTCTGCAATCTGCTCATCTGTAAGAAGACCATATACAATGCCATCTAAACCTTCAGGTCCACCAAGAGGAACAACGATTGGCTCTTCACTCCAGGTTAAACCGCCATCAGTAGTTTTATAAATTATGGGATAGTATCCAAGTCCAGTCATGAATTCATCACCTTCATTATCACCTAATATTGAGATATAACCAATCTGACCATCAGGTGCAAAAGCTATTCTGGTATCAGCTATTGAGCCTGCATCGGCAACGTGTACCATAGGAGCCCAGAAAGCATCCTGCTCATACTCGTACGTTCCCTGTGCTGCATTAAATACACCACGTGTGATCACAAGAGTGTCTGTATAATTAGTTGCTAAGCCCTCAATAAGTGAGCCTTCAACTACGAAAATATCGCCTGAAACAGGATTAATAGTCATTGCATCAGGAACATTATGTCTGATTGGAGGATCTGAAGGCCAGCCGATTTGAGATAATCCGGTTCCATCCATTTTTACGGTGGCTGCACCATATCCACCCCAGCTTGCAGCTACGTTACTACCGTCGAGTGTCGGCCATAAACCTGACATATAAGCATTGGCGGAGTTAGTGTTACCTTGAGGGTTATAAATGACACCTTGAGGATAACGGGCGGCAGCTGTACCTCCTGCATTAGGATTAAAAATTTGTTGGTCTACTGTCCAGGTATCTCCACCGTCAACTGAATAGTCAACAGCAATAAAGCCTGACCCCGGAGTAGCAGCCATTCTATGGAAGAAAGCAACAGAATTAATATTTGGATCAGCCCAAACAGCGGTACGGCCACCATTATAAAGGCCATAAGTGTTGAATGAAGTACCTAATGTGATAATTGAAATGTCTTCAGTCCCTCTGGCCTCAGGTTTTACAAAATTTAATTGAGTTGGGGTAACATTCAAATCTACTTCGTCAATTTTTTGAGTCTGCATTGAAACCGTAGGTAAATTAGCTTTGACCTTTACCGGACTTTTCTGCGCCATCACTGAGAAGCTTATACTCAGAGCTGCGGTTAAAAGTAAAGTTGTTTTCATTTTTGATTAATTAAGTGAAACATTAATGTTAAATTATTTAGGTAATTGATTGATCGATTTGGTGTTAAGACTTAAAC
>JAEYSM010000087.1 GCA_023434665.1 Bacteroidota bacterium | reverse complement strand
TGCCGGTCTGAAGTCTTCACAGCAATCCATAAATTAAGACATTCATTAAATGCATTGATATCAGCCAATTCTTCTCCCTGTAAATTGTATTTTGTGGCGAGTGTCAGAGCCAAATTGGAGGCTGCCGTATAATTCAGTTCATCCATGTAAGAGCTTATTATTTGCTTATCGGCTTCAATGCCACCGAGATTCTCAAGCCAGTTCCTCAGGTCGGTGTAATCAATACACTCGCTGTTTAGTATCGACCTTATTATCGCGTTTGCCGAATTAGTCCTAAGTCGACTGAATTTATTCATTTCCAATTGCAATAAGGTTTTGTAACTTGAGCCTTCTGCCACCTGTCTTAATATGTCTATCATGTATCCGGGTAATGGATTATCTTTTTCTTCCAGGAACCTGATAAGTTCTGTTTTCTTCAATTCATCAGGGTTCGCCGCTAAAACATCGAAAACAGCAATATCAGGAAACACGTCTGTCCTCTCTGCCAAAAGTTTCAGAACTTCTTCCGACAAATGAGGGGATGAAGCCAGCAGGTCGTTTTTAACAGCAAGCATGTTTGAAGATGTAGCCGAATTTACCTTGTACATGGTATTTCCCGTGCTGCCTCCGTCTGTTAGCCTGTCATAAAGGTTTTTAACATTCGCGTAGTCTATAGCGGCTGTTGCAAAGCGGTACTCTTCTTCTATTCTCTCCTGGTCATTCAAGATTATCTTTTCTTTCGGATTATCTATTCCATAATTAGAAAGACACAAGTTGACAGGTGGAGTAACAACTAATTCCCTGGTTACATGATATATCCTCGTGGGATATTCAAATCCCGCGTTTCTATAGTAATATCCCACCAGATTGTCACCTCCATTGAAGAAATGCCAGATAGCATTAGGTGAGAAAGTGTTCGCTGCTGGAAGTAACGTATTACCCTGATGAGCTTGTATGGCATCACCTTTAGTCAAGGTGTCGTATTTCACATAAAAGTCAGCAAAGTTCCCAGTGTTTTGATTACATAAAAACTCCAATCCTGTCCAGTATTCTTTAAAGTAATTAAACCCTTCGCAATAATTTCCACTGGTTAAGTTACTGAATCTATTCTTATAGATTTCATCCTCCCCATAGGTGCTCTTAGTATAAATACCGGTGGTATTTGTGCTTAAAGTACCTGTGGTTTTACTGAATTCATTCTCTTCAATGGCAAAACCATTGCTTTCTTCCATGTATATTCCAAATGAGCAGAAAGGTTGCGTGGCACTTCCAACTTTAAAGTTGCTGTTGACAACAATGAAATTGTCGATCCCATTTACCTGAATACCAAAGATATTATTCTCAAATTCTGCCTTGTTTACAAAAAAGGACCTGGATGTTCTACCTACCGGGTTAGCACTGATAGCATATCTGAAACCTGCAAACTTACACCTGTCATACTCTGTACAGGGTACTGTTGAACTCGTGCAAAAAGCATTTACTGTGAATCCTGCATTGTAAGCTGCTATTGCATGATTATAACTGTTAACATTCGGAGCTCCCGAAGAAAGACTGAAGTCGCAACCTAAAAATTGAGGACCTCTGACATTGGCCAGGTCAACATGCTTAAAAAATTCATAGTCCCCAAAGTAGTCATCGTTAACTTCAAAAACACAGTTTTTTATGATTGCAACATAATCCATCTCGCTGCCGTTAACGGGATGGAAATTCCTGTAGGACAGGGCGCGAATGGATTCACGGTTATTGATAAAGCGTGAATTCGTGGCTTTGACTATTCCTCCTGTTTTAGAATAATCCCCCGGTTTCCATAAACTTACTGCATTCCGTGCATTGCTTATAGTTGCATCATTGAGGTTCACATACCCCTGGTAATATTGATTATTACCATACGCGAACTGATGCTGAGAACTGTTGCCCCAGACTTCAATGCCCTCCCACATTTTATTACACGCTGTGGTAATAGTACCACCATCAATAATTAATCTTCCACCGGGCTTAACTATGATCTTACTATATGGGTTCATCCTAATAAAAGAACCAGTCATAATATTAAGTTCTCCACCATTTTCAATTAGAATATCACTGCCGATAGTTTTCTCAGTATTCCAAGTAATTGATGTATTAATTGGTGGTATTATATCGTGTAAACAGGCTGCGACTGCTGTTGCAGCATTTAATCGACCGTATCCAAATTCTTTCGAATGACCTGGATTGTTAGCATCCCAATTATAATTATATCCACCTACTTTATCTGCAGTGCTATGAAGTATTTCGATAATTTCATCTGCACTTAAACATGGATCAACAGATAACATAAGTGCCACAACACCACTTGCCATGGCAACTGACCATGATGTACCCGAATAACATGGTGCGGTTGAATGTAGAAACCGGTATCCTGCTACAGGATTACTGTTATTACCTTCAACAGTCAACTGGATAGAAGGATTAACCGGAGCACTGATATCTACTTCTGGTCCATATGCAGTCATCCATTTTGGAACTGAACACCCGGGTTCCTGGCCTTGTCCTTTCCAAATTCTTTCATTACCATTTATATATTGGCTTCCACTTACGGCTATAACACATTCAATATTTGCAGGAAAAAATACTCCGGGATTATTCCAACTGCCCGTAATATTACCAGCTGATGCTAAGAATATTACATTATAATAGTTATAATAATATTCAATAGTGTTCTGAATGGTTGTTAAGTTAGCACCAACACTAAACGGCATATTAATTACCCTTGCTCCATTTTCACATGCATACTCAATTGCTGCTGGTAAAGTTGCAGCTTCAGGCCTATCCTGACTATTTGATGTCTTAACATTCATTATTTTAACCCCACTTCCATTCCAACCACCTGCGATACCAAATCCACCTATTAGGTTATTTGTCTTAGCAGCCATAATTCCAGCTGAAGTAGTTCCATGAAAAAACCCAGTAGGATTGTTATGAGAGACATCATTATCATTATATCCAAAATCCCACCCATAGTAATCATCAATATATCCATTATTGTCATCATCAATACCATTATTTGGAACCTCAAATTTATTTGTCCAGATATTGGTATAGGTATCAGGTCCAGCCCCTAAATCTTCATGGTTAAGGAAAATACCATTATCAAGATTTCCAATAATTACATCTGAATTCCCTTTGGTTGTATTCCATGCAGAAAATAGATTAATCCTCTCGTATGGAGCCAGAAAATCAGGATCTACGAATAATTCCGTCCAGACTCTATCATAACTATCATTCGTGTAAGGAGTAGTTGTATTGAAGTCAAATAAATAGTTAAGATCAAAATAATCAATATTACTATCAGTACTTAGATTACCTATTAAAGTAATAATGTTAGTTCCACTATTCTTTTGATAAACTGATATACCAAGTCTGGTTGTAGATAACAGAGTTAGTGAATTACTTGTTGCAAAAGCGGCTCTTTCCACGGTAGTTAGTTCATCTTTTAGTTTAATTAAAATTTTATCCGTGTTAAACTCAACTTTTTGAGCACCAGTTATATCATAGTACCTGGAATTTTCAAGCAAGATTTTATAATTACCTGCTTGAAAAGTTTGTGCTTTAAGATTGCTCAACAATGATAACATAATGATGAGCAGTAAAAGATTTTTTTTCATGATTGAAAGGTTTTGTAAATAATGAGCAAAGATTTTGTACCTGTTACAGAAGTATTGGTGTTACCCTTTTAATTTGTTCTTAGCTATGGCCATTTGTAAAAACAATACTAATATAATGAACAAAACTAGCATTCTTACAAAGTGGTTACCTTATTTCATAAATGGTAGTTATGAGCGCATAAATGGTAGTTTTAACTTATCAATAATTATATTCTAAAATACCCAATTACGTTATGCCACTTTCTCCTTGAAACAGTTAGGATATGTCCATTATAAAAATGCAGTTGACGCTTTTCCGAACAACAAAGTTGTACATACCGCATATTTACTAACCTCTTACGGCAAATTCTAACAAAACCAATACCTTTCAATTCTGCTTCAAGTTTTTTTATTGTATTTGTGCAATGGTAAGGTTGTTCTCCATTAGTATGAAAAATATATATTAAATGTTCATCACATTCAAAATATATAACAAACACAATGTCAACTTGCATTATTTTTGTTTTCTCAACCACTGCTATTTTTTTGTCCTTCTGTTTGCTATAATCAATTGTCATATCAGAAATTTTCCTATGAATAAGCAAAATTTGCACATTGCCAAAACAGACCTATACAATGGTCCATCAACGAGGATTACGAGATTCGCGAGTTGAAATTTGAGTGCAATATACTAAAATATTTGTAAGCATTCGGCAAACTGCATCTTTCAAGGCTGAACAAAGCTAATGATATTTGCCCAAAAAAAGCAATGTCACGTACAGAAAACAAAGAATACATGCTTCAATTGGTGAAACAGTGGAAAAACAGTGGCACAAGCCAGGCCGCCTTTGCCAAATCAAAGGGTATCCATATTTTAAAGTTCAGATACTGGCTTCAAAAAAGTGAAGGATGCCAGGCAAAAGGGGCACCATTCATCGAGTTAACCAATCCAGCAATACAAAACATCAACATCAGATATCCCAGCGGAGTTGAAATAAGCCTACCCTCAGTGACCTCCATCGGGTTAATCAAGTCACTAATTGAATTATAATTTCTCATGTTTTCATTAGGAGCAGCCCGTTATTACTTATACAGGGAACCGGCTGATATGCGTAAAAGCTTTGATGGCTTATGTGGCTTGATAACAAATCACCTGTATGATCATGCAATGAAGCTAATTGGCCGGTTATACGATATTGAACGGCATGCTGTTGAAACTCAACTTGATTTTGAACAAATAAAAAATCTAAGGCTTGAGAAATCATTACCTATACTCGAAGAGTTCAAGAGTTGGATGGATGAGAAGATCATCGCTGTAAAACCAAAGAGTTCCATCGGGCTTGCCATAGCTTAT